>JAEUPB010000054.1 GCA_016789955.1 Rubrivivax sp. | reverse complement strand
CGGAGCGGCGTCGACGGCCTCGCCGGCCGCTTCGGTGGCGGCGTCGACTGCTTCGCCAGCTGCTTCGGTAGCGGCGTCGACGGCCTCGCCGGCCGCTTCGGTGGCGGCATCGACTGCTTCGCCAGCTGCTTCCGTAGCGGCGTCGACGGCCTCGCCGGCCGCTTCGGTGGCGGCGTCGATCGCCTCACCTGCCGCCTCCGTAGCGGCATCGACTGCCTCACTGGCCGCCTCCGTGGCCTCATCGATGGCCTCGCCGGCCGCCTCCGTCGCGTCGTCGATGGCTTCGCTTGCGCCGTCGACCAGTTCTTGTCCGGCCTCCATGGCCTCGTCGGCCAGTTCGCTGGCGCCCTCCTTGGCCTTCTTTGTCAGGTTCTCCTTGCCCAGCAGCCCGGTCTGGTCGGCCAGTTGGGCCAGGGTGCCGAGGCCGGGTACGGCGCTGTTGCCGAGCGTCTTGAGTGCCGTGCGCAGCGGGTCTTCGGTCTTGATGTCGAAGGACACCGGCCCGATGTCCGCACCGATGCCGTACTCGGCATTCCCATCCTTGTCGGCATCGCCCCAATGAACGCGCCCTGCGCCGCCCGCGCCTTCGCTGAGGCCGAAGCGCGTCGTCTCGTCGGTGTCGCTCTTGGCATTCTGCGTGCCCGCCGTGATGGAGCCCTCGCCGGCGTTGGCCTGCACGCCGAACGACATGCCGTCGTCGCGGATCGAATTCTCGGCGCTGGCGGTGCCCCCGCCCATGTCGAACTTGAGGACCGTGCCCTCGGGCAAGGCATCGCCCGCGAGCTTGGCGACGTCGACTTCGGTCTTCTTGGCCGTCACTGCGGCCTTGCCCTTCGACAGCTCCACCTCGCCGGTGGTCTCGACCACGGCGCCATCCATGCTCGTCTTCTTGGCGACGGCACCCTTCACCGAGCCGCTGCCGTCGGGCTTCACGTCGTACTCGCCACTGAAGTACTCGGTGGACCCGCCATGGCCGTCGTCGGTCTTCAGCAGCCGGCCCTTGCCGCTCTGGCTGCCGTCGCCGCCCACCTGCGATTCGCCGCCCGGGCCTTCGTATCGCCCGTCCGCGATCGCATCCACCTCCTCAGGGGTCAGCAGCCCGAACGGCATCGGCTGCGGCGCCTCGGGCATCGGCGGTCCGAGCGACTTCAGGACCTTGTCGACGTCGATCCCCAGCCCGGAGAGCCAGCTGTCGTGTGCTTCCGCCATCGCGTTCCCCTTCCCGCACCGACCCGGTGCTCGGCGTCACGGATGCTAGCGAGTCGAAGCCCGTCGCGCGACCACCCGGATGGGCGCGGATTAGGGAGCCACCCGGCGCCCGAGCCGGCCGCGCTGTTTGGGGTAGCCTCCCGCGAGGCCGATTCACGGCCGCTCCACACGCTCGCCATGAACCCGCACCCCCCATTCCGCGCCGACCAGGTCGGCAGCCTGTTGCGCCCCGCGGCGTTGTCCGAAGCCCGTGCGGCCTGGAAGCGCGGCGAACTGCCCGCCGAGGCCCTGCGCGAGGCGGAAGACCGGGCCATCGCCGAAGCCGTGCGCCGCCAGCAGGCGATCGGACTGCGGGCGGTCACCGACGGCGAGTTCCGCCGGGACTGGTGGCATTTGGACTTCCTCGCGCAGCTGGATGGGGTCGAGCTGCAGGCGAACGCCGGCGAGAAGTTCCGCTTCGCCGGCCAGAGCGAGCAGCCGCCCATCGCGTCGATCACCGGGCGCATCGGCTGCAGCCGTGCGGTGATGGTCGAGCATTTCGCCTACCTGAAGCAGCTCGCCCATGCGCGCGCGCAGGTGGTGCCGAAGATGACGATTCCGTCGCCGAGCATGCTGCACCTGCGCGGCGGCCGCGCCGCGATCTCGCGCGAGGTGTATCCGGACCTCGACGACTTCTGGAGCGACGTGGCCGCGGCCTACCGGCAGGCGATCGCGCACCTGGCCGCCGCCGGCTGCCGCTACCTGCAGCTCGACGACATCACCTTCGCCTATCTCTGCGACCCGAAGATCCACGACAACTGCCGCCGCAACGGCGACGACCCGATGGCGCTGCCGATGCGCTATGCACGGGTCATCAACGAGGCGCTGCGCGACCGGCCGGCCGACATGACGGTGACCATCCACACCTGCCGCGGCAACTTCAAGAGTGCCTGGGTCGCCGAGGGCGGCTACGACCCGGTGGTGGAGGCGATGTTCTCGACCGACGTCGACGGCTGGTTCATGGAGTTCGACAGCGCGCGCTCCGGCGGTTTCGAGCCGTTGCGCCGCGTGCCCGCCGCCAAGCGCGTCGTGCTGGGCCTCGTGACCACCAAGCTCGGCGAGCTCGAGGGCAAGGACGCGCTGAAGCGCCGCATCGAAGAAGCCGCCCGCATCGTGCCGCTGGAACAGCTGTGCCTGTCGCCGCAGTGCGGCTTCAGCAGCACCTACCACGGCAACGACCTGTCGATGGACGACCAGTGGCGCAAGCTCGAGCGCGTGGTGGAGGTGGCGCGCGAGGTGTGGGGCGACGCGTAGCCACCCTGTTTCATTTGCCGGCACCCCGCGCGTGGCGAAGAATGGCCGGCAAGGGGCTCGCACCTTCCACCCGAGGAGACACGACGACATGACACATCGAAGCAGGCGCAGACTCATCGCCGCCCTGGGCACGGCACCGCTCGGATTGCCGGCGGCATTGGGGCTGCCCACGCTGGCGCTGGCGCAGCCGAAGCCGCTGACGATCATCCTCACCGTGCCACCTGGGACGTCGTCCGACACGCTGGCGCGCACGCTCGGCGACCGGCTGCGCGCCCGGCTCGACCGCCCGGTGGTGGTGGAGTCGAAGTCCGGTGCCGGCGGCCTGATGGCGGTGCAGCACCTGCGCCAGCTGGACGCCGACGGCAGCGCGCTGATGATGGCGCCGAACTCCTCGGTCTCGCTGCTGCCGCTGCTGATGAGCCGGGCGACCTTCGACATGGAGAAGGACCTGCTGCCCATTGTCGACTGCGCGATGGCGCCGATGGCCTTCACCGTGCACCCGGCCTCCGGCGTCGCCTCGATGGCCGAGTACTTCGAGACGGTGAAGAAGGACTCGAAGCGCGGCTCGATCGGCGTGCCCAGCCCGGTGAGCCAGTCGTCGCTGGTGATCTACCAGCTCGGCCAGCAGCTGAAGCTGCCGCTGCAGTCGGTGGCCTATCGCGGTGGTGCGCCGCTGCTCACCGACCTGCTGGGCCAGCAGATCCCGGCCAGCGGCTCGATCCTGCCGGACTACCTGGAACTGCACCGTGCCGGCAAGCTCAAGGTGCTGGGCCATGCCAGCGAGGCGCGCTCGCCGCTGGCGCCGGAGATCCCCACCTTCGCCGAGGCGGGCTATCCCGGCTACGTGGCCGAGACCTTCTTCGGCCTCTACGGCAAGGCCGGCATGCCGGCGGCGCTGGCCGCCGAGTACGCCGCCATCGTGACCGAGGCGCTGGCCTCGGCGCCGGTCACCGAGCTGCTGCACAAGATGGGGCTGGTGCCGCGCGGCGGCACGCCCGAGCAGTTCATGAAGAAGCTGCAGGCCAACCGCGACCGCTGGGGCCCGGTGATCCGCGAGACCGGCATGAAGATGGATGGCTGACCGATGGCCGAGCCCGGTGACCTCCAGCAGCGCGTGACCGCCATCGGCCTCACGCCGCGCGAGTCGGCCATGCAGTACCGGCACGTCGGCCGCTCGGGGCTCGTCGCCTCGGCCATCGGGGTCGGCTGCTTCCCCTTCGGCGGCTACGTGCCGCAGGCCGGCGTGCAGGCGGTCGTCGACCAGGCGCTGGACCTCGGCATCAACTACTTCGACACCGCCAACAGCTACGGCATCGGGAGGTCGGAGGAAGCCCTGGGCCTGGCGCTGCAGGGCGCCAGGCGCCAGCAGGCGTTGATCGCCACCAAGTTCGGCAACCGCACCGGCGACGGGCCCAACGACGTGGGCAACTCGCGCATCGCCGTCATCGCCGCCTGCGAGGCCAGCCTGCGGCGGTTGAGGACCGACTGGATCGACCTGTACCAGGTGCACTGGCCCGATTCGGCCACGCCGATCGAGGAGACGCTGCGCGCGCTCGACGACCTCGTGCGAGCCGGCAAGGTGCGCTACATCGGCGCGTCCAACTTCTCGGCCTGGGAGCTGTGCGAGGCGCACTTCACGGCCGAGCGGTACGGCCTGTCGGGGTTCATCTCCACGCAGGACCACCACAGCCTGCTGTACCGCGACCTCGAGCGGCGCTTCGAGCCGTTCTGCGTCAAGTACGGCCTCGGCATGACGCACTACTTCCCGCTGGCCGCCGGCATGCTCTCGGGCGTGCACCGGCGCGGCGAGATCGCCCCCGGCACGCGCCAGGCCAACAACCCGAACACGCCGGCCTGGCAGTCCGAGCGCAACTGGGCCGTCACGGAGCAGCTGCACGCCTTTGCTCGGGCGCGCGGCTGGACGCTGCCGCAGATGGCGCTCGCGTGGCTGCTGCAGCGGCCCGCCACGTTCACGGTGATCGCCGGCGCCGACAAGCCCGAGCACCTGCGCGAGAACGTGCAGGCGCTGCAGGTGCGCTTCACCCCTGAGGACCTGGTCGAGATCGACCGCATCACGCTGGTCGACGAAGACCGCTCGGTGGCGCCGCCGTACCGCCTGCTGCGGCCGGAGAAGGTGCACGAGTTCGAGCCGATGCAGCGGGCCCGCGCCGGCGCGCCGAGCCGCGCGGCCCACTGACCGCACGGGACTGGAGAGAGCCGCAATGGGATGGACCGACCTGCGTGCCGCCGATGGCCACGTGCTGCGGGCCTGGGTCGCCCGGCCCGCCGACCCCGGCGCGTTGCAGCCGCAAGGCGCCATCGTCGTGCTTCAGGAGATCTTCGGCGCCAATTCGCACATCCGCTCGGTGTGCGAGCGCTGGGCGAGCCGCGGCTGGGTGGCCATCGCGCCCTCGCTGTTCGACCGTGCCGTGCCCACCGTGCCCGAGCTGGGCTACGGCCCGGAAGACATCGCCCGCGGGCGCGAGCTCAAGGCGCAGGTGAGCGAAGAGCAGGCGCTGCTCGACGTGCAGGCTGCCATCGACCACGCGGCGGCGCCCGGCACGGCGGTGACCGTGATCGGCTTCTGCTGGGGCGGCACGCTGGCCTGGCTGGCGGCGGCGCGCCTCGAGCGGCTGCACGCCGCGGTGGCGTACTACGGGACGAACATCGCCGGCCACCTTCAGGCCGTGCCGCGCGTGCCGGTGCTGCTGCACTTCGGCGAGCACGATGCGCACATCCTGCCGGAGCACGTGCGGCAGATCGCCGCTGCCTGCCCGCAGGCCGAGCTGCACGTCTACCCGGCCGGCCACGGCTTCAACTGCGACGCGCGCGCGGCCTTCCACGCGCCCAGCGCCGAACTCGCCGCCGCCCGCACCGAACAATTCCTGACGAGGAGCGCACCGCCATGCTGACCACCGTGAAGGCCGGGCCGCTGATCACCGTGCACAACCCGGTCGGCTACCCGCCGACGATCACCCGCAAGCAGCCCGCGGCGCGCCCGGGCAGCCTGGACGGCAAGACCGTTTATCTCGTCGACACGAAGTTCGACGATTCGGTCGAACTGCTGCGACAGGTGCAGGCCTGGTTCGCGGCCCGGATGCCGGGCGTGAAGACGGTGCTGCGCCAGATGGCCAGCTACTACGGCAAGGACGACCCGCAGCTGTGGAACGAGATCCGCACGCTGGGCCATGCCGCCATCATCGGCGTGGGCCACTGCAGCACCTGCTCGCCCGCGGTGACCACGCACGCGATCACGCTCGAGACCATGTACGGCGTGCCGACCGTGGCCCTGCACACCGATCGCTTCATCGCGATCACGCGCTCGGTCAGCCGCATGGGCGGGCTGCCGCAGCTGCCGCAGGTGTTCGTGCCTCAGCCGGTGATGGGCAAGAGCGGGGCCGAGTTGCGCGCCTACGTGGAAGGCCGCGACCCGGTCTCCGGCAAGCCGGTGATGCAGGCGGTCGTGGACGGGCTGACGCAGGGCCTGGCCGCCAGCGCGGCGGGCGAGGAGCGCTGTGCGCGCGACACGCCGAGGCTGGAGGAACCCGACAGCGAAGACCACCTGCGTGCACGCTTCGAGCGCAACGGCTGGACCGACTTCCTGCCCATCGTGCTGCCCACCGAGGACCGCGTCGCGGCGATGCTGGCCGGCACGCGGCGGCGCCCCGACGAGGTGGTGGGCCGCATGCAGCCCACGCCCAACCGCGGCCTGTGGGAGTACACGGTGGAGAAGGTGGCGGTCAACGCGGTGATGGCAGGTGCCAGGCCCGAGTACTTCCCCGTCATCCTGGCGCTGGCCTCCACCGGCATCAGCGCGCGCGGCAGCACGTCCAGTTCCGCGTCGGTGATGACGGTGGTCAACGGCCCGATCCGGCACGAGATCGGCATGAACTGCGGCATCGGCGCGATGGGCCCGTACAACGCCGCCAACGCCACGATCGGCCGCGCCTACGGCCTGCTGTCGCAGAACCTGCAGGGCGGCTCGGTCCCGGGCGAGACCTTCATGGGCTCGATCGGCAACAGCTACACCTACAACGGCATCACCTTCGCCGAGAACGAGGAGCGCTCGCCCTGGGAGCCGCTGCACGTGCAGAAGGGCTTCGACGCCGGCACGAGCACGGTCTCGGTCTTCCACGGCTGCCGCTCGACCACCTTCAGCCTGGGCCTGCGCAAGGACCGCTGGCGCGAGCACGTGAAGGACATGCTGCTGGGCACCGACGCGATCACCGCCCCGGTGCTGGTGCTCGACCCGATCGCGGCGCGCCAGTTCGTCGACCGCGGCGGCTTCGACACCAAGGCCAAGCTGATCCGCTGGCTGCACGAGACCGCCGAGATGCCCGCCGGCCGCTACTGGGACCTGCAGCTGGTGCAGAACTACGTGTACTCGCGTGCCACGTTCGGCCCCTCGGAGTCGCCCAAGGCGCGCTACGTCGGTGTGCCGCCCGACACCCCGCTGCGCATGTTCGAGGAGGACGCGATCAACGTCGTCGTCACCGGCGGCGAGGCCAACGGGTACTGGCAGATCATGGGCGCGCATCACCGCGCCACGGTGTCGGTCGACGACTGGCGATGAGCAACCACCTCGGAGGAACCCGGCGATGAACACCTGGCGGCGCCTCGGCGCGTGGCTCGCGGCGCTGATCCTGTCCGCCGTGCCGCTGGCCCGCACGGCGCAGGCGGCCGATTTCCCCGTGCCCGGCAAGCCGCTCAGGCTGGTGGTCGGCTTCCCGGCCGGCGGCGGCACCGATCTGCAGGCCCGCACCGTGGCGCAGTTCCTCTCGCCGATCCTCGGCGTCCCGGTGATCGTGGAGAACCGGCCGGGAGCGGGAACGATGCTGGCGGCCACGGAGGTGGCCCGCTCGGCCGCCGACGGCCACACGCTGCTGTACACGCCCGCGTCGACGCTGTCGCTGCTGCCGCACACGCTGTCGACGGTCCGCTACGACACCTTCAAGGATTTCACGCCGGTGGCGCAGGGCGCCCTCGGCCCGCTGGTGCTGGTGGTGCACAAGTCGGTGCCGGGGCAGGGCGTGAAGGACCTGGTGGCCTATGCCAAGGCCCACCCGGGCAAGCTGAACTACGTCTCGCAGGGCGTGGGCACGCCGGCGCACGTGTTCGGCCAGGTGTTCGCGCGGCAGGCCGGCATCGACATCGTGCACGTGCCCTACAAGGGCGCCAACGACGTGGCGAAGGACTTCGTGGCCGGCCGCGTGCACCTGCAGTTCGCGTCATCGTCCGCCGCGGTGGCGCTGGCCAAGACCGGCGAGATCCGCATGATCGCCGCCGTGGCGCCGGCACGCAGCGTGCTGTTCCCCGATCTGGCGACGATGAGCGAGCAGGGCATCTCCGGCGTCGACATCGGCAGCTGGATCGGATTCGTCGGCCCCGCGGGGCTCGACCCCAAGACCACCGCGCGGCTCAGCGACGCGATCGCGCAGGTGCTGGCCATGCCCAAGGTGCGCGAGGAGTTCCTGGCGGGCGGCGTCGAGGCCCAGTGGCTCGGCCAGCAGGAGTTCGCGGCGGCGATCCGCGAGTCGTACCAGCGTTGGGAACGGGCTCTCGCGGCCGTCGGGCACGTCAAGGAGTAGCCGTCGCCAGGGCCGTGCTCAGCTTGTGCGTGCCCGCCCACAGTCGCTTCAATGAAGCGCACGTTGCTCGCTACCTCAGCTCCCCTCGGGAGAGCCGTCTCGCTGGCGAACGGACACGATCCACACACTCCAGCGGCGGACCAGCCGATCACACGGCCGCCTGCCGCGTCGCGTGCAGGCGGCGGCGCCTGCGGACGCCCTCACGCGACGCCGGGAGGACGCAAGCGCCGGCGCTGCAACTTGCCCGTCGGTGTCCGCGGCAGTTCGTCGATCAGGTGGAGGGCGTCCGGTCGCTTGATGCGGCCGAGGTTGCGCTCGATTGCCTGGGTCAGCGCGTCCCGCAGCGGCTCGATCGGCACGCCGCGCCGCGGCACCACGAAGGCCACTGGTCGCTCGCCGAACGCGGCGTCCTCGACGCCGACGACGGCGCACTCCCACACCCCGGGCACGGCGGCGAAGGCGCGGCTACGTGCGCCAGTCGCGCAGCCATGGCGACTATCAGCTCACGGCCAAGCTCGCGTCGCTGGGCCTGGGCTTCCTCAGCAGCTCGGGCATCGTCGACATCGCCGAACCCTTGCTCGAGCGCCTGGCCAAGGAGTCGGGTGAGCTGGTGCGTCTGGCGATCGTCGACGATGACCGGCTCGTCTGGGTCGCGATGGCCCAAGGCACGCGCAGCGGCCTGCGCTACGACCCGGACATGGGGATGGACGCCCGCCTGTCGTGCACCGCGTCCGGTCACGCCTGGCTGCTCACGTTGAGCGATGAGCGGGCGCTCGAGCTGGTCAGCCGCCAGGGCTTCGGCCAGCCCAAGGACCATGGGCCGAAGGCGCCCACGACGGTCAGGTCGCTGCTGGGCCTGCTGCAGGCCGCGAGGGCGCGCGGCTACGCGATGATCGACGAAGTGTTCGCACCGGGCATGACGGCGATGGCGGCGCCCGTGGTCCGCGGCCGCGAGGCCGTCGGTGTGATCAGCATCGCAGGACCGCGTCAGCGCCTCACGGTGGCGCGCATGCAGCAGCTCGCTCCGGCCATGCTCGCCGCCACGGCGGAACTCGGCCCGATCAGCCGCGCCTCCACGCTGTTCGGGCGGCCGCAGCTCGGAAAGTCCTGACCGCGGCGGCCGTGCCCCGGTGCCGTCGCCGACGACGCGCTACGCCACCTGCTGATCGCCGCTGCGGACGCGGCGCCGACCTCGAGGACTGCGCTGCGTCCGCCGCCTGCATCGGTCAGAACTTCATGCGCAGCCCCAGGAAGTAGCTGCGCGAGGGCTGGTACTCGGTGAAGGTGGCGTTGGTGAATTGGAAGTAGCTGCGCTGCTTCTGGTTCGTCAGGTTGTTGACGTTGAAGGTCAGCAGCGGTTCGCCCTTGATGTCGAAGAACGAGTCCAGGGCCAGGCTGGTGGAGAGATCCACCTGCTTGTAGTCGTCACCGTACAACGCCGCGGCGGCGATGCCGTTCTGGTTCAGCGTGGAGGTCTGGCTGCCCTTGCCGAAGGCCTGGGAGATGCGGATCATCACGCCCTTGTTCTCGTAGTAGGCGGTCAGGTTGTAGGCATCCTTGGGCACGCCCAGCGCGACCACCGACGGATCGCCGGAGGTCTGGTGCACCTTCATGAACGAGGCGGTGAAGCCGAAGCCGCGCACCGGCAGGATCCGGTCCAGCGACTGCACCCATTGCAGTTCCGCGCCATTGATGTGCAGCTTGTACGGCGAGTTGATCTGCCGCGTCATCACCACCGTCGCCGCGTTGGGGCCGCCGCGAAGGTTCAGACCCTGCTGCTGCGTGGGCGTCAGCGTGTCGTAGGTGATGCCGTACACCGACAGCGCCGAGAACGGCAGCGTGATGTTCTCGTTGATCGTGAACCCGGTGATGCTCTTCTTGAACGCGGTCAGCGCGACGGTCGTGTCGCGTGCCGGATAGAACTCCAGGCCCAGGTCGAGGTTGTTGGAGACGAAGGGCTTCAGGGTCGGATTGCCGATCGTGCCGGTGTCGGCCGACGGACTCGTGAAGTTCACCGCCGGCCGGGCCTGGTCGGGGTTGGGGCGCGTCATCGAGCGCGAGAACGCCCCGCGCAGCACGACCTCGCTGGTCACGTCGAGCGCCACCGTACCCGATGGCAGCGTGTTGTGGTACTTGTTGTTCAGCACCACCAGCTGATCGACGGTGGGGTAGCGGCCGCCGGCCTGCAGGTTCTGCGTCGTGTTGCGCGGGTCGGCGATGGAGACGAATCCGCCGACGTCCTGGTCGGTGCGCACGTAGCGCGTGCCCAGGTTGTAGCGGGTGCGCCGGCCCAGCAGCGTGGTGTCGCCGTTGACCTCCGCGTAGAACCCTTCGGTCTTCTCGCGGATGTAGCCGTTGTTGGCGCCCGTGTTCGCACCGCTGACCTCGAAGGCGGCCGAGTGGTACACGTCGTACTTGCCGTCGGCGGCGAACCGGGCCCAGTCCACCGTGATGAACCCGGCGCTGCTGGGCTTGAGGTAGTTGGCGATGGCGCTGTTGGGAATCAGCGAGCCCGTGTACACCACGGGGCCCGTCTGGCCGGCCGTGTAACCGGTGCCGAAACCCGGGTACTGCGCCGCCGCGCTGCCCGGGGCGTTCAGCCCGTCGCAGGCCGGGCCGCCCTGGAACAGCGGGTTCGGGTTCGGGTTGTTGCCGCACACCGCGTTCTGCCAGGCCTGTGAGTTGTCGCGCGGCTTCACGCGGCGCGAGATGTCGTCGTAGGCCAGGCCGAACTTCAGGTTGAACTTGCGGTCGCCCCAGGTCAGGTTGGTGCGGAAGCCCTTGGTCTCGGTGTCGCGGTACTCGTCCTGGATGTTGACGCGGGAGCCGCTGAACCAGCCGAACTTGCTGGGATCGTTGAAGTCGAGGTTGGTGGTGTAGACGGGCAGGGCGCCCGTGTTGTCGTACTGCAGGGTCACGCCCGAGCTGGGCCGGGAGATCACGAGCACCGACGGCGACTCGCGATGGAACTTGCTCTTCGTGAAGTTGGCCTGACCGTCGAGCGTCATCTGCGGGTTCAGGTTCCAGACGAAGCCCGGGTTGACGCCCCACAGCTCCACGTCCTCCAGGTGCGGCCGGTACTCCAGGAAGAACTGCGCGTTGGCGAAGGTGCCCTTGGTCACGACGCAGCCCTGGGAGCAATCGCTGCGGTCCACCTGGAGGTTCAGCGGCACCATCGAGCCGTTGCGGCCCACCCAGGCCAGGTCGACGCGGGTCAGCTGGTTGTCCTTCTTGCCCGCCAGTGCGTCGACGTAGAACCGCAGGTCGCTCGTGGGCCGGTACTCGACGCTGAGCACGCCGGAGAGGCGCTCGCGCGTGCCGGTCTCCTCCATCGGCCGGCCCAGTCTCGGGATCAGCGCGTTGTCGATCTGCTGGATCGTCAGCCCCGGGTTCTTGGCCAGCAGGAAGGCCTCGTTGATGGTGTCGCCGACCGTGAGGCCGTTGCCGGCATTGGCCGGCACGGTGGCCGGGATGGTCCAGTTTCCGCCCCCGGTGTTGTTGCGCGGGCTGCTCGAGTTCTGGGCGGCCGACAGGTTGGCATTCGTCCAGCCGATGGTCTCGAAGCCCTTGGTGAGCACGTTCTGCTTGGACCAGACGACACCGCCCAGGATGCCGAAGGTGTCGCCGACCGTGGTGCTGGCCAGGAAGCTCGCCTTGCCCGACCACTCCTTCACCAGCGAGTTGTTGTTGCCCTCGGCGCTGAACACGTAGCGCGTGCCCTTGCGATCGAAGGGGCGCGCCGTGCGCATCTCCACCACGCCGGCGGCGCCGCCTTCGAGCATCGACGCCGTCGGGCTCTTGGTCACCGACAGCTGCGAGAAGAGTTCCGATGGCAGCAGGTCGAGGTCGACCTCCCGGTTGGTGTTCTGCGCGTCGGTGCGGCCGGTGGAGGCCACCGCCACCGGCGCCCCGTTGAGCAGGATCTTGGTGAAGTTGGTCCCCAGACCGCGGATCTGCACGTTCAGGCCGTCGCCGTTGATCTCCCGCACGATCGTGATGCCCGGGATCCGCTGCAGCGACTCCGCGACGTTGGCGTCGGGGAACTTGCCGATGTCCTCGGCGAAGATGGAGTCGGTGAAGTTGATCGCGTCGCGCTTGGACTCGATGGCCTTGTTCAGGCTGGCGCGGAAGCCCGTGACGGTGACCGTCTGGCTGCCCTCCGGCGTCGCCGCCGGCTGCGCGTACGCCTGCGCGACGAGGCCCGCGAGCGCGGTGGTACCGAAGATCAGCCTGCGCCCGGCCTTGCCGCGGCGGGAGGGACGGAGGGAGTTGCTGCTCATGCCGGTTGTCTCCTGGTCGCTGGGGGTCTTGCTGCCGCCGGGGCCATGCCACGCATGCCATCGAATGGTAGCGCGCACATTCGAATTTACGAGCCGTCACGCCGGACCGTCAAGGAGGAAGGACCCCGAGGAAAACACCAATGAGGAGGGCCGGGAAGTTGCATTGATGCGGGCTGGGATAACGCTCACAATCCGCCCCTGCCGCTGACCTGCTAGAACGTCGGCTGCGTTCCCGCAAGCACCACCGATGAGCAACGCCAAGCCCAGATCGCGCACACCGCAACGAGGCGGCGTGGCCACCATCGAGGATGTGGCGCGCCACGCCGGTGTGTCGCCGATGACGGTGTCGCGCGTGATCAACGGGGCGGCCAACGTGCGGCCCACGACGCGCGAGAAGGTCGTCGCCTCGATCGCCGCGCTGAGCTATGTGCCCAACCAGGCCGCGCAGCGGCTGGCCGGCTCGGACCAGTTGCGCATCGGCGTGCTGTACAGCAACCCGAGCGCGGCCTACCTGAGCGAGTTCCTCGTCGGGCTGCTGGAGCAGTCCAGCCGCAGCCATGCCCAGCTGGTCGTCGAGAAGTGCGAGGTGGGCGCCAGCGAGGAACAGCACGCGCGCGAGCTGCTCGACAACGGGGTCGACGGGATCATCCTGCCGCCGCCGCTGTGCGACTCCCGCAAGCTGCTGCAGCTCGTGACCAGCACCGGTACGCCGGCGGTGCTGGTGGCCAGCGGGCGGCCGTCCGACAAGGTCAGCACCGTCGGCATCGACGACTACCACGCGGCGCTGGAGATGACGCGCCACGTGCTCTCGCTGGGCCACCAGCGCGTCGGGTTCATCTGCGGCCATCCCAACCAGACCGCGAGCGCCAAGCGGCTGCAGGGGTTTCGCGAGGCGATGAAGGGCGCCGGCCTCGTCGTGCCCGACGACCTGGTCGTGCGGGGCCTGTTCAGCTATCGCTCGGGACTGGACGCGGCCGAGGCGCTGCTCGCGCTGGAGCCGCGGCCCACGGCGATCTTCGCCGCCAACGACGACATGGCCGCAGCCGCGGTGGCGGTGGCGCACCGCAAGGGGCTGGACGTGCCGGGCGACCTCACGGTGGTGGGCTTCGACGACACCGCCATCGCCACGACCATCTGGCCGGAACTGAGCACCATCCGGCAGCCCATCGCCGAGATGTCGCGCCTGGCGGTGGAGATGCTCGTCCGCCAGGTCCGTGCGAGGCGGCAGGGCGCCGAGGAGGCGGCCAGCCACGTCGTGCTCGGCCACGAGCTGGTGCGCCGGCAGTCGGATGCGGCGCCGCGCGTGCGGCCGCCGCTGCGGGTGATGAAGGCATCGTGAAGGCGCGGGCCGCCCGGGCAGGGGCCTCCTGCGGCCCGGTGCAGGCTGCAGCGGCCGCGCACGGGCCCCGGCGCGTGCCATGCCGACCGATGCCCGTGTGAGCGCCTCGAGGCGCCGCGCGCTCACGCTGCTGCTCACCGCCCCGATGCCACCCGCCTTCCCGGCCGAGCGGCCGGCCCCGACGACGCTGCGACTGGCGCGGGTGTTCGGCGATCACATGGTGCTGCAACGCGGGCGGCCGATCCGCCTGTGGGGGTGGGGGCGTGCGGGCGCGGAGGTCCGCGGCACGCTGGAGGGCCCGGGTGGCACGGCATCGGCCCGAGGCCCGGTCGACGCCCAGGGGCGCTGGCGGCTCGAGCTGCCGGCGCGCCCTGCCGGCGGGCCGCTGGAGCTGCGCGTGGAGCAGGGCGGCGAGGCGCTGCGCCTGCGCGACGTGCTGATCGGCGATGTCTGGCTGCTGGGCGGGCAGTCCAACATGGCGTGGCCGCTGAAGGACGCCCGGGGCGGCGACGCCGACATCGCGGCGGTCGACGCGCCGCGCATCCGCCACCTGCGCGTGCCGCTGCAGGCCCGGGCGCGACCCCAGGACGACATTCCAGCGGCGCCCTGGGTGGCCGCGCGCGCAGGCGGCGACACGGCGGAGTTCAGTGCCGTCGGCTGGTCTTTCGCGCGACGCCTGCAGGCGGAGCTGGACGTGCCGGTGGGCCTGGTGAACGTCGCCTGGAACGGCTCCAACCTGGAAACCTGGGTCCGCCGCGACGCGGCGCGGGCCGATCCGGAGCTGGCTGCCGCCGCGGAGGAGACACCCGCCGACGACGCGGCCCTCGCGGCGAAGCTGGGCCGTGACGTGATCGCCCGCGTCGAGGCCTTCCAGGGGCCCGCGGCCCTGGCGACCGACCACTCGAACGGGGCTGACCCCTCCCTCGACCACGGCGACTGGCCGACGCTGCAGGCCCCTCAGTGGTGGGAGTCGCAAGGGCTGGCCGGGCTGGACGGCGTGGTCTGGTACCGCCGCAGCGTGGTGCTGACGCCGGCACAGGCCGCGGGCGTTGCCGTGCTGCACCTGGCCAAGGTGGACGACCACGACGACACCTACGTCAACGGCGTGCACGTCGGCAGCACCCGGCACCACGACACACCGCGCCGCTACCCGCTGCCGGCTGGGCTGCTGCGCGCAGGGGCCAACACGATCGCGGTGCGCGTCACGGACCTGGGCGGCTACGGCGGCCTGCACGGCGATCCGGCGATGCTGCGGCTCGACACGGCCGCCGGGCCCGTGCCGCTGGCGGGCCGCTGGCACGCGCGCGTGGCCGAGGTGCGCAGCGCGGCCGAGGCCACGGCCAACGATGCCCCGAGCCTTGCGCACAACGGCATGGTGGCGCCACTGCGCGGCCTGCCGCTGCGGGGCGTGCTCTGGTACCAGGGCGAGAGCAACGTCGGGCGGGCCGCGGCCTATGCCGATGCGTTCCGGCGCCTGATCGTCGACTGGCGCCGGCACTTCGACGACCCGCGGCTGCCGTTCGTCTACGCGCAGCTGGCGCCGTTCGGCGCGGTGGCGGCCAACGACCTCGACCGCAGTGGCTGGGCCGACCTGCGCGACGCCCAGCGCCACGCGCTCACGCTGCCCGGCACGGCGATGGCGGTGCTCACCGATGCCGGTGACGACGGCGACCTGCACCCGCGCGACAAGCGCACGGTGGGCGAGCGGTTCGCGGTGCTGGCCCGACGCCTGCTGGAGGATGGCCGGGCCGGGCCGGCAGGACCCGTGATGCAGCAGGTGCAGCGCGAGGGCCCGTCGCTGGTCGCGACCTTCGACGACCACGGCCTCGGCCTGGTCACGCGCCCGACGGGCAGCGCGCCGCAGGGGTTCGCCGTGGCCGGGCCGGACGGGCGGTTCCGCGCGGCACAGGCGCGGCTGGAGGGGCGCCGCGTCGTGGCCTGGCACCCCGACATCGCCGAGCCGGTGGCCCTGCGTTTCGGCTGGGTCGACAACCCGCAGCAGAACAACCTCCACGATGCGCAGGGCTGGCCGGCGTGGCCGTTCTCGCACCCGACCGGCGGCAGCGGCGTCCTGCCGCACGCCGGTGCGCGCGGCGTCGTGAGGGTGCGGCGCTTCCGCTATCGCGGTCTCGACGCCGAGCCTGCCGTGCCCGTCGGTCACTACCGCAACCCCATCCTGCCCGGCTGCCACCCCGATCCCACGCTGTGCCGCGTCGGCGACGACCATTACCTCGTCACGTCGAGCTTCGCGTGGTACCCGGGGCTGCCCATCCACCACAGCCGGGATCTCGTCCGCTGGCGACTCGTCGGCCACGCGATCGACCGGCCGCGGATGCTGCGCTACGCCGGTCTCGGGGTCTCGCGCGGACTGTTCGCGCCGGCGCTGTCGTTCCATCGCGGCACCTTCCACCTCGTCTGCACGATGGTGGACGGCGGCGGCAACTTCCTCGTCACCGCCACCGACCCCGCGGGGCCGTGGAGCGATCCGCAGTGGCTGCCGTTCGACGGCATCGACCCGTCGCTGTTCTTCGACGACGACGGCAGCGCGTGGATGCTGAACAACGGCCCGCCGGACGGGACGCCCCGCTACGACGGCCACCGCGCGATCTGGATCCAGCGCTTCGACGCGGACGCCCGGCAGCTGGTCGGGCCGCGCCGCGTGCTCGTCGACGGCGGCGCCGATCCGGCCACGAACCCGGTCTGGATCGAAGGCCCGCACCTGCTGCGCCGGGGCGGCTGGTACCTGCTCACCGCCGCCGAGGGCGGCACGTCGGTGCAGCACTCGCAGGTCGTCTTCCGCAGCCGCCACGTGCTGGGGCCCTACGAGCCGTGGCGTGCGGGCAACCCGATCCTGACGCAGCGCGACCTCGATCCGTCGGTGCCCGGCTCGGTGACCTGTGCAGGCCACGCGCAGCTCGTCGAAGCCCGCGACGGCCGCTGGTGGGCCAGCTTCCTCGGCTGCCGGCCGCTGCCGGGCGGCCATTGGCTGAACGGCCGCGAGACCTTCCTGCTGCCGGTGCGCTGGACCGACGACGGCTGGCCCGTGATCCTGCCGCGGGGCGAGCGCGTGCCGCAGGTGCTGCCGTCGCCGCAGGGCACGTCGCTGCAGGCCGAGGCCGGCGAGGTCGTCGACGACTACACCGGCGTCGAGCTCGATCCGTCGTGGGTGCGGCTTCGCGCGCCGGAGCAGCGCTGGTGGCGATGCGGCGACGGGGGCCTCGAGATCTCGCCCAGGCCCGACCGGCTGGCCGGATCGGGGACGCCGAGCTTCGTCGCGCGCCGCGTGGCCCACGGCCGCTTCGACGCCGAACTGGTCGTCGAGCCGCCGGATCGCGCCGGCGCGGCGGTGGGCCTCGCGCTGTTCCAGAGCGAACGGCAGCACCTGACGCTCACGCTGCAGCTCGCCGACGCCGGGGTGGTGGCCCGGCTGGAGGCGCATCGCGACGGGCGCCACGAGGTGCTCGCCCGTGCCCCGGTCGATGCCGCCGCCACGGTCGAACTCCGGCTCAGCAGCGATGGCGACGAGATTCGCGCCGAGGTCGCCGCCCGGCCGCTCGGCGCTGGCGTGCCGACCCGCGACCTCAGCGTGCAGACGGCCGGCGGCGGAAGACACTTTACCGGCCTGATGGTGGGCCCGGTGGCCTGGCGGGAGGTGGCGTGAGCGTCGACGCCAGCGAGTCGACACCGGCGGCGCGACGGCGGGGCGACGGGCTCGCGCGGCCCTGGCGATGGCTGCGGGCAGGTGGTGTCGTGCTGCTGGCCGGGGCCGGCTTCCTCGGCGTGCTGATGCTGGTGGCGCTGGCACTGCGGCCCGACCTCAGCCGGCCGCCGCCGCAGCCGCCGCCGGAGCGGGTCGCGCAGGCCGAGGCGTTGCGGGATGTCTCGTTCGATGCGAGCCGCCCGGAGCAGCTGCCCCGCGTGCAGCGCGACGTGGACTACCGCGAAGGCCGTCGCGCGGCGTGGTGGCCCAAGGGCGAGGCGCCGGTGCTCGCCGACCTCGTCCAGGCGGGCAGGCTGCCGCCGGTGGCACAGCGCACCGGGCCGCAGCCGCTCGTGCTCGACGGCGGCGAGATCGGCACCTACGGCGGCACCTGGCTGCGCGTGGCCACCAGCGACAGCGACATCTTCATCGTCGAGCACCGGCTGGCGTACGCCGGGCTGTTCCGCTGGAGCCCGCTCGGCCACCCGATCGTGCCGCACCTGGCCACGCACATGGACGAGTCGCCCGACAAGCGCGAGTTCACGGTGCACCTGCGGCGCGGCGTGCGCTGGAGCGACGGGCATCCGTTCACCGCCGACGACATCCTCTACTGGTGGGTCTACGACGACACCAACGAGACCGTGGGCGACAAGGCGCCGGCGCGCTGGATGGTCTCCGGCGGCGGCAGGACCGAGGTCGAGAAGATCGACGACCACACGGTGCGCTTCCGCTTCGAGCATCCGTACGGCAACTTCAAGGAGGTGCTGGCCAGCTACAGCGCCTCCATGTGCGCGCTGGCCAAGCACTACTACAGCAAGTACCACCCGGACCTCGCCGACCCGGCCTTCCTGGCCCGCGAGCTGAAGGCGCTGGGCAGCAACAACGCCCGCGCGCTCTACAACAACCGCCTGAAGAAGTGGGACAACCCCGAGGCGCCGCGGCTGTGGCCGTGGGTGCTGCGCGAGCTCAAGGCCACGCCGCCGCACGTCTTCGTGCGCAACCCCTACTACTACGCCGTGGATCCGAAGGGCAACCAGCTGCCCTACATCGACCGGCTGCAGTTCGACGTGCGCAGCCCGCAGATGGTGTCGCTGGCCTTCGCCAACGGCGAGGTCAGCATGCAGGGCCGCAATGTCCGCTACGAGAACTACACCGAGCTGATGGCGCGCCAGGAGACCGCCGGCTACCGCCTCGTCCACTGGTACCCGGCGTCGCGCTCGAGCTGGATCATCCATCCCAACATCACGCGGCGGGTCGATCCCGAGCAGCCCGACACCGCGGGCAAGGCCACGCTGCTGGCCGACCGGCGCTTCCGCCAGGCGCTGTCGCTGGCGATCGACCGCGCCGCGATCATCAAGGCCGAGTACAACGGCCAGGTCCGGGCGGCGCAGGTCGAGCCGGGGCCGCAGTCTCCGTTCCACCACCCCGGGCTCGGCCGGGCCTTCGTCGAGCACGATCCCGCGCGGGCCAGCCGGCTGCTCGACGAGATCGGCCTGACCCGGCGCGACATCGACGGCATGCGCACGCTGCCCGACGGCCGCACGCTGACGCTGTACCTGAACTTCTCCGCCTTCACGGGCCTCGGGCCCGGGCAGTTCGTCGTCGACGACTGGGCCCGCGTGGGCATCCGCGCGATCGTGCGGGAGATGCAGCGCGCGCTCTTCTACACGAAGCGCGACGCGTCGGACTTCGACTTCATGATCTGGACCAGCGAGAGCGACATGTTCCCGCTGCTGCAGCCCAGCCAGTTCGTGCCGCCGGACATCGAGAGCTACTGGGCCGTGAACTGGGGCCGCTGGTTCCTGCGCGGCGGCCTGTGGAACCCCGACGCGGTGCAAGGCCTGACCAATGCGCAAGGCCCGCCGAAGGACCACCCGATGTACCGCGCCTACGAGGCCTATGTCGCGGCGCTGCAGGCGCCCACGCAGGCCGAGCAGGTGCGCATCTTCCGCGAGGTGCTGGACATCGCCGCCGAGAACACCTGGACGATCAACATCGCCGAGGCGCCGCCGTTCCTCGTCGTCGTCAACAACGACCTTCACAACGTGCCGAGGAACGCGCTGTTCTCGGCCGTGACCAAGACGCCGGCCAACGCCGGCTTCGAGACCTACTTCTTCGGCCACCCGGTGCACAACGCGGTGGCCGACACCCGCTCGCTGCTCGAGTCGCCGCGGCCGTGGAAGCGCATCGCCGCGGACGGCCCGCCGTCCGGCGGCGCGGCCGAGGGCGGCACGTCGATCACGCGCATCGTCGCCTGGCTCGCCTGGATCGTGGCCGGCGTGCTCGTGCTGCTCGTCGCGCTGCGGCACCCGTTCATCGCGCGGCGGCTCGCGATCATGGTGCCCACGCTGGCCGTGATCTCGGTGGTGGTGTTCACGATCATCCAGCTGCCGCCGGGCGACTACCTCACGTCGCGCCTGACCTACCTGCAGGAGACCGGCGACGCGGCGTACCTGAAGGAGGCCGAGGACCTGAAGCACACCTTCCACCTCGACGATCCGATGTGGAAGCAGTACCTGCGCTGGACCGGGGTGCTGTGGTTCGCGACCTACGACGCCAAGGACGCCGGGCTGCTGCAGGGCCACATGGGGCTGTCGATGGAGACGGCCCGCGCGGTCAACGACGTGGTCGGCGACCGCATCCTGCTGACCTTCCTGATCTCGCTGGGCACGATCGTGCTGACGTGGGTCATCGCGATCCCGATCGGCGTGTACTCGGCGGTGCGCCAGTACTCGGTGGGCGACTATGCGGCCACGCTGGTCGGCTTCGTCGGCATGAGCGTGCCGCCGTTCCTGCTGGCGCTGGTGATCATGGTGCTGGCCGGGGTCTCGGGCCTGTACTCGCCGGCGTTCGCCGCGCAGCCCTACTGGAACTGGGCCAAGGTGCAGGACCTGCTCGCGCACATCTGGGTGCCGATCCTCGTCAGCGCAGTGTCGGGCACCGCGGGGCTGATCCGCGTGATGCGCGCCAACCTGCTCGACGAGCTGAAGAAGCCCTACGTCACGACCGCGCGCGCCAAGGGCGTGCGGCCGCTGACGCTGCTATTCAAGTACCCGGTGCGCATCGCGCTGAACCCGTTCGTCTCGGGCGTCGGACACATCTTCCCGGCGCTGGTCTCCGGCGGCGCGATCGTGGCCATCGTGCTGAGCCTGCCCACCGTCGGCCCGCTGCTGCTGACGGCGCTGTTCAACGAGGACCTCTACGTGGCGGGGTCGATGCTGATGGCGCTGTCGCTGCTGGCGGTGCTGGGCACGCTGGTGGCCGACCTGCTGCTGCTGTGGCTGGACCCGCGCATCCGCTACGAGGCCGCCGCGTCATGAGCGCCGACTCCGCCCGCGGCGCCGCCAGCGGCAGCCTGTCCCAGGGCCAACTGATCGCCCGGCGCTTCCGCCGCCACAAGCTGGCCGTGGCGTCGTTGTTCGTGCTGATCGCGCTGTACCTGATCGGCGTGATGGCCGAGGTCGTCGCACCGTACGCGCCCGACGAGCGCCACCTCGATCACGCCTACGCGCCACCGCAGGCGTTGCGCTGGAGCCCGTCGCAGGGCCTGCACGTGCGCGCCTTGCGCCAGCACACCGATCCGATCACGTTCCGCAAGAGCTACAGCGAGACCGACGTGGCGGTGCCGCTGGCCTGGTTCACGCCCGGCAGCGACGTGCGGCTGTGGGGCCTGCTGCCGATGCGCACGCGCCTGCTGGCGATCGACGAGGCGGCGTGGCGGGCGGCGTCGGCGGCACGCGCGCCGCCCGAAGGCGCCACCGCCACGCTGTTCCTGCTCGGCGCCGACAAGTACGGCCGCGACCTGTTCAGCCGCGCCGTCTACGGCGCGCGGATCTCGCTGTCCGTCGGCCTGGTCGGCATCGTGCTGACCTTCGTGCTGGGCATGACGATCGGCGGCATCAGCGGGTACGTCGGCGGCCGCACCGACAACCTGATCCAGCGCGGCATCGAGATCCTGCAGGCGTTCCCGCAGCTGCCGCTGTGGATCGCGCTGGCGGCGATCCTGCCGGGCGACTGGTCGGCGCTGAAGGTGTACTTCGCGATCACGCTGCTGCTCGGGCTGCTGAACTGGACCGGCCTGGCGCGGGTGGTGCGCGGCAAGATCCTGGCGCTGCGCGAGGAGGACTACGCGGTGGCCGCGCGGCTGCTGGGCGCGAGCCACGGCCGCATCCTGTTCCGCCACCTGATGCCGGGCTTCACGAGCCACATCATCGTCGCGCTGACGCTGTCGGTGCCGGGCATGATCCTCGGCGAGACGGCGCTGTCGTTCCTCGGCCTCGGCTTGCGGCCGCCGATCGTCTCGTGGGGCGTGATGCTGCAGGACTGCCTGGACGTGAAGGCGGTGCGCTTCTACCCGTGGCTGCTGATGCCGGCGGGCTTCATCGTCAGCGTCGTGCTGTGCTTCAACTTCCTCGGCGACGGCCTGAGGGACGCGGCGGACCCGTATGGCTGAGCCCGGCGACTCGCCCGCGGACCTGCTGCTCGAGGTCAGCGAGCTGCGCACGACCTTCGCCACCGAGGAAGGCGTCGTGCGCGCGGTCGACGGCGCCAGCTTCACGCTGCGGCGCGGCGGCACGCTGGCGGTGGTGGGCGAATCGGGCTGCGGCAAGAGCGTCACCGCGTACTCGATCCTGCGGCTGGTGCAGCCGCCGGGCCGCATCACCGGCGGCTCGATCCGCATCCACCCGACGGGCGAGCCGCCGATCGACGTGCTCGCGCTGCCGGCGGGGTCGCCCGAGCTGTACCGCGTGCGCGGCGAACTCGCGGCGATGATCTTCCAGGAGCCGCAGGCGGCGCTGTCGCCGGTGCACACGATCGGCAACCAGATCTGCGAGGCGATCCTGCTGCACCAGCCGGTGACGCGGCGGCAGGCGCAGGCGCGGGCGCTCGAGATGCTCGAGAAGGTCGGCATCCCGCAGCCCGAGGCTCGGCTGAAGCAGTACCCGCACGAACTCTCGGGCGGCATGCGCCAGCGCGTCGTCATCGCGATGGCGCTGGTGTGCAACCCGATGCTGCTGATCGCCGACGAGCCCACGACGGCGCTGGACGTCACGCTGCAGGCGCAGATCCTGCGGCTGCTGAAGTCCCTGCAGGCCTCGCTCGGCACCGCGATCCTGCTCATCACGCACGACCTCGCGGTGGTCGCGCAGACGGCCGACGACGTGGTCGTGATGTACTGCGGCCGTGTCGTCGAGTCGGCGCCGGTGCGCGAGGTCATGAAGCGGCCGCGCCATCCGTACACGCGCGGGCTGCTGATGTCGTTGCCGGCCCTCGCGGGGGCTCGCAGCCGCCGCCTGCCGAGCATCGCCGGCTCGGTGCCCTCGCTGACCGACCTGCCGCGCGGCTGCCCGTTCCACCCGCGCTGCCCGCACGCGCAGCCGGGCCGCTGCGACCAGGGCGAGCCGCCGCCGCTGCGGCCGCTGGCCGAGGGCCACCGCGTGGCCTGCCTGCGGGCCGAGGAGCTGGCCGCCGAAGGGATCGCGACGTGAACCCCGACGTGATCCTGTCGGTGCAGCAGCTGTGCAAGCACTACCCGATCGTCCAGAAGGGCTTCCTGTCGCGCCAGGTCGGCCTGGTCAAGGCCTGCGACGACGTGTCCTTCGACCTGAAGCGCGGCGAGACGCTGGGCATCGTCGGCGAGAGCGGCAGCGGCAAGACGACACTCGGCCGGGCGATCCTGCGTGCCACGCGCCCGACCTCGGGCCGCGTGCTGTTCAACCACCGGGCCGCGCTCGAGGGCCGCGAGCCGCCGGTGGACCTGGCCGCGCTCCCCGAGGCGGCGCTCAAGCCGCTGCGCACCGAGCTGCAGATGATCTTCCAGGACCCGTTCGGCTCGCTGAACCCGCGCATGACCGTGCAGCAGATCGTCGCCGAGCCGCTGGTGATCCACCGGCTGGCCAGCGGCAGCGAGCTCGAGGACCGTGTGGTCGGGATCCTGCGGCGCGTGGGTATCCGGCCGGAGTACCGCACGCGCTATCCGCACGCCTTCTCGGGTGGCCAGCGGCAGCGCATCGGCATCGCGCGCGCGCTGGTCATGCGACCCTCGCTGGTCGTGGCCGACGAAGCGGTGTCGGCCCTGGACGTCTCGGTGCAGGCCCAGGTCATCAACCTGCTGGCCGAGTTGCAGGAGGATTTCGGCTTGACCTACCTGTTCATCGCGCACGGACTGTCGGTCGTGCGGCACCTGTGCACGCGCGTGGCCGTGATGGTCCAAGGCCGCCTGGTCGAGCTCGACGAGACCGAAGCGCTGTTCGAGCGCCCGCAGCATCCGTACACGCGCAGCCTGCTGGCCGCCGCGCTCGACCCCGACCCCGACCACCGCCAGCTGGCGGTGCCCTGAGCGGCGCGGTGCGATGTCCACGCCGTCGAGCCCGATGACGCCGGCCGTGCCGGTGCGGGGCGCCGGTGCCGTGCGCGCGGTGCTCGGCGAGTGCGCGTTGTGGTGCGACCGGGAGCAGGCGCTGTGGTGGACCGACATCGAGTCGCGCACGCTGCACCGGCTCGATGCGGCAGGTCGTCTCGACACGTTCGCGCTGACCCAGCGCGTCGGCAGCTTCGCGCTGTGCCGCAGCCCGGGTCGCCTGCTGCTGGGCTTGGAGCAGGGTGTGGCGCTGTACGACTGGCACACGCGCAGGCTGCTGGGCGACGTCGTGCCGGTGCAGCCCGAGCAGCCCACCACGCGCATCAACGACGGCCGCTGCGACTCGCAGGGCCGGTTCGTCTTCGGCACGTTCAACGAGGCGCGCGACGGCGCGCCGATCGGGGCCTACTACCGCGTCGACGAGCGGATGTCGGTGCAGCGGCTCCCGTTGCCGCCGGTGACGGTGGCCAACGGCATCGCCTTCAGCCCGGACGGGACGCGCCTGTACTGGTGCGACTCGCCGACGCGGTGCATCCTCACGGCCGACTACCACCCGGACGGCACGCTCGGCCCCCCGCAGGAGTTCGCACGGCTGGCCCACACGGACGGTTTTCCCGACGGCGCGGCGGTGGACGCCGAGGGCGGGCTGTGGGTCGCGTTGTGGGACGGCGGCGCCGTGGTGCGGTTCGACCCCTCCGGCGCCATCACCGAGCGGCAGGCGCTGCCGGTGACGCGCCCGACCTGTCCGGTGTTCGGCGGGGCGGGCCTGGACACGCTGTTCGTGACGACGGCCCGCATCGGGCTGTCCGCGCCGGCGCTCGCCGGCCAGCCACTGGCCGGTGCCGTGCTCGCGTGCGCCGTCGGGCGCCGCGGCCTGCCGCCCTGGCGGTTCGCGGCCTGAGCCGCACGCCCGGCCGGCCGGCGATCCGACTGCCGTCAGACGTGGCGGTTGACGATGTTCTCCAGACGCTCCTGCCGGCCCGAGCGCTGCCGCGGATCGAGCCCCTGCTGCTGCACGGTCTGCGCGAGGTCGTCCAGCGTGGCGCCGCCGAGGATGCGCTGGCCGAGCGCACCATCCCAGCCGGCGTAGCGCTCGGTCAGCACCCGCTCCAGTTCGCCGGACTCGTACAGCGCCGCCGCGGCGAGGTACGCACGGGCCAGCGTGTCGATGCCGCCGACGTGGGCCTCGAGCTGGTCCTGCGGGTCGATGCTCTGGCGGCGCACCTTGGCGTCGAAGTTCATGCCGCCGGTCGTGAAGCCGCCGTGGCGGATCAGTTCGAGCATCGCCGGGACGAGCGAGACATGGTTGTTCGGGAACTGGTCGGTGTCCCAGCCGAGCTGCTCGTCGCCGCGGTTGGCGTCGATGGAGCCGAAGATGCCCAGCGCGCACGCGGTGGCTACCTCGTGCTCGAAGCTGTGGCCCGACAGCGTGGCGTGGTTGACCTCGATGTTGACCCTGACCTCGTCCTCCAGGCCGTAGCGCGCGAGGAAGCCGTAGACGGTGGCGACGTCGTAGTCGTACTGGTGCTTGGTGGGCTCCTGCGGCTTGGGCTCGATCAGGATCGTTCCACCGAACCCGATCCGGTGCTTGTGCTCGACCACCGCGGCGAGGAAGCGGCCGTACTGGTCGAGTTCGCGCCGCAGCTGCGTGTTCAGCAGCGTCTCGTACCCTTCGCGCCCGCCCCACAGCACGTAGTTGGCCCCGCCGAGCCGCTGCGTCCATTCGAGGGCGTGCTTGACCTGCGCGGCCGCGTAGGCGTAGACCTCCGGGTCGGGATTGGTCGCCGCGCCGCTCATGTAGCGCGGGTGCGAGAACAGGTTGGCCGTGCCCCACAGCAGCTTCGGCCCGCCGTCCTGCATCTTGCGTGCGGCGACCTCGAGGATGGCATCCAGGTTCGCGTTGGACTCGCGCAGCGAGGCGCCCTCCGGAGCCACGTCGCGGTCGTGGAAGCACCAGTACGGCAGGCCCAGGCGGCCGAAGAAGTCGAACGCCGCATCGAGCTTCAGCCGCGCCGCCGCCATCGGCTCGCCGCTGAACCAGGGCCGCTCGAACAGGTTGCCGCCGAGCGCGAACGGGTCCTGGCCGCCCCAGACAAAAGTGTGCCAGTAGCACACCGCCGGACGCAGCTGCTCGGCCAGCGTCTTGCCCAGCACGACGCGCCCGGCGTCGTACCAACGGAAGGCGAGCGGGTTGCGGCTGTCGGGGCCCTCGTAGCGGATCTCGGGGACATGGGAGTAGACGGTGGTCGTCATGGCGGGCCTTGTCGAAGGAAGGGTCGTACGGTCGTTCAGGTCATGCGCCGGCGCCGAGCGGCGAGGTCAGCGCGCGCGTCGGCACCCAGGCGTCGCGGTAGCGCGCCAGCCGCGCGGCCAGGCGGGCACCGGCGACGGGGTCGGGGTCGAAGCGCCGCGCCGCCGCTGGCGCCGTGAGTACCTGGGCAGGTGGCAGCCCGGCCGCGAGCAGCGCGAGACGCGCCGCGCCGAGCGCCGGACCGACCTCGGCGCCGACGGGCCGCAGCAGCGGCAGACCCAGCGCGCTGGCCATCAGTTGCAGCCAGGCGTCCGATCGTGCGCCCCCGCCGATAGCCAGCAGCGGGCCGGGTTGCGTGCCGGCCTGCTGCAGCGCCTGCAGGCCGTCGCAGAACGAGAAGGCCACGCCCTCGATGACCGCGTAGGCGAGGTCGTCGCGTGTCGTGCGATGGGTGAGGCCCAGCAGCGTGCCGGTGGCCGCAGGGTCGGCGTGCGGCGTGCGCTCGCCGCTCAGGTACGGCAGGAACAAGGGCGCCTGCTCGCGCACCTCGCCGGGCGTGATGGCGGCCAGCAGGTCGGCCGGCGGCGCCCCGGTGATGTCGCTCCACCAGGCCAGCGACGCCGATGCCGACAGCATCACGGCCATCTGGTGCCAGGTGCCCGGCAGCGCGTGGCAGAAGGTGTGCACGCCGCGATCGGGGTTGGCGCGCGCATCAGCGGTGGCAACGAACAGCACGCCCGACGTGCCGAGCGACACGAACCCCTGGCCGGGGCGCACGACGCCGACGCCCACCGCACCGCCGGCGTTGTCGCCGGCGCCCGCGGCGATCGTGATGCCGTCGGGCAGCCCCCACGCCGTGGCCCATGCCGGCTGCAACGTGCCGACGGCGTCGCTGCCTTCGTGCAGCTCCGGCATCTGGCCGACGTGCATGCCGGTGGCGTCGAGCATGGCGTCGCTCCATCGCCGGGCGCCGACATCGAGCCACAGGGTGCCGGCGGCGTCGCTGCAGTCGCTGGTCATCGTGCCGCTGAGCCGCCAGGCCAGCCAGTCCTTGGGCAGCAGCACCTTGGCCACGCGGGTGTACACGTCGGGCTCGTGCTCGGCCACCCACAGCAGCTTCGGCGCGGTGAATCCAGCCATCGCGCGATTGGCCGTGATGCGCCGCGTGGCGGGCTCGCGTGCCTCGATCTGCGCGCACTGCGCCTGGCTGCGACCGTCGTTCCACAGGATCGCCGGGCGCAGCACGTCGCCACGGCCGTCGAGCAGCACGGCACCATGCATCTGGCCGGCCACCGCAAGCGCCCGCACCCGCTGCCACGCCGCCGGATCCGATCGCGCGCGCAGGGCACCGACCGCCTGGTCGGCCGCCGCGAGCCAGTCGTGCGGGTGCTGCTCCGACCACAGCGGCTGCGGCCGTTGCACCTCCAGCGACGCACTCGCCTCGCCCATCAGCGTGCCGTCGCCGGACAGCAGCACGGCCTTCACGCCGGACGTGCCCAGGTCCAGCCCGATCGCCACCGGGCTCGCGTCGTGCTTCACTGAAGACCCCCCGCCTGCGGCTCCGGGATGAGCGCTCGGGAGCGGCCCGGCGCGCTCACGCCGCTCCCCCGGGCATGTCGATCTGGATCTTCAGGTCCTGCGGCAGACCCAGCGCCGCCTGCTCGAAGGCCTCGATCGCCGACGCGAAGGCGAAGCGCCGCGAGATGAAGGGCCGCACGTCGACCTGCCCGCTGGCCAGCAGCTGGAGGGCGCGCGGGAACATGTTGGCGTAGCGGAACACCGTCTCGACGCGCAGCTCCTTGGCCTGCAGCGCGACGATGTCCAGCGGCACGGGCAGCGCGGGCATGCCGACGAGCACGAGGCAGCCACCCGGCCCGGCGAGGTCGGAGATCCCGGCATACGCGCCGGCCGCGCCGCTGGCCTCGATGACCACGTCGGCTCCCCAGCCGCCGGTGGCCTGCGACACGGCATCGGCCAGCGACTCGCGCGGCAGCTCGACGGTGCGCACGGCGCGCCGCTGCGCGAACCGGGCCAGCTTCGGCGCCACCGGATCGGCGAGCACCACCTGCGCGGCACCGCCGGCCAACGCGGCCAGCGTGCACATCGCGCCGATGGTGCCGGCACCCAGGACGACGGCGACGTCGCCGGGCTTGAACCGCGACTTGGTCGCCACCTGCAGCCCGATGGCCAGCGGTTCCACGAAGGCGCCCTCGGCGAAGCTCACGGCATCGGGCAGCTTGTGCGTGAACAGCGCCGGGTGCACCACCTCCGGCGTCAGGCAGCCGTGCACCGGCGGCGTGGCCCAGAAGCGCACCGACGGGTCGAGGTTGTAGACGCCCCTCAGCACGGCCGGCGAGTCCAGGCGCGGCACGCCGGGCTCGATGCAGACGCGGTCGCCGACCGCGTAGCCCCGCACCGCACTGCCGACCTCCAGCACGACGCCGGAGGCCTCGTGCCCGAGCACCATCGGCTGGCGCAGCACGAAAGGCCCGATCGCGCCGTGTTGCAGGTAGTGCAGGTCGCTGCCGCAGATCCCCACCGTGCGGATGCCGATGCGCAGCTCGTCCGGCCCCGGCACCAGCGGCAGGTCGATCTCGCGCAGGCGCATCTCGCGGGCGCGTTCGAGGACGAGGGCGAGGGCGTGGGCCATGCGGGTTGCGGCGGCGCCGGTCAGCGCGGCGTGTACCGGAACTCGGTGAAGTCGGCGGGGCAGCCCCCGCCGGAGGTGTCGAAGGCCAGCATGCCGACGAAGGCGCCGGTGAACGAGCCGTGCGCGCCGCGGCCGGCCTCGTCGGACACGAGGCTCGCATCGAGCACGCCGCCCACCGGCATCGGACCGCTGCCGGCATCGCACCAGAAGCGCGCCTGCGCGTGGTCGACCTCGATGGCCAGGCGCAGCGGGCCGTCGCCGGGCAGCGGGATCGGCTCGGCCAGCGGGAACTCCAGCCGGCCGTCGGGCCAGTCGGCGGGGCACGACAGGATCGTCAGCACGCGCCCGAGCCGCTCGTCGCGGCTCACCGAGAGGAAGTGGAACTTGAAGCGGTTGTAGTACAGCACCAGGCCCGCGGACTGCTGGTAGGTGCTTGGCTCGAAACGCGCGAGCGTGGTCTCGGCGCGGAACACGAAGTCCTCCTGCCGCCGTGCGACCAGGCTCTGCTCGAACCAGCTGCCGATCGACTCGCGTCCGTGCAGCCTCAGGCCGCCCGGCGTCAGCGTGAACAACCGCTCGGGGTCGGGCGTGCGCAGCCACTGGAAGTCCATCGGCAGCTCGCGCGAGTCGGCGAAGCGGTGATGGCGCTCGCCGCGCGGCTCGCGCCGGCTGGCCGGATCGGGCGACGGCACCTCGACGTGCGGCACGACGCCGCCGCCGGCCAGGTAGAGCCAGCCGTCGTCGCGCCACTCGCAGCGCTGGATCGCCGTCTCGCGGCCCAGCGGCGAGCGGCGCGTTCCCGGCAGCGGCCGGCTGCACAGGTGCGTGTGGTAGGTCAGCCCGTCGGGCGTCTCGACGATCTGCCCGTGGCCGGCACGCTGCAGCGGCGCCTCCGGGTGGTCCTTCGACGTGATCGGGTGCCGCTGCGGGTGCAGCTCGTAGGGGCCCTCGATGTGCCGGGAGCGCGCCATCGTCACCGCGTGGTCGTAGGCCGTGCCGCCCTCCGCGGTGGTGAGGTAGTACCAGCCGCCGCGCTTGTGCAGGTGCGGTCCCTCGACGAGGCCGAGCGACGTGCCCTTGAAGATGTTGCGCACCGGGCCGACCAGCCGGCGCTGTGCCGCGTCCCACTGCTGCAGCAGGATGCCGTCGAACGCCGGCGCGCGCGGCTTGCCGCCGACCGATGCGGTGAGCGGGTTCCAGACCATGTTGACGAACCACGTGCGCCCGTCGTCGTCGTGGAACAGGCTCGGGTCGAAGCCCGATGAGTTGACGTGCACCGGGTCGCTCCACGGGCCGTCGATCGCCGGCGCGGTGACGATGTAGTTGTGCGTGTCCTTGAAGTTGCCCTCGTAGCGCTTGACGTCGGTGTAGACGAGCCAGAAGAGGCCATCGGCCCACGACAGGCACGGCGCCCAGATGCCGCACGAGTCCGGGTTGCCGCGCATGTCCAGCTGCGACGCGCGCGTCAGCGGCCGCGCGACCAGCGTCCAGTTGACGAGGTCGGTCGAGCGGTGGATCTGCACGCCCGGGTACCACTCGAACGTCGACGTCGCGATGTAGTACACGTCGCCGACGCGGCAGATCGACGGGTCCGGGTTGAAGCCCGGAAGGATGGGGTTGACGATCACCGCGCGGTCTCCCGGTGGTTCGCTGGCAGCCACGACGCGTACAGCGGATGGGTGTCGGTGATCGGCAGCGGAACGCCGCAGCCGTGGCGCTGCGAGTGGTAGGCGGCGGTGACGAGCTCGAGCGAGCGGCGCGCATCGGCGAGCGTGACCGGCGGCTCGGCACCGGCGGCGAGCGCGGCATGGAACAGCTCGAACTGCCGCGTGTACCCGTCCTCGTGCGCGGGCCAGTCGGCCAGCGCCGCGTCCACCCGCGCCTGGTGCGCGGGATCCCCGGCGATGAAGGTCCACGGGTCGCGGCCCACCGTGTACGGCTCGGTGACGCTCTGCGCGCACAGCTCGCGGAAGCAGAAGCGCAGGCGCGAGATCTCCTGGCGCGACCCCAGCGTCATCGACAGGCTGGCCAGCGAGCCGTTGGCCATGCGCAGCGACAGCGCCATCGTGTCCTCGACCTCGATCGGGTTGACCCGCGTGGTGCCGAGCGCGTAGACGTGCTCGACGTCCCCGTGCACGTGGCACAGCAGGTCGTGCGCGTGGATCGCGTGGCCGAGCAGGCCGCCGCCGAGCTCGGTGGCCCACTTGCCGCGCCAGGGCACGTCGTAGTACGACGGTCCGCGCCACCAGTGCGTCTCCACCGTGGTCAGGATCGGCGCACCGGCCAGCCCGAGCCCGACCAGGTGGCGCAGCTTCTGCACGCCGGCGCCATAGCGGTACTGGAAGATCGGCATCAGCTGCCGGCCGGACTCGCGCACGCGCCCGGCGATGCGGTCGACCTCGGCCAGCGAGCCGAACAGCGGCTTCTCGCAGATCACGTGCTTGCCCGCCGCCAGCGCCCGCTCGACCATCGCATAGTGCTCCGACGGCGGCGTGCAGATGTCGACGATGTCGATGTCGGCGCGGGCGATGGTGGCCGCGGCGTCGCGGCTGTACTCGCGCACGTCGTGGCGCTGGCACAGCGCGCGGCCCCGCTCCTCGTCGAGCGAGCACACCACCGCCACGTCGTACTGGCGCGGCAGCCAGCGGAAGGCGGCCACGTGCCGGTCGGCGATGCCGGCGCCGATCACCGCCACGCGCAGCGGCCGGGTCACGCGGCGGCCTCCAGGGCACCCAACCTGCGCGCCTGCTGCTGGGCCTGCAGCGACAGGCGGCAGACCTCGAAGACGTGGCGCTGCGACATCGCCGTCTCGGTGCGCTCGTGCACGTCGCGGGCCAGCGCCGCGAAGTACGGCAGCGGCAGGCCCTCGCACGGGATGTGGCGCGTCCCGTCCCGGTTGCTGATGAACAGGTGGTTGCCGCCGCTGCGGCCGGCGATGTCGATGTACTTGCGCAGCTCGATGTAGCCCTCGGTGCCGAGGATCGTCAGGCGCCCGTCGCCCCAGGTCGGCAGCCCGTCGGGCGTGAACCAGTCCACCCGCACGTAGCCGCGGCCCTGCGGCGCATGCAGCAGCACCTCGCCGTAGTCCTCGAAGCGCGGGTGCTCGGGCGTGCCGAAGTTGCCCACCGCGCTGGCCTGCACCTCGGCCGTCGCAGCGCCCGTGTAGTGCAGGAACTGGTCGATCTGGTGCGACGCGATGTCCACCAGGATGCCGCCCACGTCCTCCATGCGCCAGAACCAGTCCGGGCGCGCCCGGCCCTTGCGGTGGGGCCCCAGGCCGATGGTCTGGATCACGCGGCCGATCTCGCCGGCGGCGACCCGCTCGCCGGCATGCACCGCGCTGGGCACGCACAGCCGCTCCGAGAAGCACACCGAGTAGATGCGACCGGTCTCGCGCACCGTGCGCTGCACGGCCTCGAGCTGCTCGAAGGTCGTCACGCCGGGCTTGTCGACGATGGTGTCCTTGCCCGCCCGCATCGCCTGCATCGCGAGGCCGGCCCGCTGGCTGGGCACCGCGCAGATGCTGATGATGTCGATCTGCGGATCGTCGAGCAGTGCCTGGCGGGGCTGCGGCCGCGCATCGGGGTAGGCCCGCGCGAGCTGCTCGACCAGGCCCGGTACCGTGCTGTCGGGACAGTAGCCGACGAACTCGGCACCGGCCGCCGTGAGGCCGCGCACGTGGTCGAAGACGTGGCCATGGTCGATGCCGATCGCCGCCAGGCGCAGCGGCGGGCGGTGCGACGTCGTCATCGGGGCCGGGCCTTCGATCCGGACGGGACGGGAGCCGCTCGACGACCGCGACAGGTCGGCTGCTGGCGGAGGATGGGGGACACGGGAACTCGTGGGCCGGCAGGAGGGCGCGACGCGGGGATCGGGTGGGTCGGGAACAGGACGCAGCCAGGAATGGGTGCAGGCAAACCGATAGCGCTACCATCGGCAGTCTATGGGAGCCCCCATGACGCGTCAACGCACGTCCACCTCGTGTCTTCCCGGACTGCGGGCCGATGCCGAGGCGCCGCCCTGGGTCGCCGCCTGGTGCGCCGCGCAGCAGGCGGTGGAGCCGGAGAACCGGTTGCCCGACGCCTACACGCGCGCGGCGACGCTGCGCCAGTGCGTGCGCACGGCCTGGGGTGGACGGCGCTGGCGCCTGCGGCTGAGCAACCGTTACGGTGACGCCCCGTTGGTCGTCGCGGCCGCCGCCGTGGCCCCGGCGTGTGCATTCGGCACGTCGCGGATCGATCCCGCGCGCTCGGTCGAACTGCGATTCGGTGGCCGGCGCGAGGTGCACCTCCCCGCCGGCAGCGAGGGCTGCAGCGACGAGTTCGTCATCGATGCGGGGGGCCCGGCGGACCTCGCGATCACCCTCGTGGTCCACCAGCTGCCACCGACCCAGACCGGCCACCCCGGCTCCCGGACGACGTCCTTCGTGCAGGCCGGCGACCACCTGCACGAGGCCAGCCTGACCGGCGCCGTCGAGATCGAGCACTGGTACCTGATCGCCGACCTGGAGGCCGTCGCCGAGGAACCCGTGTCGTTGTGGGTGGCTGTCGGCGACTCGATCACCGATGGCCGCGGCTCGACCACGAATGGCAACGATCGCTGGACCGACCGGCTGCGGGAGCGCTGGGCCCGCGAAGGGCTGCTCGCGAGCACGCCCCGGCCGGTGGTCGTGCAGGCTGCGCTCGGAGGCAACCGGCTGCTGCACGACCGCGTCGGCCCGAGCCTGAGCTCGCGCTTCTCGCACGACGTGCTCGGCCGGGCCGGTGTCCGCGTGGCGCTGGTGCACATCGGCATCAACGACCTGGGCACGCGGCGGGAACACTGGGACGACGGCGATGAGGGCCGGCAGGCGTTCGTGCGCGCGATGGTGCAGGGCTGGCAGGCGCTGGCCGACGCGGCGCACGCGCGCAGTGTCACGGTGATCGGTGCCACGCTGACACCCTTCGTCGGCCATGCGGGCTACCGGCCCGGCGCCATCGACGAGGCGCTGCGCCAGGAGCTCAACGCGTGGATCCGCGGCACACCCGCGTACGACGCGGTGGCCGACTTCGACGCCGCGTTGCGGGATCCGGCCGCACCCGATCGCGTCCGCGAGGGACTCCACTGCGGCGACGCCTTGCACCCGTCGCCCGCGGGGCTGCAGGCGCTGGCCGAGGCGGTGCCGCTGCCTGCGGTGGTCGAACGTCAGGCCGGTGGGCGCGAGGGCGCGGCGCGCAACGCCGCGGCGATCGCCTCGCGCATCGGCTTGGCCTGAAACCGGCCGTCGTACGGGCTCGGCCGCTTCGGCAGCCCGTCCGCGCGCGGCCACCAGGTCTGCATCCAGCTGACGGGGTCGGCCATCGCCCAGGTCATCACCGTGTGCAGGCCCGGCTGGTCCAGGCACACGTCGAGATAGTCGCGCACCATCGTCGCGGCTGCCGCGTCGCGCTGCGCCACGTCCGCGGGCAGGTAGCGGTCGTTGACGTCGAGCTCGGTGATCAGCAGCGACAGGCCCATCGACGCGACCTCGTCGAGGAAGCGCCGCCAGTCGCGCTCGGCGTCGCCGCCACGAGGCACCCAGCGTCCGTCGGCGCCGGTGCCCAGGTGGCTCTGCAGGCCCAGTGCGTGTACCGGCACCCCTCGCGACGTCAGCGTCTTGAGCAGCTCCAACACGCCGGCGCGATGGCGGGCACTGTGGCTGCCCCAGGTCATGAAGTCGTTGTAGACCAGCTGCGCCTGCGGCGCATGCTCGTGGGCGACGCGGAACGCGAGCTCGATCTGCCCGATGTTGCCCAGGTGCGGCGTGAAGGCGTTGTCGCGCAGCGTGCCGGTGTCCGGCTGCACCGACTCGTTGACCACGTCCCAGCTGGCGATCTGCGGCCCGCAGTGCGTGCAGACCGTGCGGACGTGTTCGGCGAGCATCGCCTCGGCCTCGGCCACGGGCTGCGCGCCGAAACGGTGGCGGTTGACCCAGTCGGGCAGCCACTTCGGGTCGTGCCACAGCAGCGTGTGGCCGCGCATGCGCAGGCCCGCCTCGCGCGCCCAGGCCCGCATCGCGTCGGCCGCCTCGAAGCGGAACTCGCCCCGCGTCGGCCGCAGCGCCTGCCACTTCAGCTCGTTCTCCGGGACGATCCATGCGCACTCGCGCGCGAGCAGGGCGCGATAGCGCGGATCGTCGAAGCCCTGGGCCGGCGTCGCATCGGCGCGTTTGCGGCCCACCGCCGACCCGAACGCCAGGCCCTTGCGCTCGGCGAGCACCCGCAGGGGCTCCGGCGCGGAGTCTTCGGCTTCGGCGGAGGCGCAGACCGCCGCGCCGAGCGCGGCCAGCGCGTCCCGGCGCGTCATCGGCATCGGCCGGCTCCGGCCGGGGTGACGAGCAGCATCGCGGACTTCAGCCGCTGCGAGTCGGCTCCGACCAGCACGTCGACCTCGCCCGGCTCGACCACCGGCTGCATCTGCCGGTTCCACAGGCGCAGCTGCGCGGCGGCGAGCGTGAATCGCACGCGGCACGCCTGCCCGGGCGCGAGCGTCACCCGCTCGAATCCGGCCAGCTGCAGCACCGGCCGGGTGACCGAGGCCACGCGGTCGCGCACGTACAGCTGCACGACCTCGTCGCCGGTGCGCTTGCCGGTGTTGCGCACGTCGACATCCACCTCCACCGAGCCATCGGCCGGCAGCGTGGCCGACGAGAGGATCGGCGCCGAGAGGTCGAAGCTCGTGTAGCTGAGCCCGAAGCCGAACGGGTACAGCGGCCGCACGTCGTCGAAGAGGTAGCCGCGCCGCGCCGACGGCTTGTGGTTGTGGAACGCCGGCAGCGTGCCCGCGTGCCGGGCCACCGACAGCGGCAGCTTGCCGCCCGGGTTCACGTCGCCCATCAGCACGCGGGCGATCGCGCGGCCGCCGGCCTCGCCGGGGAACCACGCCTCCACCACGGCGTGCGCCGCCTCGGCCAGCCGCTGCGACGACACGGGCCGGCCGTTGATCAGCACCACGACGACGGGCCGGCCGAGCGCATGCAGCGCCTCGAACAGCGCGCCCTGGTCGCCGGGCAGGTCGAGCGCCGAACGATCGCCCAGGTGGTGCGCGGCCCAGGCCTCGCGGCTCGTGCGCTCGTCGTCGCCCACCGCCAGCACGATCACGTCGGCGTCGCGGGCGCAGGCCACGGCCTCGGCGATCAGCCCGCGGTTCACCTCCGCCGGCGTGGCGCGGACCTCGTCGGCCCACCAGTCGTCGTCTTCGGTGATGCGCACGCCCTGCGCGTGGCGGACCTCGGCGGCGTCGCCCAGCCGCTCGCGCAGGCCCTCCAGCAGGCTCGTCGGGCCCGGCGGCTCGCCGCTGTACGAACCCAGCCGGGCCACCGCGGCGTTGGGCCCGACGACGGCGACCACCGCACGGCGCGCCGCCGGCAGCACCAGCGGCAGCACGCCGTCGTTCTTCAGCAGCACGATGGAGCGCTCGGCGGCACGCTCGGCCAGCGCCAGCGCGTCGGCGCGGCGCGTCGCGCGCTCGGCGGCATCGGCGTCGGCGTAGGGGGCCTCGAAGAGCCCGGCGCGGAACTTCAGCTCGAGCATGCGCGCCACGGCCACGTCGAGCTGCGCGTCGGTGATGCGCCCGCCGCGGACGGCATCGGCCAGCCGGGCGTAGGCGGCGCCGCTGGGCAGGTCGGCATCGACGCCGGCCTGCAGCGCCTGCACCGCGGCATCCTCGAGGTCGGCGGCGACGCGGTGCAGCGTCGCGAGCTGGTCGATGGCGAAGTAGTCGCCGATCACCGCACCGTCGAATCCCCATTCGCCGCGCAGCACGTCCTGCAGCAGCCAGCGGTTCGCGTGCGACGGCACGCCGTCGATCTCGTTGTACGACGCCATCACGACCCGCGCGCCGGCACGCCGCACGGCGGCCTCGAACGGCGGCAGGAACTGCTCGCGCAGCTCGCGCTCGGCGATCGGCGCCGGCCCGACGTTGATGCCGCCTTCCGGCTGGCCATGGCCGGCCAGGTGCTTCAGCGTGGCGTAGACCTTCTCCGGCGCGAGCGTGTCGCCGTCGCCCTGCAGCCCGCGCACGGCGGCCACGCCGAGCTCGGCGACGAGCCACGGGTCCTCGCCGAAGGTCTCCTCGATGCGGCCCCAGCGCGGATCGCGCGCGATGTCCAGCACCGGCGTCAGCGCCAGGTGCACGCCGCGGGCGCGCATCTCGCGCGCCGTGACCGCATTGACGTCCCGCACCAGCGCGCGGTCCCAGCTCGACGCCAGCGCCAGCGCCTGCGGGAAGCTGGTGGCGCCGGGCGCCGCGTAGCCGTGCAGGCCCTCCTCGTGGAACAGCACCGGGATGCCGAGCCGGGTGTGCTCCATCGCGTGGCGCTGGTAGGCGTTGACGAGCTCGACCGTCGCGCGCACGCCGCGGCCGTTCTGCGCGCTGTTGCCGCCTTCGCCCTTGGAGTCGGCCGGCCGCGCGACATGGCCCACGCCGTGCGGGTGGCGTTCGCGCAGCCGGGCCGGGTCGACACGGCGATCGGCGTCCAGCAGCGCGCCCTTGCCGTCCCACAGCGTGACGATCTGCGTGACCTTCTCGTCCAGCGTCATGCGCGCGAGCAGGTCGGCCACGCGGGTCTCGATTGGCGCCGTCGGATCCTTGTACGGTGGTGTGGCCACGGTCAGGTGCTCGACCGCGCCGGACGCGGCGGAGAAAAAGGGAGCGCTATCATAAACAGGCCGCCCCGCCATCCCGGTGCGGGCCGGCTAGGGATCCACCCCAGGGGGTTTCATCGACATGGCGACACGCACCGGGGTCCTCCCGCCGGACGAGGACGGCTACGAACTGTGGCTGCGGTACCGCACGCTGCCCGCCGCGCCGCGCCGGCGGCTGCTCGCATCGGCACGCGCGCTGCTCGCGCCGCGGCCGGCTACGCCGATGACCGATGCAGTGGTGGGTGAGCTGGGTCGGGCGATCGGCGTCCTCTGCGGGCGGGCACCCGGGCGTGCGGCGCGCGCCGCGCCCGGCACGATCGTGCTGGCCACGCCGCAGTCGCAGCCGGCCCTGGCGGCGGCCTGCGGGCCGCTGGAGGATCTCGGCGACGAAGGGTACGTGGTGCGCACGGCGCCGGTGGGGAGGGGGCGGGCGATCATCGTCTGCGCCCGGCACGAGCGTGGCCTGTTGTACGGCGGTTTCGCGCTGATCCGCGCGCTGCAGCTCGGCGCCGACCCCCGTTCGCTCGACCTGCGCTCGGCGCCGGCACTGTCGCTGCGGCTGCTGAACCACTGGGACAACCTCGACCGCAGCGTCGAGCGCGGTTATGCCGGCCAGTCGATCTGGGACTGGTGGAAGCTGCCGTCGATCGTCGACGCGCGCTATGCCGACCACGCGCGCGCCTGTGCCTCGGTGGGGATCAACGGCGTCGTGCTCAACAACGTCAACGCGGCCAGCGAGGTGCTGTCCGCCGCCTGGATCGCCAAGGCCGCCGCGCTGGCCGACGTGTTCCGGCCCTGGGGCGTGCGCGTCTACCTGTCGGTGCGCTTCTCCGCACCGCGCGAGCTCGGTGGCCAGGCCACCGCCGACCCGGCCGATGCCGGCGTGCAGCGCTGGTGGGCCGACAAGGCCGCGGAGATCCACCGCGCGATCCCCGACTTCGGCGGCTGGCTCGTCAAGGCGAACTCCGAGGGCCAGCCGGGCCCCCAGGACTACGGCCGCAGCCATGCCGAGGGCGCCAACACGCTGGCGCGCGCCCTGGCACCCCACGGCAGCGTGCTGATGTGGCGCGCCTTCGTCTATGCGGCGGAGAACCCGCGCGACCGTGCGATGCAGGCCTACGACGAGTTCGTCCCGCTGGACGGCCAGTTCCTGCCCAACGTGATCGTGCAGGTCAAGAACGGCCCCATCGACTTCCAGCCGCGCGAACCGTTCCATCCGCTGTTCGGCGCGATGCGCGCCACGCCGCTGATCCTCGAGTGCCAGCTGACGAAGGAGTACCTGGGCTTCTCCACGCACCTGGCCTACCTCGGGCCGATGTGGGAAGAGGTGCTGCGCAGCGACACGCACCGCCCGCAAGCGGGCCACACCGTGGCCGCCACGCTGACGGCGCAGCCGCGGGCCGGCATGGCCGGCGTGGCCAACATCGGCAGCGACCGCAACTGGTGCGGATCGCACTTCGACCAGGCCAACTGGTACGCCTACGGTCGCCTGGCATGGGACGTCGGGGCGCGCTCGCGTGCGATCGCCGCCGAGTGGGCGGTGCTGACCTTCGGCAACGACCCGGCGGTTCGAGACGCCGTGGTCCGCATGATGATGGCCTCGCGCGAGGCGGTGGTCGACTACATGACGCCGCTCGGCCTGCACCACCTGATGGACACCGGGCACCACCATGGGCCGGGACCGTGGGTCAGCGAGCTGAATCGTCCCGAGTGGAACCCGACCTACTACCACCGGGCCGATCGGCACGGCATCGGCTTCGACCGCAGCACCCGTGGCAGCGGCGCGGTGTCGCAGTACGCCGAGCCGTTGGCCCGCCGCTGGGACGACCCGCAGACGACGCCGGAGGAACTGCTGCTGTGGTTCCACCACCTGCCGTGGGGCCACCCGATGCCCTCGGGCCGCGATCTGTGGCACGAACTGGCCGAGCGCTACGACCGCGGCGTGCGCACGGTGCAGCGTCTGCGCGCCACCTGGCGGCGGCTGCAGGGGCACGTCGACGCGCGCCGCCACCGTGATGTCTCGGAGCACCTGGCGCAGCAGCATGCCGAGGCGCGCTGGTGGCGCGACGCCTGTCTGGCGTACTTCCAGTCGGTGAACGGGCGCCCCTGGCCGGAGGGGGTGACGCCACCCGCAGGCACGTTGGCCGAGTACCGTGCGATGCGCTTCGCGTTCGCGCCGGGGCGCGGGGGTTGAGCGGCCGCGGACGGCGAGGCGTTCAGCGCGGCTCGCTGAGGCCCGGGCCCGCTCGGCCAGCCGGTGCCACCGCAGCGATGACCGCTGGAGGTTCTCGCGCGCCCGGGCCTCCAGCCGCTGCCCCGGCTCGGTCAGGAAGAGGCGCGGGCGGCCGCGCATCGCGTCCACGAACGCCGCCCTTCCGCGGGCGAAGGCATCGTCCGGCACATGCGCGAACTCGGCGCGGACCTGGCGCTCGTACTCCTCGAAGCGGGCCCGGTCCGCACCGAGGATGGCCAGGTCGATGTCGAGCATCAAGTCGGCGCCCTCCACCAGTCGCCTTTGCGTGCCGTGACGGGTCGCGCGCACGAGGCGGGCGACGGTACGGACCCGGTCGACGTCGGCCCCGCACTTGCCCAACGTGCGCGTGGCCAGCCGCGCGCTGCGCTCCTCGCTGTCGGCACGTGTCGGGTCGTAGATCGCATCGTGGAACCACAACGCCATGCCGATCTCATGACGCAGCGGATGCTGGCGCCCCCCACTCCTCGAGCAGCTGCAGGCACTCCTGCAGGTGGCGCAGCGTCTGGTAGTGCCGGTGCGGTTCGCTCCAGCAGGCGATCAGCCGCGACAGCAACGGCATCGACTGTTCCGCGATGCCGATGCCGGCCGAGTGCTTGAGCCACGACTGGGGCAAGGTCTCGTTTCGATCGCGCACCGGGCTCCCGTTGGACAGCATGAGGGCGACGAGTTTGCTCGCCTGCGGCGGCCGAGCCTCGCCCAAGGCCTCGTCTGCCCCGGCACCCCCTCGACTCGGGGCATGGCCGAACGGGTGCCACGCCCGCCCCGCAGCGGCTCTGCATGGCCCGCTGCGGCCGGCCACGCCAGGCATCGAAGGCCGGCGCATTGGCGATGCGGGTGGGCTGCTCGTCGCGCGAGGCGACTGTCCGGTTCGAGCGTGGGATTGCGATTCTCGGCAGCGGGGTCACGATGGCCCTGGGACGAGGAGATGCCTATGGCCGACAAGACCACCTTCGACGTCACGATGTCCCTGGCCGACAAGGTGCTGCTGGATCACGTCGACAGCGCAACGATCCAGAAGCAGCAGAACGCCATCAAGGGCACGAAGACGCTCGGCGTGACCGAACCGACGCTGATGATCCCGGTTCCCGCCGTCGAGTGGTCGGAGACTCCGGACAAGGCCAAGGGCATGGTGACGCTGGCCATCCGCAAGGTCTCGGTGGCGGTCTCGATCACGGCCAAGGTCATGATCGACAAGGCGATCAGCAAGGGCAGCCCCTGCTATGTGCACGTCTTCGAGCACGAGAAGCGCCATCTGGAGGCGTACAAGAAGGGAGCAGCGAGTCGCTGCGTCGAGGTGCGCAGGGCCGTGGCCGACGCCACCGCGCCGCAGTGCAAGGCCCCGGTGAAGGTGGCGGCCAAGGACGTGGCGGCCTTCAAGGTGAAGGCCGAGAAGCGCATCGAGAAGGCGCTGGACGAGACCGTGCTCGCGGCGATGAAGGAGATCCGGGCCGAGTCGCTGGCGATCCACACGGCTGACGAGCTGAAGAAGACCAACACGATCTGCGCCGCGCACCTGGCCGGCCCGGCATCCGCCGGCTCACCGGCGAAGCCCTGACAAGGTGTGAGCCGTCACCCGGCCGCGGGAGGCCGCAGCTTCCGGCGCAGCAGCTTGCCGGTCGGCGACCGCGGCAGTTCGTCGATGACGTGGATGGCGTCCGGCCGCCTGATGCGGCCGAGGTTGCGTTCGATGGCGTCGACCAGCGCGGCGCGCAACGGCTCGATCGGCGCTCCGCGCCGCGGCACGATGAAGGCGATCGGGCGCTCGCCGAACGCCCCGTCCTCGACGCCGACCACGGCGCACTCCCACACGCCCGGCACGGCGCCGATCACCGCTTCGATCTCCTGCGGATACACGTTCACGCCGCCGGAGATGATCATGTCGTCGAGGCGGTCGGTGAGGAAGAGCCAGCCTTCGGCGTCGACGTGGCCGAGGTCGCCAAAGGTCTGCAGCCGCGTGCCGTCGGCGGCGTGCAAGGTGCGCGCCGCGGTCTTCTCGGGCGCGCGGTGGTATTCGAACGGCGCCACGCCCGAGAAGCACACCAGGCCGGTCTCGCCGCTCGCCCGTTCGCGCCCGGTGTCGTCGACGACGTGCAGCCGGCCCTTGCGCGCGCGACCCACGGAGCCGGGGTGCGCCAGCGCCTCGCGGGAGTCGATCAGCGTCAGGCCGACGCCTTCGCTGCCCGAGTAGTACTCGAGCAGGATCGGGCCCCACCAGTCGATCATCGCGCGCTTCACTGCGATGGGGCAGGGCGCGGCGCCGTGGATGGCGGTACGGTGCGCCGGTGCCCGGAGGGCGCGGCGACGCTCGTCGGGCAGCGCCAGCAGCCGCTGGAACATCGCCGGCACCCACTGGCTGTGCGTGATGGCCTCGCGCTCGAGCACGTCGAGCGCGGCTTCGGCGTCGAAGCGGTCCATCACGTGCACGGTGCCGCCGCCGGCGGTGACGGCCAGCGCGGTGCGCAGCGGCGCTGCGTGGTACAGCGGCGCGGTCGAGAGGTAGCGCACATCGGGGCCGCCGACGCCGAACAGCGCGATCAGGTCGCCTGCGAACGGCGGCGTGCCGCGCCAGTCCGCCGGCAGCAGCGGGCGGATCACGCCCTTCGGCGCGCCGGTGGTGCCCGACGTGTACATCATCAGCGCGCCCGGCGGCTCGTCGGCGGCTGGTTCCGGCGACGCGGTGGCGAGAGCCAGCTCGATCGGCTCGTAGCCGTGGATCTCGCCGCCGATCGATCGCCACCGCACCCCGTTCATGACGAGCCGGGGGACCTGCGCGGCCAGCGCCGCGGCCGCCGCGCTGCCACCGTCGGCCAGTACCAGGCGCGCCTCGCAGTCCGCCACCATCGCCGCAGTCTCCGGCGCGGCCAGCGTCGTGGGCACGGGCGTGAGGTACACGCCGCAGCGCCATGCTGCCCAGGCCGCGGCCAGCGCCTCGGGCACGTTGCCCATCAGCGTGGCGACGTGGTCGCCCCGCACCAGCCCCAGGCGCCGCCACGCGGCCGCGAGCCGGTTCGACCGGGCTTCGAGTTCGCCGTACGACAGGCTGCGCGTCCCGCAGACGATCGCCCGGCGTTCCGGATCCGCCGCCGCATGGCGACGCAGGTCCTGCACGTCGTCGTGCATGGGCGGCGCGTCAGCCCGTCGACCGCTGCGCCTTCTCCTGCTCAGCCTTGCCGCGCACCAGCGCCTTGGCCTCGGCCCAGTCGTCGGGCGTCAGCTTGCCCAGCGCCGCGAAGGTGGAGGGCGCCGCCAGGTGGTGGCCGCCGTCGATCGCGATGTTCTGGCCGGTGAGGTACTCGCAGCCGTCGGCCTGCAGGAAGGTCAGCAGGTTGCAGAGTTCGTGCATGCGGCCGAAGCGGCCCATCGGCACCTCGTCGGCCGAGGCCGCGCCGACGTTGGCCTTGGGGATCGGCGCGAGCTTCTCCCACGCGCTCTCGGTGGGGAACGGGCCCGGCGCGACGGCGTTCACGCGGATGCCGTGCCGGCCCCATTCGACCGCCAGCGACATCGTCATCGCGTGCACCGCGGTCTTGGCCATCGTGCTCGGCAGCACGTAGGCCGAGCCGGTCCACACCCAGGTGACGAGCATGCTGACCACGCTGCCGGGCAACCCGTCGCGGATCCAGCGCCGGCCGCAGGCCAGCGTGGCGAACAGCGCACCGTCCATCACCGTGCTGCGCACCGCCGCGAACCCGCGCGGGCTGATGTCCACCGAGGGCGAGATGAAGTTCGCCGCGGCGTTGTTGACGAGGCCGGTCAGCGGCCCGCCGGCCCAGATGCCCTCGACCATCGCCTCGATCTGCTCGGCGTCGCGCACGTCGCAGACGTGGTGTTCCACGGTGCCGCCGTGCTGCGCGGCCTGGCGCAGCTCCTCGACGGCCGCCTGCAGCACGGCCTCGCGGCGGCCGCAGATGTGCACCGCGGCACCGTGCGCGACGAAGTGGCGCGCCAGCTCCTTGCCGAGGCCAGTGCCGCCGCCAGTGATCAGGATGCGCTTGCCCGCCAGCACGTCGGCGCGGAAGGTGGATGGACCCATGTCACTTGCCTCCGCCGGCGTTGGCGAACATCTGCCGGCCGATGATGTGCTTCATCACCTCGATGGAGCCACCGGCGATCTTGACGATGCGGGCATCGGCATAGGCGCGCGCGATCGGGTACTCCCACATGTAGCCCCAGCCGCCGAACAGCTGCAGGCACTCGTCGACCACCTTGCAGTGCAGGTTGGACAGCCACATCTTGGCCATCGCGGCGTCCACCGCGTCGAGCTCGCCGCGCATGAACTTGGCGATGCACTGGTCGGTGAACACGCGGCCGATCGTCGCCTCGGTCTTCAGCTCGGCGAGCTTGAACTGCGTGTTCTGGAAGTCGCCGATGGTCTTGCCGAAGGCCTTGCGGTTGGCGGTGTACTCCACCGTCCAGTCGATCACCGTCTCGGCCACCACCGCCGAGCGGATCGCCTGGGCCAGGCGTTCCTGGGCCAGCTTGGTCATCATCAGCTCGAAGCCGCGGCCTTCCTCGCCGAGCATCGCGCTGGAGGGGATGCGCATCTCGTCGAAGAACAGCTCCGAGGTGTCCTGCGCCTTCAGACCGAGCTTGTGCAGGTTCTTGCCGCGGCGGAATCCCGGCAGCCGGGTGTCCACCAGGAACAGCGTCACGCCCTTGGCGCCGGCCGCGCTGTCGGTCTTGGTGGCCAGCACGATCACGTCGCACAGCTGCCCGTTGGAGATGAAGACCTTCTGGCCGCTGATGACGAAGTCGTCGCCGTCCCGCACCGCCTTCGTGCGGATGGCCTTCAGGTCGGAGCCGGCGTGCGGCTCGGTCATGCCCAGCGAGCCGATCGCCTCGCCGCGCACCATCTTCGGCAGCCAGGTGCGCTTCTGCTGCTCGCTGCCGAAGCTGGCGATGTAGGTGGCGACCAGGTCGCAATGGATCATGAAGCCCGGCCCGGTGTAGCCGGAGCGGGCCATCTCCTCGAACACGACCACGTCGAACAGGTAGTCGGCCGCGGCGCCCCCGTAGACCTCGGGCACCGTGCAGCACAGCAGGCCGGCGGCACCGGCCTTCAGCCACAGCTCGCGCGGCACCACGCCGCTCTCCTCCCATCGGGCGTGGTGCGGAGCGATCTCCTGCTCCACGAAGCGGCGGACGGTGTCGCGGAACGCCTCGTGGTCCTCGTTGAACAGTTCTCGCTTGAACATGGCGGCCTTCAGTAGGACTTCGGAAGGTCGAGCACCTTCTCGGCGATGAACGACAGGATCAGCTGCTCGGTGACGGGCGCGATGCGCGTGATCGTCACCTCGCGCAGCAGCCGCTCCACGTGGTACTCCTTGGCGTAGCCGAAGCCGCCGTGGGTGAGCACGGCCTGCATGCAGGCGTCGTGGCCCGCGCGCGCACCCAGGAACTTCGCGGTGTTGGCCTCGGCCCCGCAGGGCTGGTGCTGGTCGTAGAGCCAGGCGCCCTTCATCACCATCGTCCACGCCGCCTCCAGCGCCATCCAGCGCTCGGCCAGCGGGTGCTGGATGCCCTGGTTCTGGCCGATCGGCCGGTCGAAGACGATGCGCTCGCGGGCGTACCGCGTGGCGCGGCGCAGCGCGTCCTGGCCGATCGCGATGGCCTCGGCTGCCACGAGCAGCCGCTCGGGGTTCAGGCTGTGCAGGATGTACGAGAAGCCCTTGCCTTCCTCGCCGATGCGGTCGCCGTCGGGGATGAACAAGCCGTCGATGAAGATCGCGTTGCTGTCCACCGCCTTGCGGCCCATCTTGGGGATGCGGCGCACCTCGATCCGGCTGCGGTCGAGGTCGGTGTAGAAGATCGTGATGCCGTCGGTCGGCCGCGCGCAGTCCTCGAGCTTCGTGGTGCGGGTCAGCAGCATGATCTTGCTGGCCACCTGCGCCGTGCTGGTCCAGACCTTCTGCCCGTGCACCAGGTAGCCGCCCGGCACCTTCTGCGCAAAGGTCTTGATCGCGGTGGTGTTCAGCCCCGCGTCGGGCTCGGTGAAGCCGAACGCGCACTGGTCCTCGCCGGCGACCAGGCGAGGGATCCAGCGCTGCTTCTGCTCGGGCGTGCCGAAGACCACGATCGGGTGCGGGCCGAACAGGTTGATGTGCACCGTGCTGGCCGCCGCCATGCCGCCGCCGTGGCTGGCGACCTCGTGCAGCATGATCGCCGCCTCGGTCACGCCCAGGCCTGCGCCACCGTACTCCGCCGGCATCGTGATGCCCAGCCAGCCGGCCTCGGCCATCGCGCGGTGGAACTCGCGCGGGAACTCGCCGTCGTCGTCGCGCGTCAGCCAGTACTCGTCGTCGAAACGCCGCACCACGGCGGCGACGCCGTCGCGGATCGCGCGGTGGTCTTCGCTGACCGAGAAATCCATCCATCCACTCCTGGCGCACGATGCGCCTGCACGGGGTTGCCGGCGATCGACCCACGTGCCGCAACCGCAGCGTACGGAACTACACGATACGCATGTGTACTATATCGAATCGACTGTCGTCCGCAACTCGGGACATGTCCGGCATGCCCGGCAACCGCAGCCGATGGTCGCTCTCGGTGTCGGGCAGCAGCGGCCCGCGGCGGAACACGCCGCTGGCGCGGGCCACGGCCTTGGCGTCGCATGTGATCAGGCCCTGGCTGAAGACGAGGTTGCGCGTGACCTGCAGGATCTCGGCCTCGCCCTGCACCCAGCGGCCCAGCGGCGCGCCGTTCATGTAGTCGAGCTGCAGGCTAATGGTGGGCAGGAACTGCCGCGGGATGTCGGTCTGGTACTGCGCCGCGCTGGACAGCACGATGTCGGCGAACAGCCCCAGCATGCCGCCGTGGCAGTGGCCGCCGGGGTTGGCCTGGTGCGCCTCGACGATGAAGCCGACCTGCAGCTTGCCGCCGTGCCAGCGCGCGTGCAGCGTGGCGCTGTGGGTGGCGAAGGTGCTGCCCAGCTTCACGGGCACGAAGCCCTCGGGGATGACCGTCATGCGTGGCGCAGGATCTCGTCCCACGCGGCGGCGAGCGCCGCGCGGTGCCCGGGTGCCGCGATTTCGATCAGCGCCTGCGCGCGGGCGTCGAGCGAGCGCCCGCGCAGCTCGGCCACGCCATGCTCGGTGACGATCGCGTCGGCCAGTTGCCGCGGCAGCGTCACGAGCGACTGCGCGCCCAGCGCCGGCACGATGCGCGACACGCTGCCGCCCTTGGCCGTGGCCGGCAGCACGATGACGAGCCGGCCGCCGGGCGACGCCAGCGCACCCTGCGCGACCGCCGGCAGGCCACCGGCCCCGGCCAGGATCGCGCCGCTGGTGCGCTCGGCGTTCACCTGTCCAAAGAGGTCGACCTCGACGGCACCGTTGATCGCGACGAAGCGCGGGAGCGTCGCCAGGTGCGCGGGATCGTGCGTCACCGTCACCGGCTCCAGCCGCAGGCCCGGCAGTGTGGCGGCATGCTCGCGCAGCGCCGCGTCGCCCAGCACCAGCCCGGTGATCACCGGCGCGTCGCGGTCGATCGCGCCGGCGTCCCACAGCGTGCGGAACGCGGCCGGCAGCATGCCGCCGTGGAACCGCAGGCGGCGGTGCGACGCGAGCGACTGCGCCAGCGACAGCGGCACGCTGCCGATGCCGAACTGCAGCGTGTCGCCGTCGCGCACCAGCGTCGCGGCATGCGCCCCGATGCGAGCCTCGAGCGCACCACCGCGGGTCTCGGCATGGTCGAGCAGCGGCGCATCGGCCTCCACGGCGATGTCGATCTCCGACACGTGTACACGGAAGCTGCTGGCCAGGCGCGGCAGGCGCGGGTTCAGGTGCGCGATGCGGCGCTTCGCGCGCGGCCACACGAACGGCAGGAAGTCCGCCGACAACCCCGGCGCGCACCAACCATCGGCATCGGGCGGCGTCAGCTGCGCGCAGGCCACGTCGAACGGTTCTCCCTCGCGCAACTCACGCACGATGCCGAGGTAGTCCTGCGCCCGCAGCTCGGCGCGGCCTTCCGCGAGCCCGCGGCGAAGCGCCGGCGTCATGAACCAGCCGAGCGCCCGGGCCTCGGGATGGACGGCGAGGTAGTCGAAGCGATCGATGCCGGGGAACTGCACGCCGGCGAAGGTGACACCGCGCGCCCGCTCGGGGTCGGCGCGCAGCTCATCGGCCAGGCGCTGCGACTCGTTCGACAGCGTCGGCACCCAGACGCGCAGCCCGGGCGCCAGCGTGTCGACCAGCCGCAGCGTCACGGGCACCACCGGCTCACCGCGGATCGGCCTGCCAGGACAGCGGGCCGCCGCTCCAGGCGGGTGCCAGGCCGGCCAGGCACGCCGCCACGTCGATGAACGCCGGCTCGGGATCGCTCCAGGCCCTTGCGATGCGCGCCTGATCGGCCAGCGGCGCCGTCGCCAGGCGAGCCAGGCGGCTCTGGGGCCCCGGCGTGCGCCAGGGCAGCGACCACAACCGCACGGCCAGGGCGGCGAACACGGCGGCCGAGTCATCGCTCGCGCCGACGATCTCGATCACGCGGCCGTACGGGCCTTGTGGCGCGATCGCGAGCTGCGGCGCGTCGGCTGCGGCCGGTGCATCGGCCAGCTCGCGCAGCCATGCGCGGTGCACGGCCCCGCCCCCATCGACCACCTCGAGCATGCCCGCGGGCAGGGCGTCGCTGCGGTCGCGCGGCACCTTGAGCCTGGCCAGCGCCGCGTCCCACGCTGCCGGCAAGGCGCCGTGGCGCAGCCGTTCGACGGCCACGCCAGGCGGCGGTGCCAGCTCTCGCTCGGCGCGCAGCCGCTCGAGGAACAGCGTGCGCACCATGCGGCCGGCGACCGGGCTGAACATCAGCCGCAGGAAGTTGTGCATCTCGGTGGCGGTGGCCTGGGCGAGCGGCTGGTGCGCGCCCTGCAGCACGCTGTCGACGATGGCCGGGTAGGCCGGGTACGCGGCGTAGTCCTCGGTCGACACGCCGAACCGCGCGGCAATCTCAGCGCCGGCGTCACGGGTGTCGGGCACGTCGGCCTGCGCCAGGTGGCGGTACTTCGCCGTCTCGTCGTAGGGCCGGCCGTGGAAGGCGCGCGCAGCGGCCTTCGCCTCGTCGACCAGGCGGGCCGCCGGAACCACCGCCGACCCGATGCCCAGGTCGAGCGCCGTGCGCGGGTCCACCGAGCGCCCGCTGAGCAGCAGCCCCATCGCCGCCTCGAAGCCGGCCAGCCGCGGCAGCCGCTGCGTGCCGCCGGCACCGGGCAGCAGGCCCCAGCGCACTTCGGGCACCCCCAGTTGGAGCCGCGGATCGTCGGCCACCAACCGCGCGCGGCAGGCCAGGGCGAGCTCGAGGCCACCGCCCAGCGCCAGGCCGTTCACCGCGGCGACGTAGGGCTTGGCCGATGCTTCCAGCCGCACGAACTGCCGGCCGAGCCGGCCGCACATCTCGAACATCTGGTCGTGCGTGCCGGTGCGCGCGGCATCGCAGTAGCCGCGCACCATCACCAGGTCGGCACCGGCCAGGAAGCTCGGCTTGCCCGACGTGATGACGCAGCTGCGCACGGCCGGGTCGGCGTCCACGCGGTCCATCAGCGCATCGAGCGCGTCCATCAGCTCGACCGAGAACACGTTCATCGTGCGCCCGGCCATGTCGATGGTGGCGAGCAGGACGCCGTCGGCGTCCAGTGCGGTGGTGATCGGCGTCGTCATCGAGGCGTGGGCGGCTTCAACCCATGTACTTCTTGAAGTCGGGCTTGCGCTTCTCGTTGAAGGCGCGCACGCCTTCGCGCGATTCCTCGCTCTGGTAGTAACCCTTCACCGCCGCGATGCCCAGGAAGCTCAGGCCGCGGATGTTCTCACTGTCGGCGTTGAAGCTGCGCTTGGCGATGGCGAGCGCCGTGGGGCTCATCGCGTTGATCTCGGCCGCCCAGGCCTCGCACTCGGCGTCGAGCTGCTCGTGCGGCACCACCTCGTTGGCCAGGCCCCAGGCGAGCGCGGTCTTCGCGTCGACGCGGCGGCAGGTGAACCACATCTGCCGCGCCCGCTTCTCGCCCACCACGCGGGCGAGGTAGGCGGTGCCGAAGCCGGGGTCGACCGAGCCGACCTTCGGGCCGACCTGCCCGAACTGCGCCTTCTCGGAGGCAATGGTCAGGTCGCAGAGCGTCGCGAACACGTTGCCGCCGCCGATCGCGAAACCCTGCACGCGGGCGATCACCACCTTGCGGCAGTCGCGGATCGCGCTCTGCATCTCCTCGATCGGCAGGCCCACCAGGCCGCGCGGGCCGTACAGCCCGTCTTCCGACAGGTGCACTTTCTGGTCGCCGCCGGTGCAGAAGGCCTTGTCGCCGGCGCCGCCGAAGATCACGGTGTTCACCGTCCGCTCCTCGTCGGCGCGGCGGAAGGCATGGATCAGCTCCTCGAGGGTCTGCGCGCGGAAGGCGTTGAACACCTCCGGGCGGTTGATCATGATCCGCACGGCGTTCTCGCCGACGTCGTAGGTGATGTCCTTGTACTCAGCCATGGTGGGTGCGCTCTTGGAGGAAGGAATGGATCAGCCGTGCATCGTGAGGCCGCCGGAGACGCTGATCGTCTGGCCGGTCATGAAGGCCGCGTCGTCGCTGGCGAGGAAGGCGACCAGGCCCGGATAGTCGTCGGGCACGCCGATGCGGCCCAGCGGCACGCCCTTGACCATCGCGTCGCGGATCTTCTGCCCCTGCTCGCCGGTGCCGACGAAGGCCGCCATCGCGGGCGTGTCGGTGGGGCCGGGGCAGATCGTGTTGATCGTGACGTTGGCCCGCGCCAGCTCGCGCGCCAGCGCCTTGCTGAAGGCGATCGTCGCGCCCTTGCAGCCGCTGTAGACCACTTCGCCGGTGCTGCCGACGCGGCCGGCGTCACTGGCGATCTGGATGATGCGGCCCGCCTTGCGCGCGGCCATGCCCTGGGCGACGGCATGCGTCATGTGCAGCGGGCCGAACCAGTTGATCGCCGTGACCTTGGCCCAGAAGTCGGGCGTGGTCTTCAGGAACGGCATCGGCGTGTCCCAGCCGGCGTTGTTGACGAGCACGTCGGTGCCACGGCCCACCTGCTCCTCGAACCGGGCCACGGCCGCGGTGACCCCGGCGTAGTCAGTGATGTCGCAGTGCACGGCCAGTGCCCGGCCTCCCGCCGCCTCGATCGTGGCCACGGTCTCTGCGGCGCCGGCCTCGTGGATGTCGAACACGCCGACGATGCAGCCTTCGGCCGCCAGACGCATGGCGATGGCGCGGCCAATGCCGCTGCCCGCGCCGGTCACGATGGCGGTCTTGCCGCTCAGTCCTCGCATGGATCGGTCTCCTTCAGGAACGGGGATTCAGGCGCCGAACCGGCCGACGATGGACACGGCGCAGACGTTCTGGTGCGGATGGCCACCCAGGTTGTGCGTGAGGCCGCGGTCGACGTGGGTGAGCTGGCGCGCACCGGCACGGCCGTGCAGCTGCAGCCAGATCTCGTAGACCATGCGCAGGCCGCTCGCGCCGATCGGGTGGCCGAAGCACTTGAGTCCGCCGTCGGGCTGCACGGGCAGCGCGCCGCCGCGGTCGAACACGCCATCGAGCACGTCGTGGATCGCGCGGCCCTCGGCGCTGAACTGCAGGTCCTCCATCAGCACCGCCTCGGTGATCGAGAAGCAGTCGTGCACCTCGGCCATGTGGATCCCGCGGCGCGGGTCGGTGATGCCGGCACTGGCGTAGGCGCGTGCCCCGGCCTCGCGGGCGGTCTGGATGCAGCTGCCGTCCCAGGCGGCAGGGCCGCTCCAGCTCTGCTCCTCGCCGTTGCTGACCGAGATTTCGAGGGCCTTGATCGTGACCACCTCGCGGCTGGGATGCATCGCCTTGGCGATCTCCGGTGTCGTCAGGATCGCGCAGGCCGCGCCGTCGCTGACGCCGCAGCAGTCGTACAGCCCCAGCGGCGCGGCGATGGTGGCGGCCTTGAGCACGTCCTCCTCGGTGATCGCGTTGCGCAGGTGCGCCTTCGGATTCAGCGTCGCGTTCGCGTGGCTCTTCACCGACACGTGCGCCATCGCGCGCTTCAGGTCCTTCGGGTCGACGCGGTGCCGGGCGGCATATGCGGAGGCCAATTGCGCGAAGGCCCCGGGCGCGGTGCTGTTGGGCAGCCACAGGTCGTTGGCCACGCCGCGCGTGCGCACCGGCAGGCCGCCGTAGCCGGTGTCCTTCAGTTTCTCGACGCCCATCGCCAGCACGATGTCGTAGGCGCCGGCCGCCACCGCGTACGCGGCACCCCGCAGCGCCTCGGTGCCGGTGGCGCAGGCGTTCTCCACGCGCGTGGCGGCGATGCGCGGCAGCCGCAGCGCATTGGCCAGCGGGCCGGCGGTCTTGCCGACGTTGTTCTCTTCAAGGCACACGCCCAGCCAGGCGGCCTGCAGCTGGTTCGTGGCGATGCCCGCGTCGGCGGCGGCCTCGGTCCAGGCCTCCAGCATCAGCCCGTCGGCATCGGTATCCCAACGCTCGCCGAAGCGCGAGCAGCCCATGCCGAGGATCGCGACCTTGTCTCGGATGCCGCTGGCCATCAGATCGACTCCCTGACCGGCGTGGCCTTCCAGAAGTAGCGGCGAAAGCCCCGGTGCCGGTCGAACTCCTTCACGCGGTAGACCATGCGCAGCGGCAGGCCCACCTGCAGCTCGCCGACATCGCTGTCGGCGAACTCCATCAGCACGCGCCCGCCGCCGTCGAAATCGACATGGCCGAACTGGAACGGCGGGTGCGGCGTGTACGCGAGGAAGTCGCTGGTATGCGACAGCACGCGCGCCGGCACGTCGGCCAAGCTCAGCGTCTGCTGCGTGCCGAGGGCGCGGCAGGCCGGGTTCACGCACGCGCCGGTCTTGGGGAACTGCACCGTGGCGCACGCGCTGCAGCGGCCGCCCTCGAAGCGCGCCATGCGGCCGTGCTCGCGCCACGCCGCGGTGAGCGCGGTCTTGTTGTCCATCTCGGCCCGCATGCCCCACTCGAGCGCGACCTGGCCGGTGAACGACAGGTACTTCAGGTAGCTGGCCTCGGGCTTGCCGTCGCCGGGCACGGCGCCGGGGCAGGGGACCTCGGTGCGGCGCAGCAGCAGCGCGTCGCAGCCGCTGCCGAAGGCGCACACCAGCACCAGCGCACCCGGTGCGGCCGCGCGCAGCGCGGCATCCAGCAACGCCAGCGGCTGCGCGGCGCCGAGGTCGCCACCCGACTCGTGACCGGCGTCGACGACCGCGCCCGGCGCGATGCCGAGCTTCCTCGCCACGGCGTCGTTGACCTTCGGCAGCGCGGCCGGCATCGCGAAGTGCGCCACATCCGCCGGAGCGACACCGGCACCGGCCAGGCAGCGCCGCGCCGTGGCGACGGCGAGCTTCAGGTAGCCCTCGTCACGCACCCAGCGTTCTTCCCAGCCGTAGTCGTGGTCCTGCCCGGCCTCGCGGAAGTGGTCGACGAAGTCGGCATGCAGCGTGGCCGATGCGACGTACCCGGCGAGCACGGCGCCGCTGCCGACGAGCGCGCCGGCGGCCCCGTCGCCGAACAGCATCTCCTGGGCGCTGGCGGGGCGTGCGATGCGGCGCTCGGCCGCCAGCAGCAGCTGCGGGCCGGCGCCAGCGTGCTGCAGCGCGGCGACCAGTTCGCCCAGCGCGGCGCGCGGGCTGGACGTGACGTCGCGCACCGCGGCGCCTTCGGGCACGTCGAGCGCCCCGGCGACGATGGCCGCGTTGAGGCGGTCGGCAAAGGGCAGCGAGGTCGACGCCAGCGTCACGCCCGCCGGCTGGCAGCCGGGCAGCGCGTGCAGCAGCCGGCGCCCGGCCTCCACGGCCATCGTCACCGCGTCCTCGTCCCAGTTCGCCATCGCGCGCCGGCCCTTGGCCAGGCCGCGCAGGCCCGGCGCCATCCAGGCGTGCTGCGCCAGCACGGCACTGCGCTCCAGCCGCAGCCGCGGCAGGTAGCGCGTGGTGGCGAGCACGCCGACAGGGGTCGTCATGGGGGGAGCGAGTGCCGGAGTGCCGTCGGGCCGGTGAGCTTGATGCTGTGCCGCATCTTACGCTAGTGCACGATCTCGGACCCCGGGCCTAACCCGGATGCCGTCGCACGCGGCGACTACGGGTTAGACCCGCCCGGAGCCGACGTCACCGGCACCCGTATGGCCGCACAATATACGCAGGCTTACAGTAATGGGTCGCCACGGCGACCCTCGACAGCAGAGGGACTGCGACATGCCGGCATCCGCCGCCACCGACCCGCACAGCACCGACTGGGAGCTGCGGCTCGGCTTCCTGATCCACGATGTGTCGCGGCTGCGCCGCAGCGCGTTCGACCGCTGCCTGAAGCCGCTGAACGTGACGCGCTCGCAGTGGTGGGTGCTGGCCTACCTCTCGCGCGAGGACGGCATGACGCAGAGCCAGCTCGCCGAGGAGCTCGACCTGGGCAAGGTGGCCGTGGGCGGCCTGATCGACCGGCTGGAGAAGAGCGGCCTGGTGAGGCGCGTGGCCGACGCCGCCGACCGGCGCGTCAACCGCGTCTTCCTGGAGCCCAAGAGCAAGCAGCTGATCACCAAGATGCGCAAGGTCAGCCACCGGATGAACGGCAAGATCCTCGAAGGGCTGGCCGACGACAAGCTCGAGAGCGCGGCGCTGACGCTCGATGCGATGAAACGCAACCTGCTCGAATACCTGCAGGGCGACGAGGTCTGACCAGGTGCGAGAGAACCTACTGCGCGACCCGATCTCGGCCCTGCGCTGCTCGCCGTACGTCAGTACGGCTGCGCTGCTCGAACCGACCTCGGGCCGCTCGCTACGGTTCTTTCGCACCTTGTGAAGATCCCGGGGAGACCGGAGACGCCTGCGATGAGCACGGCCCGCTTCGATGCCGCGGCCCATGCCCGTCGCATGCGCGCCGAAGGCCACTGGACCGACACTGTCTACGACGCGCTGCTGCAGCGGGCGGTCGAGAATACGCCGGACAAGGCCGCCATCGTCGGCTACCGCAGCGACCGCACGGAGGTCCGCCGCCTGACCTATGCCGGGCTGGGCGACTCGGTGGCGCGCGCCGCGGCTGCGCTGCAGGGCCTGGGCGTGCAGCCTGGCGACATCGTCGCGGTGCAATTGCCCAACTGGTGCGAGTTCGTCATCGTGTCGTTGGCGGCCAACCGCATCGGTGCGGTCGTCAACCCGCTGATGCCGATCTTCCGCGAACGCGAACTCGGCTACATGCTCGGGTTCGCGGAGTCCAAGGTGCTGGTGGTGCCCCGCATGTTCCGCGGTCACGACCACGCGGCGATGGCCCGGGCCCTGCAGAAGGACCTGCCGCGGCTGCAGCACGTGATCGTGGTCGACGGTGACGGCGCCGACGGAATCGACCGCATGCTGCTCTCCGGCAGCACGCGCGTGGAGGCGACACCGGCGCGCCCGCTGCTGGCACCCGACGCGATGGCGGTGGTGATGTTCACGTCGGGCACCACCGGCTCGCCGAAAGGCGTGATGCACAGCACCCACACGCTGCTCGCCTGCAACCGCTCGCTGGCCGGCCGCTTCCACCTCGACGGCTCCGACGTGATGCTGGCCTGTTCCCCGCTGGGCCACATGACCGGCTACGCAGCCGTGATGCTGCTGGGGCTGAGCCTGGGCGGCACGGTGGTGCTGCAGGACGTGTGGGAAGGGCGACGAGGCGTGCAGATCATGGCCGACGAGGGCGTGACCTTCACCGCGGCCTCCACGCCCTTTCTCAACGACATCTGCGAGACGGTGGCCGCCGGCGCGCCGCGCCCGTCGAGGCTGCGCAACTTCCTGTGCGGCGGCGCGCCGATCCCGCCGGTGCTGATCGAGCGCGCGGCGCGCGAACTCGAGCTGAAGGTCTGCTCGCTGTGGGGCATGACCGAAAGCCTGTCCAGCACGCTGACCGAGCCCGAGCGCGCGCTGCAGAAGTCGGCCAGCTCCGACGGCCGCTCGCTCGAAGGCGTGGACATCCGCATCGTCGACGCCGACGGGCGGCCGCTGCCGGTGGGGCAGACGGGGCGGCTGCTGGTGCGCGGCGCGCAGATGTTCATGGGCTACTACAAGCGCCCGGAGATCCCGACCTTCGATGCCGACGGCTGGTTCGACACCGGCGACCTGGCCTATGCCGATGACGAGGGCTACATCCGCATCAACGGGCGCACCAAGGACGTGTTGATCCGCGGCGGCGAGAACGTGCCGGTGGTCGAGATCGAGGCGCTGCTCTACCAGCATCCCGCGGTGGCGGCCGCCTCGCTGGTGGGCTACCCCGATGCGCGGCTGGGCGAACGCGGCTGCGCCTTCGTCGTGCTGCGGCCGGGTGCCACCTTCACGCTCGCCGACCTGCAGGCCTGGATGGCCGGAAACAGGGTCGCCAAGCAGTACTGGCCCGAGCGCGTGGAGATCCTCGACGAGCTGCCGCGCACGCCCAGCGGCAAGGTGCAGAAGTTCCGGCTGCGCGAGATCGCCGCAGGCGGCGGGGACGGGCCGGGGGACCACGCGGAAAGTCCCTAGGCAGATCGTACGCTAGTGCAAGGTATCATCGATCACGATCCCACCGGTGCGAGACGATGGTTCTCTCCGACGACCAGAAGGCCCTGCTCGAATCCGCGCGCCGCTACGCCCGCGAGGTGCTGCTGCCCGGCTATCAGCAGCGAGACCGCGACGGCATCCTCGACCGCGCCCTGGTGGCCGAAATGGGCCGCCTCGGCTTCCTCGGCATGGACCTGCCCGAGGCCCACGGCGGCATGGGGCTCGACGGCGTCACCACCGGCCTCGTCGTCGAGGCGCTGGCGTACGGGGACTTCAACGTCAGTGCGGTGCCGGTGGGCATCTCGCTCAACGGCGCGATCCTGGTCCGCCACGCCCGGCCCGCGGTGCGGGATGCCTGGGTGCCGAGGATGGTGCGCGGCGAGGCGGTGATCGCGATCTGTCTCACCGAGCCGCGCGGCGGCTCTGACGCGAGCCACCTGCAATTGAAGGCGCGCCGTGACGGCGACCACTGGGTGCTCAACGGCGAGAAGACCAGCATCACCTTCGCCGACCGCGCCGACGCCTACCTGATCTTCGCGCGCACCGGCACGCCGGAGCAGGGCGCGAAGGGGGTCAGCGCGTTCTTCGTGCCGGCCGGCACGCCCGGCATCCAGACCCTGGCCTTCGACGACCTCGGCAGCGCGGTGATCGGCCGCGGCCAGGTCTTCCTCGACGACGTGCGCGTGCCCGCCGACCACCTGCTGGGCGACGAGGGCCAGGGGTTCACGCAGGTGATGCAGGGCTTCGACTACAGCCGCGCGCTGATCGGGCTGCAGGCCTGCGGCGCCGCGCAGGCGAGCCTCGACGAGGCCTGGGCCTACACGAAGGAACGCGAGGCCTTCGGCCGCCCGATCGGCCAGTTCCAGGGCGTGACCTTCCCGCTGGCCGAGGGCGAGTCGCAGATCGAGGCCATCCGGCAGCTGTGCCTGCACACGCTGGCGCTGCGCGATGCGGGCCTGCCGCACACGAAGGAAGCGGCGATGTGCAAGTGGATGGGCCCCAAGCACGCGGTGGACGTGATCCACCAGTGCCTGCTGACCTTCGGCCACTACGGCTGGAGCAAGGACCTGCCGCACCAGCAGCGCCTGCGCGACGTGATGGGCCTGGAGATCGGCGACGGCACGGCCGCGGTGATGAAGCTGATCATCGCGCGCGAGCGCATCGGCCGCACGGCCGTCCAGTACTGAAGCGAGGGTCGTACCACCATGGGCTACCGATCGATCTACCGCGCCGGCCTCTTCGACGGCCAGACCATCATCGTCACCGGCGGCGGCAGCGGCATCGGCCGCTGCACGGCGCACGAGCTGGCCTCGCTGGGCGCGCACCTCGCGCTGGTGGGCCGCAAGATCGAGAAGCTGCAGGCGGTGCAGGCCGAGATCGCGGAGGACGGCGGCAGCGCCAGCCTGCACGTGGCCGACATCCGCGAGGAAGCGCAGGTCATCGAGGTCATCGAGACGGTGCTGCGCGAGCGCGGCCGCATCGACGCGCTCGTCAACAACGCCGGCGGCCAGTACCGCGCGCCGATGAAGACCATCAGCACCAAGGGCTTCGAGGCGGTGGTGCGCAGCAACCTGACCGGCGGCTTCATCTTCATGCGCGAGGTGTTCAACCGCTGCATGGAGCAGCACGGCGGCGCCATCGTCAACGTGATCGCCGACATCTGGCACGGCTGGCCCGACTACGCGCACAGCGGCGCCGCGCGCGGCGGCATGCTCACGCTCACCGAGACCGCCGCCTGCGAGTGGGCTGCCAGCGGCGTGCGCGTGAACTGCGTGGCGCCCAGCGGCATCGCCTCCAGCGGCTTCGACACCTACACCCCCGAGGCCAAGGCCAAGATCCTCGAGTTCCCGCCGCAGGTGCCGCTGCAGCGCTACGGCACCGAGGCCGAGATCGGATCGGCGATCGTCTATCTGCTGTCGCCGGCGGCGGCCTACGTCACCGGCAGCTGCGTGCGTGTGGACGGGGGCGCACCCAACCACCGACCGACCACCTGGAAGCTGCAGCCCAGCCGCAACAACGTGCCCTACGAGGGCTTCCACCGCGCGGTGCAGCCGGACCTGCTGAAGCACGGTCGATGACGCCGCGCGCCCGCTCCGGACTCACGTCGTCGGTCGCATGAATCCACCGGGCGACGAGGCCGCGCTCGCCGCGCGGGTGCAGCGGTACCTGCAGGCGCAGACCGGCCGTGCGGTCACGGTCGGCGAGATCCGCCGCTTTCCGGTGGGCTTCTCGTGGGTGACCTACGCGGTGCCGGTGTCCGGGCTCGACGGCGAAGGTTGCGACCCGCGCGAACTGATCCTGAGGCTGGGCCCCGACGACGGACTCTTCGCTCCGTACAGCGCGTTGCCTCAGGTGCTGGCGATGCGCTCGTTCGAGGGCAGCGAGGTGCCGGTGCCGCGCGCCGGCTGGCACAGCGACGACCCCGCGATCCTCGGCGCGCCGTTCCTGTTCTGCGAGAAGGTGGCGGGCCACGCCGTGGTGCCCTGGGTCTCGGCCACCGAGCCGCCGCTGGAGGAGGGCTACCGCCGGCAGCTCGGCGCGCAGTTCATCGACGCGCTGGCCGCGCTGCACCGACTCGACTGGCGGCCGCAGCCGATCGCCGCGATGGCCGGCGACCTCACGCCCGAGAACGCCGCGGAGCGCACCGTCGCCGTGTGGCAGCGGCTGATCGAGCGCTGGGCGATGCGCCCCTATCCGCTGGCCGAATGGGGCCTGCGCTGGCTCGCGCAGCACCGACCGGTGGCGCCGCGGGTCACGGTCGTGCACGGCGACTACCGCACCGGCAACTTCCTCGAGTCGGGCGGGCGCATCACCGCCATCCTCGACTGGGAACTCGTGCACCTGGGCGACCCGCACGAAGACCTCGCCTGGGCCAGCCTGCCGATGTACAAGGGCGGCAGCCCGTACCTGTGCCGGCTGTGCGAGCCCGAGTGGTTCTACGAGCGCTACGCGCAGCAGTCGGGCATCGAGGTGAGCATGGCGTCGGTGCGCTACTGGCAGGTGTTCTCGCTGCTGAAGCTGGCGGCCACGCACATGGCGGCGGCGCGCTGCTTCGAGGAAGGCCGCTTCAACGACATGCGCATGCCGGCGATGGGCAGCCAGGTCGCCACCTGCCTGCGTCAGATGGACAAGCTCATCGAGACCGCATGAACAACTCGTACGCCCGCCTGATCGACGGCATGTGCGCCACGCTGCGCACCGAGGTGCTGACGCGCCTGGACGACGAGTTCGCGCGCGGCCAGGTCTACGGCGTCATCAACCTGCTCAACACCTTCAAGGTGCGCGCCGACTGGAGCACCGGCTTCCTGCTGGAGCAGATCGCCGCGCAGCAGCAGGCGCTGGACGCGATCCGGCCGCTCACGGCGCTGCCGCTGCCCGCCGATCCGCTGCCGCTCGCCACGCCGGTGGCCGAGCTGCTCGCCCGCCGCGACGCGGGCAACCGCGCGCTGGAAACCGTTCTCGCGTGGCTCGACGGGCCGGAGGCCACCGCCGATCCCGAGCGCCGCGCGCAGGTGGAGGCCCATCTGCGGCGAGCGCTGCGGGCCGAGGTCGACCTCGAGCTGAAGCACGCGCCGCGGCCGCTGTTCGCCGAGATGTCGAGCGGGAAGGAAGGCTGATCCGTCGTCCATGCCGAAGCGGCACCCGCGCCGCATGAACCTGACGATCCAGCTTCCCGCCGCGGATCCGGCTTTGCCGGTCCGCTGGCGGACGGCCCCCTCGGGGGGTAGCGAGCGCCAGCGAGCTCGGGGGCTCACTTCAAATCGGCGGGTGCTGCTGCACCTCGCGGTACTTCTCGTACCCGGTGCCCACGCCGTACTCGATGATCCCGTAGCCGATCTCGTCGCCGTCGCGCACCTCGATGACCTCGTCGGCCAGCGTGCGCATGCGGCGACGCGTGGCCGCATCGGTGGTCTCCCACACTTCGTGCGCGGTGTGGAGCTTGCCCTTGTCGTCGCCGTGGAACCAGCCGTCCAGGCCGCCGTACAGGCCGCCCTTGAGCCAGTAGCGCGCGGGCAGCGTGCGCAGCTGCACCGTGCGGCGCTCGCCGCCGGCGAAGGTCAGCTCGAAGGTCGCCGAGCGCAGGCTCTGGCCGAGCGGGTCGTCATGCCACTGCACGTCGTGCTGAACCACCGCGAGCTGGTCGCGGCCGGACGCCCGCGTGCCGATCGGGCGCACCTGCTCGCCGCTCAGGTAGATCAGCTCGCCGGGCGCGCGCTCCTTGAAGAAGATCACCAGGCCGCGCTCCTTGAACTGCACCGTGGTCCAGCAGAAGAAGAACGGCGGGTAGTAGGTCAGCGGCGGCGTGGTCTCGTCGGTGCGCATCTCGGCGCGCACGCCCCAGCTGTGGTCGCGCTGGCCGGGCCAGCCGTCGACCTCGACGCGGCGGCCGTCCCAGGCCAGCCAGCCCGTGTAACGGCCCATCTGCTGCGCGCGGTACATGTGCTCGGTGATGCGGCCGTCGCGCCGGCGCAGGTGGCCGGCCTCCTCGTGCGGGTTCAGCGTGGCATGGAAGTCCAGCGCGAAGCTCAGGCCCGAGTCGTTGGGTGCGAGCTCCAGCCGGTGGTGCCGCAGCCCCTCGACCACGCGGATCGACAGCGGCCCCACCGCGGTGTTCAGCGGGTCGGGCCGCAGCCGGCGGCTGGCGCGGAAGTTCCACTGCCGGCCGGGCACCGCGACGCCGGCGAACACGTCCATCACGTTGCGGTTGGGGTGGTAGCCCAGGCCGATGTCGAAGATCACGTCGCCACCCGGCACCGGATGGCCCGTGTACCAGAGCCGCTCCATCCACGCCGGGTCGCTGTTGTCGATCTGGTCGAACGGCGTCGGCAGCTGGTGGCCGATGAGGTCGTCCTGCGGGCTCAGCATGGGGTTCGCTCGGAGTGCTTGATTCGTACGGTAGTGTACAGTCGCCCCATCCATCCGTCTGTCCATTTCCGGAGCGCGCCGCGATGTCCACCCCTTCCATCCGCGTCGAACGCGAGGGCGCGCTGGCCATCCTCAACCTGGCCCAGCCCGGGCGCGGCAACCCGATCGACGACGCCTTCACGCAGGACTTCCGCACGGTGGCGCTGCAGCTGGGCAACGAGGCCGGCCTGCGCGCCGTGCTGCTGCGCGCCGACGGGCCGAACTTCTCGTTCGGCGGCGATCTGAAGACCTTCGGCCCAGTGGTGAACGAACTGGGGCCGCTGGTGCGCCGGTGGACGGCCGACCTGCACATGGGCCTGCAGCGCTTCTGGAGCCTGCCGGTGCCGGTGGTCTGCGCGGTGCAGGGCTACGCGATGGGCGGCGGCGTCGGCGTGCTGGCCGGCTGCGACGTGGTGCTGGCCGGCCAGGGCGCGAAGTTCGGCGCGGCGTTCTCGCAGATCGGCTTCAGCTGCGACAGCGGGTCGAGTGCCACGCTCACGGCTCGCATGGGCATGGCGCGCGCCCGGCGCTTCATCCTGCTGTCGGAGGTGCTTGCGGCCGAGGAGGCGCTGGCCGCGGGCCTGGCCGACCAGATCGTGCCCGATGCCGATCTGCAGGAGCAGGGCCTGGCGCTCGCCCGCAAGCTCGCCGCCGGCCCCACTCTGGCTTACGGCGAGATCAAGCGCCTGTTCATGCGCGCCGGGGCGGTGCAGTTGCAGGCGCAGCTCGAGGACGAGGCGCTGACGCTGGCCCGCGTGGCCGGCAGCGCCGATGCGCGCGAGGGCATCACCGCTATGCTCGAGAAGCGCAAGCCCGTGTTCCAGGGGCGTTGAGCCGGGGCAACGCGGTGAGCGATTCGGCTCCGCTGATCGTCGAGCGCCACGCCGACGGCTACGCCACGATCGTCTTCAACCGCCCGGACAAGCTCAACACGTTGTCGATCGCGCTGCGGCGCGACCTCGCCGCAGCGGTGACCACCCTGGAGGCCGATCCTGCGATCCGCGTGCTGATCCTCACCGGGCAGGGCCGCGCCTTCAGCGCCGGGCTCGACCTCGACGAGTGGGGCGTCGCACCGGCTGCCGCCGCGTGGGAGCACGACGCGGTGCAGGCGATCCTGCCCTTCAGCGGCCCGGTGATCGGCGCCATCAACGGCCTCACGATCACCGGCGGCCTGGAGCTGGCGCTGGCCTGCGACCTGCTCGTCGCGTCCACCGAGGCGCGCTTCGCCGACACGCACACCAGGGTCGGCCTGCTGCCGGGCTGGGGCGGCTCGGTGCGGCTGCAGCAGCGCATCGGCCCGCACCGCGCGAAGGAGATGGCGCTGACGGCGCGTTTCGTGTCCGCCGACGAGGCGCTCGCCTGGGGCCTGGTGAACCGCGTCGTGGCGCCCGAGCGGCTGCGCGCTGTAGCCGAGGCGCTGGCGCGCGAGATGCTGGCCGCGGTGCCTGAGGGGCTGGCGGCCTACAAGCAGCTGCTGGACGACGAGGCCGCGCTGCCGTTCGGCGAGGCGCTGGCGCTGGAGCGCAACCGCGCCCGTGCCGCCAACCTGGGCGTCACGCGCGAGCAGATCGACACCCGTCTTGCGCGGCTGCGGGGGCAGGGCCGATAGCCGCTTGGCCCCGGCGCACGGGGGCCGATGCGGGGAAACTCCTAAGGTGCGTAGACATACAGTGCGGTAGCGTACGGTATGGCTTCCGTCCCTTCCTCCGGCGCCTCCGCGCCCGGCCTGCCGCTGCAGGTCGAGGGGGTCGACCTGCGCTTCGGCGGCATCCATGCGCTGCGTGGGGTCTCGTTCGAGGCGGCGGCGGGCCAGATCACGGCGGTCATCGGCCCCAACGGCGCCGGCAAGACCAGCGTCTTCAACACGATCTCGGGCTTCTACCGCCCGGCCGCCGGGCGCGTGGTGCTGGGCGATGCCGACATCACCCACGTGCCCGTGCACCGCCGCGCCGGCATGGGGCTGGCACGCACGTTCCAGAACATCGCGCTGTTCCGCGGCTTGTCGGTGCTCGAGAACATCAAGCTCGGCGGCCACCACACGCTGGGCGCGGGGCTGGTGTCGGCGCTGCTGCACGGCAGGCGCGCGCGCGACGAGGAAGACGCGCTGCGCGACGAGATCGAGCGCCGCGTCATCGAGTTCCTCGAGATCGACCACATCCGCCACCGCAGCGTCGACGCGCTGCCCTACGGCCTGCAGAAGCGGGTGGAGCTGGCCCGCGCGCTGGCGATGCGCCCACGCGTGCTGATGCTCGACGAGCCGGTGGCCGGGATGAACCGCGAAGAGACCGAGGACATGGCGCGCTTCATCCTCGACGTGCAGGAGGAGTGGGGCGTCTCGGTGCTGCTGGTCGAGCACGACATGGGCATGGTGATGGACATCTCCAGCCGCGTGGTGGTGCTGAACTTCGGCCAGGTCATCGCGGCCGGCACGCCCGCCGAGGTGCGCCGCCACCCGCAGGTGGTCGAGGCCTATCTCGGCGCGGAGGCCGTGGCATGAGTTCGCGGGCCGAGCGCCGGGCCGCTCCCAAGCCGGCCCGCATCCCCTTGGGGGATCCCCCGGCGTACCCGCCGGGCGAGGGGCTGTCATGAACGCGCCGGGCCGCTCCCAAGCGCTCATCCCGGAGTGCGAAGCACGGAGGGCAGTCCCGTGAGCGAGTTCATCGAGTACGCCCTGCTCGGGCTGCTGTCCGGCGGCGTGACGGCGCTGATCGCGCTCAGCTTCGTGCTCATCTACAAGGGCACGGGCGTGGTGAACTTCGCCGTCGGCGAGGTGATGATGCTCGGCGCCTACCTGTACTACGCCGGTGCCGAGACCTTCCACCTGGCGCCGTGGCTGGCGTTCCTGATCTCGATGGGCGTGATCGGCGTGCTCGCGGTGCTGGTGGAGCGGGCCGTGCTGCGGCCGCTGTCGGGCCAGCCCACGGTGGCGGTGCTGATGGCCACGATCGGCATGGCCAGCATCATCCACGGCGGGGTGGAGGCCGTGTGGGGCGGCGACACCTACACGCCGCCCACGCTGCTGCCGCGCACGCCGCTGATGCTCGGCGACATCCTGATCCCCGGCACCGCGCTGGGCAACTTCGCGGTGGCTGCCGTGCTGATCGGCGGCTTCCTCGCCTTCTTCCGCTACAGCAAGGCCGGCATCGCGCTGCGCGCCACCGCGAGCGACCCCGTCACCGCGGCCACGCTGGGCATCAACATCAACTGGTCGCAGCGGCTGACCTGGGTGCTGTCGGGGCTGGTGGGCACGGTGGCCGGCGTGCTGATCGCGAGTTCGGCCGGCCTCTCGCCGCTGCTCGCGTCGGCCGCGCTCGGCGTGTTCGCTGCGATCATCCTCGGCGGCATGGACAGCGTGCTGGGCGCCATCGTCGCCAGCCTGATCGTCGGCACGGTGGAGGCACTGGGCGCCGGCTACCTGGGCGGCAAGTCGCGCGACATCGTGCCCTACCTCGTGGTGCTGGCGATCCTCGTCGTGCGGCCCTACGGCATCTTCGGCACCCGCTCGATCGAACGGCTGTGAAGGCCCGGCACCCCGAACCGACATGAGAACCGCCGTCTTCCACGAGACCTTCCGCTCCGAGGAGCGGCTGTGGGACTCGACCACGCAGCGCCGCTGGATGGCGGCGTTCATCGTCGCGCTGTTCACGATGCCGTGGTGGGGCGGTGACTACCTGCTGGCGATGGCCTGCATCGTCGGCATCCACGTCGTGGCCACGCTGGGGCTCAACCTCACCACCGGCAACGCGGGGCTGATCTCGCTGGCGCACGGCGCCTTCGTCGGCGTGGGCTGCTACACGGTGGCGCTGCTCGCCAAGGCCGGCGTGCCGTTCTGGATCACGCTGCCGGCCGCCGGGATGCTCACCGCGGCGCTGGGTGTCGTCGTCGGCCTGCCCAGCCTGCGCGTGAAGGGCATCTACCTGGCGGTGGCCACGCTGGCGGCGCACTTCGTGCTGACCTTTGTGTTTCGCGAGTGGGAGCCCGTCACCGGTGGGGTGCCGGGCACCAGCATCCCGCGCGCCAACCTCCTGGGCTTCGAGTTCCACGGCGACCGGCGCAACTTCTACCTGATCTTCGGGGTCGCACTCGCGGCCGCGCTGGCCGCGCGCAACCTGGGCCGCAGCCGCTTCGGCCGCGCGTTCGTCGCGGTGCGCGAGCGCGACTTCTCGGCCGAGATCCTCGGCGTGAACCTGCTGCGCACGAAGCTGCTGGCGTTCGCGATCGGCGCGTTCTACGCCGGCGTGGCCGGCGGGCTGCTGGGGTACTTCTACGGCGCCATCACGCCGGAGTACTTCGTGCTCACGCTGTCGGTGTTCTACCTGGCCGCCGTGATCGTCGGCGGGCTGGGCACGGTGCTCGGCAGCATCCTGGGCGCCCTCTTCATGACCTTCGTGCCCGAGGTGCTGCGCCTCGTCGCGCACACCAGTTCACAGTGGTTCCCCGGCGTGGCCGGGCTGCTGCTGCCGATGGGCCAGGTGGTGTTCGGCCTGCTGATCATCGGCTTCCTCGTGTTCGAGCCGCATGGCCTGGCGGCGATCTGGGCGCGCATCCGGCGCACCTTCCACCTGTGGCCGTTCAAAACCTGAGCAAGGAGACAGACATGACCCGCATCACCCGCCGCCGTCTCGTGCAGGGGCTGGGAGCCGCCGCCACGCTCGGCCCGTTCGCCATCGGCACCTCGCACGGCCAGGCCGCCAAGGGCGACATCGTGGTCGGCGCCGCGCAGCCGATGACCGGCGTGTTCTCGTTCGCCGGCGTGGCGATGAACAACGGCCTGCAGGACTACTGCGCGTGGCGCAACAGCAAGGGCGGCGTGATGGGCCGCAAGCTGAAGTACGTGGCCGAGGACTCGGGCTTCAAGCTCGACCAGAGCGTGGCCATCTTCAAGAAGATCATGGCCGCCGAGAAGCCGAACTTCTTCTACGGCGAGAGCACGCAGTGGGTGAAGGCGATCACCGCCGACGCCGTGGCCGCCGGACACGTGATGACCAGCAGCACGTCGCTGGCCACCGTGGTGGCCGACCCGGCGAGCGTGCCGCAGCACTTCGTGCCCGGGCCGACGTACCCGCGCCTGCACGAGATCCTGATGGAGTACATCGGCCGCACCTACAGCGGTGGTGCCAAGCCGCGCATCGCCTACGTCTACGCCGACACCGAGTTCGGCCGCGACGGCATCCCCGGCGGCAAGGCGCGCGCGCAGAAGCTCGGGCTGCCGATCGTCGAGGAGATCGTCACCAAGCAGAGCGGCATCGACGTGGCGCCCGAAGTGGCCAAGCTGCGCCGCTCGCGCCCCGACATCGTGATCTTCCAGGGCTACATCCTGGCGCCGATGCCCGAGTTCGTGCGGCAGATGGCCGAGGCCGGCCTGAACCCGAAGATCATGGGCACCGCCTGGGGCCTGGACAAGCCGGCCTACGACGCGCTGGCCAAGCTCAACGTCAATCTGGCCGGCGCGTCGATGTACCGCTACGGCCACGAGACCGACAGCTCGATGATCAACAACATGCGCGAGTACATGGCCAAGAACCGGCCCGACGTGAAGTCGATCTCGCCGTTCTACGTGTCGAGCTGGCTGGCGGGCATGGTGTTCGCCGAGATCGCCGAGCGCACGATGAAGGCCAACAAGCCGCTGCTGCTGCCGAACATGAAGGCGGCGCTCGAGGGCATGAAGGAGTGGGACTCGGGCGGCATCTTCGGGCAGCTCGTCGATCTGTCGAGCCACCAGGTCCCGATCGGCCGCATCTACGCCTACGACCCCGGCAAGCAGGCGATGGAGCCCGCCAGCGGCTGGATCAAGGTGTGAACACGATCCCCCCCGTAGCGCCTTCGGCGCTCCCCCCCAGGGGGGCGCCGCCAGCGGACCGGCAAAGCCGGCTCCGCGGCGGCTGCTCGGGAAGTCCACGGGCGTTCGGCGAGGCATGACTGCGGCTCTCACCATCGAGAACATCGAGGTCGTCTACAACCACAGCGTGCAGGCGCTGCGGGGCATGTCGATCGAGGTGCCCGACGGCGAGATCGTGGCGCTGCTGGGCAGCAACGGCGCCGGCAAGACCAGCACGCTGAAGGCCGCCGGCGGCGTGCTGCCGTACGAGAACGGGCGCGTCGCCTCGGGGCGCATCCGCTTCTTCGGCGAGGACATCGGCGGCCGGGTGGCGCACCAGCTGGCCCGGGCCGGCCTGGCGCACGTGCGCGAGGGGCGGCACATCTTCGCCGACCTCACGGTGGAGGAGAACCTGATCGCGGCGGGCAACGCGTTGGCCGGAAGAGGCACGCTCGACATCGAGCCGGTGTTCCGCTACTTCCCGCGCCTGCTCGACCGGCGCAAGCAGGTGGCCGGCTACCTGTCGGGCGGCGAGCAGCAGATGCTGGCCATCGGTCGCGCGCTGGTGGGCAAGCCGCGGCTGATCCTGCTCGACGAGCCGTCGCTGGGCCTGGCGCCGCTGGTCGTGAAGGACATCTTCGACATCATCGCCCGCATCAACCGCGAGCAGGGCGTGGCGATGCTGCTGGTGGAGCAGAACGCGCACGTCGCGCTGGGCGTGGCGCACCGCGGCTACATCATGGAGAACGGCCGCATCGTGATCGACGGGACCACCCAGCGGCTGCTCAGCGACCCCGACGTGCAGCGCTTCTACCTGGGCGCGGGCGAAGAAGGCCACGTGAACTACCGCGACGTGAAGCACTACAAGCGGCGCAAGCGCTGGCTGTCATGACGCTCGAATCGTTGCCGCTGCCGCAGCAGTTGCTGCACTGGGCCGAGATCACTCCCGACGCGACGGCGCTGCGCCAGAAGGAGCACGGCGTCTGGAAACCGGTGAGCTGGGCGCAGTACGCCGAGCGCGCGCGCAGCTTCGGCCTGGGGCTGCTCGAGCTGGGCCTGCGGCGCGGGCAGACGGTGGCCGTGCTGTCGGAGAACTGCCAGGAGTGGGTGTGCGCGCAGCTCGGCATCTCGATGGTGGGCGGCATCACCGCGGGCGTGTACCCCACGTCGCCGGCGCACGAGGTGGAGTACCTGCTCGAGCTGGCCGAGGCGCCGATCATCGTCTGCGAGGACCAGGAGCAGGTCGACAAGGTGCTGGCCGTGCGCGAGCGGCTGCCGCAGCTGCGCACGCTGATCGTCATCGACGACCGCGGGCTGCGCCGCTACGACCGCAGCGGCCTGCACGACTACGACGACGTGCTCGCGCTCGGCCGCGCGGCCGCCCAGCGCGACCCTGCCGCCGCGGCGGCGGCCACGCGCGCACCGGCACCGGACGACACCGCGCTGATCGTCTTCACCAGCGGCAGCACGGGCCGCCCGAAGGCCGCGATGACCACATGGCGCAGCCTGGGGGCCGCCGCGCGTGGGCTCAACCACATGCTGGGCTGCAGAACCGGAGACCAGCTGGTCTCCTATCTGCCGCTGTGCCACATGGCCGAGCAGATGTTCTCGATCCACATTCCGGTCTCGGTGGGTGCCACGGTGAACTTCGCCGAGAGCCTGCGCACGGTGCAGGAGGACGTGCGCGAGCTGAGCCCGCAGATCTTCTTCGGCGTGCCGCGCATCTGGGAGAAGTTCCACGCCGGCATCCAGACCAAGCTGCGCGAGGCGGGCGGCCTGCGCCTGGCGCTGTACCGGCGCGCGATGGCCTCGCTGGCCGGCGTGGCCGACAAGGGCCGTGCGCAGTGGACGTTCGGCGAGCGGCTGCGCTGGGGCCTGTGGTACGTGCTCATCCTGCGCGCGCTGCTGAACGTCGTCGGGCTGCGCCGCTGCCGCGTGGCGGTGAGCTCGGGCGCGCCGATCGCGCCGGAGATCCTGAAGGCCTTCCGCACGCTGGGGGTGCCGATCCGCGAAGCCTACGGCCTGACGGAAGCCAGCGGCGCGACCACGATGCAGCCGGGCGACGAGTCCCCGGTGGGCACGGTGGGCGTGCCGTACCCCGGCATCGAGCTGAAGCTGGCCGACGACGGCGAGATCCTGGTGCGCGGCGAGGTGGTGTTCCGGGGCTACTTCCGCAACCCCGAGGCCACGCGCGAGGCGATCGATGCCGACGGCTGGCTGCACACCGGCGACGTGGCGCGCTGGGAGCGCGGCCCCTCGGGCGACGAGCTGCGCATCATCGACCGCAAGAAGGACATCATGATCACCGCGGGCGGCAAGAACATCACGCCCAGCGAGATCGAGAACGCGCTGCGCTTCTCGCCGTACATCAAGGAGGCGATCGTCATCGCCGACCGGCGCCGGTTCGTCAGTGCGCTGATCCAGATCGAGTTCGAGAGCACCAGCAAGTGGGCCGAGGAGCAGGGCCTGGTCTACACGCACTTCCGCAGCCTCACCGAGCTGCCCGACGTGCGGGCACTGATCGAGCGCGAGATCGCCGCCGTGAACGCGCGCATGCCGCAGGTGCAGCAGGTGCGCAAGTTCCACCTGCTGACCAAGGAACTCGACCACGACGACGGCGAGGTCACCGCCACGATGAAGGTGCGGCGCAAGAGCATCGGCGAGAAGTACGCCGACGTGATCGAGAGCCTGTACGCCTGAAGGGGACCCGATGGACCGCTACGCCGACCACCACGACCTGACGATCGAGGTCGAGAACAAGGTCGCCACCGTCACGCTGAACCGCCCGCAGGCGCGCAACGCGATCAACCAGCGGCTGATCCGCGAGCTGCGCCGCATCTGGGACGACCTCGGCGACGACCCGGCCGTGAACGCGGTGCTGCTCACCGGCGCCGGCGACTGGTTCAGCGTGGGCGGCGACGTGAAGGCGATGAGCGAGCGCCCCGGCGGCGACGTGCTGGAGGAAGGCGAGGTGCACGACCCGATGATCAGCCGCCGCCTCGTCAGCCGCCACCTGGAGCTCGACAAGCCGATCGTCTGCGCGATCAACGGCGACTGCATCGGCCTGGCCGCCACCACGGCGCTGCTGTGCGACGTCACCGTGATGGCCGACGACGCGCGCATCGGCGACAGCCACGTCAACAAGGTGGGGCTGGTCGCCGGCGACGGCGGCACGGTGATCTGGCCGCTGCTGATCGGCGTGAACAAGGCCAAGGAGTACCTGATGCGCGGCACGCTGCTGAAGGGCGTCGAGGCCGAGCGCATCGGGCTCGTCAACCACGTGAAGCCGCGTGCCGAGGTGCTGCCGTTCGCGCGTGCCATCGCGCAGGAGCTGGCCGACGGGCCGGTGTGGGCCACGCGCTGGACCAAGCTCTCGATCAACCAGATCGTGAAGGACCGCGTGAACCGCCTGCTCGAGGCCAGCATGGCGCTGGAGCAGGTGACCTTCGAGCTGGCCGACCACCGGGAAGCGACGCAGGCCTTCAAGGAGAAGCGCAAGCCGCGCTTCGGGGCGCGCTGAACGCGGCGCAGCGTGCCGCCGTCCCCGGGGCATCATCGCGAACCCCTGCACGCTGCGCCTGGAGACGCCCCCATGAAGGCCTGGAGCTACGAGAAGACCGGCCCCGCCGCCGATGTCCTGCGCCTCACCGAGTTGCCGACCCCGGAACCCGGCCCGGGCGAGGTGCGTGTGCGCATCGAATGGAGCGGCGTCAACCCCTCCGACGTGAAGAGCCGCGGCGGCCTACGGCCCATGCCGTTCCCGCGCGTGATCCCGCACAGCGACGGCAGCGGCACGATCGATGCCATCGGCGCCGGCGTCGATGCGGCCCGCGTCGGGCAGCGCGTGTGGCTGTGGAACGCCGCCTGGGGCCGCCCGCACGGCACCGCCGCCGAGTGCTGCTGCCTGCCCGCGGCGCAGGCCGTGCCGCTGCCCGACGGCGTGCCCGGCGAGGTGGGCGCGTGCATGGGCATCCCCGGCCTCACCGCGATGCATGCGGTGCTGATGGACGGCGGCGTAGCCGGTCGGCGCGTGCTGGTCGCCGGCGGTGCCGGTGCGGTGGGCCACTATGTCGTGCAGTTGGCCAGCCGCTTCGGCGCGGCGCAGGTGATCAGCACCGTGAGCAGTGCCGAGAAGGCGCGCCTCGCGCTCGACGCCGGTGCCGACCACGTCATCGACTACAAGACCGAGCCGGTGGTCGAGCGCGTGCGCGAACTCACCGGCGGCCGCGGCGTCGACCGCGTGATCGAGCTCGACCTCGCGGTGAACGGCCGCCTGGACCTGGACCTGCTGCGCCCGGGCGGCGAACTCGTGGTCTACGGCAGCAGCCCCCGGCCGCTGGACCTGCCGTTTGCCGTGCTGCTCTCGAAGAACCTGCAGCTGAAGTTCTTCATGGTCTACCACCTCGAGGCGGCCGATCGCGCCCGCGCCACCGATGCGCTGCAGCGGCTGCTGGCACGCGGCGAACTGCAGCACAACATCGCCGACCGGCGCCCGTTGGCCGAGATCGTGCAGGCGCACGAAGCGGTGGAGGGCGGCCGCCTCGTCGGCAACCTCGTGCTGAAGGCCTGACCGGAGACCCCGGTCAGCGGGCCGGTTCGAGGATGAACTGCGTCACGCGCTCGCCGATCATCATCGACGGCGCGCTGGTGTTGCCGCCGATCAGGTTGGGCATGATCGACGCGTCGGCCACGCGCAGGCCGTCGAGGCCGTGCACGCGCAGCTGCGGGTCGACCACGGCCAGCGGGTCGGACGGCGGGCCCATCTTGCAGGTGCCCACCGGGTGGTACGTGGTGGCGACCTTGTCGCGAATGTAGCGTTCGAGCGCCGCATCGTCTTCCACCGCACGCCCGGGCAGCAGCTCGTCGCCCGACAGCCGCCGCAGCGCGGGCTGCGCGACGATGCGGCGCGCCTCGCGCATCGCATGGATCAGCGTCCGCACGTCGCGCGGGTCCTCGAGGAACTCCGGGCGCAGCACCGGCTTGGCAGCAGGATCGCTCGACACGAGTTCCAGGCGCCCGCGCGTGGCCGGCCGCAGCACCGCCATGTGCAGGAAGTAGCCGTGCCGGCGCGGCAGCGTGCGCGGGTTGTCCTTCATGCCGACCATGAAGGTGTACTGCACGTCGGGGCGGTCCAGATCGGGCCGCGTGCGGATGAAGCCGCCGGCCTCGGCGGCGTTGCTGGCCAGCATGCCGCGCCGGCCCAGCGCGTAGCGCAGCGGGGCAAGCGCCACCCGGGGCGCCGTGCGCCAGCTCATCGCGTAGCTCTCCGCACCCGGGTTGGTCATCGCCAGCGACACCGTGGGATGGTCCTGCAGGTTGGCGCCGACACCCGGCCGTTCGTGCACGACCTCGATGCCGTGCGCGCGCAGCGATGCCGGGCCGATGCCCGAGAGCATCAGCAGCTGCGGCGAGTTCACCGTGCCGCCGCACAGCACCACTTCCGTGCCCGCGTCGAGCTCGACGCGCTGCCCGCCGCGGCGCACCGTCACGCCCACGGCGCGATGCCCCTGCAGCCGGATGCGCTCGACCAGCGTGTCGTCGAACACCGTCAGGTTGGGCCGCTGCATCACCGGGTGCAGGAAGGCGCGGCTCGCGCTCCAGCGCACGCCGTCGCGCTGGTTCAGGTCGAAGATGCCGAAGCCGTCCTGCTGCGCGCCGTTGAAGTCGTCGTTGCGGTCGAACCCCGCCTCGGCGGCCGCCTGCACGAAGGCGTGCGCCAGCGGGTTGCTCTCGCGCGGCTTCTGCACGTGCAGCTCGCCGCCGCGGCCGTGCCAGGCGTCGGCACCGCGGTCGCGGTGCTCGTGGCGCTTGTAGAACGGCAGCACGTCGGCCCAGCCCCAGCCGGTGTTGCCCAGTGCCGCCCACTCGTCGTAGTCCAGCGGGTGGCCGCGGATGTAGACGGTGCCGTTGACCGACGTGCAGCCGCCGAGGAGCTTGCCGCGCGGGCAGGGGATGGCGCGGTGGTTCACGCCAGGGCCGCCGCGGAACTCGAACTGCCAGTTCGTGCGCGCGTGCGGCAGCAGGAAGATGTTGCCGATCGGCAGCGTGGTCTTCAGGCTGAGCGGGAAGCGCCGGTCCGACGTACCGGCCTCGATCAGCGCCACGCGGCGCTTCGGGTCGGCGCTCAGCCGGTTGGCGACCACGCAGCCGGCCGCGCCGGCGCCGATCACGATCGTGTCGAAGGCTCGTGGGTTCATGGCCGACGGGGGGCGCCCTGGATCACTCGCCGGGCAGCGCCACGCAGACCTGCCCGTCCACGATCTGCAGCGGCCACGTCTTCAGCGGCGCATCGCAGGGCATCGCGCAGGCGGTGCCGGTGCGGATGTCGAAGCGGCCGTTGTGCCAGCTGCACTCCACCTGCCCGCCGTCGACGCAGCCGTCCTCCGACAGCGACGCCGCACCGTGCGTGCAGGTGTCGTCGGTGGCGTAGACCTCGTCATCGATGCGGTACAGCGCCAGCTTGTGGCCATCGGGCAGCTCGGCCTGGCGGATCGCGCCTTCCCACACGTCGTCGGCGGGGCACAGCGGCACGAGGCGCGTCATGGGCGCGCTCACGCCGCCTCGATCGCGCCGACCTTGCCGAAGTTCACGTCGGGCACGGCTCCCCAGGTGTCCAGGCTCTCGGGCACCGGCTCCAGCATGCGCGGCTCGCGGGCGCCCACCTCGGGGAACTCCTCCATGCCGTAGCTGTATTCCACCGTCATGCCGTCGGGGTCGTAGAAGTACAGGAACACGCTGCCCGAGGGCGGGTGGCGGCCGATGCCGAACGCGATCTTCACGCCGGCCTTGGTCATGCGGTGCCAGGCGCGGCCGACGTCGTCGATGTCGGTCACCATGAAGTTCACGTGGTGCAGGTGGTTGCCCGCGCTGGCGCCGACCGCGAACGTGTGGTGGAACGGGTTCGGGAAGCAGCGCATGAACGAGAAGCGGTCTTCCACGAAGTCGCTCTGCACGAAACCGAAGTCGCGCAGCAGCGCGCCCTGCGCGGCGGCGAAGTCGGCACAGCCGATCACCACGTGGCCCAGGCGGGCGATGCGGGCGACGGTCGGCGTCCACGGCCGCGCCATCACGGTGGTGCTGCCGTAGTAGTCGAACTCGAGGCCTGCACCGGGCAGCCGCACGCGGAACCCCGGCCCCTGCCGCAGCGCCTGCGACTCGGCCTTGTCGACGCGCCGCGGCGCCAGGCCGAGGCCCTCGAAATGCGCGATCGCCCGCTCGACGTCGGCCTGGCTCTCCAGCTCCCAGCCGACGCGTTTCAGCCCGGCAGTTTGGCCGGCATGCAGCGCGATGTTGTGGTGGTCGCGGCTGCAGCGCAGGTAGGCCACGTCGTCGCGCTGCTCCACGAGTTCGAGCCCGAGCAGGTCGCGGTAGAAGTGCAGGCTGCGCTCGAGGTTCGTGACGCTCAGCGCGGCGTAGCCGAGCTTGCGGTAGCGGAAGGGAACGCTCATCGGGCCTCCCACGGCCATCACAGGATGATGCTCACGCGCCCGTGCGGGCGCAGGCCGTCGAGGTCGAGCTCGCAGCGCTTCTCGCGGATGCGCAGCGTGCCGTCCACGCGCGTCAGCCGATACAGCGCACGGCCCATGTAGGTGTCGGTGACGCCGTTCTTGCTGCGGAACGTGACGAAGGCGGCGCTGACCGGCGTCTCTTCGCCGGCCGCAGCGCCCACGCGCACGTTGCTCACCAGATGCCGCGTCTTCGAGCGCGGCCACTCCGAGTGCGCCGACTTCTTGTTCAGCCGCGCCACGCGCTGGACCATGCGCGCGTGGTCGTCGGCGATGTAGAAGAGCGTCTTGGCCGCGTCGGCGCCCGGCGGCAGGTCGGTGCTGGGCACGAGGTAGGCCGCGTCGTCGGTGTAGAGCGCCAGCCAGTCGTCGAGCTTCCACTGGTCGAGCAGGTCGGCCTCCAGGAACAGCAGGTCCTCGGCCTCGGTGCGGGTGATCGCGGTCATCGGGCGTCTCCGTTCACGAGCTGGTCCCAGCGCTGCCAGAACACGCGCATCTGCAGTTCGTCGTCGTAGCTGGGCTGGGCCTGGCCCATGCCCTTGGAGATGTCGCTCCACCCGGCGGAACCCAGGTTCGCGAAGCCGATCTGGCAGCTCTCGAGCGCCTCCACGTCGTCGGGTGTGGCGAACCCGCCGGGTCCGAGGAACTCGAGGAAGTTGAAGAGGCGGAACTTGCGCTGCCAGTCGGACTCGTCCTTGGGCGCCAGCGCCCAGCCGTTGACCATCATCTGGCCCGGCGCCACCGGATAGAACGTGCGCACCGTCAGCGCCATCACGTCGTTGATGACGAGGTTCGGGAATATCAGCAGGTTGTGGTTGAAGGCCGACACGCGCGTGGCCTTCTCCTCGCCCAGCCGCTGCACCAGCCGGGCCTTGATGGCCTCCATCTCGGCCTTGCCCTGCTCGCCGAACATCGGCACCCACTGCGCGATCGGGCGGCCCCACGGCGCCTTGTACTCGAGCACCGCGTGCCCGTTGCCCAGGTCGTAGCTGTTCCCCGACAGCGCGATCGGCACCAGCCCGCCGACCATGTTCTTCAGGTAGTCGAGGTAGCTCGCGTGCGCGGTGGCGGCGTGATAGCCGTCGACGCTGTTCTCGGCCAGCAGCTTCCAGTTGGCGCGGATCGCGTACTGCTGCGCGCCCTCGACGATCGCCATGCCGGTCTCGCCCTGGCTGGCGATGAGGTCCAGGATCTCCTTCGCGCCGGCCAGGTACTCCGGCAGCGACACCGCATCGGCGTCGAAGTTGACGAAGCAGAAGCCGGCATAGACATCGAACCTCGGCACCGGCACCAGGTTGCCGGCGCCGCTGTCCTTGTGGCCGGCGCTGTAGCGCTCGTCGCCGGGCTGGCCCTTCAGCTGGCCGTCGCAGCCGAACACCCAGCCGTGATAGAAGCACTGGAACACCTTGGCGTTGCCCTTGGCCTCGCGGCACACCACGGCCCCGCGGTGCGGGCAGGTGTTGAAGAGGGCGTGCAGCACACCCTTGGCGTCGCGCGTGAACAGCAGGTTGCGCCGCGCCACCGTGCGGGTGACGAAATCGCCGGGCTTCGGCAGCTCCGACTCGTGGCCCAGGTAGAGCCAGCAGCGGTCGAACACCGCCTCGTACTCGCGCTCCATCACGCCGGTGTCGACGAAGGCGCGGCGCGAGACCTGGAAGATCCCGCGCGCCTCGTCGCTGCGGACCATCCGGCTGCTCGGGCCGCGCACCAGGGTGGCTGTGTCGGTCATCACGCACTCCTCGGGAGATGGGCCGGCGCGCCTGAACAAACAGACCAGTCGGTCGGCAAGTGGTGCATTGTGTGATCGTCCACATGCGTACGGGTTCAGGGTAAACCTGCGCCCCGGTGCGCGAGGCGCTGCCTACGATGCGGCCCCAGTCACGGAGGTGCCGGGTGATGGCGTTGACGCGTCGGTTCGAGGGTCAGGTGGTGGTCGTCACCGGCGGGGCGCGCGGCATCGGGCTGGCGCTGGCCGAGGCCTTCGCCCGCGAAGGCGCGGCGCTGGCCCTGGCCGACGTGGACGACGAGCCGCTCGCCGCCGAGGCCGCGCGGCTGGCCCGCGATCACGGCGTGCGCACGGTGGCCGTGGCCGGCGACCTGTCGCACGACGATGCGGCGCAACACCTGCGGCAGCGCACGGACGAGGCGCTGGGCCCGGCCCACGTGCTGGTCAACAACGCCGGCGGCGGCGTGATCCTGCCGTTCCTGAAGCACACGCCCGAGACGCTGAAGGCCACGGTCGACCGCAACCTCTGGACGGTGCTGTGGTGCACGCGCGCCTTCCTGCCCGGCATGGTGGCGCGCCGCTACGGCCGCATCGTGCACCTGGGCGCCGACTCGGTGCGCAACGGCCTGCCCGACCACGCCGCCTACAACGCCGCCAAGGGCGGCGTGCACGGCCTCACCACCGGCCTGGCGCGCGAGTTCGCGAAGGAGGGCATCACCGTCAACACCGTGGCGCCGTGCGCGGTGAACAGCCCGCAGCTCGAGGCCTTCGTGCGCGACAAGCCCGAGGTGGCGCAGAAGTTCCTCGGTGTGATCCCGATGGGGCGTGCAGCCGAACTCGACGAGGTGGCGTCGATGGTGCTGTACGTCGCCTCGCGGGAGGCCTCGTTCGTCACGGGCCAGGTGATCAGCGTCAACGGCGGGAGCACGATGCTGTGACGGCCATTCGCCGCACGCAGGCCGAGCGCAGCGGCGAGACGCGCCGCCGCATCCTCGACGCCGCCGTGCAACTGCTCGGCGAGCGTGGCTACGCCGGGCTGCGCACCGCCGACGTGGCCGAGGCCGCCGGCATCAGCAAGGGGGCGCAGACGCATCACTTCCCGTCGAAGGACGAGCTGGTGGTGGCGGTCGTCGAGCACGTGTTCGTGCGGGCGTCGGAGCAGGCGCGCATCCGCGCCCGCCGCGCCGCGAGCCCCGACGACGCGATCAAGGCGCTGATCGCCGACGCGCAGGAGTTCTTCTTCAGCGAGCTGTTCCTGATCGCGCTCGACCTGGCGATCCAGGGCCGGCTGCGGCAGGAGGGCGGCGGCAACTCGGTGACCGAGATCTCGGCCGCCACGCGGCTGCCGGTGGAGGCGCACTGGCGCGCCGCGCTGATCGACTCGGGCGTGCCGGCCGACGTGGCCGACGACCTGTTGTGGCTCACGCTCTCCATCGTGCGCGGGCTGGCGGTGCGGCGCCTGTGGCAGCACGACCCGCCGCGTTTCAAGCGGCTGTTCCGGCTGTGGCGCGAGATGGTGGCGCAGTACCTGGTGAACACGCAGTCGGAGACCCGCCGCCGTGTCCGATGAACCGCTGATCGACGTGCACACGCACGTCGTGCCGGAAGATTTCCCGCCCTACCTGGGCCATTTGATCGGCGCGCCGTGGCCGGGCATGGCGCCGGCGCAGGCCTGCCACCGCCACGTGATGATCTCCGGCAAGGTCTACCGCACCGTCTCGCACCAGTGCTGGAGCTGCCGCGTGCGGCTCCAGGACATGGCCGAGCAGGGCGTGGCGCAGCAGGTGCTGTCGCCGATGCCCGAGCTGCTGAGCCCCTGGCTCGAACCCGACGATGGTCGTGTGCTGTGCCGCCACCTCAACGAGACGATCGCCAGCATGGTGGCCGAGCACCCTGGCCGTTTCGTCGGCCTGGGCGCGGTGCCGCTGCAGGACGTGGCGATGGCCATCGACGAACTCGATCGCCTGCTGCACGCGACCGGCCTCGCCGGCGTGGAGCTGCCGAGCCACGTCAACGGCCGACCGCTCGGCGACCCGCAGCTGCGCCCGTTCTTCGAGGCGGCCGCAGCCTGGGGCGCAGCGATCTTCGTGCACCCGCTGCGCCCGGGTGACCTGAACCGGCTCGTCGGCCCGCCGGCGCTGGAGCAGGTGCTGGCCTTTCCCGGCGAGATCGGGCTGGCGGGGGCCTCGCTGGTCACCAGCGGGCTGCTGGCCGCGCTGCCGACGCTGCGCATCGCGCTCAGCCACGGCGGCGGCACGCTGGCGATGCTGCTGCCGCGGCTGCGCCACGCGCGCGGCTGCGTGCCGCCCGTCGGCGGGCTGCTGCCGCACGATCCGCTGGACGACGCGCGCCGGCTGTGGGTGGACGACCTCGTCTACGACGCGGCCACGCTGCGGCACCTGGTGGCCACCTTCGGCGCCGACCGCGTGATGACCGGCACCGACTATCCGTTCGCGATCATGGACACCGACCCGGCCGCAGCCGTCGAGGCCGGCGCCTTCGACGCGGCCACGCGCCGGGCGCTGCGCGGCGGCAACGCCCGCCGCTGGCTGACGGGCGCGGTGGGGCCAGACGCATGACGCTGCGCGACGTCACGCTCGCCGACCGGCTGTCGCTGGGTGCGGCGCCGCTGCTGCTCAACGGCAACCAGGCGCTGGTGCGCGCGCTGGTGCTGCAGCGCGAGCGCGACCGCCGCGCGGGCCTGGCCACCGCGGGCTACGTGTCGGGCTACCGCGGCTCGCCGCTGGGCGGGCTGGACCAGGCGCTGTGGGCCGCCGGCCCGGCGCTGAAAGGCGCCCAGGTCCACTTCGAGCCCGGCGTCAACGAGGACCTCGCGGCCACCGCGGTGTGGGGCACGCAGCAGCTCGCGACGATGGGCGACCCCGCGGTGGATGGCGTGTTCGGGCTCTGGTACGGCAAGGGCCCGGGCGTGGACCGCGCGGGCGACGTGCTCAAGCACGGCAACTATGCCGGCACGCATCCGCACGGCGGCGTGCTGGTGGTGGCCGGTGACGACCATCCGGGCAAGAGTTCCACCGTGGCACACCACAGCCAGCAGGCGCTGGCCGCGCACTCGATCCCGGTGCTGTACCCGGCCGATGTCGGCGAGTTCCAGGCCTTTGCGCTGCTGGGCTGGGCGCTGTCGCGGCACAGCGGGTGCTGGGTGGGGATGAAGGTCGTCAACGAGACCGTCGAGCAGGCGATGACCTGCGCGTTCGATCTCGACGCCTTCGACGTGCAGCTGCCCGTGGGGGCACCGCTGCCGCCCGAAGGCATCCACTACCGCGGGGCCTACGCGCCGGCGCAGGACGAGATCCTGCTGCGCCGCCATCGCCTGCCTCGCGTGCTCGACTTCGCGCGCGCCAACGCGCTCGACCGCCGCGCCCTGGGGCCGGATGGCGCGCCGTTCGGCATCGTCGCGCCGGGCAAGAACTGGCACGACGTGCGGCTGGCGCTGCGCGCGCTCGGGCTCGAGCACGACGCGCGCGTGGCCGTGTGGAAGGTGGGCCTGGTGTGGCCGCTGGAGCCGCAGGGGCTGACGGCCTTCGCCGCCGGCAAGCGCGAGCTGCTGGTGGTGGAGGACAAGGCCGCGTTCGTCGAGACGCAGGCGGCGGCCATCCTGTACCCGCTGACGGAGCGGCCGCGCCTCTCCGGCAAGACCGACGGTGCCGGTGCGCCGCTGCTCAACAGCGATGTCGGCTTCGAGCCGCTGGACCTGGCCCTGGTGATCGCCGCGCGGCTGGAAGCCTGCGGCCTGGCCGACGAAACGCTGCACGGCCGCGTTCAGGCGCTGCAGTCCACGCGCGGCACGCTGCTGGCGGTACTCGCACCCGCCGACATGCGCCGCACGCCGTACTTCTGCAGCGGCTGCCCGCACAACACGTCGACGAAGATTCCCGAGGGCAGCAAGGCGCTGGCGGGCATCGGCTGCCACGGCATGGCGCTGTACGCGCGGCCGAACACGCTGGTGCCCACGCAGATGGGCGGCGAAGGCGCGCAGTGGGTGGGTCTGCATCGCTACACGAAGCGCCGCCACGTGTTCCAGAACCTCGGCGACGGCACCTACTACCACTCGGGCCTGCTCGCGATGCGCGCCGCGGTGGGCAGCGGCGCGAACATCACCTACAAGATCCTCTACAACGACGCCGTCGCGATGACCGGCGGCCAGCCGGTGGACGGCCCGATCTCGCCGGCGCAGATCGCGCACCAGGTGGCGGCCGAGGGGGTGAAGACGATCGTCGTGGTCAGCGACGACCCCGCGCGCCACCGCGCCGCCGATCTCCCCACCGGCACGCGCATCGAGCACCGCGACCGGCTCGACGCCGTGCAACGCGAACTGCGCGACACGCCGGGCTGCACGGTGCTGCTGTACGAACAGACCTGCGCCGCCGAGAAGCGGCGCCGCCGCAAGCGCGGCCAGATGCCCGACCCCGACCGCAGCCTGGTGATCCACGAGGCGGTGTGCGAAGGCTGCGGCGACTGTTCGGTGCAGAGCACCTGCGTCAGCATCGAGCCGGTGGAGACGCCGCTGGGCCGCAAGCGGCGCATCAATGCGTCGTCGTGCAACAAGGACGAGTCGTGCCTGCGCGGCTTCTGCCCGTCTTTCGTCACCGTGATCGGCGCGCGGCCGAAGCGGCGCTCCGCCGCGCTGGAGATGCCCGTGCTGCCCGAGCCACCCGTCGCCGCGCTCGGCGAGCGGGCCCATGGCGTGATGATCCCCGGCATCGGCGGAACCGGCGTCATCACCGTCGGCGCGGTGCTGGCTATGGCGGCACACCTCGAAGGCAAGGCTGCGGCCACCTACGACATGACGGGCCTGAGCCAGAAGAACGGTGCCGTCTACTGCCACCTGCAGATCGCCTCCGACGCCTCTCGCCTGGGCGCCAACCGGCTCGGGCTCGGTGATGCCGACCTGGTGCTGGGCTCGGACCTCGTGGCAGCCCTCGGCGACGAAGCCTTCCGCACGCTCGACCCGGCGCGCAGCCGCCTCGTGGGCAACCACCGCGTGCTGCCCACCGCGATGCAGGCGCTGTCGGACACGCGGCTCGAGTTCGGCGTGCTGGCGCGCAAGGTCGCCGACAAGCTCGGGCCCGATCGCACGCGCTACCTCGACGCCTCCGGCCTCGCTGCCACGCTGATGGGCGATGCGGTGTACGCGAACTTCATCCTGGTCGGTGCTGCGCTGCAGCTCGGCTGGCTGCCGGTCGGTGTGGCGGCTCTGCAAAGGGCGCTCGAACTCAACGGCGTGCAGGTCGAGGCCAACGCGCGGGCGGTGGCGATCGGGCGGCTGTGGGTGCACGAGCCCGCGGCGCTGGAGCGGCTGCTAGGCCCGGCCGACGAAGCGCCGGCGCCGACGCTGCAGGAGGTCGTCACCCACCGGCGCGGACTGCTCACGGCCTACCAGGACACCGCGTACGCCGACCGCTACGAGCGCCTCGTCGAGCAGGTGCGCGACGCCGAGCGCGCGGCCGGTGGCGGCGGTGCGCTGGCCCTGGCCGTGGCGCGCGGCTACGCGAAGCTGATGGCCTACAAGGACGAGTACGAAGTGGCGCGGATGCACAGCGACCCGGCGTTCCGCGAGCGGCTCGCATCCGAGTTCGACGGCGTGCGCGAGCTGCGGCTGAACCTGGCGCCGCCGCTGTGGTCGCGCACCGATCCGGCCACGGGCCGCCCGGTCAAGCGCGAGTACGGGCCCTGGGTGTTCCCGTGCCTGCGCCTGCTGGCGCGGCTGAAGGGCCTGCGCGGCACGGCGCTCGATCCGTTCGGCCGCACCGCCGAGCGCCGCGCCGAGCGCGCGCTGGTCGGCGACTACGAACGCCGCATCACGGCACTGCTGCCGCGTTTGACCGCTGCCACGCTGCCGCTGGCCGTGCGCATCGCCGAGGTCGCCGAGCGCGTGCGCGGCTACGGTCCGGTGAAGGCACAGGCGATGGCAGACGCGGCCAGAACCTGGCAGGCGCTCGACGCCGAATGGGCGGCCGCGCGCGAACCCGCGGCGGCCACCGCCGACTGACCCAAGGAGTCTGCAGCATGGATCTGGGCATCCGCGGCCGCACGGCCCTCGTGTGCGGCGCCAGCAAGGGCCTGGGGCGCGCGTGCGCCGAGGCACTCGCGGCCGAGGGCGTGAACCTCGTGATCACCGGACGCGACGGCGCGGCACTCGCCGCGGCCGCGCGCGAGCTGGCCGACGCGCACGGCGTCACCGTCACGCCGGCCGCCGGCGACATCACCACCGATGCCGGCCAAGCCGCGGCACTGGCGGCCTGCCCCGCGCCGGACATCCTGGTCAACAACGCCGCCGGTCCGCCGCTGGGTGACTGGCGCACCTTCAGCCGCGAACAGTGGCTGGCCGCGGCCGACTCGAACATGGTGGCCGCGATCCTGATGATCCGCGCGGTGATCGACGGCATGGCCGAACGGCGCTTCGGACGCATCGTCAACATCACGTCGGCGATGGTGAAGGCGCCGATCCCGCCGCTGGCCCTCTCGGTGGCGGCGCGGCTCGGGCTGACGGGGTTCGTGAAGACCGTGGCGGGGTCCTACGCCAAGTCCAACGTCACGATCAACAACCTGCTGCCCGAGATGTTCGAGACCGACCGGCTGACGTCGAACCTGCAGAAGATCGCCGCGACCGCCGGCCGCACGCTGGAGGCCGAGCGCGAGCAGCGGCGTGCCGGCGTGCCCGCGGGGCGCTTCGGCCGGCCGGCGGAGTTCGGTGCGGTGTGCGCGTTCTACTGCAGCGCACACACCGGCTACATGACCGGGCAGAACATCCTGCTCGACGGCGGCCTTTACCCGGGCACGTTCTGACGCGTCACGCGCCGGGCGCCCCCTTGGTGGCGTCGTCGAGCAGGCCCAGCTCGCGCAACACCTCATCGGTGTGCTCGCCGGCCATCGGCGCGGGCCGGCGCAACCCGGTGCGCGCACCGTCGAAGCGCAGCGGCTGGGCCACCGCCTGCAGCGGGCCCAGGTGCGGGTGCATGGTGTCGACGATCATGCCGCTTGCGACTGCGTGCGGGTGCCGCGACAGCTCGCCCAGCGTGTGCAGCGGCGCGCACGGGATGCCGGCCTCGTCGAGCAGCTGCAGCCACTGCGCACGCCCGCGCTGGCGCATCGCGCGGGCGACGATCGCCACGGTGTCGGCGCGGTGCTGCACGCGTGCGGCGTTGGTGGCGTAGCGCGGGTCGTCGCGCACGTCGAGCAGCCCGGCCAGCGCACAGTAGCGCTGCCACAGCCCGTCGTTGGCCACGCCCAGGATCAGCGGCCGGTCTGCGGTCTCGAACACCTGGTACGGGCACAGCGACTCGTGGCCCGAGCCCGGGCGTTCGGGCTCGGTGCCGCGCTCCCAATAGTTCTGCAGGAAGTAGCCGAGGAAGCCGGTGGCGGTGTCGAACAGCGACGCTTCGACGGTGCAACCTTCACCCGTGCGATCGCGCGCGTGCAGCGCGGCCAGGATGCCGATCAACGCATGCAGCCCTGTGCCCTGGTCGACCGGCGAGAACGGGCTGCGCACCGGCGGGCCGCCGGTCTCGCCGGTGATCGACAGCATGCCGCAGAAGGCCTGCAGGATCACGTCGTAGCCCTTGCCCTCGCGCATCGGGCCCACGCTGCCGTAGCCCGAGATGTCGCAGCACACGAGGCGCGGGTTCAGCGCACGCAGCCGCGCGGCGTCCACCTCGAGCCGCTCGGCGACGCCCGGCCCGAAGCTGCTGACGACGACATCGCTGCGCTCGGCCAGCCGGTGCACCACCGCCCGGCCGGCGGCCGTGGCCAGGTCCACCGTCACCGAGCGCTTGTTGCGGTTGGCGCTGAGGAAGATCGCACCGGTGCGGGTACCGGCCGCCTCGCGGAACGGCGGCCAGCCGCGCGTCTCGTCGCCCTGCGGCGACTCGACCTTGATCACGTCGGCACCCATGTCGCCGAGGTACTGGCAGCACAGCGGGCCGGCCAGCACCTTGGACAGGTCGAGCACGCGCAGCCCGTCGAGCGGCAACGGCCGTGGAGGTGCGGGTGCGGACATGGGGGCCTCGTCGAACGCCAGATGGTGCACTAGCATACCAATCGACCCCCATCGACCGGAGAGCCCATGACGCGCTTCGTCCCCCTCGCACTGGCCGCCTGCCTGGCGCTGCTGGCCGGGCTCTGCCGTGCCGACACCTACCCGTCCCGGCCGATCCGCCTGATCGTGCCGTATGCAGCGGGGCAGGGCACCGACATCGCCGCGCGCTACCTGGCCGAGGAGATGGGCCGCGAGCTGAAGCAGTCGATGTTCGTCGACAACCGGCCCGGCGCCGGCGGCAACATCGGCACGCAGGCCGCGGCCCGCTCGGCGCCGGACGGCTACACGCTGATGGTCGGCACCAACGCGACCCACGCGGCCAATGCCCACCTGTACACGAACCCGGGCTACGACGCGCAGAACGACTTCGAGCCGATCGGCATGCTCGGCATCCTGCCGCTGGTGTGGGTGGCGCCGAACGGCAGCCCCGCCAGCACCGTGCCTGACCTCGTGAAGCTCGCCAAGGCCCGGCCCGACGCGCTCAACGTGGCGCTGTCGACCACCACCTGCCGCATGGCCTTCGAGCTGCTGCGCCAGCGCGCCGACACCGCGCTGTTCCCGATCGACTACAAGGGCAGCGCCCAGGCCGTCACCGCGGTGATCGGCGGGCAGGTCGACTTCATGGTCGACACCATCACCTCGCTGCGCAGCTTCATCGCCGGCGGGCAGGTCAAGGCACTCGGAGTGACCTCGGCGCAGTCGAGCCGGCTGCTGCCGGGCGTGAAGTCGGTGGCCGAGCAGGGCGTGGCCGACTACGAGCTGGTCGGCTGGACCGTGCTGTACGGCCCTCGCGGCATGCCCCCGGAGGCGGCACAGGCGCTGACCGCCGCCTTCGCGCGCATCCTGGCCCGAGCGGACGTGCAGGAGCGGCTGCTGCAGATGGGCATCGAGGCGCAGCCGCGCAGCACCGAGGCGCTGAAGGTCTTCCTGACCTCGGAACGCATGAAGTGGGAACGGCTGATCAAGGCCTCGGGGCTGAAGCCTTCGTGACTGGTGCGCCCGGCCGCGGGCGCGGCGTCGCGTGCCCGCGGGCCGCCAACCGCGTTCGAGGCCCGGCGCTGGCCGCGGGGCAGCGTTGAAGCTACGGGCCCCATCCGATGGCGGGGGCGCCGCTTGGCGGAGGGAGCGGGATTCGAACCCGCGGTGGGCTGTTAACCCACACACGCTTTCCAGGCGTGCGACTTAAACCACTCATCCATCCCTCCGCGGGACGAAGCCCGTGATTCTATCCGGCGGGCGTGGGGCGCTCGGGGCCGGCAGCCGGGGCCAGCGCGGACTTCCTCAGCCACTCGACGAGCACGTAGTCCAGAGCCGCCTGGTGCGTGCTCTCGAGCACCACGGGCGGGGCGCAGCCGGCCTCGTAGGCCTCGCGCCAGCGCAGCGCGCAGACGCACCAGCGGTCGCCAGGCCGCAGCCCGCGGAAGCGCAGCTGCGGGCGCGGCGTGATGAGATCGTTGCCGCGTTCCATCTGGAAGTTCAGGAATTCCACGGTCATGCGCGCACAGATCACGTGGCTGCCGCGGTCGTGCTCGTCGGTGTGGCAGCAGCCGTCGCGCAACCAGCCCGTGAGCGGATCGTACGAGCACGGCACCAGCTCGGTGCCGAGCACATTGAGCACCGGGAGCGTCATGGGTGCGCGGCCGTTGTCGGCGCCTTCGCCGCGCCGCCCGCGGCGCCGGGGCCGCGCATCAGTGCCATCGCGCTGGCGATCATCGTGGCGACCTCCGTCATGTTGCCCGGCACGATCATCGTGTTGTTGACGCGGGCCAGGTTCGCGTAGGCGTCGACGGCCTTCTCGGCCACCTTCAGCTGCACGGCCGCCTCGCCGCCGGGCGACTGGATCGCCGCGGCCACCTTGCGCAAGGCCTCGGCAGTGGCCTCGGCCACCGCGAGGATCGCCGCCGCCTCGCCCTGGGCCAGGTTGATCTCGGATTGGCGTTCGCCCTCGCTCTTGGCGATGAAGGCGGCACGCTGCCCCTCTGCGAGGTTGATCTGCTCCTGCCGCTTGCCCTCGGAGGCCGCGATCAGCGCGCGCTTCTCGCGCTCGGCGGTGATCTGTGCCTGCATCGAGCGCAGGATCTCCGCCGGCGGCGTGAGGTCCTTGATCTCGTAGCGCAGCACCTTCACGCCCCAGTTCAGCGCCGCCTCGTCGAGCGCGGCCACCACGGTGGCGTTGATCGCGTCGCGCTCCTCGAAGGTCTTGTCCAGCTCCATCTTGCCGATCACGCTGCGCAGAGTGGTCTGCGCGAGCTGCGTGATGGCCACGATGTAGTTCGAGGAGCCGTAGCTCGCGCGCATCGGGTCGGTCACCTGGTAGTAGAGGATGCCGTCGACCTGCAGCTGCGTGTTGTCCTTGGTGATGCAGACCTGGCTGGGCACGTCCAGCGGCACTTCCTTCAGCGAGTGCCGGTAGGCCACGCGGTCGACGAAGGGCACCAGGAACTGCAGGCCGGGGGCCAGCGTGCGGTCGTACTTGCCGAGGCGCTCGACCACCCAGGCGTGCTGCTGCGGCACGATCTTCAGCATCCTCACGATGAAGATCACCGCGACGACGAGGATGACGATGGCGAGTTCGAGGCCCATGGGTGTTCCTTCGAGTGGATTCCGCCGACTGCCTGGGGCTGCGATCGGGCGCCGGGCCAGTGTAGGGGCAGGTCGCTGGCGTCAGGGGCGCGTGAGGGCTTCCCACGCCCGCACGATCTCGGCGTGCAGCGCGACCTGCTGCAGCATGCAGCTGCGCATCTCCTCGTCGTCGACGAGGGCGATGCGGGCCTGCAGATCGGCGTGCAGGGACTCCAGCGCGGCAGCGGCACGCTCGTCGCCCAACGCGGCCCAGACCTGGTGACAGGCCCACCGCGGGCGCAGCGGTTCCTCGGTGGGCGCGAGCGACACGCCCGAGGCGAGCGCCGCGGCGATGCGCTCGACGCGCTCGCACGCGGCAGGCAGGTCGCCTTGCGACAGATGCACCAGCGCCGCCTCGCCATCGGCCTGGCAGACGAAGGCCGGGGTCTCCTGGGCGGCGAAGAGGCTGGCGGCACGATCGAGGTAGGCCAGCGCGGCAGCGGGGTTGCCGGCGGCGGCGTGCATGCGGCCTTTCAGCAGCGTGCAGCGCGCCACGGCATCGCCGTATCCGCAGCGTTCGGCCTCGCGTTCGGCGATGACCATGTCGTCGGCCGCCGCCGCCGCTTCGCCCAGCGCGTGGTGGCAGCGCGCCATGTTGTAGTGGCCCATCGCGACGTAGATCGTCCAGCCGATCTCCAGCGCACCGGTGACGCTGCTGCGGTAGTGGGCCAGGCCCTCGCGATACTGTCCTGCGTCGAACGCCAGGCTGCCCAGCGACTCGGCGATCGACACCAGCGGGCGGCGCAGGCCGCGTTCGCGGGCCAGCGCCACACCCTGCAGCGCGGCGGCTCGGGCGCCCTGCAGGTCGCCGGCCGAGATCAAGAAGATCGAGCGCAGCGTCAGGAACTGGACCTCGTACTGCTGCCGGGTCGACGTGGCGTCCAGCTGCAGCGCGACCCGCAGCGATTGCTCGGCGGCGCCCAGGCATGCGAGGGCGCCGGCCACGTCACCGGCGCTGTACCGGCTCCACGCCAACTGTGCCAGCGCCGCCCCCTGGCCCTCCGCGTAACCGGACCGTTCCGAGATCTGCGCCGCCTGCTCGGCCAGTGCGCGGGCACCGGTCTCGTCGGAGAGGCGGGAAGCCAGGAACGATCGTGCGAGCAGCACGTCGGCGCGAAGCGGATCGTCGTCGATCGCCTCGGCGATCTCGTTGCGGATCGTCATCTCGCGGACCTGCAGTTCGCGGTCACCGAGCAGGTCGGCGATCGACTGCCGGACGAAATGCAGCCGCTCGCGGCGGCGCGGATCGCCGATGCCCGGCAGGGCCAGCGCACGCGCGGCGAACTCGAGCGCGATCGGGTTGGCGAAGCGGGCGGCGGCGTCGTGTGCCGCCCGCGCGTAGTAGTCGAAGGCGCGCTCCAGGTCGCCGGCGCGCTCGTAGTGCTCGCCGGTGATCGCCAGGTACTCGGCGGGTCGATCGGCGACGCGCTCGGCGAGCCACTGCGCGGCCGCGGCGTGGCCCGCGCGGCGCACCGGCCGCAGCACGGTGTCGTAGGTCACCTGGTGCAGCAGGTGGTGGTGGAACGCCGCTTCGGCCGTGCCCTCGAACGCGCTGCTGTCGCGCGGGTGGACCAGTTCGCGGCGCTGCAGCGCAGGCACGGCGCTCGGGGCCTGCGGGTCGATCGCTGCCAGGGCCTGGTCCCAGAACACGTGGCCGACGATGCTGGCCTTCTGCAGCGCGAGCCGGTCGGCCGCGGGCAGTGCGTCCAGCCGCGCCTGCAGCACCCCCACGAGCGTGGCGGGTACCCGGGCCCGTTGCAGCTGCTCGTGCTGCAGCTGCCAGGAATCGCCGCCGGCGCGCAGCACGCCGTCGTCGATGAACATGCGCAGCAGCTCTTCCATGTAGAAGGGGTTGCCCTCGGCCTGCGCCACGAGCAGTTCGCGCAACGCCGGAGCCCCGTCCGCCACGTGGCGCAGCAAAGCGCGGGCGAGCTGGTCGCCGAGCACCGCGTCGAGCGCCTGCAGCCGGATCGTGGCATGCAGTGGCCCCGCAGCGGCCTCCGCAGGCCATGCGGGCCGGCGCTCCAGCAGCTCCGGTCGGGCCGTGGCCACGAGCAGCAGCGGCAGGTCCGGCACGGTGACCAGGTGCGCCAGGAAGTCCAGCGAGCCCTCGTCGGCCCAGTGCAGGTCTTCGAGGAGCAGCGCGGCCACGGCGCCATCGGCTGATAGGCCGCTCAGGTAGTCGGTGAGCGCGGCGAAGCCGAGCGTGCGCAGCAGCCGCGGCTCGAGCCCGCGCACGTGCGGGCTGTCGGCATGGTCCAGGCCGAGCAGGTGGCCGATGCGGTGGGCCTTGGCGGTGGCCTGCTCCCCCAGCCACGGCAGCAACCCGCTCTCGATCTTGGCCTTGGCCGTGTCGCGGCTGTCGCTGTCGGCGATCTGCAGCCGCCACGCCAGCACGTCGCGCAGCAGGCCGTAGGGCTGGCCGAGCGAGCCGGGCTGCGCGCGGCCCAGCAGCAGCCAGCAGCGCTGTGGGTGGGTCTCCAGCGCGGCCTGCAGCTCCTGCAGCAGGCGGCTCTTGCCCAGGCCAGGTTCGCCGAGCAGCGTGGTGGCACGCAGCGCCCGCTGGTGCGACACCTCGTCGAGCATCGCGACGAGCTGCGCCAGCTCGGCATCGCGCCCCACCAGCGGCGTGGCGATGCCCTCGATGCCCCGCGTGCCGACCCGGAACGCACGCGGCTTGGCACGCTCCACGAGGTAGGTCGTCAGCGGTTCGTCGAAGCCTTTCACCCGCAGCGGGGGCTGCGGCGCCACGTCGAACACGCCGCGCACCTGCAGCCAGGTGTCGTGGCTGATGCGCAAGGCGCCCGGCGGCGCGCTCTGCTCCATGCGGGCGGCCAGGTTCACCGTGGCGCCGCGGATCGTGCCGTCGTCATCGACGCCGCCGCCCAGCAGCACCGGGCCGGTGTGGATGCCGACGCGCAGGCCCCAGCCCTGGTGTCCGAGCCGGCCCCGTGCCCTTTCGCGCAGTTGCACGGCCGGCGCCAGCAGCGCGAGCCCGCAGCGCACCGCCCGTTCTGCATCGTCCTCCCGCGCATAGGGGGCGCCGAACGCGGCGAGCAGGCCGTCGCCGGCGGTCTGCATGACCTTGCCGCCATGCGCACGCACGGTCTCGCCGCAGCGAGCCAGCGCCTCGGCGACCACCACGTGCACGTCCTCGGGTTCTGCCGCCGGTTCGGGCAAGGGGGGCCCGACCACGTCGAGGAACAGCACCGACACGTGCTTCAGCGCCTGCGGTGCGGGCCCGCCTTCCGGCAGCGTGGCCAGCTGCTCGCGCAGCGGCTGCGTGGCCGTGTCGACCACGGCGTCGCCGAGCACGCCACGTTGCGCCTCCAGGGCCTCGATGGCGGCCCGCAGCGTCGCGCGGTCGGGCATCGGCGGCGTGGCGGCTCGGCGGTGGGAGATGCGTTGCCGCTCAGCCCCTGGGCGGGGCCTTCTCCACCTGCAGAAGGTTGCCGTCGACAGCCACGATGACGTGCTCGCCCGGCGCGGGCGCGCCGGCGCCGGCCCAGCGCGCCGACCACGCGGCGCCGCGGTAGTGGACGCGGGCCGTGCCGTCGTCGTGCCAGTGGCCGATGTGCAGCGTGCGGCCGATGTCCTGCTGGACGTCGCGGTTGGCCTCGGCCGGAGCGGGGGCAGGGCCGCGCATGCGCTTCGCGTGCCACGCGGCCGCGGCGCCGCAGCCCACCACCGCCGCCGCGACGATCTGCGCCGTGAGCCCGCCGCCCGCATGCGCGGCCAGCGCGCCGGCCACGGCGCCCAGCGCGAGCATCAGCAGGTAGAACGTGCCCGTGGCGAGTTCCAGTGCCACCAGCACGCCTGCGGCGATCCACCATGCCGTCGCGGGGCTGAAATCCATGCGTGTTCCCTCGTACCGATCGAGAGGCAGTGTAGCGATGCGCCAACTCCGGATACCGTCCCCGTCGTCTCGGCAACACGGCCTTCACATGGGGCCTGCAGCATGTTGCGCAGTGGAGGACGGCGCGATGGCGATGCAGGGGCGTACGGAGCGGGCGGCGGTGGCACTGGGCTGCGCGGCGGGCCTGATGATCAGCGGCGCTGCCGCGGCACAGGCGGTCTACGACCCCGCGACGCGGGTGCTGTCGGTGCCCACCGTCCAGGTCGATGGCCAGGCCTACCGCGACGCGCGGATCCGCCTCGACGCCGACGGCCGGCTGACGCTGCTCGCCCTGCAGCCGCCGCTGGACGTGGCCACCCGCGCGCAGGCCGCGGCGGCCACGGCGCAGAGCCGCAGCAACGCATGCGCTCCGGTGCAGCCGTTCTACTGGGAGATCGGCGACCGCACGCAACGGCTGGCAGGCGGTTCGGTGGACTCTGCCAGCCGCGGCCCGATCTATGACGCCACCACGGTGATGAACATCGCCTCGGCCTCGAAGTGGCTGTACGGCGCCTACGTGGCCGAACGCCGCGGTGGCGCGATCACCGCCGAGGACGTGCTGTTCCTGAACTTCCGCAGCGGCTACACGAACTTCGCGCCCAGCGGTTGCGACCGCGGCGACACCGTGGCCGCCTGTTCGGCGCGCGGCACCAGCGGCGTGCCGACTCCGGCGAACGTCGGCCTGTTCTTCTACGACGGCGCGCACATGCAGAAGCACGCCAGCCTGCCGGCACCCGGCATGGCGCTGGGCACGCTCGACAACGCCGGCCTCGCCGACGAGATGCGTCGCGTGCTCGGCACCGATATCGCGATCAGCTACACATCGCCGCAACTGGCCGGCGGGGCGCGCATGGCCGCGAAGGACTACTCGGTGTTCCTGCGCCGCGTCCTCGGCGGCCAGCTGAAGATCTCGGGCCTGCTCGGGGCCTATCCCGTATGCACGAACCCCGCCACCTGCGTCACGGCGGTGGCCTCGCCCGGCGCGAACCTCGTCGACTGGCAGTACTCGCTGGGGCACTGGGTGGAGGCGGGCGCAGGTGGCGACGGCAGCACCAGCAGCCCGGGCGCGTTCGGCTTCTACCCGTGGATCGACGCCGCGCGCAGCCACTACGGCGTGCTGGCGCGGGCCGACGGCGTCGGCCAGGGCTACGAGTCGGCCGCCTGCGGCGCGCTGATCCGCAAGGCCTGGGCAAGTGGCGTGGCGCAGTAGGGGCCGTCGGGGTCGGACATAGGGGCCCGGTGCCGTGCGGCGGGTGGGCCTCACGGTCCTACACTTCGCGCTCTTTCGCCGGCCCGACCCAGGACGTTCCGCCCATGCTGCGCTTCAACTTCCCGATCGTCATCATCGACGAGGACTTCCGTTCCGAGAACACCTCGGGCCTGGGCATCCGGGCGCTGGCGGAGGCGATCGAGAAGGAAGGCTTCGAGGTGCTGGGGGTCACCAGCTATGGCGACCTGTCGCAGTTCGCGCAGCAGCAGAGCCGCGCCAGCGCGTTCATCCTGTCGATCGACGACGAGGAGTTCACGCCCGGCCCCGAGCTCGATCCGGCCGTGCTGAACCTGCGCAAGTTCATCGAGGAGATCCGCTTCAAGAACGCGGACATCCCGATCTACCTGTACGGCGAGACGCGCACCAGCCAGCACATCCCGAACGACATCCTGCGCGAGCTGCACGGCTTCATCCACATGTTCGAGGACACGCCGGAGTTCGTGGCGCGCCACATCATCCGCGAGGCCAAGAGCTACCTCGACGGCCTCGCGCCGCCGTTCTTCAAGGCGCTGGTGGACTACGCGCAGGACGGCTCGTACTCGTGGCACTGCCCTGGCCACAGCGGCGGCGTGGCGTTCCTGAAGAGCCCTGTCGGGCAGATGTTCCACCAGTTCTTTGGCGAGAACATGTTGCGCGCCGACGTGTGCAACGCGGTGGAGGAGCTCGGGCAGATCCTCGACCACACCGGCCCGGTGGCCGCCAGCGAGAAGAACGCCGCGCGCATCTTCAACGCCGACCACTGCTTCTTCGTCACCAACGGCACCAGCACCA
>JAEUPB010000041.1 GCA_016789955.1 Rubrivivax sp. | reverse complement strand
GCGTCGGCCGGCACCTCGTCACGGATGATGTCGTTGCACAGTTCGATGCACTCGTCGCAAATGAACACCGACGGGCCGGCGATGAGCTTCTTCACCTCGTGCTGGCTCTTGCCGCAGAACGAGCAGTACAGAACCTTCTCGGCGGCGGAACCCTTCTTGTCGGCCATGTATGCGGTGCGTCAGGGGTGCACTAGCGAATGTCGACGCATCATAGTCCAAAGCGCCGAACCACCCGGCCGGGATTGGCGGGCTTTCCGGGTGCAGTCCCGCCTCCGGCGGACGGGCCCGCCGGGCGGGCCGGGACGCCGTTCAGCCGCGCTTGTCCAGCACCTGGTCGATCAGGCCGTAGTCCTTGGCCTCGGTGGGCGACATCCAGTAGTCGCGCTCCATGTCGGCCGCGATGCGCTCGATCGGTTGGCCGGTGCGGTCCGCGTAGATGCGGTTGAGCTGCTCCCGCGTCTTGATGATCTCGCGCGCCTGGATCTCGATGTCGCTGGCCTGCCCCTGGGCGCCGCCAGAGGGCTGGTGGATCATCACGCGCGAGTTCGGCAGGGCCGCCCGCTTGCCCGGGGCGCCCGCCATCAGCAGGAACGAGCCCATGCTGGCCGCCATGCCCATGCACAGCGTGGACACGTCGGGCTTGATGAACTGCATCGTGTCGTAGATCGACAAGCCGGCGCTGACGCTGCCGCCGGGCGAGTTGATGTACAGGAAGATGTCCTTGTCCGGGTTCTCGCTCTCGAGGAAGAGCATCTGCGCGACCACCAGGTTGGCAGTGGCGTCGTGCACCGGGCCGACGAGGAAGATGATGCGCTCGCGCAGCAGCCGGCTGTAGATGTCGTAGGCCCGCTCGCCGCGGCCGGACTGCTCGATGACGATGGGCACCATGCCCAGGCCGACGGTGTCTGAGTAGCTCATGCGCGATGTTCCTCGGTGGATGCGCGGCCGCGGGCTCAGGCCGCGGTCATCAGTTCGTCGAACGGTAGCACCTTGTCGGTGACCTTCGCGTGGCCCAGGACGAACTCCGCCACGTTGTTCTCGACCACCACCGCTTCCACATCGGCCATGCGTTGCCGGTCGCCCAGGTACCAGCGCATCACCTCGGCGGGCTTCTCGTAGCTCTGGCTCATCTCCTCGATGTGCTTCTGCAGCTGGTCGGGCCGCGCCTGCAGCTTGTTCGCTCGCACCAGCTCACCGACCACCAGCCCGAGGCGCACGCGGCGTTCGGCCTGCGGCTTGAAGATCTCCGGCGGGATCGGCGCCTTGTCGGCGTCCTTGACGCCGCGCTGCTTCAGGTCGGCGCGAGCCTGTTCGACCAGCCGCTCCAGCTCGCCGTCGACCAGTGCCTTGGGCAGGTCGAGTTCAGCGCCCGCGGAGAGCGCTTCCATCACGGCCGCCTTGTTGCGTGCCTGCACGCGGAACTTCACCTCACGCTCGAGGTTTTTCTTCACGTCGGCCCGCAGGCCCTGGACGGTGGCGTCCTGGATGCCCAGCGCCTTGGCGAAGGCTTCGTCGACCTCGGGCAGGTGCGCGGCCTCGATCTTCGTCATCGTCACGAGGAAGTCGGCCTCCTTGCCGGCGACCTCCTCGCCCTGGTAATCGGCCGGGAACTGCAGCGGGAAGGTCTTGGACTCGCCCACCTTCATGCCGCGCACCGACTGGTCGAACTGCTCGAGCATCTGGCCTTCGCCGATGACGAACTGGAACGCCTCGGCCTTGCCGCCGGCGAACGGCTCGCCGTCGATCTTGCCTTCGAAGTCGATGGTGACGCGATCACCTTCGACGGCGCCTTCGGCTGCGGCACGCTGCGCGAACGTGCGGCGCTGCTTGCGCAGGATCTCGACGGTGCGGTCGATGGCGGCTTCGGTGACCTCAGCGGTGATGCGCTCGACCTCGAGCGCGGCCGTGTCGGGCAGCTTGACCTCGGGGTACACCTCGAAAGTGGCGTCGAAGGCCATCTCGCCTTCGGGCGCGCCGTCCTTCTGCGTGATGCGGGGAGCCCCGGCCACGCGCAGCTGGGCCTGCCCGGCTGCATCGGCGAAGGCCTGGCCGACGCGATCGTTGACCACCTCGTACTGGACGCTGTAGCCGTATCGCTGAGCCACCACCGACATCGGCACCTTGCCGGGACGGAAGCCATCGGCGCGCACCGTGCGCGACAGCTTCCTCAGGCGCGTCTGCACCTCGTCGTTGATCTCGCTGGCGGCCAGGGTGAGCGTGATACGGCGCTCGAGCTTTTCGAGGGTTTCGACATGGACGGCCATGGTGATGATCTCTGCGGAACGCTGTGTGGAAGGGGTTGGTGCGCGGGGCCGGACTCGAACCGGCACGCCGGTGAAGGCGTCAGGACCTAAACCTGGTGCGTCTACCAATTTCGCCACCCGCGCGGGTTGCGTGAGCGAACTGCGGATTCTAGTCCGGCAGCACGGCCCTCCCGGCTGCCTCCGGACGGCGCACCCGGAACCAGGCCGCATACATGGCCGGCAGCGCCAGCAGCGTCAGGGCCGTGGCCACCACGAGGCCGCCCATGATGGCCACCGCCATCGGGCCGAAGAACACGCTGCGCGTCAGCGGGATCATCGCCAGCACCGCGGCTGCCGCCGTGAGCACGATGGGACGGAAGCGCCGCACGGCCGATTCGACGATGGCGGTCCAGTCGGGCACGCCGCGCGAGCGGTCCTGCTCGATCTGGTCGATCAGGATCACCGAGTTGCGCATGATCATGCCGGCCAATGCGATGAATCCGAGCATGGCCACGAAACCGAACGGGCGGTCGAACAGCAGCAACGCGGCCGACACGCCGGCGATCCCCATCGGCGCGGTGAGCAGCACGAGCACGGCGCGCTGGAAGCTGTGCAGCTGCAGCATCAGGAGCGTCAGCATGATGAACGCCATCACCGGAAGGCCGACGAGGATCGAGCCCTGCCCCTTGCGGCTCTCCTCGGCCGCTCCGGCCACCTCGATCGTGTAGCCCGGGGGCATGCGGGCGGCCAACTCGTCCATCTTAGGCTTCAGCTGGGCGGTGACGGTCGGCCCCTGCATGCCCTCGGCCACCTCGCCTTGCACCGTCACCGCGAACTGCCGACCGTACCGCCACAGCACGCCGGGTTCCCACGCCATCTCGATGCGCGCGATCTGCGGCAGCGGCACGGCGCGACCGCCGGCGGTCGGCACGTACGCGTTGGCGAGATCGGTGATGGCGTTGCGTTCCTCCGGTGGCTGGCGCAGCACGATGTCGACGAGCCGGTCGCCTTCGCGGTACTGGCCGATCACATTGCCGGACAGGATGCCGCGCGAGGCCTGGGCCAGCCCCGAACTGGTGATGCCGAGTGCACGCGCCTTGTCCTGGTCGACCTCGAGCCGCAGCGTCTTGATGGCCTCGTTCCAGTTGTCGTTGACGCCACGCATGTGCGGGCTGGCCCGCAGCACGGCGCGGGCCTCGTCGGCCCAGCGGCGCACGATGTCGGGATCCGGACCGGCCACCCGGAACTGCACCGGGTACGCCACCGGCGGGCCATTGGGCAGCAGTTTCACGCGGCCCCGCGCTTCCGGGAACTCGTCGGCCAGCAGCGCGGGCAGCCGCTTGCGCAGCTCTTCTCGTTCAGCCAGGTCCTTCGGCAGCACGATGCTCTGCAGCACGTTGCTCTGCGGGAAGATCTGGTCGAGCGGCAGGTAGAAGCGCGGCACGCCGCTGCCCACCCACGTGGTGACGCTGGTGACGCCGCCTTCGCGCATCAGCCGCGCGTCGAAGCGTTCGGCCACCGCCTGGGTCTGGTGGATCGTCGACCCCTCCGGCAACCACAGGTCGACCACGATCTCCGGCCGGCTCGAGTCCGGGAAGAACTGCTGCTGCACGCGGCCCATGCCCACGAGGCCGAGCGCGAAGATCGCGAGCGTCATGCCGATCGTCGCCCAGCGGTGCTGCACGCACCAGTCGACGGTCGCGCGGAAGCGCTCGTAGAACGGCGTGTCGAACAGCTCGTGCGCCGAACCGCCTTCGCCCACCTTGCTGCGTGTCTTCAACAGCCACGATCCGAGCACCGGCACGAAGGCCACCGACACCACCCACGACACCACGAGCGCGGCCGACGTGACGGCGAAGATCGCGAAGGTGTACTCGCCGGTCGAAGACCGCGCCAGGCCGATCGGCAGGAAACCCGCTGCGGTGATCAGCGTGCCGGTGAGCATCGGCATCGCTGTCACCTCGTAGGCGTAGGTCGCGGCCCGCACCTTGTCCCAGCCCTCTTCGAGCTTGCGGACCATCATCTCCACCGCGATGATCGCGTCGTCGACCAGCAGGCCGAGCGCGATGATCAGCGAGCCCAGCGAGATCTTGTGCAGGCCCACGCCCCAGTAGTGCATGACGATGAACGTGATCGCCAGCACCAGCGGGATCGTGATCGCCACCACCAGGCCCGGGCGCACGTCGATGCGCAGCGGCCGCGTGTGCAGCCCCAGCGACACGAAGCTCACGGCCAGCACCACCAACACCGCCTCGAGCAGCACGCGCACGAACTCGCCGACCGAGGTCGAAACGGCGCGCGGCTGGTCCTGCACCTGGCTGAGCGTGAGGCCCACCGGCAGTTCGGCCTGCGCGACCTTGGCCGCCTGGCGCAGCGCATGGCCGAGGGCGACGATGTCGCCGCCCTTGGTCATCGAGACTCCCAGCGCGATCACCGGCTGCCCCTGGTGGCGCACCTGCGTCGTCGGCGGGTCGACGTAGTCGCGGCGGATGTCGGCGATGTCGGCCAGGCGGATCGTGGAGGCCGCGCCGGTGGCGGCATTCACCGCGCGGATCGGCAGCCGCCGCAGCTCTTCCACCGAGCTGAGCGGGCCCGCCACCCGCAGTTGCAGGTTCTCCGGGCCGGTGTTCAGCACGCCGGCCCCCTCGACGGCGTTCTGTGCGCTCAGCTGGGCGACCACCTGGGTCATGTCCAGGCCGAGCTGGGCAAGCCGCTTCTGCGAGATCTCGACGAAGATCCTCTCGGCCTGCGCCCCGAAGATCTCGACCTTGGCCACATCGGGCACGCGCAGCAGCCGTTGACGGATGGCCTCGGCATGCACCCTCGCCTCCTCGCGGGTAAACCCGTCGGCGGCCAGCGCGAAGATCGAGCCGTAGACGTCGCCGAAGTCGTCGTTGAACACAGGCCCGATCACGCCCTGCGGCAGCGTCGAACGCATGTCGCCGATCTTTTTGCGCACCTGGTACCAGGTGTCGCGCACCTCCTTGGGTGGCGAAGAGTCCCTGAGCCACAGGAGCGTCAAGGACTCGCCCGGCTTGGTGTAGCTGATCACGCGATCGGCATACGGCACCTCCTGCAGCGTCTTCTCGATGCGATCGGTGACCTGCTCGGCCATCTGCCGCGCCGGCGCGCCCGGCCAGAACGCCTGCACGACCATCGCGCGGAAGGTGAACGGCGGGTCTTCGTCCTGCCCGAGCTGGAAGTAGGCCGCGACGCCCAGCACCAGCAGCACGACCATCAGGTAGCGGGTCAGCGCCGGATGGTCGAGCGCCCAGCGCGAGATGTTCAACCTGGCATGCTTCGGCGCGACGTTGCCGTCGGGTGCCGCGGCCGCGGCACCGTTCGTGGTGGCGTCCATGGCCTTCAGCGCGTTGCGGGCGATGCCGGCGCCGTGGCCAGCCGCGTCTCGTAGAACTTGACCTTCTGCCCCTGCGTCAGCAGGTGCGCGCCGGCGGTCACCACCTCCTGCCCAGGGGCGAGGCCCGCGCTGATGACGACCTCGTTGCCCTCGGCGCCGCCGACGGTCACGGGCATCTTGCGCACCGTCATGGTCGACTTGTCGACGACCCACACGGCCGACCGGGCCGCGTCTTCGCCGCGCACGACGGCCGTCACCGGCAACTTCACGACGTTCTCGGCACGCGGCGACGGCATCACCACGGTGGCCGTCTGGCCCAGCTGCGCCGGCGCGTCGCCGATATCGGCCTTGGCCAGGAACGTGCGTGTCGATGCGTCGGCGCTCGCAGCGACTTCACGCACGGTGGCGGCACGGGGCGTGGGCTCCGACCCCAGGCGCACCTGGATCGCTCCCGCGCGGCCCACCAGGGCCCGCACCGCGAGCACGGCATCCTCGGGCACCGAGAAGGCCACGTCGCGCGGGCCATTGAGTGCGAGCCGGACGATCGGTGTGCCAGCCGACACGACCGCGCCGGGTTCCGCCTCGACCGCCGTCACCACGCCGGTGCCGGTGGCCAGCAGCGTCGCATAGCCCGCCTGGTTGCGCTGTACCTGGGCCTGAGCCCGGGCCTGTTCGAGCTGGGCCTGCGCCGTCTTCAGCGTGGCGCCACGTCGCTCCAGGTCCCACGAGCTGATGAAGCCCTGGTCGCGCAGATCCTTGAAGCGCTGGTACTCGCCCTTCTGCTGCTCGTAGGCGGCCTCGGCCGCAGTCACCGCAGCCGCCGCGGCCTGCTGGGCCTGCCGCAGATCTTCGGGATCGAGCTGGGCGAGCACCTGGCCTGCGCGGACAACCTGCCCGATCTCGGCTGGGCGCTGGGTCAGCTTGCCGCCGACGCGGAAGCCCAGTCGCGCTTCCGTGCGGGCGCGAACCTCCGCAGCGTACTCCTTCGCACCGCCGGCGCTGCCCGATGTCACGCTCAGTGTTCGCACCGCCCGCACGGGCTCAGCCTCAGGCGCGGGCCGCGAGCACCCCGCCACGAGGATCGCCGCCGCGATCACGGATGACCACAGGACGGTGCGCGGGCGCCCATGACCATGGACGGGATGCTGAGGTTGTCGGCTCATGGGATACGTCGGGGATATGTCGGGGATACGTCGTTACTGACTGACTGGTCAGTAATATAAGGAATCCCGGCGATCGGCGTCAAACCCTTCAAGCGGGCGTGGCCACAATCGGCCGCGTGACCGTCGACCACTACGAAAACTTCCCTGTGGCCAGCTGGCTGTGTCCGCCCCACCTGCGGCCGGCGGTCGCCGCGATCTACGCCTTTGCACGCACGGCCGACGACCTGGCCGACGAAGGCGATGCGCCACCTGAACAGCGCCTGGCCGACCTGAAGGCCTACGAGCGCGACCTGCGCGCGATCTACGCCGGCGGGCAGCCGCCCAGTGGGCGCTGGCCGGGCGTCTTCGCGGCACTGGCGCGCGCGATCGAATCACACCAGCTCCCGCGCGACCCGCTGCTCGCCCTCTTGTCGGCCTTCGAGCAGGATGCCGGCAACCCGCACTACGACACCTACGGCGCCCTGCTCGACTACTGCTCGCGATCGGCGAATCCCGTCGGGCGGCTGATGCTGCACCTCTACGCGATCGACGACGCGGCCTCGCTGCGGCAGTCCGACGACATCTGCACCGCGCTGCAACTGATCAACTTCTGGCAGGACCTGAGCGTCGACCAGCCCCGCGGCCGCAACTACCTTCCTCACGAGGTGCTGAGAACGCACGAGCTGCAGGCTCCGCTGCCGGCGGGCATCGACGCCCGGTCGCTCGCCCCGGTGGTGCACGACCTGTGCGATCGAGCGCGCCACCAGATGCTCGCGGGCGCGCCGCTGTCCCGCCGGGTGCCGGGCCGCGCCGGCTGGGAACTGCGCCTGGTGGTGCAAGGCGGGCTGGCCATCCTGCGCAAAATCGAGCGGATGAACTACCAGACCTTGCAGGCCCGCCCGCGCCTGCGCACCTGGGATGCGCCGGGACTCGCGTGGCGCGCGCTGGCGATGACCGCATGACGCCGCAGGAGTACGTGCAGCAGCGGGCCGCGGCCAGCGGGTCGTCGTTCTACTACGCGTTCCTGTTCCTGCCACCGCAGCGGCGCGCGGCGATCACCGCCTTCTACGCCTACTGCCGCGAGGTCGACGATGTCGTCGACGATGCCAGCGACGCCGCGGTGGCGGCGCGCAAGCTGCACTGGTGGAGGGGCGAGGTGGCGCAGATGTTCGAAGGCCGCCCCACGCACCCCGTGACGCAGGCGCTGCTGCCGTGCCTGCAGCCTTTCGGCATCACCGCCGCCCACCTCGACGCGATCATCGAGGGCTGCGAGATCGACCTGCAGCAGACGCGGTTCCTCGACTGGCCGGGGCTGCAGCGCTATTGCCATCTGGTCGCCGGCGTCGTCGGCGAGGTCGCCAGCGGGATCTTCGGTCGCACCGATCCGCGCACCGTCCAGTACGCCCATCGGCTGGGCCTGGCGATGCAGCTGACCAACATCGTCCGCGACGTCGGAGACGACGCCCGTCGCGGCCGCATCTACCTGCCGCTGTCCGATCTCCAGCAATTCGACGTGAAGGCGCACGAGATCCTCGCGCGCCAGGCGCCCTGGGGCTACAGCGACCGATTCACGGCCCTGATGCGGCACCAGGCCCGGCGCGCCCACGCGCTGTACGACGAAGCGGTGGCGCTGCTCCCCGAGGTCGATCGCGTGGCCCAGAAGCCCGGACTGATGATGGCGAACATCTACCGCACGCTGCTGCGCGAGATCGAGCGACAGGGCTTCCAGGTGCTGAACCAGCGCACGTCGCTGACCCCGCTGCGCAAGCTCTGGATCGCAGCCCGCACGCACGTGCGAGGCCGCTGATGCGCCTCGCGGTCGTCGGCGCGGGCTGGGCGGGCCTGGCTGCAGCCGTGCGCGCACGGCAACTCGGCTGGGACGTGACGATTCACGAGATGGCGGCAACGCCCGGCGGTCGGGCGCGCTCGTATGCGATCGACGGCCGATCGCGCGACAACGGCCAGCACATCCTCATCGGCGCCTACCAGCACACGCTGCAACTGATGCGCGATGTCGGGGTCGACGAGCGCACGGTACTGCTGCGGGCTCCGCTGGTCCTTCAGTTCCCCGACGGCGGCGGGCTGCGCGTCCCGCCGGGCCCACCGCTGGCATCGGCCCTGCTCGGCATCGCGCGGTCCACCGGCTGGTCGTGGCGCGAGAGACTGGCGCTGATCCGACGCGCCGCGGCCTGGCGCGCGAGCGGCTTCCGCTGCGCGCCGGGTCTCACTGTCGATGCGCTGTGCGTCGGCCTGCCGGATCGCGTGCGCGCCGACCTGATCGAGCCGCTCTGCGTCGCCGCGCTCAACACGCGCGCGTCGCAGGCCAGCGCAGCAACGTTCCTGCGGGTGCTGAAGGACGCCCTGTTCGGCGTCCGCGGCGGGTCCGACCTGCTGTTGCCTCGCGTGCCGCTGTCGGAACTGCTTCCGGCTCCGGCCTGGGCATGGCTGGCACGTCAAGGCGCCGAGCTGAGGACGTCGAGCCGCGTGCAGGCGCTGGCGCCACGAGACGATGGCTGGCTCGTCGACGACGAGCCCTACGACGCCGTGGTGCTGGCCTGCACCACCACCGAAGCGGCGCGCCTGGTCGATACGCACGCGCCGGCGTGGGCCGCCTGCGCCCGGGCGGTGACCCACGAGGCCATTGCCAGCGTGACGCTGGAAGCCGTGGGGCTGCGGCTGCCGGCGCCGATGGTCGCCCTGCGCGAGGACGCGACATCCCCGGCGCAGTTCATCTTCGATCACGGCGCGCTGGGCATGGAACCCGGGGTCGTGGTGGCCGTGGTCAGCGGTGCGGCGGCATGGCTCGGCGTTCCCCTGCACGACCTCGGCGAGCGCGTCCGGGACCAGATCCGGGCCGCACTCCCCGGTCTCGATGCGGCCAGCCGCCTGGCCGTGCGCCACGTGGCGTGCGAGAAGCGCGCCACCTTCGCCTGCACGCCGGCCCTTCGGCGGCCGCCTTCGGCGATCTGCCCGGGCCTGTACGCGGCCGGCGACTATGTCGACGGTCCCTACCCGGCCACGCTGGAAGGCGCGGTGCGATCGGCCGATGTTGCGCTGTCGCTATGCAAAGCGACATTCCGCCATGCAGAATCACAGGCATGAAGCCGCCAGCCGACACGCCCACCATCCAGGTCCTCGAACGCATGTTCTCGCTGCTGGACATGCTGGCCTCGCAGACCGAGCCGGCCACGCTGAAGTCGATCAGCCAGGCCACCGGGCTGCACCCGTCCACCGCCCACCGCATCCTGAACGACCTCGCGGTCGGCCGCTTGGTCGATCGCCCGCAGGCCGGCAGCTACCGGCTCGGCATGCGGCTGCTGGAACTCGGCAACCTCGTGAAGGCACGGCTGGACGTCCGCGAAGCCGCGCTGGGCCCGATGCGGGAACTGCACAAGCTGACGCACCAGACCGTCAACCTCTCCGTACGACAAGGCGACGAGATCGTCTACATCGAGCGCACCTACAGTGAACGCAGCGGCATGCAGGTGGTGCGGGCCATCGGGGGCCGCGCACCGCTACACCTGACCTCCGTCGGCAAGCTCTTCCTGGCGGCGGAAGATCCGCAGCGCGTGCGGGCCTATGCCACCCGCACCGGGCTGACCGGGCACACCCGCAACAGCATCACCGACGCACCGCGGCTCGAACGCGAACTGTCGACCGTCCGGGCACTCGGCACGGCCCGCGACGACGAAGAGCTGGAACTGGGCGTGCGCTGCATGGCAGCCGGCATCCACGACGACCAGGGCAAGCTCGTCGCCGGCCTGTCGGTCTCGGCGCCAGCCGATCGGCTGGAGGAAGGCTGGCTGGAACGCGTTCGGGCGACGGCCGCAGAAATCTCGGCCGCGCTTGGCTACCGGCCCGGCTCGACGCGCTGAGTGGCGCTGTTCAGCCAGGCGCGCAGGCGCTCGGCATCACCAATGCGGGAATACTTCCCCGCCGAGTCGAGCAGCACCATGATGAGCTTGCGGCCTGCGAGGCTCGCCTGCATCACCACGCAGCGACCGGCCTCCGAGATGAAGCCGGTCTTCTGCACGCCGATCTCCCACTCGGGGTTGCGCACCAGGCCATTGGTGTTGCGGAAGCTCAGCGGCCGGTTGCCCACCACCACCTGAGCCTCGGGCATGGTCGACAACTCGCGGATCTCGGGGTACTGCATCGCGGCCTTGACCAGCAACGAGAGGTCGCGTGCGCTCGAACGGTTCTGGCTCGACAGGCCGGTGGGCTCGACGTAGCGCGTGTCGGCCATGCCGAGCTCGGCGGCCTTGCGGTTCATCGCCTCGACGAACGCCGACAGGCCGCCCGGATAGTGCCGCCCGAGCGCGTAGGCCGCGCGGTTCTCGGAAGCCATCAGCGCGAGATGCATCATCTCGCCGCGGTTGAGCTGCACGCCGGCCTTCAGCCGCGAGCGGCTCGACTTGCCGGTGTCGAGGTCGTCGACGGGGGCGACCGTCAGCATCTCGTCCTTCGGCAGATGGGCATCGGCCACCACCATTGCCGTCATCAGCTTGGTGATGGAGGCGATCGGCAGCACCGCCTGCGGGTTCTTGCTGAACAGGACCTCGTTGGTGTCCTGGTCGACCACCAATGCCACGGCCGACTTCAGGTCGAGCGGATCTTCGGTGGCATGCAGCCCGGTCAACTGCCCGATGGACGGCCGGGCGGGCACGAACTTCGCGGCCACCCGGGGGGCGGCCTTGGGCGCCGTCTTGCGGGCCGCGTGGGCAGGCGCCGCCTTCTTGCCCTTGACTTCGGGAGCCGGGGTGGTGCGCGCCTGCGCGATCGTGCTGGCACCCACCAGCAAGGCGGCCGACGCCAGGCCGGCGCTCCACCGCAAGAGTTTCGACGCTGCGCTCAAGGCTGCTCCAGGGTCTCGAAAACGAGCCGGAGGATAGCCGGAAAATCCAGTCGAAACAACGAGTTGTGAGCTGTTTTTCAAGCTCACTTCAGGTTTTCCCCTACGCTGCCGGCCGTGGCACCCAGCGTCAGCCTTGGGCGGCCACCCTCTCGACGTTGCTGTGCAGCTTGTTCAAGGCCGCAAGGTAGGCCTTCGCCGATGCCACGACGATGTCGGGATCCGCACCGACGCCGTTCACCACCCGCCCGCCGTGCTGCAGCCGGACGGTGACCTCGCCCTGAGACTCGGTGCTGCCGGAGGTGATCGCGTTGACCGAATACAGCATCAGTTCCGCGCCACTCTGCACCCGGGACTCGATCGCCTTCAGGCTCGCATCGACCGGCCCGTTGCCGTCGGCCTCGGCCTGCACCTCGGCTTCGCCGATCGCGAAGGTCACCGCGGCGTGCGGACGCTCGCCCATCTCCGACCGCTGCGACAGCGCCAGCAGGCGATAGTGCTCGCGCTCGGCAGTCACGCTCTCGTCGGAGACCAGCGCCAGGATGTCCTCGTCGAAGACCTCGCTCTTGCGGTCGGCGAGGTCCTTGAAGCGCGCGAAGGCCGCGTTGATCTCGGCTTCGGACTCCATCGTGATCCCGAGCTCCTGCAGGCGCTGCTTGAACGCGTTGCGTCCCGAGAGCTTGCCCAGCACGATCTTGTTTGCCGCCCAGCCCACGTCCTCGGCGCGCATGATCTCGTAGGTGTCGCGCGCCTTGAGCACGCCATCCTGGTGGATCCCGGATGCGTGCGCGAAGGCGTTGGCGCCCACCACCGCCTTGTTGGGCTGCACGACGAAGCCCGTGGTCTGGCTGACCATGCGCGAAGCCGGCACGATCTGCGAAGGGTCGACGCCGACGTCGAGCCCGAAGTAGTCCCGCCGCGTCTTCACGGCCATCACGATCTCCTCGAGCGAGCAGTTGCCCGCCCGCTCGCCGAGGCCGTTGATGGTGCACTCGACCTGCCGCGCGCCGCCCATCTTCACGCCGGCCAGCGAGTTGGCCACGGCCATGCCGAGGTCGTTGTGGCAATGCACCGACCAGATCGCCTTGTCGGAGTTGGGCACGCGCTCGCGCAGCAGGCGGATGAAGGCGCCGTACAGCTCGGGGATCGCGTAGCCCACCGTGTCGGGGATGTTGATCGTGGTCGCCCCTTCGGCGATCGCCACCTCGACGACGCGGCACAGGAAGTCCGGGTCGGACCGGTAGCCGTCCTCTGCCGAGAACTCGACGTCGGCGCACAGATTGCGCGCGAAACGCACCGCCTGCCGAGACTGCTCGAGCACCTGCTCCGGCGTCATGCGCAGCTTCTTCTCCATGTGTAGAGCGCTGGTGGCGATGAAGGTGTGGATGCGCGCACGCGCGGCCCCGGAGAGGGCCTCCGCGGCGCGCGAGATGTCGCGGTCGTTCGCACGCGCGAGCGAACAGACCGTCGACTCGCGCACGGCATCGGCGATCGCCTTCACGGCGGCGAAGTCGCCGTTGGACGAGGCGGCGAAGCCGGCTTCGATGACATCGACCCGCAGCCGCTCGAGCTGGCGAGCGATGCGCAGCTTCTCGTCGCGCGTCATCGACGCGCCGGGCGACTGTTCGCCGTCGCGCAGGGTGGTGTCGAAGATGATGAGCTTGTCGGACATGGCTGGCTCCTTGGTGGCTCTTTCGTGACTATGCCGCGAGCGTCGCGCGCGGCAGGGAGATGCCGGCCCGGCGGACGCCCGAGAGGACCGCCTGCATCGACGCAGTGACGATGTTCGCATCGATGCCCACGCCGAACAGCGTGCGCGCCTCGCCCACCCGCAGCTCCAGGTAGGCCGCGGCCCGCGCATGTGCGCCCGCGCCGATGGAATGCTCGTGGTAGCCGAGCACGGAGATCGCCACGCCGGTGGCCTTCGACAGCGCGGCGACGAAGGCGTCCACCGGCCCGTTGCCCTGCCCCTGCAGCACGGCGGTCCCGCCGTCGGCGTGCACCGTGGCGCGCAATTGCACGCGTCCGTCAGGACCCTGCTCGATGTGCTGCTGATCGACGCGAAGGGCCTCGGTCCCGTACTCGCGGGTGAAGACGGCCCAGAGGTCGGCCGCGGTCATCTCGCGGCCCTGCACGTCCATCACGGCCTGCACCACCTGCGAGAACTCGATCTGCAGCCGCCGCGGCAGCTCCAGGTCGTACTCCGCCTCCAGCAGGTAGGAGATCCCGCCCTTGCCCGACTGGCTGTTGACGCGGATCACCGCGTCGTAGCTGCGGCCGAGGTCCTTCGGGTCGATCGGCAGGTACGGCATGTCCCAGATGTCTCCGTCACGTCGCGCCGCGAAGGCCTTCTTGATGGCGTCCTGGTGCGACCCGGAGAACGACGTGTAGACGAGGTCGCCGACGTACGGATGCCGCTCCGGCACCCGCAGCTGGTTGCAGTGCTCGACGCAGCGGCGCACCTCGTCGATGTCGGAGAAGTCCAGGCCCGGGCAGACGCCTTGCGTGTAGAGGTTCAGCGCGATGTTCACGAGGTCGACGTTGCCCGTGCGCTCGCCGTTGCCGAACAGGCAACCCTCGATGCGATCCGCGCCCGCCATCAGCGCGAACTCGCCGGCCGCCGTGCCCGTGCCGCGATCGTTGTGCGGGTGCACCGAGAGCACGATGGCGTCTCGCCGCGCCAGGTTGCGATGCATCCACTCGATCATGTCGGCGAAGATGTTCGGCGTGGAGTGCTCGACCGTCGACGGCAGGTTGACGATGCACGGCCGCTCCGGGGTCGGCTGCCAGGCCTCGGTGACCGCATCGACCACGCGCTTGCTGAATGCCAGCTCGGTGCCCGAGAACATCTCGGGCGAGTACTCGAAGGTCCACTGCGTGCCGGGCCGCTCGGCGGCCAGATCGGCGATCAGGCGGGCATGTCCGGTCGCCAGCGCGACGATGCCGTCCTCGTCGAGGCCCAGCACGACGCGCCGCATCACCGGCGCCGTCGCGTTGTACAGGTGCACGATCGCCCTCGGCGCTCCCTCCAGCGCCTCGAAGGTGCGGCGGATCAGCTCGGGCCGGGCCTGCGTCAACACCTGGATCGTCACGTCGTCTGGAATCAGCCCGCGTTCGATCAGCAGCCTCACGAAATCGAAGTCCGCCTGCGACGCCGACGGGAAGCCGACCTCGATCTGCTTGAAGCCGATCTTCAGCAGCATCTCGTACATGCGCAGCTTGCGCTGCGGATCCATCGGCTCGATGAGCGCCTGATTGCCGTCACGCAGGTCGGTGGACAGCCAGATCGGCGCGCGCGTCAGCACCGCGTCGGGCCAGCGCCGGTCCGTCAGGCGGATCGGCGCGTAGGGTCGGTACTTGGCGGAAGGGTCGGTGAGCATGGACATGGCAACTCCGGGTCAGTGGGTGCGCCACGCAGCTCGATCGGGGAAAGAAAACGAAAACGGCCCGCTGCGTTGCGCTGGCGGGCCGTCGATCAGTGGAAGGTCAGGACGTGAACGATCAGCTCGCCGCTGGGTTGGCTAGCAGACCTAGGCCTAGTCGAAGGCTCGTCGTCGGGAGGACCATCACGGGCTGGAATGTAGCACGCCCGCGGCGACGGCCGTCAGCGGTGCAGACCGGCCTCGTCGGGCTCGTCGGTGGAGACCGCGATCACGCTGGTCGGCTGCCCCTTGGCCTTGCGCCACGCGTACACCGCGTAGCCCGACACGCCGTAGCTGCAGAAGATCGCGAACAGCACCCGCGCCGGATCCAGCGCGATCAGCGCGATGGCCAGCGCAATCGCGACGATCACGATGAAGGGCACCGTGCGTCGGCCCCCCACCACCTTGAAGCTGTAGAACGGTGCGTTGGTGACCATCGACAGGCCGGCATACAACGTCACGCCGAAGGCCACCCAGGTCAGCCACGGTACGCTGCCGACATTCTTGAAGCCCGCGTCGTCCATCGACCAGATCAGCCCCATCACGAGCGCCGCGGCAGCCGGGCTGGGCAGGCCCTGGAAGAATCGCTTGTCGACCACACCGATGTTCACGTTGAACCGCGCCAGACGCAGCGCCGCGCCGGCGATGTAGACGAACGCCGGGATCCAGCCGAGCTTGCCCAGGTCCTTCAGGGCCCAGATGTAGACGATCAGCGCCGGCGCGGCGCCGAAGGCCACCATGTCGGACAGGCTGTCCATCTGCTCGCCGAAGGCGCTCTGCGAGTTCGTCATGCGCGCGATGCGGCCGTCGAGGCTGTCCAGCACCGCCGCGGCGAAGATCGCGATGCAGGCCGCCTCGAAGCGGCCGTTCATCGCCATCACGATGCCGTAGAAGCTGGAGAACAGCGCCGCGAGGGTGATCGCGTTGGGCAGCACGTAGATGCCCTTGCGACGCGGTCTCGCCACGCCGCCGTGCAGTGGCTCGGCGGCGTCGTCAGACGCGGAAGCGCGACCGTCGTCGTCCATCGGCATCGATCAGTTGCGGCTGCGGTCGACGAGCTTGTTGGCCTTGATCCAGGGCATCATCGCGCGCAGCTTCTCGCCGACCACCTCGATCGAGTGCTCCGACATCAGGCGGCGGCGGCTCATCAGCGTGGGCGCACCGGCGCGATTCTCGAGGATGAAGCTCTTGGCGTACTCGCCCGTCTGGATGTCCCGCAGCGCCTGACGCATCGCCGCGCGCGTCTCGTCGGTGACGATCTTCGGCCCGGTCACGTACTCGCCGTACTCTGCGTTGTTGCTGATCGAGTAGTTCATGTTGGCGATGCCGCCCTCGTAGATGAGGTCGACGATCAGCTTGAGTTCGTGCAGGCACTCGAAGTACGCCATCTCGGGCGCGTAGCCCGCCTCGACCAGCGTCTCGTAGCCCGCCTTGATCAGCTCGACGGTGCCGCCGCACAGCACGGTCTGCTCGCCGAACAGGTCGGTCTCGGTCTCCTCGCGGAAGTTGGTCTCGATGATGCCGGCTCGACCACCGCCATTGGCCACGGCGTACGACAGCGCGAGGTCGCGCGCCTTGCCCGACTTGTCGGCGTGAACGGCGATCAGGTGCGGCACGCCGCCGCCCTGCGTGTAGGTGCTGCGCACGGTGTGGCCGGGGGCCTTGGGGGCCACCATCCAGACGTCGAGGTCGTCGCGCGGGACCACCTGGCCGTAGTGCACGTTGAAGCCGTGCGCGAACGCGAGCGACGCGCCCTGCTTGATGTTCGGCTCGACGTCGTTCTTGTAGACGGACGCGATCTGCTCGTCGGGCAGCAGGATCATCACGACGTCGGCGTCCTTCACCGCGTCCTTGACTTCGGCCACTTTCAACCCGGCCTTCTCGACCTTCGGCCACGACGCGCCGCCGCGGCGCAGGCCCACGGTGACCTTCACGCCGCTCTCGGCGAGGTTCTGCGCGTGCGCATGGCCTTGCGAGCCATAGCCCACGATGGTGACGTTCTTGCCCTTGATCAGGCTCAGGTCGGCGTCCTTGTCGTAGTAAACCTTCATCGTCTTTCTCCTGGTGAGCGTTGTCGGGCCTGCAGGCCCTGGGGGTGTTCCGGCCGGATCGTTGGCTAGATTCTGAGGATGCGTTCGCCGCGGCCGATGCCGCTGGCCCCGGTGCGCACGGTCTCGAGGATGGCCGACCGGTCGATGGCGACCAGAAAGGCATCGAGCTTGGCGCTGTCGCCGGTGAGTTCGATCGTGTAGCTCTTCTCCGTGACGTCGATGATCCGTCCGCGGAAGATGTCGGCCATGCGCTTCATCTCCTCGCGCTCCTTGCCGACGGCACGCACCTTCACGAGCATCAGCTCGCGCTCGATGAAGGCGCCTTCGGTCAGGTCTACCACCTTCACCACTTCGATGAGGCGGTTGAGGTGCTTGGTGATCTGCTCGATCACTTCGTCGCTGCCGGTGGTGACGATCGTCATGCGCGACAGCGACGCGTCTTCCGTCGGCGCGACGGTCAGGCTCTCGATGTTGTAGCCGCGCGCCGAGAAGAGCGCCACGACCCGCGAGAGGGCGCCGGGCTCGTTTTCGAGCAGCACGGCGATGATGTGCTTCATGTTCGCTTCGTCCTGCGCGGCTCCTCACGCTTCGAGGCGGTAACCCCGAGCGCTTGGCTGCGCTGTTCGAGTGGAGTGGATGGGGAGACGGGGCACGCCAGGCTGTGGCGGCTGCGGCCTCGGGCTGCCGGCACCAGCGCGGTAACGCCGGCACCCTGCCCGCGGCCGCCGGCCGCTACAGGTCCTCGCTGCCGAGCAGCATCTCCGAGATGCCCTTGCCCGCCTGGACCATCGGCCAGACGTTCTCGGTGGGGTCGGTGCGCACGTCGAGGAAGACGGTGCGGTCCTTGAGGCGGATGGCTTCGCGCAGCGCCGGCTCCACGTCGGCCGGCTTCTCGATGAGCATGCCGACGTGGCCGTAGGCCTCGGCCAGCTTCACGAAGTCGGGCAGCGCGTCCATGTAGCTGTGCG
>JAEUPB010000036.1 GCA_016789955.1 Rubrivivax sp. | reverse complement strand
CTCACCAGCCGCCAGATCTCCTCGCTCGACCAGGCCGACCTGAACGCGCTCACCACCGCCCAGTACGCCGCGCTGACCTCGGCCCAGGTGGCCGCCCTCACCACGGCGCAGGCCGACGTCATCGCCACCGATGACCTCGCGGCGATCAGCGTCACGGCGATCCGCGGTCTCTCGACGGCCAACCTCGCCGCGCTGGACACCGCCCAGTTCGACGCACTGACCACCGGTCAGTTCGCCGCGCTGACCTCCGCGCAAGCTGCCGGCCTGTCGGCCACGCAGACCGACGTCATCGCCACCGATGACCTGGTGGCGCTGGGCACGGCCGCGGTCCGTGCGCTGACCAGCGACGCGCTGGCCGCGCTCGACTCGGCGCAGATCGGCGTGCTGACCAATGCCCAGGTCGCCGCGCTGACCACCGGCCAGGTCGCCAGCCTCGCCACCGACGACTTCAACGCGCTGACGACGGCCCAGGTCCGGGCGTTGACCTCGGCCCAGGCGGCCGCCATCACCTCGGCCCAGACCGATGCGATCGGCACCGAGGACCTCGCGGCGCTGTCCAGCGGCTCGATCCGCGCGCTCTCGACCGACGCGCTCGCGGCGCTCGATTCGGCCCAGTTGCCGAGCCTCACGTCGGTCCAGGTGGCGGCGCTCACCAGCCGCCAGATCGCGTCGCTCGACCAGGCTGACCTCAACGCGCTCACCACCGCCCAGTACGCCGCGCTCACGTCGGCGCAGGTGGCGGCCTTCACCACGGCGCAGGGCGACGTGCTCGCCACCGACGACCTGGCGGCCATCAGCGGCGGAGCGTTGCGCGGCCTGGTCACGGCCAACGTGGAAGTGCTCGACACGGCGCAGTTCGACGCGCTGACCTCGGCGCAGCTCGCCGCGCTGACCTCGGCGCAGGCCGCAGCCATCACCTCGGCGCAGCTCGACGTGATCGGCACCGATGACCTGCGTGCCCTCTCCACGGCCGCGATCCGCGCGCTGACCAGCGACGCGCTGGCCGCGCTCGACTCCGCGCAGATCGGCAGCCTCACCAACGCCCAGGTGGCCGCGCTCACCAGCGCGCAGCTGGCGGCGCTGGCCAGCGAAGACATCAACTCGCTGGGCACGGCACAGTTCGCCGCGATGACCTCGGCCCAGGTGGCCGCCATCACGGCCACGCAGGCCGACGCGCTGGCCACCGACGACCTCGCCGCCATCTCCACCGCGGCCATCCGCGGGCTGAGCACCGATGCACTGGCCGCGCTCGATTCGACGCAGCTGCCGGCGCTGACCAACGCCCAGGTGGCCGCGCTCACCAGCCGCCAGATCTCCTCGCTGGACCAGGCCGACCTGAACGCGCTCACCACCGCCCAGTACGCCGCGCTGACCTCGGCCCAGGTGGCCGCCCTCACGACCGCTCAGGCCGACGTGCTGGCCACCGACGACCTGGCCGCCATCGGCGCCACGGCGCTGCGTGGCCTGTCGACGGCCAATCTGTCGACGCTGGACACCGCGCAGTTCAACGCGATGACCACGGCGCAGTTCGCCGCGCTCACGTCGGCACAGGCGGTCGGCATCACGTCGGCGCAGCTCGATGCCATCGCCACCGACGACCTTGCCGCGATGAGCACGGCCGCCGTGCGTGCGCTGACCAGCGATGCGCTGGCGGCGCTCGACTCGGCCCAGATCGCGGTGCTGTCGCCGACGCAGATCGGCACGCTCGGCACGACGCAGATCGCGGCGATGTCCACCGACGACCTGAACGCGCTGACCACGGCGCAGTTCGCCGCGCTGACCTCGGCCCAGGTGGCCGCGATCACGGCGGACCAGGCCGACGCGATGGCCACCGACGACCTGGCGGCGATCTCCAGCGGCTCGATCCGCGCGCTGTCCACCGACGCGCTGGCCGCGCTGGACTCGACCCAGCTGCCCAACCTCACCAACGCCCAGGTGGCGGCGCTCACCAGCCGCCAGATCGCCTCGCTCGACCAGGCCGACCTGAACGCGCTCACCACGGCGCAGTACGCCGCGCTCACCTCCGCGCAGGTGGCGGCCTTCACCACCGCGCAGGCCGACGTGCTGGCCACCGATGACCTCGCGGCGATCAGCGTCAGCGCGATGCGCGGCCTGTCCACGGCCAACCTGGCCACGCTGGACACGGCCCAGTTCGACGCCCTCACCACGGCGCAGTTCACGGCACTCACGTCCGGGCAGGCCGCCGGCCTGACCTCGGCGCAGACCGACGTGATCGGCAGCGACGACCTGCGCGCGCTGACCAGCGCGGCGATCCGCGCGCTGACCAGCGACGCGCTGGCCGCGCTCGACTCGGCGCAGATCGGTGCGCTCACCAACGCGCAGGTGGCGGCCCTGGCCACGTCGCAGGTGGCGAGCCTGTCCTCCGACGACCTCAATGCGCTGACCACGGCGCAGTTCGCCGCGCTGACCTCGGCCCAGGTGGCCGCGATCACCGCGACGCAGGCCGATGCGATGGCCACCGACGACCTGGCCGCGCTGACCACGGCATCGGTGCGCGCGCTGTCCACCGATGCACTGGCGGCGCTCGACTCGGCGCAACTGCCTGCGTTCACGTCGCAGCAGGTGGCCGCGCTGACGAGCCGCCAGCTCTCGTCGCTCGACCAGGCCGACCTGAACGCGCTGACCACCGCGCAGTACGCGGCCCTGACCTCCGCGCAGGTGGCGGCCTTCACCACGGCGCAGGCCGACGTGCTGGCCACCGATGACCTCGCGGCGATCCAGCCGGCGGCCATCAAGGGCCTCACCGGCGCCAGCATCGCGGCGCTGGACACCGCACAGTTCGACGGGATGACCACGGCGCAGTTCGCCGCGTTCACGTCGGCACAGGCGGCGTCGATCACGGCCACGCAGGCCGACGCGATGAGCACCGAAGACCTCGCTGCGCTGTCGACGGCGGCGATGAAGGCCCTGACCAGCGACGCGCTGGCCGCGCTCGACTCCGCGCAGCTCGCGGTGCTGGGCACCGGCCAGATCGCCGGGTTGGGCACCGGCCAGATCGGCTCGCTGTCCACGGACGACTTCAACGCGCTGACGACGGCCCAGTTCGCGGCGCTGACCTCGACGCAGGTGGCAGCCATCACGGCGGTGCAGACCGACGCGATGAACACCGACGACCTCGCGGCGATCAGCCCGAACTCGCTGAAGGCGATGACCACCGACGCGCTGGCGGCGCTGGACTCGGCGCAGATCGGGGTGCTGACCACTGCGCAGGTGGCCGCGTTCACGTCGCGCCAGATCGCATCGCTGGACGCCACCGACCTGGGTGCGCTGACGACGTCGCAGTTCGCCGCGCTGACCTCGGCGCAGACGATCGCGCTGACCACCGCGCAGTTCGACACCATCGCCACCGATGACCTCGCGGCGATCGGCGCCACGGCCTTCAAGGGCCTGGGCAGCGACGACATCGGCCTGCTCGACACGGCGCAGTTCGACGCGCTGACCACGACGCAGCTGGCCGCGCTGACCTCGGCGCAGGCCCTGGGCCTGACCTCGGCGCAGCTCGACGTGATCGGCAGCGACGACCTGCGGGCGCTGTCGACCGCGGCGATCCGCGCGCTGACCACCGACGCGCTGGCCGCGCTCGACTCGGCGCAGCTCGGCGCGCTCACCAACGCGCAGGTGGCGGCGCTGTCGACCACGCAGGTCGCCAACCTGGCCACCGACGACTTCGACGCGCTGACCACCGCGCAGTTCGCGGTGCTGACCTCGGGCCAGACGGCATCGATCACGGCCACGCAGATGGACGTGATCGGCACCGACGACCTGGCGGCCATCTCCACGGCGGCGCTGCGTGCATTGACCACCGACGCGCTGGCGGCGCTGGACTCGACGCAGATCCCGGCGTTCACCAATGCCCAGGTGGCAGCACTGACGACGCGCCAGATCGCCAGCCTCGACGCGGCCGACCTCGGCGCGCTGAGCACGGCGCAGATGGCCGCGCTGACCTCGGCGCAGGTGGCGGCGTTCACGACGGCGCAGTTCGACACCATCGCCACCGACGACCTGGCGGCGATCAACGCCACGGCCCTGCGCTCGCTGGCCACGGCCAACATCGCGGTGCTCGACACGGCGCAGTTCAGCGCGCTGACGACGGCCCAGCTCGGTGCCTTCACGGCCACGCAGGCCGGGGCGATCACGTCGGCGCAGACCGACGTGCTGGCCACCGACCGACTGGCGGCGATGAGCACCGCGGCGATCCGCGCACTGACCACCGAGGCGCTCGCCGCCTTCGACTCGGCGCAGATCGGCGCACTCAGCAACACGCAGACGGCGGCGCTGTCGACGACGCAGCTCAGCACCCTGGCCACCGATGACTTCAATGCGCTGACGACCGCGCAGTTCGCGGCGCTGACCTCGGCGCAGACGGCATCGATCACGGCCACGCAGATGGACGCGATCGGCACCGACGACCTGGCGGCCATCTCCACGGCGGCGATCCGCACTCTGTCGACGGCCGCGCTCGATGCGCTGGACACGGCGCAATGGGACGCGATCACGACGCGCCAGATCGCCGCGCTGACGACGGCGCAGATCGCCTCGATCGCCACGGCCGACTTCGCGACCCTCGGCACCGAGCAGATCGCGGCCTTCACCACGGCCCAGGCGCGGGCGCTGACGACCGACCAGATCATCGCGTTCGGCACCGAGCAGATCGCCGGCCTGGAGACGGCCGACCTGCGCGCGATGACCACGGCGCAGTACGCCGCCTGGCAGACCGACGACATCGCGGCGATGAGCTCCGCCCAGATCAGCGCGCTGATGGCGGTGACGCCGGTGGTGCTGGACCTCAACGGCGACGGCATCCACACGCTGTCGGCGGCGCAGGGCGTCAACTTCGACCTCACCGGCACCGGCGACACCAGCGCCAAGGTCGGCTGGGTCGGCGCGGGTGACGGCCTGCTGGTGCGGGACGTCAACCACGACGGCGTGATCAACGACGGCCGCGAGCTGTTCGGCCTGGCCACGGTGCTCGAGAACGGGCCGGCCGCGGGCCAGCGTGCGGGCAACGGCTACAACGCGATGGCCGATCTCGACAGCAACCACGACGGCAAGCTCAGCGCGCTGGATGCGAAGTGGGGCGAGCTGAAGGTGTGGGTCGACGCCGACCAGGACGGCAGGACCGCACTCGGCGAACTGAAGGGTCTGATGGACCTGGGCGTGGCCGAGATCGACCTGAGCCACGTGCTCTCGGACAAGTCCGAGAACGGCAACGTGCACGGCATGGTGGGCAGCTGGACCGACACCGCGGGCCAGCAGCACGATGTGGCCGACGTGTGGTTCGCCAAGCAGGATCTGCAGGCGCCGGTGAGCCTGGGCGACGTGCTGGCCCCGCCGGCCGGCGACCTGCTCGGCGGAGCGCCGGCCACGGCGGCGGCACCCCCGACGATGGTGGCCGCGACACCGGCCCAGCGCTCGTGGCTGGACGACGAGCTGAACCGACAGACGCCGCTGATCTGATGGACGACCCCGGTACCAAGTGAGCCCGGGGCCGGGGCCGCCCCGACGCCGCCGCCCGTCCGCGAGGACGCCGGCGGCGTCGTGCCTTCAGCGGCGGATCACCGCGCCGCGATCACCGACGCGACCAGCGACGGCGCCGGCCCGCCCAGCGCCTGCACGGTGTCGGCGATCAGGTGGCCGGCGATCGAGAAGCGCGGCGGCACCTTGGGCAGCGCGTCCAGCGGGAACCAGCGCGCATCCTCGATCTCGGCTTCCTGGCGCACGATCTCGCCGCCGGTCCAGCGCGCGCTGTAGGCCACCATCAGGCTGTGCGGGAACGGCCAGCTCTGGCTGCCGTAGTAGCGCAGGTCGGCCACGCGGATGCCGACCTCCTCGGCCACCTCGCGGTGCACGCAGTCCTCCAGCGACTCGCCGGGCTCGACGAAGCCGGCCAGCGCGCTGTAGACGCCCGGCGCGTAGTGGGGCGAGCGTGCCAGCAGCACCTCGCCCTCGCGCCACACCAGCGCCATCATGGCCGGGCTCAGCCGCGGGTACGCGGTGTGGCCGCAGGCCGGGCAGCGGCGGGCGCGTTCGCCCTCCAGGCGCTCGGTCGGCGTGCCGCACACGCCGCAATGGGCGTGCGTGCGGTCCCACTCCAGCACCTGCGCGGCACGGCTGGCCAGCCCCATCAAGGGCTCGCCCAGCTGCATCATCGCGGCGCGCAGCGGCAGGCGCCGCCAGCCGGGCGGTGCCTCGGGGAGTTGCATCGCCCAGCAGTCCAGGCCCCCGAGCTGCCCGAGGAAATGCCGCGCCGCGGCCAGCGCCTCGAACGAGGCCGGCACCTGCGGTTCGAGCCGCCGGCCTTCGTCCTCAGGCCACAACAACTGGCCTTCGACGAAAGCGAGGCACCAGGCGGACTCGGTGGCGGCGCCGGGCGGCACGACGGCAGGATCGAAATCGGTCAGAGGGTTCATGGGGTGGGGCGAGGTGGCCTGCGCAGCCGCGCATCATCGCGCGCGGTGGTTGCCGATCATCGCGCGCCCTGGTGTTCCGCGCGTTTGCGGGCGTAGCTGCGCGCCGCCATCACCAGGCCGGTGCGGTCGGCGGCGTGCAGCGCTGCGGCGTCGTGGGCGTCGAGCCCGAGGGACGCGCTGGCCCGGTCGGGGTCGGCGAGCCAGCCGTCGAGCGCGGCGGGGTCGGCGTACAGGCGGGCGAGGCAGGGTTCGAGGCGCGACACGGCCGCAGTGGCCTCCGCATCGGCGATCTCCGCCGGCATCGGGTCGAGCACGGCGGCGGCATGCGCACGCGCCCGCCCGCGCACCAGCGCCGCACGCGCGGCGTCGATCTGGCCGAGCAGCACATCGAATGCGGGGTAGCGGCCATCGCGCTCGATCACCACGTCCAGCGGGCCGGGCACGCGTGCGGCGAGCTGCTCGAGCAGCGCGTACACGGGCGGCGGCACGTCGTGCACGTGGTCGTCGAGCAGGCGCTGGCCGGTTGATCGAGCCGGCGACTCGGGCGCCGTGGAGCCCAGCACCGGCTCGTCGATCCAGTGCCCGCCCGAGAGGTGCACCGCCTGCACGCAGCCGGGCGTCACCGCGTCGAGCATCGCGTCGAGCATCGCCGCCGGCTCCTGCCCGGTGTTGACGGCGTTGGCGTACAGGTTGTGCAGGTCCAGCAGCATCGGTGCGCCGGCGGTGCGCAGGATCGCGCCGGTCCACGCGGCTTCGGTGAGCGCCGAGCCGGGCGGCTCGACCAGAGTGGCGATGTTCTCGAGCAGCGGTGCGCGGCCGACCACGCGCGCGGCCTGCTCGACGTGCCGCGCCGCCGCCTCGACGTTGCACGCGGTGCGCGGAGGGGCCGCGAGGTGGCCGATCTCGTGGCCGCCGGCGCGCACGAATGCGAGGTGCTCGGACCATGCCACCGGCTCGAGTCGCCCCACCAGGCGCGCCAGCGCGTCCAGCCGCTGCGCAGGCACCGGTTCGCTGCCCGCCAGCCCCAGCGCCACGCCATGCAGCGTCAGCGGGCGCTGCGCCGCCAGCAGCTGCAGCGGGCGCAGCTCGCGCGGCGTGGCGCGCAGGTGGTCGTCGGCGATCAGCTCGACGAGGTCGATGCGATCGAGGTGCGCGAAGATGCCGGCGGCGAGTTCGCCGCGCCAGCCCAGGCCCACGCGGTCGGGGCGGCGCGGATCGGCGAGACCGCTCATCGTGCCGGCTCCGTGGCCGCGCCGGGCTGCCGCGTCGGCGACTGCAGCGGCTGCTGCAGCAGCGCATCCAGCCGGGCCAGCCGCCCCTCGTGCCACGCGGAGTCGTGTGCCGTTTCGCCGGCCCCCGCCCGGGCGCGCTCGCGCATGCGCTCGACGTCGGCCTGCTCGTCGGGCGCGAGGGCCAGGCCATGCCGCTCGCGCAGCGCCGCGGCGTGGCCGAGCAGCCGGGCCGCAGACACCGCGTCGTGGTCGACGAGCACGCCGGCGAGCACGTGCAGCCCCTGCATCACGTCGCGCGGCGTGTCGAGCCGGCGGCGCAGGGCCAGCGCCTGCAGCGCCGCGGCCCGGGACGCCGCGGCATCGGCGCTGGCGGCCAGCGCGCGCGCCAGCAGCTCGTGGTGCTGGGCCTGCAGAGTCACGTCGTCGAGTCCCTCGGCCGCGACGATCGCCTGCCGCAGCGCCGGCACCGCCAGCGCCGCCTGGCCGTCCTCGAGGTGCTGCAGTCCGATCTGCCCCAGCACCTCGGCCTCGCCGTGCACGTCGCCATGCGCGCGCGACACCTCCAGGCTCTCGGCGAGCAGCGCCTGCGCGCGTGCCGAGTCGCCCAGCCGGCCCTCGATGACGCCCAGGTTCATCAGCGACCCGGCCAGGTTCACCCAGCGGCCGAGCTGGCGGTACAGCGCCTGCGCCTGCCCGATCAAGGCGCGCGCATCGTCGTGGCGACTGCGCAGGATGGCCACGCTGCCCAGGTTGTCCAGCAGCATCGCTTCCTGCCCGCGGTCGCCGGCGGCGCGTGCAGCGTCGAGGCCCTGCTCGAAGTGCGCGACGGCCGCGTCGGGGTCGCGCTGGCGCGACGCCACGTTGCCGAGGAAGCGCTGCCCCATCGCCACCAGCGCCGGGGCCCGCACCTGCTGCGCCACCGCCACGCCGCGCAGGCACAGCTCGCGCCCGCGATCGAGCCGGTTGAACAGCCGCGCCTCGAGCCCACCGGCACGCACCAGCAGCATCGCCAGCTCGGGCGATGCGGGCGGCGCGGCCTGCAGCAACCGCTCGACGCGCGGCAGGCCTTCGCGGCCGATCGCCGCGGCGTGCCAGCAGGCCGACAGGTCGGCCGCCAGCGGCACGCCGACGTCGTGGCGGCGCGTTTCGATGCAGGCATCCAGCGCGGCCGCGAGCTGAGCCGACTCACGCCCGAGGTCAGCCAGCGCGGCGGGCTGTTCGCGGCCGCCCAGCCGCGCGGCGATGCCGGCAGCGCGCTGCCGGTAGTGCGCGGCGTGCGCCATCCGCAACGCCGCGGTCTCGCCGGCCGAGGCCAGCCGCTCGGCGGCGTAGGCGCGCAGCGTCTCCAGCAGCCGGTAGCGCATCGTGCCATCGCGCTCGATGGCCGCCACCAGCGAGCGCTCGACCAGTTCGCCCACCGCGTCGATCACGTCGCCCTGCGCGAGGCTCCCGCCGGCACCGACCGCCTCGTCAGCGATCGCGGCCTCGGCAGCCTCGAGGTCGAACTCGCCCTGGAACACCGCGCAGCGCGCAAAGGCCACCCGCTCGCGCTCGGAGAGCAGCTCCCAGCTCCAGTCGCACAGCGCGCGCAGCGTCTGCTGGCGCGGCTGCCGGCCATCGGCAGGGCCGGTGAGCAGGCGCAGCATGTCGGACAGGCGGGCCAGGATCTGCGCGCCCGAGAGCACCTTCACGCGCGCCGCAGCCAGTTCGATGGCCAGCGGCAGGCCGTCCAGCCGCGCGCAGATCCGCTCGGCAACCTCGCGGCTGCCGGGCTGCGCCGCGTAGTCGGGCCGCGCCGCCGTGGCGCGCGCCAGGAACAGCGCGGCCGCCTCGCTCGGGGGACCGCCCGGGCCCTGGCCCGGCCCCGAACCCGGCAGCAGCGCCAGCGGCGGCACCGGCAGCACAGCCTCGGCGGGCACGCCCAGCGGCTGCCGGCTGGTGGCCAGCACCCGCGCGGCCGGCGCGCCGTCGAGCACGGCCCGAGCCAGCTCCGCGGCCGAGGTCAGCACGTGCTCGCAGTTGTCGAGCACCAGCAGCGCGGGTGGCTCGGCCAGCCGCGCTGCAAGGGCCTTCGACAGGTCGTCGCCGCCGGCCTCGGGCACGCCCAGCAGGTGCGCCACCGCCGGCGCGATGTCGGCGCCCACCGGCAACGCGGCGAGATCGGCGAACCACACTGCGCCGACGCCGCGCACGTGGCGCGCCGCCTGGACCGCCAGCCGCGTCTTGCCGGTGCCGCCGGGGCCGAGCAGCATCACGAGCCGCGCGGCGCGCAGCCGCTCGAGCACCTCGGCCACCAGCGACGCACGGCCGATGAACGGGCTCGCCTCGGCCGGCAGGTGGCGCTGCACGTCGTCGCGCGCCGGCACCGGGAGATCCTTCACCGTCGGGTGCGCATCGGTCGACGGCCGCCGCATCGGCAGCCGGATCACCACCGTGCGGTGCTCCGAGTCGGCCTGCTCGATCGCCTCGCGGAACTCCTTCGCGGTGGCGTAGCGCTGGCCGGGATCCTTCTGCAGCGCACAGGTCAGGATGGGCTGGAAGTACGGCGGGCGGCGCACGCCGCTGATCTCCGCCAGCGGCTTCGGGGCCTCGTGCACCGAGCGGTGCATCACCTGCTGGTGGCTGCCGCTGAAGGGCGGCACGCCGGCGAGCATCACGTACATCAGCGCGCCGGCCGAGTAGAGGTCGGCACGGCGGTCGACCTCGCCGCCGATGAACTGCTCCGGCGCCATGAAGGCGGGCGTGCCGATCAGGTGCACGCCCGCGGTGAGCGACCGGCCCTCGACGCGCGCGATGCCGAAGTCGGCGATCTTGATGCGCCCCTCGGCGGTGATCAGCACGTTGGCGGGCTTGATGTCGCGGTGCCACACGCCCTTCTCGTGCGCGTGGTGCAGCGCGTCGAGCAGCTGCGCCATCCAGTCGGACACCTGCGCGTCGGAGACGGGCTCGCCGCGGCCGATGCGGTCGGCCAGCGTCGAGCCTTCGACGTACTCCATCGCGATGAAGGCGGTGCCGTCGTCCACGTCGAACTCGAACACCGACACGATGCCCGGGTGCTGCAGCCGCCCGGCGGCGATGGCCTCGTTGCGGAAGCGCGCCAGTGCGCTGGCCCCGGCGATGTCGTCGTCGTCGACCACCGCCCCGCCGATCGTCTTGATCGCCACCGGGCGCTGGATCAGCGGGTCCCAGCCGCGGTAGACGGCGCCCATCGCGCCTTCGCCGATCAGGTCGACGATCTCGTACTGGCCGAGCTTCTTCGGGCGCGGCCGCTCCTCAGACGCCACCGCACCCCCCGCCGCCGCAACCGCCGCTGCAGCTCGAGCCGCAGGAGCTGCCGCTGTCGCCGCCGGAGCCCGACGAGTCGCTCTGCGGCTTGGGGTAGATCTTCTCGACGAACGGGAACGCGGCGGCGGGCAGCGCGGTGAGGCCGAACACGGCCGCCAGCATCGCCATCTCGTTGCTTTCGCCCCCGGACTTGAGCGACTTGGCACGGTCGGGCAGGCGCTTGAACAGCATCTTCAGGTCGGTCATCGCCTCGTCGCCGGCGTAGGTCAGCCGCCGGCGCCAGAAGCGCCACAGCAGGAATGCCGACAGCAGCGACAGCGCGATCAGGAAGCCCAGGTTGTGGCGGCCGTTCCACAGCGCCTCGGCGATGCGCATCGCCGCCACGCCCAGCAGCACGGCTGCGGCGATGGCCACCTTCGGCAGCCGTCGCTCGCGCACCGCGGCGCCGGCCACCAGGCCATGCCGTTCGAGCGCGGACCGGTACTCCTCGCAGGCCTTCAGCGAGTCGCCGTCGCGCAGCACGCGGGTGCCGTCGCCGGGCGTGGCGTAGCAGCGCAGCACGGCCTTCTCGATCGGACGCTTGACCAGCTCGGCCGCGTGCCGCTTGCGCATCTGCACCTTGTCGCCGTCGACTTCCAGCAAGCCGCGGTCGGTCAGCGAGACGGTGGCCACGCGCAGCGCCTCCTCGGCGCCACCGCGCAGGCAGGCGATGAGGTACGGGTCGTCGTAGCGCGGCGTCGGCGGCACGCCGTCGGTCTCGGCGGCCATCATCGCGCGCCGCAGCACCATGAAGGTGACGAGCATCAGCGCGATGTAGAACACCACGAAGGGCATGCCGTGCAGCGTGAAGGGGTTCAGCGTCATCGTGGCCTCCCGGTCGCTGACCTCGGTGCGCTCACACCAACGCCGCGGCGCGCTCGCGCAGCCGCGCCCCCAGGGTCATCAACTGCAGCGCAACCTCCGGCGCCTCGCCCGGCGCGAGCAGCTGCTCCTCACGTGCCCGCGACATCGCCGCCAGCGCCTGTTGCAGGCCGGCCTCGCCGAGGCCCGCAACGAACGTCTCCAGCGCTTCCTTCGGGCTGGGTGCCGCGCGGCCCTCGAGCTGCAGCAGCGACGCCGCCGCCGTGCGCAGCGGCCCGGCGCTGTCGGCGATGTGGCGGGCCAGCTGTTCCTCGCGCAGCGAGAGGACCAAGTAGCGCTCGCGGGCGCGGATCTGCAGGTTCAGCAGCACCTGGCGCAGCCGGCGCACCAGCGCATCGCGTGGCAGCGTGACGCCCGCGAACGGGTCGCTGCCGTGCAGCACGCGGTGGCGCGCGGCGATGTCGGCGAAGCGCAGCGCGAAGGCTTCCATCGCGGCGGGCACTTCCGGTTCGAGCAGGAACATCGGGTGCAGGTCGATCGCCGCGCGGGCCACCCGCAGCGGCTCGCGCAGGCGGTCGGCCGCCGGGGCGTCGAACGACGCCAGCACCAGCAGCAGGTTGACGTCGGAGGTGGCGCGCAGCCGGCCTTCGGCGGCCGAGCCGAACAGCACTACCGAGCGCAGCGCGTCGCCCAGCGTGGACACGCACGCGGCGACGAGGTCGGCGAGGTGGCGCTCGACCACGGCGTCGAGGGCGCCGGCGGGCGGCGGAGTGGCTGCGGGCATCGTCGGTCCTCCCTGCGCGCGAGGCGCTTGCGGTCGATGATGCCAAAGGTGGCGCGTCGGCGTCGGACTGCGGGATGGGGGATGCCAAGGCCCTGCCTTACCGGGCCAGCCCACGCAGCTGCTGCGCCATCGAACGGCTCACCGGCACGCGGCTGCCGTCGCGCATCTCCGCGGCCAGCGCCGTGCCCTGGCGCCGGAAGGCTGCGACGTGGTCGAGGTTCACCAGGTGCGCGCGGTGCACGCGCACGAAGCGCTGCGGGTCCAGCCGCAGCGCCAGCCGCTGCAGCGCCACGTGCAGCACGTGCGCCGACGCCGCCCCGTCGGCATGAGCGAGCACGTAGTCGCCCAGCGCCTCGAAGCGCGAGACGCGCGCGACCGGCAGCGGCACGATCGCGCGGCCGCTGCGCACGAACAGGCGCTGCAGCGGCTGCTGTTGCGGCCAGGCCTCGGCCAGGCGCTCCCACGGCGGCGGTGCCGGCTCGCCGGCCAGTGCCCGCACGCGCTCCAGTGCCGCGTGCAGCCGCTCCTGGCCGAAAGGCTTGAGCAGGTAGTCCAGCGCGCCGAGCTCGAAGGCCTCCACCGCGTGCTCGGCGTAGGCCGTGGTGAACACCACCCACGGCCGCCGCGCGAGCCCGCGCCAGACGTCGAGCCCCGACATCCCGGGCATGCGGATGTCCAGCAGCACGAGTTCGGGCTGCAGCGCGGCGATGGCCTCGCTCGCCTGCGGGCCGCTCGCGGCTTCGCCGACCAGGTCGACCCACGGCAGGGCGGCCAGCATGCGGCGCAATCCGGCACGGGCCAGCGGCTCGTCGTCGGCCAGCAGCGTGCGCACGCGGCCGTCGGGGGCGCTGCCGGTGGCTCCGGCCGCGTCAGTCACCGTCGTCCTCCGCGTCGGCCTGCACGTCGCGCCACGGCAACACGAGCCGGGCGCGTAAGCCGGCGCCGGCCAGCGGCTCGGTCCGCAGCGCGGCGGCGCTGCCGTGCCGCCAGGCCAGCCGCTCGCGCAGCCGCGCCAGGCCGCTGCCCGCCGCCGTGGTGCCGTCGGCAACTGCAGGTGCCGCGGCCGCTCCGTCGTCGGTCACCTCGACCCACCACGCGCGCGGGCCCTCGCGGCCGCTGGTTACGCGCACGGTCACGGGCCGGGGCGCCGGCTCCACCGCGTGGCGGACGGCGTTCTCCACCAGCGTCTGCAGCGCGAACGAGGGCAGTGGCTGGAGCAGGGTGTCGGGGTCCAGCGCCTGCGCCACCACGAGCCTCTCGGCGAAGCGCCGCTGCTCGATGGCGAGGTAGCGCTGCACCAGCGCCCACTGGGCGCCCAGCGGCTCCTCGTCGCGCCCCTCGGCCAGCGAGGCCCGCAGCAGCGCCGCCAGCTCCTCCAGCGCGCGTTCGGCCTGCGGCGGATCCAGCCGCACGAGCTGCATCACCGTGTGCAGCGCATTGAACAGGAAGTGCGGCTGCAGCTGCGCCTGCAGCGCCGCCATCTGCGCACGGGCGTGCGCGGCCTCGGTGCGCGCGATGCGCTCGGCCGCGCCGTGGGCGTACGAGACCCCGGCCACCATCCCGTACAGCCACACGCCGGTGACGAAGAACGGCACGAGGCCCGGCCCGATGATCACCACGAACCGGCCCTCCAGCAGGCTGGTCCAGGCGCTGTTCAGCAGGATCCACGCGATCGCGTAGGCCGGTGCCGCCAGCGCATGGCGCGCCATGAAGCGCCAGCGGAACGGATACGGCCAGGGCCAGCGCCGCGCGAGCCGCTGCACCACCAGGCCGAGCAGCGCCGCCGACAGCACCAGCCGCAACGCGCCCAGCGCTGCGGTGCCGGGGCCGAGGTCGTGCACGCCCCGCATCAGCAGCGCGAAGATCGCCCACGCCGGCAGCCAGCCGATCAGCAGCTGCACCCACACCCAGGCGCGCCCCGCGCGTGCGGACGGACCGGCCTCGGCCGGGTCCGGCCGCGGGGCGGAGCGGCGGGGCGGCATGGCGCTCAGCGCGGGGCCTTCGCGGCGGTTCGCCGGGCGGCGATGGCGAGCACGCCCTCGTCCCAGGTGGCGCCGTCGTCGGTAGAGCGGTCCTGTCGCATGCGGAAGCGATCCGGGCCGATGTCGTGCCAGCGTGTACGGGTGACGACGGGTTTGCCGTCGGCCGACGGGCCGCTGCCGGTGGTGCGCATCTCGCCATCCTGCCACTGCCCGACCGATTGACCGATGCGGCCGCGGTAGGCGTCGGCCACGGCGATCGACCAGCGCCTCGAGCGGGCGTCGTACAGCCGCAGCGCATGCGCCAGCGTCACCGGGTTGCCCGATGCATCGACGATGCGCAATTCGTCCTCGATGCCATGGCCGTCGAAGGCCCGCCAGGCCTTCCAGGTGCCGACCAGGCGCGGCGTGCCGTGCAGTGCGGCCGCCAGCCCGCCGACCTTCGGCGTGACCTCCAGCTCCCAGGCGCCGAGCAGGAAGTCGAACTGCGACGCTTCGCGTGGCGGGGCGGCCGCGGGCGGCACGCCTCCTTGCGCGCGGGCGGGCCGCGCGAGCAGCGCCGGCAGGGCCGCGGCCACGGTGAGCAGAAACGGTCGGCGCAGCATGCGATCTCCTTGTGTCGACGATCGGGCGCCAGCGTGCCTGCACGCGGGCCGGCGCGCGCGGGGCTTTCGGCGAACGGTCGATCCGCACCGTCGAACGGTGTGCCGGCGGTGCGATCGGTTCCTAGACTGCGTCGCATGTCGACCCCCATGAGCACCCTGGCCGGCCGCGCCGCCCCCACCGGGCCCGTGTCGGCGGCCACCGCATCCCCTGGCGACGGCGGGCAGCCGGCGCCGCTGGCGCTGCGGCTGCGCGGCGTGCACCACGCCTACGCCGGCGCCGGGCGCGACGTGCCGGTGCTCGACGGGGTCGACCTGGACGTCGCGCGCGGCGAGTTCGTCGCCGTGGTCGGTGCGTCGGGCAGCGGCAAGTCCACGCTGCTGCACGTGCTGGCCGGCCTGGAGCGGACCGGCCACGGCGAGGTGGAGGTCGGCGGGCGCGCGCTGCACGCAGCCAGCGAAGCCGAGCTGTCGTCGTGGCGCGGCCGCTCCGTGGGCGTCGTGTTCCAGTTCTTCCAGCTGCCGCCGACGCTGACGGCCCTGGAGAACGTGATGCTGCCGATGGACTATGCCGGCACGCGGCCGCGCCTCGATCGGCCGCGGCATGCGCTGCGGCTGCTGGAACGGCTGGGCGTGGCCGAGCAGGCCGGCAAGCTGCCGGCGCAGATGTCCGGCGGACAGCAGCAGCGCGTCGCCGTGGCGCGGGCCCTGGCCAACGATCCGCCGCTGCTGCTGGCCGACGAACCGACCGGCAATCTCGACTCCACCAGCGGCGCGGCACTGCTGGACCTGCTGGCTGCGCTGGTGCGCGACGACGGGCTGACGCTCGTGATGGTCACGCACGATGCCGGCGCGGTGCAGCGCGCCACGCGCACGCTGCGGATGGCCGACGGCCGGCTGCTCGGGCCGCTGCAAGCGCCGGCGACGGTGCGCCACGGCCATGCGTGACACCCGGGCTGCGCTGGTCTGGCGCGACATCGCCGAGCACCGCGCCCGCAGCGCGCTGGTGGTGCTGGCGCTGTCGCTCGCGCTGGCTGCCGCCGGCACCCTGCTCGACACGTGGGCGCTGGTACGGCGCGCCACGCACGAAGGCTACGCCGCCAGCCGGCCGGCCTCGGCGACGCTGCGCCTGGAGCGCACCGCGCAGCTGGACCCGCGCGCCGTGCAGCGCCTGCAGGCACGGCCCGAGATCGCGGCCTGGCGCACGCGCCGCGTGAGCACGGTCGCGGTGCAGGGCGCCGGGGCATGGCGGGCGGCGCAGCTGATCGTGGTGGACGATTTCGCCGCCGATGCGATCGGCCGCCTGCTGCCCGACACCGGTCCGTGGCCGCCGCCGGACGGCGCGCTCGTCGTCGAGCGCTCGTCGCGCGAGTACTCGGGCCTCGTGCCCGGCGACGCGGTGCGGCTGCGCGCCGGCGACATCGAGACGGCGTCCGTGCCGCTCGGGGGCGTGCTGCGCGACGTGGCGCAGGCGCCGGGCTGGATGGAGCACGTGGTGACGCTCTACGCGACGCCGGCCACGCTGCAGCGCCTGGGCCTGCCGGCCGGCATCGACGAGCTGCAGTTCCGCGTGGCCGACGACACCGCCACGCGCGAGCAGGTGCGGCGCGTTGCCGCCGCGGTGCAGGCCGACCTCGAGGCTGCCGGGCACCGTGTGCGCGACGTCGACGTGCCGGTCCCCGGCGAGCACGTGCACGCGGCGCAGATGTCCTCGCTGATGCTGGCGCAAGGGGTGTTCGCGCTGCTGGCGCTGGCCGTGTGCGCGCTGCTGGTGGTGAACCTCTATGCGGCGCTGCTGGCCGGGCATGCGCGCCGCATCGGCGTGCTGAAGACGCTCGGGGCGTCGGTGGCCGTTCTGCATCGGCAGTACGCGGCGCTCGCGCTGCTGCTGGGCGCCGCGGCCACCGCGCTGGCCGTGCCGGCGGCGTGGGCGCTGGGGCGTCGCTATGCCGCCTACAAGGCCGAGCTGCTCAACTTCCCGATCGAGACCCTCGCGCTGCCCGCGTGGCCGGTGGCGCTGCAGCTCGCGGTGGGCCTGCTGCTGCCGCTGGCCGCCGCGCTGCTGCCGGTGCGCCGCGCCTGTGCGCAACCGGTGGGTGCGCTGCTGCGCGACGCCGGCCTCGGTGCCGCCGACGCCGTGCCGCGCCTGCCGCGGCTGCCCGAGCGGCTGCCGCGCCTCGTGCAGCTGGCGCTGACCAACCCGCTGCGGCGGCCGCGCCGCACCGCGCTCACCGTGCTGGCGCTGGCGCTCGGCGGCGCGGTGCAGATCGGTGCGGACAACCTGCGCACGGCGGTGCGCGGTTCGGTCGATGCGCTCTACGCGGGGCAGCGCCACGCCATCACGCTGCGGCTGGCCTCGCCCCAGCCCGTGGCCGCACTCGAGGCGCTCGCGCAGGCCGAACCCGGCGTCACGCGCGCCGAGGCCTGGCGCGTGCAGCGCGCCGTGGTGCGCGGCGACGATGGAGCGCTCGGCGAACGGCTGACGCTGGTCGGCGTGCCGCCATCGACGCAGCAGCTGCGCCCGGCCCTGGTCGACGGCCGCTGGCTGCGCGACGATGGCGTTCGGGCCGAGCCGATGCCGGTCGTCGTCGGCGGCACGCTCGCCCGGAACGAGGCCGCGTACGCGACCGGGCGGGAGTTCACGCTGGTGATCGACGGCAGGCCGCGCCGTGTCGTTGTCGTCGGCCGTCTCGACGGGCCGCCCCAGCCGGTGGCCTACGCATCGCGCGCCGCGCGGGTCGCTGCGGCCGGTGCGGACCCCGACGACGCCCCCGCCGCGACGCTGACCATCGCCACCGACGCCGCCACGCTGCCCGCTCAGCTCGAGCTCGTGCAGCGGCTGCGCGCAGCGCTGGCCGACGCGGGCATGCCGGTGGCCACGAGCACGCTGCTGGCCGAGGCGCGGCGCGTCACCGAGGACCACCTGCTGATGGTCGTCGACTTCCTCGGCGCGATGGGCTGGGTGATGCTGGCGGTCGGCGCGATCGGGCTGCTGTCGTCGATGGGGCTGGCGGTGCTTGAGCGGCGGCGCGAACTGGCGGTGATGCGCGCGATCGGCGCGCCGCACGGCGCGCTGCTGCGGCTGGTGCTGGCCGAGGGCCTGGTGGTCTCGCTGGCGGCCTGGCTGGCGGCACTGCCGCTGAGCGTGCCGCTCGCGGCGGGCCTGGCGGTGGCGTTCGGCCGCGTGATGTTCCCGGTGCCGGTGCCGTGGCTGCCCGAGCCGGCGGCTGCGCTGCGCTGGCTGGTGGTGCTGCTCGCGGTGTCGCTCGTGGCCAGCGCAGGGCCGGCCTGGCGCGCGTCGCGGGTGCCGGTGGCCCGCTCGCTGGGATACGAGTGACCTCGCAGGCGCGTCGGCGGCGGTGCGGCGTCGAGAATGCCCTGCATGAGCACATTCCCTCGCACCGACGCCCTCGACGCCTACCCCGTCACGACCAAGTGGCCGCCGCGCCACCCCGAGCGGCTGCAGCTGTACTCGCTGCCCACGCCCAACGGCGTGAAGATCTCGATCGCGCTCGAGGAGACCGGCCTGCCCTACGAGGTGCACCGCGTGTCCTTCGACGCACGCGACCAGTTCTCGCCGGAGTTCCTGGCGCTGAACCCGAACAACAAGATCCCCGCCATCCTCGACCCCGACGGCCCCGGCGGCAAGCCGCAGGCGCTGTGGGAGTCGGGCGCCATCCTGCTGTACCTGGCCGAGAAGACCGGGCAGCTGCTGCCCGCCGACCCCGCGCTGCGCTGGGAAACGGTGCAGTGGCTGATGTGGCAGATGGGCGGCGTGGGGCCGATGTTCGGCCAGGTCGGCTTCTTCCACTTCTTCGCCGGCAAGGACTACGAGGACAAGCGCCCGCGCGACCGCTACGTGGCCGAGGCGGCGCGGCTGCTGGCCGTGCTCGACGCCCGGCTCGAAGGCCGCGCGTGGGTGATGGGCGACGCCTACACGCTGGCCGACATCGCCATCCTGCCGTGGGTGAACAACCTGGTCACCCGCTACGGTGCCGGTGAGCTCGTCGGCTGGCCCCGCTACACGCAGGTGGCGCGCGTGCTCGACGCCTTCAAGGCTCGGCCGGCGGTGCAGCGGGGCCTGAAGGTGCCTGCGGCGCCGCAGTGATGCGGCTCATCCGCATCGTCCAGTTCACCTCCCAGGTCGCGCCCTCGTCCACCGAGAACGCCTGCTCCCAGTGCGCCGAGACCGGCGTGATGTCGCTCCAGACGAATCGGCACAGGATCGGCCGGCCTTCCCAGCTCTCGCGGCTGACGAAGGTGCCCACGCCGCCTTCGAAGCCGCCGACCACCGGCGGGTTCAGGTGGCCGGTGGCGGCATCGAGGCCGCCGGTCTGGTTCTCCAGCCACCAGATGCTCCAGCGGCGCGTGCGCGGGCAGTAGACGCGCAGCGACATCCCGACGTAGCCCGGCCGCCAGGTGTCGGCCACCCAGTCGTCGAAGTTGCCGATGCCACCCGGCAGCGCGCGCACGCGGCTGGTGGACGTGAAGGTCTCCCAGTCGTCGCAGCCGGCCAGGCGCCGCACGAGACGGCGGTTGTCGGCCTGCCAGTCGCCGATCCAGAAGTCGAAGTCGCGGGCAGGGTCGTGCATCGGGGGCTCCGGGGTGGATGTGTCCGGTGCAGTCTCGGCCCTGTTCATGACAAGGAATGGCAGGTATCGCCCAACGTGGAACGGCGCTCCGCTGTCGGACGCCGCCGACATCCGCAGTTGACGCGCGCTTACACGCAGGCCCGCCACCACGCCCGACGATGCAGGCACGCGGCGCCACCGGGCGTCGTGCCAGGCACCCCACAGGAGGACATCATGAGCAAACGCACCACCCTCACCGTCGCGGCCGCCCTGGCGGCGCTGACGCCGCTGGCTGTCGTGTCGCTGTCGCAAGCGCAGGAGCAGGCGATGGGAACGGCACCCGTCACGGTGCAGGATCCGCTGACGGCACCGCTCACGGAGCCGCCCGGCGCCGAGACGACCACCGCATCGACCGCACCCGCCGCAGATTCGGCGGCCGTCGAGCCGTCGACGGCCGTCGCAGCCGCCCCGGCGGCGCCGCGCACCCGCACGCCGGCTGCCCAGATTCCGGTGGCCCCCTCGTCGTCGGTGGCCGACTCCGACCTGCCGCCCGCCGAAGCCACGGTCGGCCCGCTGGACCGTGCCGAAGTGAAACAGGCGTTCCAGGACGCGCGCCGCCACGGCATGCTGCTGGGCAACGGCGAAGCCGCCGAGCCCGACACGGTGCTGGCCGCGCGCGAGGCCTACAACGAGCGCCAGACGGTCGCCATCGCGCGCCTGACCGCCGAACGCACCGCGCAGTGGGTGGCCTACCGCGAGGCGGTGGCCCGCTACGCCGCCTGGCAGCGCGAGCAGGAACTGCTGGCCACGCAGAAGGCCACCGGCGACGAGGCCTCCGTGGCGTCCGCCCCGGGCACGCCGCAACCCTGACGGCGTAGTCGCCCGGCGCCCGTGATGCCGCGGGCGCCGCAGATGCGGGGATGGGCCGTGTTTGCGGCCCTTTTCCGGCTCAAGCTCCGGCGCCTGCCCGGAAGAATGCCTGCGCATGTGCGGCATTGCGGGCATCCACTACAAGCACCCGGTCGACCCGGCGGTCCTCGATCGCGCGCAGGCCCACTTCGGCCGAGCGCTCGCGCACCGGGGCCCGGACCACTACGGCGTGCATCGCAGTGCGCGCAGCCTGCTGTGCAACCTGCGGCTGGCGATCGTCGACCGTGCCGGCGGCCAGCAGCCGATCTACACGCCTGACCGGCGCCACGGCATCGTCTACAACGGCGAGGTCTACAACCACGAGGCGCTGCGACCCGCCGGCTACCCGCTGCGCACCACCAGCGACACCGAGGTGCTGCTGGCCACCTGGGCCACCCACGGCCCGCGCGCGTTCGAGCACTGGAACGGCATGTTCGCGGCGTGCCTGTTCGACGTCCGCCCTGAAGGCAGTGAAGGCAGCGACGACTTCACGCTGGTGCGCGACCGCTTCGGCCAGAAGCCGCTGTACATCTACGAAGACGATCACTGCATCGCCTTCGCGTCGGAACTGCGCACGCTGCTGGGCCTGGAAGGGCTGGATCACGCGCTGAACCCGATCGGCTTCCAGGACTACCTGGCCTACCGCTACAACCTGGCGCCGCACACGATGTTCGCGCGCATCGAGAAGCTGCCCGCGGGCTGCTTCACGACGTGGTGCAACGGCCGGCGGCAGACGCTGCGCTATGCGTCGGTGGTCGTCTCCGAGCCGCAGGCCACGCGCAGCGAGGCCGACTACGCCGAGGAACTCGACGGGCTGCTCGCGCGCTCGGTGCGCTCGCAGCTGATGGGCGAGGTGCCGATCGGCGTGCTGCTCTCCGGCGGCCTCGATTCCAGCGCGGTAGCGTCCTACGTGCACCAGGCCGGCGCACGGCTGAAGGCCTACAGCATCGGCTTGCCCGAGGTCAACGAGTTCGCCTACTCGCGCGCCGTGGCGCGGCAGTTCGACCTCGACTACGTGGAGCTGTGCATCACGCAGCCCGAGTTGCGCGCCGGCATGGACCGCGTCATCGCCGAGCTCGACGAGCCGATCGCCGACCCGGCCTGCTTCGCGCTGTCGCGGCTGGCGCAGCGCATCGCCGACGACGTGACCGTGGTGCTCTCCGGCGAAGGCGGCGACGAGCTCTTCGCCGGCTACGACCAGCACCAGCTCGCATTGAAGCCCGAGCTGGCGGCCGACCGCGACAAGCTCTTCACGCACTTCTTCCTGCTGTCGAGCAACGACCTCAAGGCCAACGAGCTGATGCGCGAGAAGAAGCGGCCGCTGCACCACACCCGCTACCGCCCGGTCTTCGACGACGCGCCCTCGCCGCTGGCGGGCATGCAGGCCTTCGAGCTCTCATGCTGGATGCCCGAGAACCTGATGATGAAGGCCGACAAGATCCTGATGGCCCATTCGCTGGAAGGGCGCTTCCCCTTCCTCGACCTGGACGTCTGGCGTTTCGCGTCGGCCCTGCCGCGCGAGATGAAGCTGCCGCGCGTGGAATCCTCGAAGCACGTGCTGCGCGCGCTGATGAAGGCGCGCCTGCCGCGGGCCGTGATCGAGCGCCAGAAGATGGGCTTCACGGTGCCGCCGGTCTACCTGCTGGAGCCGATGCGGCTCCGGCTCGAAGCCGCGATCGAGCAGCTGCGCGGCACGCCGCTGGCCGACGTGCTGGACTTCGACGCGATCCTGGGCGTGCTGGCCGACTACTACGGCGGCAACCCCAAGTACTTCCTGCGCGTGTGGAACCTCGCGGTGCTGCTGCTGTGGTGGGTGGACGTGTACCCGACGCTGCAGCTGCGCCCGGCGGCGGAGCCGATGGCGGTCGAGCCCGCGCCGGTCGTGGCGACCACCGTCGAACCGCAACCCGAGCCGCAGCCCAAGGCCGGCCGGCTCGTCGTCTACACCGTGCTGGTCGGCGCCAAGGAGCAGCTGAACGACCCCCTGGAGACGCTCCCCGCGGGTGCCACCACCGATCTCGACATCGACTGGGTCTGCATCACCGACAACCCGGCGCTGACGTCGAAGACCTGGCGCCTGCAGCCGATGGGCGACCGCCACCTGCCGGCCGAGAAACTGTCGCGCCGGCCCAAGGCGCTGCCGCACGAGTACTTCCCCGACGCCGCGCATTCGCTGTACGTCGACAACACCGTCACCTTCCGCCGGTTGCCGCAGGCTTCCGACCTGCAGCACGACACGGCGAGTGCCGACCATCTGTTCCGCGCCTTCCTGCACGGCTCGCGCCGCAACCCCGACGAGGAAGCCGCCGCCGTGGCCAGCCTGGCCTACGACGCGGTGGACACCGTGGCCGCGCAGATGGCCTTCTACGCGAAGCAGCGGCCGCTGGCGTCGATCACGCCGCTGACCACCGCCACGGTGCTACTGCGCTCGCACCACCACCCCGCCGTGCGCCGCTTCGGGCAGCTCTGGTGGGAGAGCATCCTCGCCTTCTCCAAGCGCGACCAGCTCTCGTTCGACTACGCGCGGCTGGAGTCGAACGTGACCATCGACTGGTGGCCCGGCACCACCGAGAAGAACGACCTCGTGCACTGGCACGGCGGCCTGGGCCGCAAGCGCGTGCAGGCCAACTTCGACGCCCAGCGCTACGCCTGGCTGCACCGCGACGACCCCGACGCGGTGGCCGACCCGCGCGGCCACTACCTGGCGCACGCACCCGCCGGCGACATGCGCTACGCCCGCGAACTGCCGGTGATGGCCTACGCCTGCTGGCGCACCGGCTCGAGCCTGGGTGACCAGGTCAGCCCGCGGCGCGGCATGGCGCAGCCGCTGGAAGACCTGATCGGCCGCTCGCTGCAGCCCGGCCAGCGTGCGCTGATCGTGCGCGTGCAGGACAGCCCCGCGGCACGCGCCTTCTCCACCGATGAGCTCGACCGCGCCACGCAGGCACTGGCGATGCTGCTGGGCAAGCACCAGTGCCCGGGCACCGTGCTCGACCTGAACGCCGCCGACTTCGCGCCCGACGGCCGCATCTACACCACCGATCAGGCGCCCTACGCGCTGGTGCTGCTGCTGGGCCTGCCGGGCGAGCAGTTCGCCGCAGCCGCGCGCAAGCTGCAGCGGCTGCTGGACCCGTCGCGCGGCGCGCTCGTCGCCGCACTGACGAGCCCGGTGTCGCTGGCCGACGCAGCCGACGCCGAGGCGCTGGTCACCGGCTCGCTGGACGCCAGCGTCTCCACCGCGCTGCACGCCTCGCGCCACGACGACCAGCGCGCCGCCCTGCCCAACACCGTGGTCGGCCTGTCCTGGACCGCCGCCTCGAAGACCCCGATGACACCCTCCTCCACCACCGCCCGCGAGGCCGCCGCATGAACGTCGTGCTCTGCGACGGCGGCCTGGCCAACCGCCTCAACGCCCTCGTCTTCGCGCTGATCCTCAAGCAGCGCTACGGCCACGACTGGCGCATCTCCTGGCCCGTGAACAACTGGTGCGGCGCAGCGCTGGAGAGCCTCTTCGTGCCGCCGCTGCCGCACGACACGCTGCCGCTCTCGCACTACCGGCACCACGACGCGCGCACGATGCTGATGCAGGAGAACCAGCTCGACTTCCCCGCCGAGCGCATCGTGCTGCACCAGGGGCTGCACGGCTGGAGCGACTACCAGGAGTTGCTCGACGCCCCCGGCGGCGTGGTGCACTTCCACAACCTGATCCCGGCGTGGGTGGATGCCGCCGACGTGCACGCCGTGTTGCGATCGCTGAGGCTCGCCCCCGATGTGGAACGCCGCGCGTGGGACTTCTGCGTGCAGCAGCGCATCGATGCCGGCGTGATCGGCATCCACATCCGCAAGACCGACTTCGGCGGCGCGGTGGACGACGACGCGCTGCACGCCGCCGTGCAGCGCAGCGAGCGCCGCCACTTCGTCTGCAGCGACGACGCCGAGGTCAATCGCCGCTTCGCCGCGCTGTCCAACTGCGCCGTGTTCCCGAAGGGCCACTTCCCCGAGAAGCGCGAGAAGGGCGGCTCGTGGAACCAGCTCACGGCCGACGACGACGGCCGCGCCTTTCCCTACAACATCGAGCGCTCCGGTGCCTCGGTGGTGGAAGGGCTCGTCGACCTGCTGATCCTGTCGCGCACCCAGCTCGTCGCGACCTCGGGATCGACCTTCCTCGCGATGGCGCGGCTGCTGCGCGCCGCGGACGTCTTTCAACAGCCTCTCCCTGCGAGACCCGCCATGCCCGCTGCCGAAACGCCCCCGACTACACAGCCGCGGCCCGTGACCCACGCCGAGGTGTTCGCGCTGCTGAACCTCATCCGCCCGTGGCAGATGGGCAGCGACATCAAGGTGCGGCTGGGCGCCGACGGCGACGGCGGCTACGTGATGCCCTCGGTGGCGCAGCGGAGCAACCGCGTGCTGTCGATCGGCATCGGCGACGAGGTGAGCTTCGACAACCAGATGGCGGCACTCGGCGCGCAGGTGCTGCAGTTCGACCACACGATCGCGGCCTCGCCGTCCAACCACCCGCAGATCCGCTTCCACAAGGTCGGCTGGGGCGCACGCGACCAGGGCCCGTTCCTGTCGCTTCGCTCGATGATGGGCATGCTCGACTGGGCCGAGGCGCGCCACCCGATCCTGAAGTTCGACACCGAGGGCGCCGAGTGGGAGTGCCTGTCGCAGGCCGACACGGCCGACCTGGCGAAGTTCGAGGTGCTGGCCGGCGAGTTCCACGACTTCCAAAACCTCGTGAACCGCGAGTACTTCGACGTGGCCTACGCGGTGTTCTCCAAGCTCGCGCTGTCGCACCACGTGGTGCACATGCACGCCAACAACGCCGGCGGCATGGTGATGATCGGCGGCATCCCGTTCCCGCGGCTGCTCGAGCTGACCTGGCTGCGCAAGGACGCGGCGCTGTTCTCGGGCCATTCGGCCGAACCGATCCCCGGCCCGCTGGACCGGCCCAACGTGCGCCAGATCCCGGAGATCTACCTCCGGGCCTTCTGATCCCGCCGTCCCGACACGCGAAAGAACCCCGATGAACGCCCCCCTGGAAGCCCAGCGATTCGACCTCGGCCTCGTCGACGAGAACGAGCACCTGATCCCGCGCCCCTACGGCACGCTGCAGACGCTGAACCTCGACCACCTGTACCGCTACGCCTTCGCCAAGGGGTTCTGCTACGGCGCCGACGTGCTCGACGCGGCGATGGGGTGCGGCTACTCGTCGCTGCTGCTGAACTGCAAGAGCTACACCGGCGTGGACATCGACCCGAACATGGTCGCGTTCGCCAACGAGCAGTACCTGCCGCGCATGGGCCCGGGCGGCGCGCACCGCTACCTGCAGGGCAGCGTGCTCGAGTTGCCGGTGGACGACGCGTCGATCGACACCTACATCTCGTTCGAGACCATCGAACACATCCAGCCCGGCGAATTGCCGAAGTACTTCACCGAGATCAAGCGCGTACTGCGCCCGGGCGGCCGCTTCATCTGCTCGACGCCGGTCTACCGCGGCGACCGCCACGGGCTGCTGACGCGCTACCACCCGTTCGAGTTCCGCTACCTGCAGTTCGAGGCCACGCTGGTGAACCAGGGCCTGGTGATGCAGGAGCTGCTGTACCAGTGGCCGCCGCACTTCACGCTGGAGCACGTGATCCCCAGCTTCGCGCAGACGCAGCAGGCGGCGCCGTTCCTCACCGTCGCGGTGTGCCGGGTGCCGGGCTGATCGGCCGCACGGAGAGACGCGCGACATGAAGGTCAACGTCATCAGCTACGAGCCGGCCGGCGGCTGGGTGCTGTACGACTACGCCGAGCGGCTGGCCACGCACCTGGCGCCGCACGTGCGGCATGTCGAGTTGTCGTTCGAGCAGCGCCCGGGGTTCGACGTGACCTTCCACGTCAACTACGGCAAGTTCCACGAGGTCAAGGCGACCGGCATGCACAGCACGCTGGTCACGCACATCGACACGCCGCGCAAGTTCGAGCTGGTCTGCGCGCAGGCGCAAGGCGGCATCTGGGGCTTCTGCTGCTCCGAGGAGACCGCGCGACGGCTCAACGAGCTCAGCGGCACCACGCGCTTCGTGTCGTTCGCGCCGCCGGCGCTGATGCCGGCCGAGCCGGCCCGGGTGTCGGTGCTGGTATCGGGCCGGCTGTACCCCGACGGCCGCAAGAACCAGTCGTGGGTGGTGGACTTCATGCGCCGCTTCAGCCCCGGCCAGGTGCTGCTGCGCGTGATGGGCGCCGGGTGGGCGGAATGGCTGGCCCCGCTGGTGGCCGCCGGCTACGAGGTGCAGCACCACGACGGCTTCGATCGCGAGCGCTACCGCGAGTGGCTGCTCGCCAGCACGCACCTGCTCTACACCGGCAACGACGAAGGCGCACTGTCCACGCTGGACGCGCTGAACCACGGCGTGACGCCGATCGTCACCGCACAGGGCTACCACCTGGAGCTCGCCGGCGAGTTGCTGCTGTTCGCCACGCACGAGCAGCTGATGGCCATCGGCACGCGCCTGGAGAACGAGATGCAGGCCATCAACGCCGCGCGCCACCGGCTCACCGACTGGGATGGCTTCGCCGCCCGCCACGCCGCGTTCTGGCGGGAGCAGTTGCGCGCCGACGCCGCGCAGCGCCGGGCGGCGCAGGCCGCCGCCGCCGAGAGCAGCGCCGCGCCGGCCCAAGCCGCCGTGCCGCTGGCCGCATGAAGGCTCGTGACGATTCGATCGCCGAAGGAAACCGCATGAAGATCACCTGCTGCCGCCTGTGCCAGTCGCCTCGACTGAGGAAGGTCGTCGACCTCGGCTGGCACCCGCTGGCCGACACCTTCCTGCCGGCCGACCTGCAGTACGGGCCGGAGACCACGTATCCGCTGCAGCTCGGCCAGTGCGACGACTGCGGCCATGTCGCCACGCTGTACTCGGTGTCGGCGGTCGACCGCTACCAGAAGCACGAGTACAGCTACGACTCGTCGAACTCGCGCGTCTCGATCGCGCACTTCAAGACATTCTGCGACGCGGTGCGGCGCGAGCTGGCCCCGGCGCCCGACGCGCTGGTCGTCGACGTCGGCAGCAACGTCGGCACGCTGCTGGCGCACTTCCGCGACGAGGGGCATGCGCGCGTGATGGGCGTCGAACCGGCGGCCAACATCGCCGCGATCGCCGAGGCCGACGGCATCCCGACCATCAACGACTTCTTCGGCCCCGCGGCGGCGGCGCGCATCCTCGAGACCGCGCCGGTGCAGGTGCTGCTGAGTGCCAACGTCGTCAACCACGCCGACGACCTGCCCGCGGTGCTGCGCACAGCCGACCAGGTGCTGGCGCCCGACGGCAGCTTCGTCTTCGAGGTGCCGTACCTGCTGGAGCTGGTGCAGCGCACGGCGTTCGACACGATCTACCACGAGCACGTGCACTACTACGGCGTCAAGCCGCTGGCCGCGTGCCTGGCACGCCACGGCTTCGGCATCACGCGCATCGACAGCCTCGAGTACATGTGCGGCTCGATCCGCGTCTACGCCCGTCGCGGCGTGGGCATGGCGCCGGTGGTCGACGCGATGGTGCGGGCCGAGGAGCTGTTCGGCCTGTACCGGCCCGAGACCTGGGCCGCCTTCATGCGCCGCGTGCTGTCGACCAAGCTGGCGGTGAACGAGCACCTGGCCCGCATCCGCGCCGACGGCGGCAGGATCATCGGCATCGGTGCCGCCACCAAGGGCAACACGCTGCTGAACTACTGCCGGCTCGACACCGACCTGATCGCCTACATCACCGACGCGTCGCCGCTGAAGATCGGCAAGTGCATGCCCGGCTCGCACATCCCGATCGTGTCCGACGACCAGATCGACGGCGGCGTCACCCACGCGCTGATCCTGCCGTGGAACATCGCCGACTTCCTGAAGGCCAAGCTCGCCCACCTGGGGCTGCGCTTCTACGTGCCGCAGGTCGACCCCCATCCCGCCACCCTCCCCACCCGACCCACCCCGAGCCCGACATGGAACTCATCGATCTCCATCCCGCGCACAGCGACGACCGCGGCGTCATCACCGACCTGATCGGCGACGAGGGCATCAACGCCGTCACGGTGGTGACCTTCCGTGCCGGCGCGGTGCGCGCCAACCATTACCACGAGCACACCGTGCAGTGGAACTACGTGATGCACGGCGAGGTGCTGCTGGCCACGCAGAGACCCGGCGGCGAACGCATCGAGCGCGTGCTGCGCAAGGGCGACCTGGCCGTGACGCGCGAGCACGAGCGGCACGCGCTCAAGGGCCTCACCGACGCCGAGGTGCTGATCCTCACGCGCGGCCCCCGCGCCGGCTCGCAGTACGAGGACGACACCCATCGCCTGGCCGAACCGCTGATCGCCCCATGAACATCATCCCCGTCTCGCAACCGCAGCTCGGCACCGCCGAGTCGGTGTTCGTCAACGAGGCGTTGGCTCAGAACGCCATCTCGGGCCTCTACGGCGGCTTCATCGAGCGCTTCGAGCGCGAGTTCGCCGAGTTCTGCGGCACCCGGCACGCGGTCTCGTGCTCCAACGGCACGACGGCGCTGCACCTGGCGCTGGCCGCGGCCGGCATCGGCCCGGGCGACGAGGTGCTGGTCAGCACGCTGACCAACATGGCGTCGTTCTTCGCCGTGCTGTACCTGGGCGCACGCCCGGTGCCGGTGGACATCGACGCGGACACGCTGACGATGGACCCGGCCGACCTCGCGCGCAAGATCACGCCACGATCGCGCGCGGTGATGGTGGTGCACCTGTTCGGCCACGCCACCGACATGGACCCGGTCAACGAGCTGGCCCGGCAGCACCGGCTGCAGGTCTTCGAGGACTGCGCCGAGGCGCATGGCGCACGCTACAAGGGCCACACGGTCGGCGGCCTCGGCACGGCCGGCGCCTTCAGCTTCTTCGCCAACAAGATCCTGACGACCGGCGAAGGCGGCATGGTGACCACCGACGACGAGGCGCTGGCTGCGCGCGCGCGCAGCCTCAAGGCGCTGGCCTTCGGCAGCACCAACAAGTTCATGCATGCCGACATCGGCTTCAACCATCGCATGACGAACCTGCAGGCGGCGATCGGCTGCGGGCAGATGCTGCAGGCCGCGCAGCTGGTCGAGAAGCGCCGCGAGATCGCGCGCTACTACACGGCGCGGCTGGAGCGCTACCGCGAGCACCTGCGTCTGCCGATCGAGCGGCCGTGGGCGCACAACGTGATCTGGATGTACCACCTGCGCCTGCAAGGTGCGCTGGCCGGCCGCCGCACCGAGGTGATGACGGCGCTGCGCGAGCGCGGCATCGAGACGCGCGAAGGCTTCATCCCCTACAACCTGCAGCACATCTTCATCGAGCGCGGCTGGACCCACCCCGACGAGTGCCCGGTGGCCAACACGGTGGCCTACAGCAGCTTCTACCTGCCCACCGGGCCGGCCCTGGGCGAGGCCGACCTCGACCATGTGGCCACGCAGTTCACCGCCGTCCTCGACGAGCTGCTGTAGCCGACCATGGCGGTCTTCGACGCGCTCTACGCGGGCCACTACGACGGCTTCTACGCAGGCAAGGACTACGCCGCCGAGTGCGACCTGGTGCAGCAGGCGCTGGCGCGGCACGGCCACGGCACGCCGCGCACGCTGCTCGACGTGGGCTGCGGCACCGGTGGCCATGCGATCGAGCTGGCGCGGCGCGGCTTGCAGGTGACCGGCGTGGACCTGTCGGCGGCGATGCTCGAGCTCGCCGCCGCGAAGGCGGCGCCGCTGGGCGAGCGGGCTCCGCGCTGGATCCGCGGAGATGCCCGCGACTTCGACACCGGCGCCACCCACGACGCCGCGATCATGATGTTCGCGGTGGTCGGCTACCTCACCGCCAACCGCGACGTGGCCGCCGGCCTGGCGACGATCCGGCGCCACCTGCGGCCCGGCGCCGTGTTCGTCTGCGACTTCTGGTACGGGCCCTCGGTGCTGGTGCAGCGCCCCACCGACCGCGTGCGCGTGCTCGACCTGCCCGACGGCCGCGGCCAGGTCATCCGCGCCACGCAGACCACGCTCGACGTGGCGAATCACACCGCTGACGTGTCGTTCACGCTGTGGTCGCCGGGCGCCGGCGGGGGCACGCAGCAGACGCAGGAGTCGCACCGGCTGCGCTACTTCTTCCCGCAGGAGTTCGCCTGGCTGCTGGAGCAGGCCGGCTTCGACCTGTGCAGCCTGAGCGCCTTCCCCTCGCTGGACGCACCGCTGGACGAGCGCTGCTGGAACGCGCTGGCCGTGGCCCGCGCACGGACCTGACCCGGCGACGCGGGCGCAGGCCCGGCACACGAGGTGGCGGCTATGCTCCGCCGCCATGTACGCACGCCACTTCGGCCTGCAGCAGGACCCGTTCTCGATCGCGCCCGACCCTCGCTTCCTGTACCTGAGCGAGCATCACCGCGAGGCGCTGGCGCACCTGCTGTACGGGCTGCAGGGCGGCGGCGGCTTCGTGCTGCTGACCGGTGCCATCGGCACCGGCAAGACCACACTGGCACGCGCGTTCCTGGAGCAGATGCCGGCCACGCACCATGCGGCCTACGTGTTCAACCCGCAGCTCAGCCCCGAGGAACTGCTGCAGGCGGTGTGCGACGAGTTCGGCGTGCAGCCGGCGGGGCCGGGCATCAAGGCCGCGATCGACGCGCTGAACGCCTTCCTGCTGAAGACCCACGCGGCCGGCGAGAACTGCGTGCTCGTGATCGACGAGGCACAGGCGCTCACGCCCGAGCTGCTCGAACAGCTGCGGCTGCTGACCAACCTGGAGACCGCCGAGCGCAAGCTGCTGCAGATCGTGCTGATCGGCCAGCCCGAGCTGCGCACGATGCTCGCCCGGCCGGAGCTGGAGCAGCTCTCGCAGCGCGTGATCGCGCGCTACCACCTCGGGCCGCTGTCGCCCGGGCAGGCCGCGAAGTACGTGCAGCACCGGCTCGCGGTGGCGGGCCGCAACGGCGCTCTGCCGTTCAGCCGCCGTGCGCTGGCGCGGCTGGTGCGGCTCTCGGGCGGGGTGCCGCGACGCATCAACCTGCTGGCGGACCGCGCGCTGCTGGGCGCGTACGGGCAAGGGCAGCCGCAGGTGCAGCGGCGGCTCGTCGACCTGGCTGCAGCCGAGGTGTTCGACGACGCCGGTGCGCGACATCGCCGCTGGCGCTGGTCGCTCGCGGCCGCCGGCGGCTTCGTCGTCGTGGTGGTGGCCGTGGCGGCGTTGCAGCAGCGCGTGTGGAAGCCGGTGGCGTCGGGCGACGCCGCGGCGAGTGTGGCCGCCGCCACGGTGCAGGCCACGTCGGCATCCGAAGCCGCGGCGGCCTCCTCGGCGGCGCTGGCGACGCCCGCTGCGCCCCGCTGGCCCGATCGGCCTGACGATGGCTCGACCTCGTGGGCCCGGCTGGCCGTCGCTTACGGCGCCACGCTGGGCGACGGTGAGGCCTGCGCATCGCTGGCCGCGCAAGGCCTGCAATGCGCGCGGCTGCGCAGCGCCACGCTGGCCGAGATCGCGCAGCTCGACCGGCCGGGCCTCGTCACGCTGCACGACACGCGGGGCACGTCGCACGCGGCGTTGCTGGTGGGCGTGGGTGATGCCGACGTGACGGTGTGGCTCGGCGACGCCCGCCAGCGCCTCTCACGCGCCGCGTGGGGTGCGGCGTGGCAGGGTGACTACGCCACGCTGTGGCGCGTGCCGCCGCAAGGGCTGGGCGACGACGCGGTCGCGGTTCAGCTGGCCGCGCTGCCGGGCTCCGGTGACACCGCCTCGGGCGTGCCGCTGGCCGCGCAGCTCAAGGCCTTCCAGCGGGCGCACGGGCTCGTGGCCGACGGCATCGCCGGCGCGCAGACGCGCATGCAGATCAACCGCGCGCTCGGCGTCGACGAGCCGCGCCTGGAACGCCGGTGAGTGCGCATGGCCCTTCAAAAGCGCTCACACCGGAGCGCGACCAGCGCGGAGGTTGCTTTATGAGCACCCCCAGGTCCGGGCCGGTGGCCCGTCCCGCCCCCCGCGGGGGTTCAAGTAGCCCGGCAAAGCCGGATCTACTGGAGAGGACCCGATGTCGCTGATCCTGCAGGCGCTGAAGAAGGCCGAGGCCGAACGCAGCTTGGGCCGCGTGCCGACGCTGGACCAGGTGACGGCGGCCGAGCCTCTGCCGGCACCCTCGGCCCACCGCGCGCGGTGGGCGGGTGCGATCGGGGTGATCGCGGTGGCCGCAGCGGTCGCGGCATGGTGGTGGCATGGGTCGGCCAGCGTCGAGCCGGTGGTGGCCGCCGCGGCTGCGTTGCCGGCATCTGCAGCAGCCTCTGCGGCCACGGCATCGGCCACACGTTCCGATCCGCAGGCCGCCGTGGCACCTCAGGCGCCGGTCGTGCTCCCCCCTGCGCCGGCAGCGGCGCCGAGGGCCTCCGCCGCGGCCTCCGCTACTCTGGCGGGGAAGGCGATCACGGCGCCTCCACGAACTGCCCCTCCGGCCCGTCCCGCGTCAGCCGCGGAAGCGCCGATGCCCGCGCTGCACGATCTTCCGGTGGCCGTGCGGCAGGCCTTGCCGCCGCTGCCGCTGGGCGGATCGATCTGGTCGCCCAACCCGGCCGAGCGCATGCTGATCCTGGCCGGCGAGGTGCGGCGCGAAGGCGATGCCATCACGCCCGAGCTGGTGCTCGTCAGCATCGGACCGCGTTCGGCCGTGCTGCGCTGGCGCGAGCAGTCGTTCCGGCTGCCCTATTGAACGGGAATGGCGTCGACCGCTCTCAGCGCAACCATTCGCTGACCCCGCGGCCCAGCGACAGCAGCAACGCGTTCATCTGCTGGCCGTCGAACAATGCATTGATATAGGCCACGCGCAGGTTGTAGTGGTCGGCCTCGGCCGACATCACGTCGAAGAGCGACCGGCGGCCGAGCTGCTGCCACTGCTGCAGGGTGGAGGCGCGCACCTGCTCCGAGTCGCGCAGCACGGCGCTCACGCGGCCGGCGCGGTCGAAGGCGGCGAGGGTCTGCTCGTGGGTCTCGCGCACCTTGTAGCGCCGCGTCTCCAGCGCTTCCTCGCGCTGCAGCACGGCGGCCTGCGCGCGCTTGCGCGCCGCCTCGGCCGACGGGGCGATGCCCGGGTCCAGAAGCGGGATGTTCACGCTGACGCCCACCGAGAGCGAACCGCTGCGCTGGTCTACGCCGCCGCTGCTGTTGCCGATGGTCTTGGCGCCGCCGAAGCTCCAGCTCACCTGCGGCCTGCCGCCGGCTTCCACGGCCGCGGCGTACTGGCCCATCGCAGCGGCCTGCGCGGCGAGCTGCGCGATCTCGCTGGAGCGGGCCACCTCGGCCTCGATGATCGGCAGCTCGGGCACCGCGAGCAGCACGCTGGAGAGGCCGTCGATGCCCGGCAACCCGTCGCCCACGAGGCGACGCAGCCGCACTTCCACCTGGCGCGCCGCGGACTGCGCCTGCGCCTGCGCGATCTCGGCCTGCTGCATCGACTTGCGCGCCTGCACCAGTTCGCTGGCGCGGCCGCGGTCGGCCCGCACGATGGTCTCCAGTGCCTCGGCCAGGCAGCCCATCTTGCGCACGTACTGGCCGTAGACCTGCACCTGCTGGCGGTAGCGGCTGCGCTCGAGCGCCAGCGCCACGGTGTTCAGCGCCACCTGCTCCTGCTGCGTGAGGTGGCCCAGGCGGGCGGCTTCCGCGAGCTGTCCGCGCCAATCGATGAGGCGGTCGCTGCGCCCGCCGTCGTAGAGCAGCTTGCTGACGTTCAGGCTGCTGCGCGCGAGCATCGGCGAGCGCGTCGTCACGCTGCCCGACTGCATCGCGGCCGGGCCGAGTTCGAGGTTGAGCCCTGCGCGCAGGCTCTGCAGCGCACGGGCCTCCTCGACGTCGAGCGTGGCCGCTTCGGCCAGCAACCGCGTGGCGCCGACGGCCTGGCTGCGAGCCAGCGACTCGCGCACGAGGCCCTGCAGCACGAGGCGCGGTTCGACGGGTGGGGCCGCCGGGGACTCGGCAGTGGCCGCGGGCTTCGCATCGTCGTCGGCGCAGCGGGCGTGCGCGGGCATCGCGCCGCACAGCGCCAGCAGGATCAGGGAGAGCGCCGCGCAGGGCGGGCGACGCTTGGAAGACAGCATGCCGGGGACTCCAGTCGGCACGCACGGCAGGCGTACCGATCGGGAGTCTGGCCGGCACCCGCCCCGAACGATCGGGCGAGATCAGCCGGGAACGGCGCGCATTCCCGGCCGCTCGGGCTCAGCGCCCGCGTTGCCAGTAGCCGGGCCGTTCAGACCAGCCCCGCGAGCCGCGATCCCAGCGGTGCGGCACCCAGGTGTGCCCGGCCGGCGGCGCCGCCCAGCGGCCGCCCACCCAGGCATGGCGGCCGAGGCGCCAGGTCCAGTAGCCGCCGATCCAGACGTACCCGAGTCCGGGTGCCGCCGGCACCACCTCGTACTGCGCCGGCGGCGGGCCGTCGGCGACCATGGGGCCGGGGTCGTAGCCGCCGCGAGGGCCGACGGGGACGATGTAGCAGGCGGAAAGGGCCGTCAGCAAGGCGGCGGCAGGGAGCAGGCGCAGGGCGCGCGGGTACGGGAAGGGGGCTCGCATGGTTCGGACTCCGGCGATGGTCGCCCGACAACGATCGACGCGATCTGAGGATGACCCGACCTGGGCGCCTTTACGTGACCGAAACGGTCGCCGAGCTGTCGGCTGGCTTTACAGCGCCGGCAGCCAGCATGCCCGCAGCGGCCCCGCCCCCCGTGGATGCGGGGCACGGCCCGAACCCCCGGGCGCTGGCGCCTCGCCCACAATCTTCACCATCGAGCCCTCGGCTGCTCACTGGGAACACGATGCCCGGAACCGGGCGAGCGGATGACCGGGTTCACGAATGTCCAGGGTCCGGACGAACCCGATACCCGGTAGCGGCGCGATAATTGCTTTGCATTCTGAAAGGTCTCAGGAGCCCGTGGTGAGCAACCCATCCAAAGCGAACGACGCCAAGCGCATGGCTCGCCGACGCCTGTTGCGCGGCGCCTACGCCGTCCCGGCGGTGCTCACGGTCCATACCGGGTCGGCTCTGGCCGGCTCGTCGTCGCTGGCCTGCTTCGCGAAGCTGCCAACCGGAGTCGCCGTCGGCCCTGCGGACAACTTCTGGCGCGTCGAGCAGTACACCGGCAAAGTTGGCGGCACGAGCACGAAGCTCGTCAAGGTCTCGGAGATCGTGACGCTGTGCGACACCAAGAGCGCTGGCACCATCGTGAAGACTTTCCTCACGGGCAAGACGTGGCTGAAGGTGTCGGACAGCAGTTCCGTCGTCCCCGACGCATCACCGGCTCCATCCAAGGACGGCGCGGGCTTCTGGGTCGCGATCCGGATCGACAACACCGGCACGACGTCGGCTCCTGTGTGGGCGGTGAAGGGCGTGGCGCCGTCCTCGGGCCTTACCGGAACGCCGAAGGTCATGGCCCAGAGTTGCTGGAGTTCTTTCGTGATTGGCTGACGCCACCACGATCTACCGCGTCCGCCCCGGTGTGCTCGCCGAGCCGATCGGTGAGGTGTGGGCCGTGTACAGCCCCGCTTCCGGCGAGACCCGCCTCCTGAACGACGAGGCCGCCGCGTACCTGGAACTGCTCGCGGAAATGCCGCGCCCGGCGCTCGAGGCTGCTACGGCCCTGGCGGCCGAGATCGAGGTCGATGCGGCCGAGGTCCGGGCCCATGTCGCCGACACGTTCCATCTGCTCGAGATGGCGGGCCTGATCGAACAGCTGCCCGCAGATGCCCCCCGCGCCCGGACCTGAAGCGCCCACGTTGGCTGCCGCCGGCGAGAGTGCGGTGCACGAACACCTGTCGGGCAGGGGCCTATGCCTGTCGCTCGGGGCGGTGACGCTGCGCGTGGTGTCGCCGTCACCCTCGCTGGCGACGCAGATCGCTCAGGTGTATGCCCACTTCCCTCTCGAAGGACGTCCCGCGTTTGCCGATCTCCATGTGCGCATCGAACCGCCGACCTCGCCGCGGCGCTGGGTGAGGCCACAGTTGGTGATGCGCTGCGACGGCCAGCAGCACTTCCATCGCTTCGACGCCGACAGCGGCCTGCCGCTGATGGAGTGGGGCACCAACTGGCTGATCGGCGAGCGCCTGCACCATCTGCTGCTGTTCCACTCGGCCTGCCTGGAGCGCGACGGCAGCGCGCTGCTGATGCCCGCGGTGCCCGGGTCGGGCAAGAGCACGTTGTGCGCAGCGCTGGCGCACCGCGGCTGGCGCCTGCTGTCTGACGAGTTCGGCGTGTGCCTGCCGGAGTCGGGCCGGATGATCGCGATGCTCAAGCCGATCGCGCTGAAGAACACTTCGATCGACGTGATCCGTGAGTACGCACCCGAGGCCGAGCTCGGCCCGCTGTTCCCGAAGACGCGCAAGGGTACGGTGGCCCACATGGCGGCGCCGCCGCAGGCCGTTCGACACCGCCACGAGACCGCGGCGCCGGGGCTGGTCGTGCTGCCACGCTGGCGTGAGGTCGGCGGCACGACGATCGAACCGTTGACGCCCGACGAGATGTTCCGCTCGCTGGCGTTCAACTCCTTCAACTACGCTGTGCTCGGGGCGACCGGCTTCAATGCGGTGATTGCGCTCGTGCGCGCCAGCCGCGGCTACCGGCTCGAGTACACCGACCTCGACGATGCGGTGCGCACGCTCGAAGGCCTGTGGCACGAGCGGCCCGCCGTCGAGGGGCCCGCGTGAACGCCGACGACCGCGCGCCGGGGGCGGGTTGGCTGCGCGCGCTGGCCGAACCACAGCGGGTGCAGCGCTGGCAGCTGGCCGACTGGGACCGCGCCGTGCGCTTGCTGCGCAGCCACCGGCTGCTCGCCCGTCTCGGCCATGCTGTCCAGCGCGCCGGGCTCGACGACGCCGTGCCGGCGCCGGCCCGTGCGCACCTGGTGGCAGCCATGCGCCTGTCGGCCAACCGAATCCAGGCCGTGCGCTGGACGGCCGAGCGGCTGACGCCCATCCTCGCCGGTGTCCCGGGCCCGAAGGTGCTGCTCAAGGGGGGCGCATACCTGGCGCTGGATCTGCCGATCGCCGCCGGGCGGCTGCCGTCGGATCTCGACATCCTCGTGCCGCGCACACACCTCGGCGAGGCGCAGCAAAGGCTGCGCGACATCGGCTGGGTGGAACCTGCGCTGGACGAGCACGACCGTCGTTACTACGTGCAGTGGAGCCACGAGCTGCCGCCGATGCAGCACGCGGAACACGGCGTCGAGCTCGACGTGCACCACCACATCCTGCCGCCGCGCGACGGTCGCATGATCGACATGGCGCCACTGCTGGAGGCCGTGCGCCCCAGCGGCTGGCCCGGCTGGAGCGTGCTCGCGCCGGTGGACCAGGTGTTGCACGGCACCGCGCACCTCTTTTTCGACGCCGAGCCGCGCGACCGCGTGCGCGACCTCGTCGATCTCGACGGCCTGCTGCGCGTACACGGCCACGAAGCGCCGTTCTGGTCGATGCTCACCTCGCGCGCCGACCGGCTCGATCTGGCCGAGCCGCTGGTGCTGGGTCTGGGCTTCGCGATCGACTGGCTCGGCACGAGCGTACCGCCGTCGACCCACGACTGGCTGCGCGAGACGACCGCGCGCCGCCCCGGTCTGCGGCTGCTGCGCCCGCTGATGGCCCGCGTGCTCACGCCCACCGATCCTGACCACATGGATCCGCTCGCCAAGCGCTGGGCCGCCACCGTGGTGCTGGCCCGCTACCACTGGCACCGGCTGCCGTTCACCGTGCTGATGCCGCACCTGTGGCGCAAGTGGCGGTCGGCCGCCGCCGCGGACGTGCGCAGCGAGGTGCCGCCCGGCGTCAACGCTCCCTGAAGGCTTCCTGGCTCTTCAGCATCGGCCGCAGCACGAAGCCCAGCACCGAGCGCTGCCCGGTGCGGATCTCGGCGCTGCCGGTCATGCCGGGCATCACGGACAGCGGCTTGCCGGCGGACTCCAGCGACGTGCTGGCGCGCACCAGCGCACGGTAGTAGCTGCCGTCGCCGCTGCGGTCGGTGTCGTTGATCGCGTCGGGGCTGATCGACAGCACCTGCCCGGCAAGGCCGCCGTACACGGTGTACTCGTAGGCCGAGAGCTTGATCTTCACATCCTGGCCGACCTTCACGAAGCCGATGTCAGAGGGCCGCACGCGCGCCTCCACCAGCACCTGCGAGCCGATCGGCAGGATCTCCATCAGCGGCGCGCCGGGCGACACCACGCCGCCCAGCGTGTGGTTCTTGATGCTCTTGACCACGCCCACCACCGGTGACTTCAGCACCGTGCGGCGCAGCTGGTCGTCGCGGTTGACCATCTGCTCCTGCAGCATCGAGAGCTCGGTGCGCACCTTCACCAGCTCGGCGCTGGCCTCCTGCCGGAAGCGGTTCACGCGTTCCTGCACCTGCAGCGTCAGCTCGTTGAGCTGGCGGCGCAGCCGCATCACCTCGACCTCGCTCATCAGGCCCTTCAGCGCCATGCCCTCGGCCACGTTCAGCTCGCCGCGCAGCAGATCGATGCTGCGCCGCTGCATCGCCACCGCCTCGCGCAAAGCGGTCTGCCGGGCCTGGTACGACTCGGTCTCGCCGTCGATCACCGCGCGCATCGCCTTCACCTCGTCGGGGAAGCGCGGCGGCTGGCCGGTGGCTTCCGCGGCCAGGCGGGCGACCGCGCCCATCAGCGAGATCGCCTTGGTCTTGCCTTCCGCCTGCTGCGACTCGAAGCGCGTCGGGTCCAGCAGCGCCAGCGTGTCTCCGGCGTTCACGCGCTGGCCTTCGCGCACGTGCAACTCGCGCAGGATGCCACCTTCGAGGCTGGCGATGACCTGCTCCTTGCCGTCGGGCACCACGCGCGCATCGGCCTTCGCGATGATGTCGACCTGCGCCACCCAGGCCCAGCCCACGGCGCACGCCACCATCGCCAGCAGCAGGTAGATCGCCCAGGTGGCGGCACGCGCGTCCTCCACCACCTGTGCGGCGCGCAGCGGGTCGAGGTAGGCGAGGTCGCCCTGTCTCAGCGCAGGTTGCCTCATCGCTCGATAGCGCTCACAGCGCCGCCTCCCGCTCCACCGGCCGTGCCGACGGATGCATGTGCACCTTGCTGCCGTTGGAGCCCGCCGGCCCCGCCGGCTTGGCGCCCGACAGCGCGGCCAGCACCTGCTCCTTGGGTCCGTCGAGCACCACGCGCCCGGCGTCGATGACCACCACGCGTTGCACCAGCTCCAGCACGGCCGGGCGGTGCGTCACCATCACCAGCGTGCAGCCGCCGCAGGCTTCCTTGAGCTGGCGCAGGAAGGCCACCTCGCTCTGCGCGTCCATCGAACTGGTCGGCTCGTCCATCAGCAGGATCTGCGGCCGCGTCACCAGGCAGCGCGTCAGTGCGACGAGTTGCCGCTGGCCGCCCGACAGCAGCGCGCCGGCCTCGCCCACCGGCAGGTCCCAGCCCAGCGGGTGCGACGCGGCGACGCGGTCCAGCCCCGTCAGCCGCGCCACCTCGGGCAGCCGGCCCGGGTCGGCCGCGGCGCGGTCGAGCAGCACGTTCTCGCGCAGCGTGCCGTTGAAGAGCCGAGGGTCCTGGCCGACGTAGCCCACTCGGGCCCGGAAGTCGGCCGGGTCGATTTGCCGCAGGTCGATGCCGTCGACGTCGACATGGCCCTCGGTCGGCTGGTAGAGCCCGGCCAGCAGCCGCAGCACGGTGCTCTTGCCCGATCCGATGCGGCCGAGGATCGCCACGCGTTCGCCGGGCTGGAAACCGAGCGTCACGCCCTTCAGCACGGCCGGCGCCGGCTGGCCCTCATGGCTGGGATAGGCGAAGCCCACGTCGGCCAGCGCGATGCGGCCGGTGAGCTCGGTGCGCGGCACGTAGGCCCGCCGCGGTTCGCGCTCCACGGGGCGGCGCATCACGTCGTCGAGAGCGCGCATCGCGGCACGCGCGCCCTGGTAGCGCGTGGCCAGCTGCACGACGCTGGACAGCGGCGCCAGCGCGCGCCCTGAGAACATCACCGCACCCACCAGCGCGCCGCCGCTGATGATCTTGTCGTCGATCAGGTAGACGCCGAACACCAGCAGCACCAGCGTCACGAACTGCTGTGAGACCGCCGAGATGTTGTTGGTCCACGCGGTGATGCGGCGCGAGCGCAGCTGCGACTCGGCCGCCGCCGCGGTGCACTCCTCGTAGTGGCGCAGGAAGCGGCCCTGCGCGCCTGCGGCCTTCAGGTCCTCGATGCCGTCCACCGCCTCGACCAGCACGCCGTGCAGGTCGGCCTGCTGCTTGAGGTTGCGCATCATCGCGCGGCGCAGCGCGCCCTGGATCAGCATCGACAGCCCGATCAGCGCCGGGATGGCGAACACCAGGACCCAGCCCAGCGGGCCCCCGATCACGAAGGTCATCGCGACGAAGACGATGATGAACGGCATGTCGGAGATCGCCGACAGGGTGGCCGACGCGAAGAAGTCACGCACCAGCTCGATCTGCCCCAGCGTGTGCGCGTAGGCGCCCGACGATGCCGGCCGGTGTTCCATGCGCACGGCCAGCGTCTGCCGGAACAACAGCGCGCCGACGATCAGGTCGGTCTTGCGCCCGGCCATGTCGATCAGGTGCGCACGCAGTTGCCGTGCCACGAGGTCGAAGACGACGGCCAGCCCGCCTGCTGCCGCCAGCGCCCACAGCGTGACGAAGGCCTGGTGCGGGATGACCTTGTCGAACACCACCGAGGTGACGAGGCCGGTCACCAGCATCAGCACGTTGGACAGCATCGCCGCCAGCAGTGCCGAGCGGTAGTACGGGATGAAGCGCCGCAGCGTGCCCCACAGCCAGTGCGTGGAGGGGTCGCGCAGCAGCGGCTCGTCGTGCGGGGCCACGCGCGGCTCCACGCGCGGCGTGGCGACGATTGCGATGCCGGTGTATTCGCCGGACAGTTCGGCCGCGGTCGCCACCAGGCCATGGTGTTCGCGGCCGGGCATCACGACGTCGTAGCGGCCGCCGTCCAGCGGCCGCACCAGCACACAGGCGTCGCCGCCCTGCAGCAGCAGCACCGCGGGCATCAGCATCGGGTGCATCTCGTCGACGCCGCGCTGCACCAGCTGCGCGTTGTAGCCGGCCTCGCGCAGCACGCGCAGCGCCTGGTCGGGTGCCAGGCGGCCGTGCACCGGCTGCCCTTCCAGCAGCGACTCGGGCGTGCGCTCGCGGCCGTGGTGACGCGTCAGCCACGACAGCGCATGCGCCAGCGCGTCGTTGTCGAGGTCCCAGGCGGGGGAGTCAGGCACGATGGATGGGCCGGCGCGTCAGCGCCGCAGCCGCGTCTCCTGGAACAGCCGCTCGAACGCGGTCTCGATCTCGCGCACGATGCGCGGCACGTCGAACAACGGCGACGCGCGCCCCTGCTCGGCGAGGTAGCGCCTGTACGAGGCCACGCGCGCGGGCCGGCGGCCGAGTTCGATGGCGAGCTTCTCGTACGCCGGCAGCGACTCGGTGATCAGGTCGGGCAGGCCCACGGCGGTGAGCAGGCTGCCGGCCATGCGCGAGATGTAGGTGCGGCCCGACCAGGTGACGATCGGCAGCCCCATCCACAGCGCGTCGCTGGCGGTGGTGCCGGCGTTGAACGGGTGGGTGTCGAGCATCAGGTCGGCGCAGCGGAAGCGCGCCAGGTACTCGGCCGGCGACACGCGCGGCGCGAACACCAGCCGCGCCGGGTCGACCCCCGCCCCCTCGGCCTCGCGCTGCATGTTGGCCTTGGCGGCGGCGTTGTCGGCCAGCAGCCACAGCAGGCTGCCCGGCACGCCCTTCAGGATGCGCATCCACGCGCCGTACACCTCGGGCGTGAACTTGTGGTTGTTGTTGAACGAGCAGTAGACGAAGGCATCGTCGGGCAGGCCGTAGCGCGAGCGCGGCGGCACCGGCGCCTCCTCGCGGCGGCGGTCGCTGACCTGGTAGCAACCGGGCAGTCGGATCGCCTTCTCGGTGCAGTAGCGCTCGAGCTCCGGCGGCATCGTGTAGTCGTCGGCGATCAGCCAGTCCACGCCGGGCAGGCCGCTGGTGCCCGGCAGCCCGAGGTAGCTCACCTGCACCGGCGCCGGCCGCTGGCCGAGGATGCCGGGGCGCGCGCCGCTGGTCAGCGCCTGCAGGTCCACGAGCACGTCGATGCCGGCCTGCGAGATGAGCTTGGCCGCGGTGACGTCGTCCACGCCGGCCAGCCGCACGTGGTGGTCGAAGGCCTTGAGCAGGCGCTGCCGCTGCGGGCTCGCCGACTCGGGCGTCCAGCAGAACGCCCACACCTCGAAGCGGCTGCGGTCGTGCAGTTCGATCAGCTCGGGGATCAGCAGGCCCACCGCGTGGTGGTGCAGGTCGCCGGACAGGTAGCCGATGCGGATGCGCGGGTCGCGGCTGCGGTCACGCGGGGGCACCTGCGTGTGCAGCGGCACGGCCGGGGGCTTGGGCGCACGCTCGCTGGCGAAACGCAGGGCCGCCATCAGCTGCAGCGCGGGATCGTCGCTGATGCCCATCATCGCGAGCGCCGAGGTGCCCACCAGCATCTGGTTCTGCGTGACCTCGCCCACCGGCGCGTAGAACGGCCACGCGCACTGCTTCTGGCGGATGTGCACGTAGTGCTGGATGACGTCGTACTGCGCGGCCTTCACCGTGAGGCTCCGCACCATCAGTTTCTCGGCCTCGGGCAGCCGCTTCAGGTGCTCGAGCAGCCGCGCGGCGTTGTTCAGCGCGTGCAGGTGATGCTCGATGTTCGCGTCGGTGGGCGGCGTCGTGCACTCGACGGCCTGCGCCCAGGTGGCCAGCGCGCCGTCGGCATCGCCGCGGCGCTCCTGCAGGTGGCCGAGGTTGAGCATTGCCGGGGCGAAGGCCGGGTCCAGTTCCAGCGCCCGGCGGTACGCGGCTTCGGCGTCGGCCTCGCGGTGGGCCAGCGAGAGCAGCGTGCCCCAGTTGAAGCAGGCCACCTGCTTCAGCGGCGCGGGGCTGCGCTCGATCCAGTCGGCATAGAGCGCGATGGCGCCGTCGAGGTCACCGCCAGCCTGCAGCGCCTGCGCACGCTCCATCGCCTGCGCCAGCGTGAGCGGGTGCGGCTTGCGGGCGGCGGATCGGGCGGTGACAGCGGCAGTGTCGGCGGCAGTGACGGCGGCCATGGGGCTCCCCATGCGTGGATACCGAGCATCCTAGGAAGACCGCCCCGCGCCCGTGCCCACAATAGACCCGACAACACGGCCCACTTCGCGCGCTGCACGCGTCCAGAACCCGGATGAAAGACGACTACCTGCTCGACCCGGCCACGGTGTTCCTCAACCACGGCTCGTTCGGCGCCTGCCCGCGCGACGTGTTCGACGCCTTCCAGCGCCGGCAGCGAGAGATGGAGGCGAATCCGGTGCTGTTCCTCGGTCGCCGCTCGGCCGAGCTGCTGCGCGCCTCCCGCGAGGCGCTGGCGGCCTACGTGGGCGCGCGGGCCGACGACCTGGTCTACGTGCCCAACGCCACCACCGGCGTGAACATCGCGCTGAACTCGTGGCCGCTGGAGCCCGGCGACGAGGTGCTGACCACCGACCTCGAGTACGGTGCCTGCGTGGCCGCCGCCCGGCGCCGCTGCGAGGCGGCCGGCGCCACGCTGCGCGCGGTGCGCATCCCGCTGCCGTTCGATCTGGCGCGCTTCGCGGCGGCGATGCAGGGCGCCATCGGCCCGCGCACGCGGCTGATCCTCGTCAGCCACATCACGAGCGTCACTGCGCTGGTGCTGCCGATGCGCGAACTGGTGGCCGGCGCACGGGCGCGCGGCGTGGCCACGCTGATCGACGGGGCGCACGCGCCGGGTCAGGTTCCGCTGGATCTCGATGCGCTGGGCGCCGACATCTACACCGGCAACTGCCACAAGTGGCTGTCGGCGCCCAAGGCGTCGGCGTTCCTGCATGCGCGGCCCGAGCACCACGCGAGGCTGCACGCCCCGGTCACGAGCTGGGGCTACGTGGCCGAGGCGATGGCGCCCGGCGGCGTCTCGGGCGGCCACACCGGCTTCGATGCCTACCTCGGCCGCACCACGCTCGAGCGCCGCATGCAGTGGCAAGGCACGCGCGACATCGCCGCCGCGCTCACGGTGCCCGACGCGATCGCCTGGCAGGCGGCGCGCGACTGGCCAGCGCAGCAAGCGCGCTGCCACGCGATGGCGCTGACGCTGATGCACCGGCAGTGCGCGCGCTGGGAGCTGCCGCCGATCGCGCCCGACGAGTCGTTCGCGCAGATGGTGCCGATCCCGGTGCCGGTGGCCGCGGAACGCGCCGCCGGCCTGCGCGAGCGGCTCTACGACGACCATCGCATCGAGGTGCCGGTGACGGTGCACGAAGGCCGCGTCTTCGTGCGCGTGTCGGTGCAGGCCTACACCGAGGAGGCCGACCTCGCCGCGCTGGAACGTGCGCTGGAGCGGATCCTCGCGGGATGACCGCCACGTTCGCTCTGGCACGAACGGCCGCCGCGCTGGTCCTGCTGCTCGCCCTGGCTGGCGCCCGCGCACAGTCGCCGGCCGCGCCGCGCGTGCTCGACAGCCTGGCCGAGCGCACGCTGCCCTGCACGGCCTGCCACGGCGCGCAAGGGCGGGCGTCGCCGGCCGGCTACCTGCCGCGCATCGCGGGCAAGCCCGCCGGCTACCTCGACAACCAGCTGCGCGCCTTCCGCGACGGCGGGCGTGAGCACTCCGGCATGGCCCACCTGCTGGCGCCGCTGTCCGACGCCTACCTGCACGAGATCGCCGGCCACTTCGCGCAGCTCGAGCTGCCCTACCCGCCGCCCGAACCGCCCGCTGCGCCGCCGGCCGTGCTGGCGCGCGGCGAGCAGCTCGTGCGGCAGGGCGATCCGGCCCGGCGCTTGCCCGCCTGCACGAGCTGCCACGGCGCCGCGATGAACGGCCGGCTCCCCGCCGTACCGGGCCTGCTGGGCTTGCCTCGCGACTACCTGCTCGGCCAGCTCGGTGCCTGGGGCAACGGGCTGCGCCGCGCTGCCACGCCCGATTGCATGGCGCAGGTGGTGCAGCGCCTGTCCGCCGACGACGCCAGCGCGGTCGCGAGCTGGCTCGCCAGCCAGCCGGTGGTGCGCACGATGCCCGAGGCCGCCGGCGGCCCGGCACCGCCGATCGACTGCGGGAGCGGGTTCCGATGAAGCGCCTGGCGGTGCTGCTGGTAGCCGGGGCGGGCCTGTGGCTGGCCGGCGGTGCGCTCGTGCGGATCCTGTCGCCGGAGTCGGTCAGCGGCCACCCCACGCCGAAACTCGATGCGGCGCTCGTCGAGCGTGGCGCCTACCTGGCCCGCGTGGGCAATTGCAACGGCTGCCACCAGGCGCCCGGCGGCGCGGCCTATGCCGGTGGCCGCGGCATCGCCACGCCATTCGGCACGGTCTACGCGTCGAACCTGACCCCCGACGACGATACCGGCCTCGGCCGCTGGAGCGCCGAGGACTTCTGGCACGCGGTGCACGACGGTCGCTCGAAGGACGGCCGGCTGCTGTACCCCGCCTTCCCGTATCCGCAGTACACGCTGGTGAAGCGTGAGGACGCTGATGCGCTGCATGCGTACCTGCGCACGCGGCCGGCCGTGAAGGCCCCGAACCGGCCGCACGCGCTGCGCTTCCCGTACGACACGCAGGCCGCGCTCGCCGCTTGGCGGGCGCTGTTCTTCCGGCCCGGCGAATTCGTGCCCGAGCCCAGCCGCCCCGCCGAGTGGAACCGCGGCGCCTACCTGGTGCAAGGCCTGGGCCATTGCGCGGCCTGCCACGCCGAGCGCAACCCGCTGGGCGCCACGCGCGATGCCGAGGCGCTGGGCGGCGGCACCATCCCCGTGCAGGGCTGGTACGCGCCGAGCCTGGCCGACGCCGCCGAGGCTGGCGTGGCGGCCTGGCCGCTCGACGAGGTCGTGGCACTGCTGAAGACCGGCCGCACGGCCACGGCCTCGGTGATCGGGCCGATGGCCGAGGTGGTGGCGCGCAGCACGCAGCACTGGAACAACGCCGATGCGCGCGCGGTGGCCACCTACCTGACGAGCCTGCCGTCGCAACCCACGGCGCCGCCGCCCGCCCCGCGCGCGGCGCCGGCGGTGCTGGAGCGCGGCGCGCAGCTCTACGAGCAGCACTGCCAGGACTGCCACGGCCGCCAGGGCGAAGGGGTCGGCGGCGTGTACCCGGCACTCGCCGGAAGGCGCGCGGTAACGCTCGCCGAGCCGGCCAACGTCATCAAGGTGCTGCTGCACGGCGGCTATGCGCCGGCCACCGCGGGCAACCCGCGCCCCCACGGCATGCCGCCCTACGCGCACCGGCTGTCGGATGCCGATATCGCCGCCGTCGCCACCCATGTCCGCCAGTCGTGGGGACACCGGGCAGGCGAAGTCACGGCGCTGCAGGTGCAGCGACAGCGCTGAGCCGTTCGTTGCCCGCCCCGCTCAGCGCGGCGTGAACGGCACCGACGGGGCCTCCAGCGGCTTCGGCCCGGGCAGCAGCACTGCGTCGCCCGAGGCCGCCGAGAGTCCCGTCAGCGCGGTGATGTTCACCTGGTGCGTCACCACCACCAGCACGCCTTCGCCCCGCCGCGCGCCGATCTCGCGGCGGGCCTGGGCCGTCTGCCCGGAGGCCTCGTCGGCGCGCCCGAAGTGCGAGTTGAACGCAGGCCGCTCCTGCACGCGGCCCGGGAACGCGAGTTCGGCCGTCTCCTTGGTGCGGCACCACTGCGACGCCCACACCGCCCCCACCGCGATGCCGCGCGCGCGGAACTGCTCGCCGATGCGGCGCGCGTCGGCGCGGCCTTCGTCGGAAAGGTTGCGCTGGGTGCGGCAGTCGCCGAGCCGGAAGCCGGGCGGATCACCGACGCCCGGGGCCAGCGCGTGGCGGATCAGCACCACGCTGCCCGGGGGCATCGCGGGCCAGGGCTCGGCGGCCACAGCGGGGGCGACGCAGGCGGCGGCCACGCCGATCATCGAGAAAAAAGGGGCGGATTTCAGCACGGGTGCAGCTCAGGGCAAGGCTACGAACAAGGGGGCGTGCATCATCGCGCTTCGATTGACACCCGTTCGGCGCGCAGGGGATGATCCCCCGCACGTGCCGATGCGCCCCACGAGCCCACGCCAGAAGGAGTTCCGATGAAGGGCATGTTCGACCTGCTCGAGAAGGCCGGACTCGTCCGCCGCCTGGGGGAGACCCCCGGCGCCGACACCGCGCTCCCCGAGGAGCCCGCCGCCGAGGCCTACGCCCCCGCCGAACCCGAGGTGGCGATGGAACCGGCCGGAGCCGCCGCGCCCGTCGAGGCCGCCGCGCCGGGGCTGACGCTCGAGCAGATCTACGCCGCAGCCGGCGTGCCGCCCAGCCCCTACCCTGCCGAGCGGCTGCTGCGCCTGATCGACGGCCTGAAGGCGATGGACGAGGCGACACGCCTCACGACCATCCGCGCCATTGACGCCGCCGACGACAGCTGGTCGATCGACGACCCGCGGCGCGACGCCGCCGCCAAGGTGGCGGCACTCGAGCGCCATGCGTCGGGCGTGCGCGCGGCGCTGGCCCGCGCCGAGCAGGACACGCAAGCCCGACGCGAACAGCTCGCGCAGCAGCAGGAACGCACGCTGGCCGACATCCGCCGCCAGATCGCCGACCTCGAAGGGCTGCTGGCACGCGAGATCGCCCGTGGCACGCAGGAGCATGCGTCGCTCGAAGCAGCACTGCACATGCAGCGCGAGGCCGCGAACCAGGAACTCGCGACGCTCACGCGCACCACCGCGACGCTGAACGGACTCATCGCACAATTCGCCGGCACGTCGACGGCATAGCCGCGAGACCCGCGGATCGCGCAGACGGCAGGGCCATGGCGGTCCGGCCGCGGCGACGCGGATGCGTACGATCTCTCCACCCGCTGTGAGGACAGGCACGACATGAGATACGGAATGGGCCCGCTGACCAAGGTGCTGCTGGTGCTGATCGGCCTCGGCGCGCTGGCGTCGATCGGCTGGAACTTCTTTCTCAAGGATCGCTTCGGTGGCGGCGCCCCGAAGGCCGCCGCGGAGGCGCCGGCCAAGGACGCCGGTGCCGGCAAGACCGCCGCGGCCACGCCCGCGCCCGGCAAGGCACCTGCCGCGGCGCCCGCGGGCACCGGCAAGCTCGGCAGCCCCACCAACCCGCTGAAGGTGAGCCTGGTCAGCTTCCACGGCTACGCGCCGGCGCTGGTGGCCAACGGCAACAGCCTGAAGACCAAGCCCGGCTCGATCTACGACAAGCTCGGCGTGCACGTCGAGTTCGTCATCAACGACGACATCCCGACGCTGACCACGCTGTTCGAGTCGAAGGCCGCGCAGTGCGCGTGGCGCACGTCGGACTTCTGGGCGCAGGAACAGCCCAACCTGCGCAATTCCGGCCATGACGGCCGCGCCGTGGTGATCGTCGACAACACGCAGGGCGGCGACGCGGTCATCGCGCGCGACCCGGCCATCCAGAAGGTCGAGGACCTCACCGGCAAGAGCGTGGCGCTGCTGCAGTACACGCCGTCGCACGGCATGCTGATCGACGCGATCGAGAGCTCGTCGATGACGGCGCGCGCCAAGAAGCAGGTGAAGACGGTCTTCATCAAGCCCGAGGAGGGCACCGCCGGGGTGCGCGCGGCTTTCGTCGCCGGCAACGTCGACGCCGCCGTGCTGTGGGACCCCGACCTCTCGCTGGCGCTGCGCGACGTGAAAGGGTCGCGCGCCATCTATTCCACCAAGACCGCCACCAACCTGATCTACGACGTCATGGTCTGCGACCAGCGCGAGCTGTCCAAGCCCGACAACGAGGCGCTGTTCCAGAAGTTCCACGACGGCTGGCTGGAAGGCGTCACGGCCGCGCGCGCGAACCCCGACAACGCGGTGGAGGCGCTGGTGGCCACGCAGGAGTTCTTCAAGCTGCTGGCCGGCAAGGAAGGCAAGCCGTTCGTGAAGGGCCTGTTCGCCAACCTGGTGTGGACCGACCTGGCCGACAACGCGCGCATCCTCGGCCTCGTGGGCGGCACCAACCACTACGAGCGCGTCTACGCGCGCTTCGACGAGATCTACCGCGGCGCCGGCTCGCTGGCCAATCCGAAGTCGCCGGTGATCCCGCCGCAGGAGAGCTACGACTACCGCTTCGTGAAGGCCGCGCTGGCGCGCAACACCGCCGCGCAGGAGACCGCCGCCAAGCCGACGCAGACCTTCACCGAGCAGGGCCGCAAGGAAGCGATGACCGCACCCGCGGCGGTGACGAAACCGGTCTCGGTGACCTTCGCGTCGGGTTCGTCGGAACTCTCCAAGCGCGCGCAGCAGGTCATCGACAAGGAAATGGTGCCGTTCATCGAGAACAACGGCCGCGCGTACTTCGAACTCTCGGGCCACACCGACTCGGTGGGATCGGCGGCGGCCAACCAGGCGCTGTCGCTGTCCCGCGCCAAGGCCGTGGCCGCATACCTCGAGAAGCAGTGGGAGATCCCCGCGGCGCGGCTGCGCGTCAGCGGCCAGGGCTCTGGCAAGCCGCTGTGCGACGAGAACGCGCCGCAGTCGGCCGACATGACGCTGGACGAGTGCCGCTCGCTGAACCGCTCGACGCGCCTGGCGGTGTTCGGCAGATAGCGCATGGATTTCTGGAATCCCTACCGCGCGCTGCCGCCGGCGCAGCAGCGCGTGATCGGCGCGGCCAGCGTCGGCGCGGTCGTCGTCGTGTGGGCGCTGCTGTCGGCGTCGGGGCTGCTGTCGAAGAACCAGCTGCCCTCGCCGCTGGCGGTGGCCGAGGCGCTGATCTACCTCGGCTGGTACGAAGGCAAGAGCGCGCTGGCGGTGGCCACGATGTGGTCGGTGGGCCGCGTGGCGGCGGCATCGCTGCTGGTCATCGTGATCGGCGTGCCGCTGGGCGTGCTGATGGGCGCCTCGCCGCGGCTCAATGCGGTGTTCTCGCCGCTGATCGACCCGTTCCGCTCGGCGCCGGTGGCCGCGCTGCTGCCGATCATGGTGATGTGGTTCGGCATCGGCGAGTTCATGAAGATCGCCTTCCTGTTCGTCGGCTCGATCGTCTACCTCACGCCGCTGGTGCGCGACGCCGTGCGCGCCGTGCCCGAGCAGTACCTGATCGCCGCCAAGGACATCGGCGCCACGCCGTGGGAATGCATCATGAAGGTGCTGGTGCCGCTGGCGATGCCACGCATCATGGACGCGATCATCGTCGGCGTCTCGGTGAGCTGGACCTACATCACCGTGGCGGAGTACGTGAACGCGCAGGAAGGCCTCGGGCAGCTGATCGCCAACGCACGGCGCCTTTCGGCGATGGACCAGGTCTTCGCCGGCATCATCGTGATCATCGCGGTGGCGCTGCTGACGTACCAGACGCTGATGTGGCTCAAGCGCCGCTTCTTCAAGTGGGAGACGCAGACATGAGCGCCGCGACTGCCGCCGCCGCCCCGCTCGTCTCGGCCACCGACATCGTGCAGGAGTACCTGCAGCCCGACGGCAAGATGCTGCGCGTGCTCGACGGCGTGAGCCTGGCGTTCGAGCGGCCGTCGATCAACATGCTGCTGGGGCCTTCGGGCTGCGGCAAGTCGACGCTGCTGCGCATGCTCGGCGGCGTGCGGCCGTGGAACGTGACCACACCGACTTCGGGCGCGGTGCAGATCGACGGCCAGCCGTGCACCGGCCCGCACCCCGACACCGTGATGGTGTTCCAGAGCTATGCCAACAGGCCCGACCTGACCGTGCGCGAGAACGTGCTGTACCCGTTCCGCTTCGCCGAGTGGCGCCGCCGCGTGCCGGCCGCCGAGGCGGCGCAGCGCGTGGACGCGATGCTCGACGAGGTGGGCCTGGCGGACAAGCGCGACCTCTACCCGTCGCAGCTCTCGGGCGGGCAGAACCAGCGTGTGGCGCTCGCGCGTTCCCTCGTGCTGCGGCCGCGTGTGCTGCTGATGGACGAACCCTTCGGCGCGCTCGATGCACAGACGCGCACCGCGATGCAGACGCTGTTGATCAAGCTGCACGCCGCGCACCCCTGCGTGGTGGTCTTCGTCACGCACGACGTCACCGAGGCGCTGCTGGTCGGCGACCGCGTGACGGTGCTCTCGACGCAGCCGGCGCGCATCATCGACGACTTCGCCATCGGCGAGCCCAAGCCGCGCACGCAAGGCTGGCTGTCGGGCGACCACGCCCGCTCGCTGCACGAGCGCGTGGTGGCGCACCTGCGAGCGTCGGGCGCGCGCGGCAACGTGCGGGTGAGCGTGTGAGAGCCGGGCGATGAGCAGCGACGACGACGGCCCGTCGTACTGGCTGGAGTTCCTCAAGCACCCGGCCAACCGCATGGTGGTGCTGGCGATGCTGGCCGGCTCGGTGCTGCTGTCGGTGCCCTGGGGCGGCGACGGACTGGGCATCGGCCTCGTGGCGCTGGCCGCGGTGGAGATGGTGGGGCTGGCGACCGTGCCGTCGCTGGGGCCGTTCCGGCAGTGGGTGGATCGTCGCGAACGCGCCCGCGTTCGCGACGGCCGCCGCGAACGGCTGCTCGCCGAGATCCATTCGCACGGGGGCAGCCCGCACCTGCAGCACTACGAGAAGATGACCTCGCGCGTGCAGTCGCTCTACCGCATGGCCGGCGACCGCAGCACCTCGCTGACGCCGCGCGAGATCGAGCAGCTCGAGGACCTCACCGTCGACTACCTGCGGCTCACGCTGTCCGACGCGGTGCAGCGCGGCGGGCAGTCGCTGCCGCCGGCCGTGGAGTACAAGCTGCGCGACCTCGAGAAGCGCCTGGAGAAGGGCGGCCTCTCGCGCGACGAGGAACTGCAGCTGCGCCAGGCCAAGGCCGAGTACGAGGAGGCCATCGCGCGGCAGATGCGCATGGCCTCGCGCCGCAGCGCGCTCGAGGCGACGCTGCTGTCCATGCCGGTGCGGCTGGAGGAGGTCTACCAGATGGTGATGACCTCGCCGCAGGAAGGCAACCTCTCCCAGATGCTCGAGGAGTCGGTCTCGAAGTTGCGCCTCGCGGAGGAAGCCGCGAGGGACCTCGACCGTTCCACCACCGTGCCCGACTTCGCGGTGCCGGTGAAGGGCACGGCAGCGCCCGCCCGCGAGCGGCGCGCCGTCGGTGAACGTCATTAACTGCAAAAGGGGAAGCACATGGCCGACAACGCCATCATGGGTCGTCTGTGGAATCTGTGGACCGGGTTCGTCGCCCTGTGGGTGACCGACATCGAGAAGCAGCACCCCGAGATCGCGTACCAGAACTCGATCGCGTCGATGACCGAGAAGTACGCCAAGCTCAAGCAGGCGTCGGGCCGCATCATCGCGCGGCGGCTGGAGATCGAGGACCGGCTTCAGTCCGCCCGCGCCGAGCTGGAGAAGGTCGCCACGCAGCTCAATGCCGCGCTGGGCACCAACCAGGACGACCTGGCGCTGGTGCTGATCCAGAAGAAGAACGCGCTCGACGAGGACGTGAAGGCGCTGGAGGCCGACTTCCAGGAGGCCGACACCGACGCCGAGGAGGCCAAGTCGCAGCTGCTGGAGATCAAGGGCGAGATCGACCGCCTCAAGGCCGAGAAGGACCGCATGATCGCCAAGTTCCAGAGTGCCGAGGCGCGGCTGAAGATCCAGGAGTCGCTCGACGGGCTCTCGGTCGACGCCGACGTGAAGGCGCTGTCGGGCGTGCGCGACCACATCAAGGGCCGCGTCGCCGAGGCCAAGCTCGGCGCCGAGCTGCGCCGCTCCGACCTCGACGTGCGGCTGCAGAGCCTGACGCGCAGCGGTGCCGCCGTCACTGCGCGCGCGCAGCTCGAGCAGATGAAGAAGGCTCGCGCGGCCGAAGCGGCGGGCGGCACCTCCGGCAAGAGCCTGTGAACCCACCTGCCGTCCCCGTCGCACTGCCTGCTTGGGCGGCCACCGTCCGCGAGAAGTACCTCGCGGGCGAGGCGTCGACGTTCGTGCTGTACCGCAACGTGTTCGACATCTTCCGCGTCGGGGGCAGCTTCGTCGACCTGAAGACCTTCCTTACCGGCGCCTTCCTGTCGGGCACCAAGCCCACGGTGGTGGAGGTGTCGGCCGAGTTCGGGGTGCAGGTGGTGAAGGGCGACGTGGTGCTCGACCGCGGCGGCACGATGCTCGAGCAGCTGCACAGCCTCGAACGCCACCTGCGCACCACCCCCGGCACGGCCATCGTGGTGCCCTACGCCGATACGCTCATGCCGGGGGAGGACGCCTCGTTCGTCTCGTCCGAGGACCGGCAGGTCGGCACGCTGTTCCACCGCTGGTCGCTGGACCGCACGCTGAACGCCTCGGACAACATCACGCTGATCATCGTCGAGGCGCTGGGCGCGCTGAACCAGTCGCTGCTGACCAACCCGAAGGTGGCGGCGATCGAGATCCCGATGCCCGACCTCGCCACGCGCGCCGAGGTCGTGCGTGCGCTCGACGCCAAGCTCGACGAGAAGCGCGTGATGCGCTACGCCGAACGCATGGCCGGGCTGCGCGCGGTGCAGATCGAGAGCCTGATGCGCGCCTCGGGCGACGCCGCGATGAGCGAGCCCGAGCGCGAGAAGCTGATCCTGCAGCTGCTCGGCGACACGCCGGGCGCCGCCGAGCGCGCGCGCCGGTTCGCAGGCATCACCGCCGGCATGACGGCCGACGAGATCGTCAAGCTCGTCGAGCCGACGAAGACGCTGCCGGCGGCCGCCGCAGACCCCGACGCCGACGTGCTGGCGCTGATCCACGCCCGCAAGCGCGAGCTGATCGAGAAGGAGTGCGCCGGGCTGATCGAGTTCGTCGAGCCGAAGCACGGCCTCGCGGCGGTGGGCGGCGCGCAACACATCACCGGCGAGCTGAACGAGATCGCCCGCGCGCTGCGCGACGGCGACACCAAGCTCACGCCGATGGGGCTGCTGGCCGTCGGCCCGATGGGCGCCGGCAAGACCTTCGTCATCAAGGCGTTCCTGAAGGAGGCCGGCTTGTCGGCGGTGGCGCTGAAGAACTTCCGCTCGAAGTGGGTGGGCTCGACCGAGCGCAACCTCGAGCGCGTGCTCGCCACCGTCAAGGCGATGGGCCCGATCGCGGTGCTGATCGACGAAGGCGACCGAAGCTTCGGCAACTCGGGCGGCGAAGGCGGCGACGAAGGCACCAGCTCGCGCGTCATCGCGCGGCTCAAGGAGTTCATGTCGGACACCGAGAACCGCGGCCGCGTGCTGTTCATCATGCTGACGAACCGCCCCGACAAGCTCGACACCGACATCAAGCGCCCCGGCCGCATGGACCGCAAGATCCCGTTCTTCTACGCGGACAACGCGGCCGACCGCGCCGCCGTGGTGGCGGCGGTGCTGCGCCGCTACGACGGCGCGCTCGCCTGGGACGCCGCCGAGCTGGCGTCGCTCTGCGAGTCGCTGCACGGCTATTCGAACGCCGACCTCGAGGCGATGACGCTGCTGGGCCTGGAGTTCCGGCAGCGCGGACCGGCGCTCACGCTCGTGCAGGCGCTGCAGCGCGCGAAGGACGACTTCATGCCGCCGCAGGAAGGCGACATGATCCGCTTCATGGAGCTGCTGGCGGTTTCGGAGACCTCGCGCCGATCGCTGTTGCCCGAACGGTTCGCCCGACTGTCCATCGACGAGATCCAGCACGGCCTGCGCGACGCCCGCGTGCGCGCGCTCGGCCGCTGACCACCGCACCCTCTCCGCCCGCACAGGAGCACCCATGGCCGACACCGGACTCTTCCCGCCCACCCAGGTGGTGGCGCTCATCGAATGCATGCTCGCCACGGCCCGCGTCGACGGCCTGCAGCCGCAGGAGATCGAGCTGCTGCGCAGCTTCCACGCCACCCAGCAACAGCCGGACTTGCCGGCGTTCGAGCAGATCCTGAACGCGCCCGGCCCTGAGCAGGCGCCGATCGACGCCGTTCGGGCCGATCCCGACTTCGCGCAGGAGGTGGTGCGCATGTGCCTCGTGACCGGCTATGCCGACGGCAAGCTCAGCACCGCCGAGCGCCAGCACGTGCACACCATCGCGTCGGCGCTGGGGGTCTCCAGCGAGCACTTCGCTCAGCTGCACGTGCAGGTGCAGGACGCGCTGCTGGGCACGCTGGCGCACCTGCCCGACGCCGAGTCGGTCGCGGCGCTGGCCAAGGAACTGTGATGGAGCCCCCTGGCTCCCTCCCGGTCGCTTCCCCCCCAGGGGGGGAGCTCGGCAGCGGACCGGCGGAGCCGGATCCGCGCCGATGCTCGGTCAACCTTTCGGGCGTCCCACATGCGGATTCGGCGGCGTGACGCACTGAAAGAAGGACAAGCCATCGTGACCAGCACCTCGCTCGACTCGTCGGCCGCGTCAATCGACGCCGACTGGCTGCGCACGCTGGTCGACTTCGCCGCGGTCGAGCATCGCGTGCGCGAGCGGCTGCTGCAGCTCGACGCCGATGCCGCGCTGCTGCGCTTCTTCGTGCAGTACGCGTCGTGGAACGGCGCCTTCGCCGGCGGCGTGGCGGCGCTGACGAGCCTCGTCAGCCGGCAGCGCGACCTGTTCCGCGAGCCGGGCTATCCGCGCGCCGCGTCCGACCGCGCCAACTACATCGCGAGCTTCTTCTTCGATGCCGCGCGCGACGAGTACGACGATCACATCAACCCCGAGCGCGACTCGCACCGCTGCATGGCGCAGGCGTCCCTGATCGCGATGCGCGAGCACCTCGGCCTGCCGCCCGAACTGCTCGACGAACCCGAGCCGCCCGCGCTGCAGGCGCTGAATGACGGCGTGCTCGACGGCTACACCGGGGTGCGTGCCGGCGCGGCAGGCTCATCGGCGCAGGTCTTTGCCGCGATCGGCTACCACCTCGGCTCCGAGCTGCTCGCCGACCGCGAGTTCTCGCTGCTCGACGAGCACCTGCGCGGCCGCCGCGCCGCACTGTTCGAGCACCTGAAACGCACGACGGTGCCGCTGGCCGGCGGCACGCACCGCTGCTACGCCTGGGTCGGCGTGCACAGCGGCCACGGCGGCGGCGTCGAGGCCGACCACTTCGACCACGCGTGCGCCGGTGCGCGCCTGGCGCTGCGCTACCTGACCACCGGCGACCCCGCCGCCGCCCGCGCCGCGCTGGCCGCGGGCTTCCGCGCCTTCGACGCGGACCACGCGAGCTTCTTCGCGATCGGGGGCTGAGCGCCCCGAGGCGGGCACACTGCGGCCGCATGGAGGCCCCGCTCGAGCTGAGGTTGTACGGCCCTGCCGCGCTGCTGCGCGACGGGCAGCCGATCCACCCGCGCGCACGCAAGGCGCTGGCGCTGCTGGCGCTGCTCGCGGTGGATGGTCCGCAGCCGCGCGAGGCGCTGGCGGCGTGGCTGTGGCCGGCGCTGGAGTCCGCCGCCGCGCGCCGCAACCTGCGCCGCGAGGTGTTCCGCCTGCGCGAGCTGGGCGTGCGCTTCGACGACGCCGAGCGCGGCGGCCGGCTGTCGCTCGAGCACCCGTTGCCGGCCGAGTCGGACGCCGCCTCCGCGGCGGCCGGCGCGCCGCTGGCATGGCTGGCCGAGCCCGAGCCCGGCGAGGACGCGCTGGCGGGCTGGCTGCGCGAGCGCCGCGCGCTGCTGGCTACGCGGCAGCAGCGGCACCGCCTGGCCGAGGCCCGCGAGGCGCACGAGCGTGGCGACGTCGAGTCGGCGCTGGCGCGGGTGGAGGCCATGCTCGATGCCGATCCCTGCGACGAGCAGGCCCTGGACGCGGCGATGCAGTGGCTGGCGGCCACGAACCGGCCGGCGCGGGCGCTGGCGTGGTACGGGCTGTCCGCCGCCGCGCTGCGCGACCGGCTGGGCGTGGAGCCTTCGGCGGCGCTGCAGCGCATGGCCGACACGCTGCGCGCGCCGGCGCCGCAGGCGCAGCGGCTGTTCGCCGAGCGCGTCCCGTTCGTGCCGCGCACCGCGGCCACCGCGGCGATCCTGCAGGCCTGGGCGCAGCGGCGGCCGGTGTGGCTGGCCGGCGTGTCGGGCGTGGGCAAGTCCCGGCTGGCCGCCGAGTGCGCAGCGACGCAGGGCCCGTGGCTGCAGGTGGCGTGCTCGCCGTCGGACCGCGTGCAGCCGTGGAACGCCGTGGTGCGGCTGCTGCGGGCGCTGCGCGCGGCCGCACCGGACGTGGCGCTGCCCGGCTGGGTCGAGCGCGAGCTGTCCCAGCTGCTGCCCGAGCTGGGCCCGCCGCCGGCGCAGACGCAGGCCGGCGAGGAGCAGGCCCGGGCGCGGCTGCGCTCGGCGATCGACGCCGCGCTGGGCCTGCTGGCCGCCGACAACTACGCCGTGCTGGTCCTCGACGACTGGCAGTGGGCCGACGACCTCAGCGCCGAGGCGTGGAGCACGCATGCCGCGGCGCCGCCGGCGACGCTGCGGCTCACCTGCCACCGCAGCGCGCAGCTGCCGCCGCCGGCGCTGGCGCAGATGCGCCGCGAGGTCGACGGCGGCCACGCCGCGTGGGTGGAACTGCAGGGCTTCGACGCCGACGAGACGCTCGCGCTGACGCACGCGCTGTCGAACTCCCCCGGCGGGCGGCTGTTCTCGCGCCGCCTGCAGCGAGCCACCGGCGGCAACCCGTTCTTCCTGATCGAGACGCTGCGCCACCTGCACCAGCAGGGGCTGCTGCGGGTGGACGAGCACGGCCGCTGGAGCACGCCGTTCGACGACGCGACGCAGGACTATGCCGAGCTGCCGGTGCCGGCCAGCGTGCGCGACGCGGTGCTGGCGCGCGTGCGTGCGCTGGGCCTCGACGGCGAGCGCCTGCTGCAGCTCGCCAGCCTGCTGGACGGCCCGCCGGACAGCGACCTGCTGGCCGCGGCCGCCGGTCTCGCTCCGGCCGCGGTGCACGGCCTGCTCGAGCACGCCGGCGCGGCACGGCTGCTGGAGGACCATGGGGGGACCTGGCACTACGCGCACGACCTGGTGCGCCAGTGCCTGGCCGATGCGCAGCCCGCACGGCTGCGCCGGCAGCGGCATCGTCAGCTCGCGGCGGCGCTGCAGGCCCGCGGCGCCCCGCCGGCCGTGCTGGCCGAGCAGTTCGAGCGCGCCGGCGAGCCGTCGCGTGCGGTCGAGCACCGCCTGCGTGCCGGCGACGCCGCGTGGCGCGTGCACGCGATGGCGCAGGCCGGCGAGCACTGGCGCGCGGCGCTGGCCGACCACCCGGCGCCTGAACAGGCGGTGCAGGCGTGGCTGTCGCTGGCACGGCTGCACCGACGTGCCGCCGACGCGCCGGCGCTGCAGGCGTCCATCGACGCGGCGCTCGCTGCCGCGGCGCAGGCGCCCGCCGACGCACGCCGCGGCGCGAGGCTGGCCTGTGCCGAGCTGTGGGTCGGCGCGCACCGGGCCGAGGCCGCGCTGGCGCTGCTCGACGCGATCGAAGGCGACCTGGCGGCCGCCCCGGCCCGCGAGCGCGCCAAGGCCCACGCGCTGCGCGCCACGCTGGCCGGCTGGGGCGGGAACGCCGACGCAGCGATGCGCCACTACGAGGCCGCGTTCGGCCTGCTGCAGGGCGTGCCGGACGCGCTCGTGACGCTCGGCGACCTGCTGGACTCGGCGTCGCGCACCCTCGTCACGTCCGGCCGCAGTGCCGAGGCCCAGGCCTATGCGCGACGCGCCGTGGCCACGCTGGAGGCGGCCGGCGAGCCGATCGAGCTCGCCGGCGCGCTCGTGATGGACGGCGTGTGCGCGCTGCACGTGCAGGGCGACCGGGCCGCGGCGGTCGATCGCTTCGAACGATCCCGGGCGCTGGCGCGCCGCTGGGGCCTGGTGCCGGCGCAGCGAGCGGCCATCCTGAACCTCGTCAAGCTGCACGCCGACGCCGGCCGCAGCGACGTGGCGCTGGCGCTGCTGGAGGAGGGCGAGGGGCTCGCGCCGTGGTACGAGCACCTCGCCGCCGAGCAGGCGTTCCTGCAGGCTCGCTACTACATCCATTGCCTGCGCGGCGAGACGGGCCTCGCCGAGGTCGCCGCGGATCACCTCGTCGCGATGGCCCGTCGCGAGGCCGAGCAGCAGATCCTGCTGGGGTCGCTGCACCTCGTCAGCGACCTGGCGATCCTCAGCGGGCGTCACGACCACGCGGAGGCGCTGCTGGCGGAAGCGCAGTCGCTCATCCGGGGCGGCGCGGGCCAGGGCTGGCAGGCCACCGTGGGCTGCAAGCGAGCCTGGCTGGCGCTGGAGCGTGGCGACGTCGCGCGCGCGCGCGAACTCCTGCCCGCGGCGGCGGCCGTCGACCGCGCCGACGCACGCGCGCTGCGCGCCTGGGTGGCGTCGGCGGTGGCGCTGGCCGAAGGCGACCTCGGCGGTGCCGCGGCCGAGCTGCGCGACCATCCCCCGCACACGGAGGCCGCGACCGATCTGCTGGCGATGCTGCTGGTGCAGCACCTGCGCGTGGCGCGTGCCGCCGGCCTCGACGACGCCGAGCCGCGCGCCCGCGCCGAGGCCCTGCTGGCCGCCGGTGCGGTGCCGGCGCTGGAAGCCGCGCGGCTGCGCGCGACGCTGAACGACGCCGATCAACGGCCGATCAACGCCTCGCCTCTAGCCTGACGGCCTGCCTGGGGCGATGGACCTCCCCGGGCGGGAGACCTCGATGCCCCGCCATGCGCCAGCCCGCCGCCGCCCACCCGCCGACGTACCGGTCGCACCTGTCGTCGTCTGGCGCATCGAGCTTTGGCGCGGCGGTGCCGGCGGCGGCACGTGGCACGCCGAGGCCGTCGGTCCCGCCGGCACCGAGCACCACGCGTCGCTCGCGGCATTGTCGGCGTGGCTGCAGCGGCTGGACGCGCCGCCCCCACCCCCGGCCCCGCGCGGGCCTGGAATCCGTTGAACACGTTGAACGTCCGAGAGCGCCGGCCCGCCTGCCACCCCCAACGAGAGGACCCATCCCATGGCCAGTGACGTGACGATGAAGGACCTGCAGTCGCTGCAGGCCACGCTGAACAAGAAGATCGCCGACCTCGAGTCCCGGCTCGCCAAGCTGACCGACGAGGTGCGCAAGACCGCGGCCGACGCGACGTCGGGCCAGAAGGCGGTCGACGCGCGGTTGAACGACCAGCAGAAGACGCTGGCCGACCTGCGCAAGCTCCAGGCCGTCGAGGAGGCTCGGCGCCTCAAGATGGAGCGAGCGGGCGGTTGAATGCGCAGCAGCGCGGCGGCGCCGCGCCGCCCGGTCGTCAGCGGCCGCACCGACGCGCACGCAGCAGCAGCGCGCCCAGCCCCGCCGCCAGCAACGGCAGGCTGGCGGGCAGCGGCAGCGGCGCCGGCTCGCCGACAATCGTGTCGACGATGAATCGGCCCCCGTTGTTGAACCACCCGAAGCCGTCGGAGGTGCCGAGGAACAGCCGCGTGGCGCCGTCCGGCACGACGAACGACTGGCGCGCGCCGCCATGCTCGCCCGCGTTGGAGTCGGACGTGAGGCCGTCGCCGATGAAGAAGATCTGCCCGATGCCCGGCGACAGCGTCGTGAAGTCGAGCCCGGCGGCGAAATCCAGCGGCGCGGGCGTAACGCTGCCGGTCGGGTCGGCATCGGTCAGGAACACGCCGACCAGCGCGTTGTAGCGCACCGCGATCGGCGCCGAGAGTCCATCGCCGTACGTGCTCATCGACCCGACCTCGTTGCCGTCGGGGTTGTCCCCGCCGGTCGGCCCGCCACCGTAGGTGACCTGGCCGGTCACCGCGAACTGGAGCGCCTCGCCAGGCACCAGCGCGAGCGCGGCGGCCGCCACCGGCGACTGTGCCGGCGCGGAGTCTCCGAGGCAGCAGGCATAGCCGGCCGCTCGGCCGGCGAGGTTCGGATTGGCCGAGCCGGGCACGACGTAGGCCCGGGCCGGTGACGAGCCCAGCAGGCCCGCGGCCAGCGCGACAGCGGCACACCCGGCGCGGGATGGAAGACGGTTCAGCATCACTCTCTCCACGAGCACCACCGTTGGCGCTCACGGAGGGCATGGTCCGTGCGCGGCGTTGATCGCGCGTTGATCGCGCCGGTCCCGGTGCGCGGCCGCCGCGGCCGGCGGCGCGGGACCCGGCCCGGTCAGACCCGCTCGAGCACCACCGCGATGCCCTGCCCCACGCCGATGCACATCGTGCACAACGCGTAGCGGCCGCCGGTGGCGTGCAGCTGGTTCACCGCGGTGGTGGCCAGCCGCGCGCCGCTGGCGCCCAGCGGATGGCCCAGCGCGATCGCGCCGCCGTTGGGGTTGACGCGCGGGTCGTCGTCGGCGATGCCCAGGTCGCGCAGCACCGCCAGGCCCTGCGCCGCGAAGGCCTCGTTCAGTTCGATCACGTCGATCTGCGCGATCGCGAGGCCCGTCAGCTCCAGCACCTTGCGCGTGGCCGGCGCCGGGCCGATGCCCATCACGCGCGGCGCCACGCCCGCGGTGGCCATGCCCACGACGCGCGCCCGCGGCGTGAGGCCGTGGCGCGCGGCGGCGGCCTCGCTGGCGATGACCAGCGCGCAGGCGCCGTCGTTGACGCCGCTGGCGTTGCCTGCCGTCACGGTGCCGTCGGGCCGCACCACGCCCTTGAGCTTGGCCAGCGCTTCCATCGACGTCTCGCGCGGGTGCTCGTCCTTCGCGACGACGACGGCGTCGCCCTTCTTCTGCGGGATCACCACCGGCGTGATCTCGGCGTCGAAGTAGCCGCGCTTCTGCGCCGCCACGGCCTTGAGCTGCGAAGCCAGCGCCATGCGGTCCTGCGCCTCGCGCTCGATCCTGTGGTCGGTGGCGACGTTCTCGGCCGTCTCGGGCATCGAGTCGACGCCATGCAGCTCCTTCATCAGCTTGTTGACGAAGCGCCAGCCGATCGTCGTGTCGTGGACCGCGTTGCTGCGGCTGAAGGCACTGTCGGCCTTGGGCATCACGAACGGCGCGCGGCTCATGCTCTCCACGCCACCGGCGATCAAGAGCCGCGCCTCGCCGGCCTTGATGGCGCGCGCCGCGCTGCCCACGGCGTCGAGGCCGCTGCCGCAGAGGCGGTTGATGGTGGCGCCGGGCACGGCGATCGGCAGGCCCGCGAGCAGCGCGGCCATGCGCGCGACGTTGCGGTTGTCCTCGCCGGCCTGGTTGGCGCAGCCGTACAGCACGTCGTCCACCGCCGCCCAGTCGAGGTTCGGGTGGCGCGCCATCAGCGCCTTGATCGGCACGGCGCCGAGGTCGTCGGTGCGCACCGACGAGAGCGATCCGCCGTAGCGGCCGAAGGGGGTGCGCAAGGCGTCGCAGATGTAGGCGTGGGTCGTCATGGGGGTCTTCCGGTCAGTCTCGGATCAAGGGCACCGCGGTGCGGGCCTGCAGCGTGTCGAAGTCGATGCCGGGCGCGGTGTCGACCACGCGCACGCCCTGTGGCGTGATGTCGAGCACCGCCAGGTCGGTGTAGATGCGCGCCACGCAGGCCATGCCCGTGAGCGGGTAGCTGCACTCGGCCACGATCTTGCTGGCGCCGGCCTTGGTGCAGTGTTCCATCATCACGTAGGTCTTCTTCGCGCCGATGGCCAGGTCCATCGCGCCGCCCACCGCGGGTATGGCGCCCGGCTCGCCGGTGTGCCAGTTGGCGAGGTCGCCGCGCGCCGAGACCTGGAACGCGCCGAGCACGCAGATGTCCAGGTGGCCGCCACGCATCATCGCGAAGCTGTCGGCGTGGTGGAAGTAGGCGCCGCCGGGCAGGATCGTCACCGGCTGCTTGCCGGCGTTGATGAGGTCGTAGTCCTCCTGCCCCGCAGGCGGCGTCGGGCCCATGCCGATGATGCCGTTCTCGCTGTGCAGCAGCACTTCGCGCGCCGGCTCCAGGTGGTTGGCCACCAGCGTCGGCAGCCCGATGCCCAGGTTCACCACCGCGCCGTGCGGGATGTCTCGCGCCACGCGCGCGGCCATCTGCTCACGGGTCCAGCCCTTCACGTCGTCGCTCCCTTGAACCCGGCCGCGCCGGTGGCCCGTCGCGGGATGGGCACCACGCGCTGCACGTACAGGCCCGGCGTGACGATCGCCTCGGGGTCCAGCCCGCCGAGGTCCACCACCTCGTGCACGCTGGCCACGGTGCAGCGCGCGGCGGCAGCCATGATCGGGCCGAAGTTGCGCGCCGTCTTGCGGTAGGTGAGGTTGCCCCAGCGGTCGCCGCGCTCGGCCTTGATCAGCGCCAGGTCGGCGTGGATCGGAAACTCCAGCACGTGCATGCGGCCGCCGATCTCGCGCACCTCCTTGCCGCGCGCCAGCTCGGTGCCGTAGCCGGTGGGGGTGTAGAACGCGCCGATGCCGGCGCCCGCGGCACGGATGCGCTCGGCCAGGTTGCCCTGCGGCACCAGTTCGAGTTCGAGGCTGCCTGCACGGTAGAGCCGATCGAAGTGCCACGAGTCGACCTGGCGCGGGAAGCTGCAGATGATCTTGCGCACGCGGCCCTTGGCCAGCAGTGCGGCCAGGCCCGTGTCGCCGTTGCCGGCGTTGTTGTTGACGAGCGTGAGGTCGCCGGCGCCCTGCTCGATCAGCGCGTCGATCAGCTCGTCGGGCAGGCCGGCGGTGCCGAAGCCGCCGATCATCACCGTCGCGCCGTCGCGCACGTCGGCCAGCGCTTGGGCAGGTGTGGCCACGATCTTGTCCATCGGTGGATTGTGGCGGCAGCGGGCTCGCTCACATTTCTTCAAGTCAGGCGCCAAGGTGCCGAAAAGTGAGCATGCCTCGCCTCCCGTCCCGCCCCCGAAGCGGCCCGACGCGCGGGTTCACGCTCGTCGAACTGGCGCTGGGCCTGCTCATCATGTCGGTGCTCATCGCGCTGGCGCTGCCCAGCTACAACGGCTGGCGCGAGCGCGTGAAGGTGAAGGCGGCGCAGGACGACATCATCGCGATCTCCGCCGTGATCGACTCGCGCTTCACCGACACCGGGGCGCTGCCGGACTCGCTGGCCGACATCGGCCGCAGCGGCAAGCTGGATCCCTGGGGCAACGAGTACCAATACCTCAACCTGATGACCGCCAAGGGCAAAGGCGCGGCGCGCAAGGACCACTCGCTGGTGCCGCTGAACAGCGACTACGACCTCTACAGCACGGGGCCCGACGGCGCCTCGTCGCCACCGCTCACCGCCAAGGCGAGCCGAGACGACATCCTGCGCGCCAACAACGGGCGCTTCATCGGCCCGGCGTCGCTGTACTGACTGCGGGATCGCCGCGCTCCCTGCCCCGTCCCGTCGCCCGGCCCCCGTCCATGTTGATCCGCGGCCTCTTCCTGCGCAGCCGCGTGGGCCGGCGCGTCTTCTGGTCGCTGCTGGCGGCCGCGACGGTGCCGCTGCTGCTGTTCGCGGCGGTGAGCTGGCAGACCTTCGACGGGCTGCGGCACACGCTGCGGCAGCGGGCGGCCCACGACCACCTGAAGCACGTCGGCAACCGGCTGCACGACCGCCTCAACGCGGCCCGCGGCGCGCTGGCGGCCCATGCCGCCGCCAGTCACGATGCGGCCGCCTGGACGGCCCCGGCCGCGGCCGACGCCGACGTGCGCCGCATGCTCGAGCGCATCGCCACCGTCGACACGCTGGGGCACCGCGCGGGCGGTGATCCGGTGCTGGCCGAAGGCTGGGGCGACCGACCCACCGATGCGGCCCCCCGGGTGCTGTGGTGGCAACCGTCGCCCACCAAGGCCTCGGCGACGCTGCTGCTGAGCCACGCCGACCCGCATGGCCGCGGCACGTGGCTCGCCGAGGTGAACCCCGACTGGGTCTGGAGCGACTACACGGCCGATGGCCTGGCCGCCGGAGCCTGCGCCGTCGACGCCGCCGGCGGCGCGGTGCTGCGGTGCGCGCCCGACACCACCGCGCGGCAGGTCGCCGACGCACCCCAGTGGCGGCTGTTCATGGGCGCGGCCTTCGGCAGCCCCGACTGGATCCTTGGAGGGCGCACGCCGCCGCCGCTCGCGAGCTCCGACAACGGGCTGGTACGCGGCGTGGTGCTCTGTGCGCTGGCCACGCTGCTGCTGATCGCGATGATCGGCATGGTGCTGGTGCGCCGCACGATGGTGCCGCTGGAGCGTCTGGCGGCAGGCACGCGCCGACTGGCCGATGGCGACTGGAGTGCCCGCGTGGACACCGGTGGTGCCGACGAATTCGGGGCGCTGGCCGGCTCGTTCAACCAGATGGCCGCGCGCATCGGCCGCCAGATGGAAGCGCTGGCAGTGCAATCGGCGATCGACCGCGAGATCCTCGGCGCGCTCGACCTCGCCGACGTGATGCGCCACGTGGCCCAGCGGCTGCAGGAACTGCAGCCGGCGGCTCGCGCCTGCGTGGTGGCCCGCACGCCCGCCGGCGCGTGGGCCGTGCACACGCCCGACGACACGCCGCCACGGCCCTTGGCCAGCGGCGCGCCGGCCGCGCAGGTCGACGGCGCCCACGACGACGGTCTGCTGGTCCGGCCCGGCGCCGGTTCCGCTCAACCGCCGTGGGTGCGCGAGTTGCCGGAGCACACGACCGCTCCGCGCTCGGCGGTGTGCTGGGTGCCGGCACGCTGGAACGGGCAGACCGTGGCGCTGCTGGTCTACGGCGGCGTCGATGCACCGATGCTGGACGCGGATGCGCGGCGCGAGATCGGCGGGCTGCGCGACCGCGTGGCGGTGGCCCTGGCCGCGGCCGAGCGCGAGCACCACCTCGTGGAGCGCGCGGTGCGCGACGCGCTCACCGGCCTGGCCAATCGCCACGGCCTGCACGACGCCTGCATCGCAGCCTATGCCGGCGCGGTGCCGCCGGCGATGTCGCTGCTGATGATCGACCTCGACGGCTTCAAGGAAGTCAACGACACGCTCGGCCACCCGATCGGCGACGAGCTGCTGCGCGCCGTGGGCGACCGGCTGCGCCGCATGGCGCCGGCCGCACGGCTGCTCGCGCGGCCCGGCGGTGACGAGTTCGTGGTGCTGCTCGACGGCACGCCGGCCGCCGCGCAGGCCCTCGCTGCAGGCCTCTCGGAAGGCCTGGCCCAGCCGTACACGGTGCAGGGCCAGGTGCTGCAGCTCGGCGCCAGCATCGGCTGGGCCTGCAGCCCCGAGGACGCCACCACCGCCGACGAGCTGCTGCGCCGCGCCGACCTGGCGATGTATGCGGCCAAGGCCCGCGGCCGCAACCACCGCTGCCGATACGAGCCGCAGCTCGACCAGAGCGCCGCAGAGCGCGCCTGGATGCAGCGCGAGCTGCGTGCGGCGCTCGATGCCGGCAGCCTCGCGGTGCACTACCAGCCGCGCGTGGACGTGGCGCGCGGTCACGCGCCGTCGGTGGAGGCCCTGGTGCGCTGGCGCCACCGCGAGCGCGGCTGGATCCCGCCCGTGCAGTTCATCCCGGTGGCCGAGGACAGCGGCCTCATCGAGCGCCTCGACGCCTTCGTGCTCGACCGTGCGCTGGCACAGCGCAAGGTGTGGCTGGACGCCGGCGTCGACGTCGGCCGCATCGCGGTGAACGTGTCGGCGGTGGAGCTGCGCGACCCCGGCTATGCCGACCGCGTGCTGGCCTTGCTGCAGCAGCACGGCCTGGAGCCGCGCCACCTCGAACTCGAGCTGACCGAGAGCCAGTTCGCCGGCGACCCCGAGGCCGTGAGCCGAGCGCTCGAGCCCTTGCGCCGCCGCGGCGTGGTCATGGCGCTCGACGACTTCGGCACCGGCTACTCGTCGCTGTCGGCGCTGCACCGGCTGCCGGTGGATGTGCTGAAGATCGACCGCAGCTTCGTCGTCGACCTCGGTGTGCTCGAATCGGCCGAGGCGGTGGTGCGCTCGGTGATCGCACTGGCGCGAGCGCTCGACAAGCGCGTCGTCGCCGAGGGCGTGGAGTCATCGCTGCAGGAACAGCGGCTGCTGCAGCTCGGCTGCGACGAGTTCCAGGGCTACCGCTACGCGATGCCGATGCCGGGCGCCCAGGTCGCCGCAGCGTTGGAGCGCCTCAAGCCGGTCGAGGCATCGGTCGATGCGCCGGCCGACGCGGAAATGGCCGGCGGCGGCTGACGTTCAGCGGGCCGGCGCGCGCCGCGCCCGCTGCGCATCGATCATCGCCACCAGCTCGTCGCGGGTGAGCCGGTGCGAGGGGCTCCCGGCGGCATCGAGCAGCCGCTCGATCAGCGCGTTCAGCACACGGTCGCCTTCCCACCGCGTGCCCACGAGGTAGCGGGCCTGCGGCGCCTGGACGGTCAACGCCTGCTCGATGACCGCGGCCACCACGTCGGGCGCGCACGGCTTGCGGTGGGTGGCCGACTCGGGTTCGTCGCGCTCGTCGGGCTCGGCCGCCGGTTGCGCCGCGGCGGCACGCATCGCCTGCGCCAGCGCTCGCGACGCGGCATCGAACGGCGGCTGGGCGGCCTCCAGACGAGCCAGCGTGCCCGGTGCCGAGCGTTCGCCGATCGACGTGGCCACCGCACCGGGCTGCACGATGGAGACCGCCACGCCGTGCGGCGCCAGCTCCTGCCGCAGGCACTCGCTCATCGCCTCCAGCGCGTGCTTGCTCATCGTGTACGGGCCGTAGAACGGCTGTGTGATGCTGCCGCCCTGCGAGCCCACGTGGACGATGCGCCCGCGCGCGGCCAGCAGCGCGGGCATCAGCGCGCGCGTCAGCCGCAGCACGCCGAACAGGTTGGTCTCGAAGAGGTGCCGCACGTCGGCGTCGGTCCACGTCGGCAGCAGGCCGAGTTCGCCGATGCCGGCGTTGTGCACGAGGCCGTCGAGCGTGCCGCCCTGTGCCGCCACAGCGGCGGCCGCAGCCGCGGCATCGTCGGGCACGGTCATGTCCAGGCGCAGCGGCGTCACGCCCTCGATGCGCCCGAGCGTGTCGAGATCGGCCGTCTTGCGCGCACCGGCCAGCACCTGCGCGCCATGCGCCGCGAGGCGCTCGGCGCACGCGCGACCGATGCCGCTGCCCGCCCCGGTGACGAGCACGCGCATCGCCGCTGCCATCAGGGTTTCTTGCCCAGCCCCATCGCGCGACCGACCTCGGTGTAGACCTTGGCGCGCTCGCGCATGAAGGTGTCCATCTGGTCGAGGCCGACGTTGACGAGCTCGAAGCCGCTCTTGGCCGCGAGCTCCTTCATCTCCGGGTCGGCGTTCAGCGCCGCCCACAGCTCGGCCAACCGCTTGCGCGCCTCGGGCGGCGTCGACTTGGGCACGCCGATGCCGCGGAACGCGCCGTCCACCCAGTCGACGCCCAGCTCCTTGAAGGTGGGCACGTCGGGCAGCAGCGGATGGCGCTTGTCCATCGCCACGGCCAGCGCGCGCACCTTGCCCTTGTTGTTCACGGCGAAGGCCGAGTAGGACATCGCGCCGTCGAGCTGGTTGCCCAGCACCGCCAGCGTCAGGTCGCCGGTGCCCTTGTACGGCACGTAGGTGGTCTTCACGCCGAAGGCGCTGTTCAGCCGCTCGTGCGCGGCGTGGTTGGCCGAGTTCAGCGCCGAGCCGCCGAGGTTCAGCGCGCTCGGCTTGTCCTTGGCCGCTCTCAGGAAGTCGGCGAACGTGCGGAACGGGCTCGCCTCGGGCACCACCAGCGCGTCGGGCGTGTAGTGGAACCAGAAGATCGGCGTGATGTCGTCGGCCTTGTAGCTGACGCTGCCTTCCATCGGCTGCAGCACCAGGTGCGGCAGGTTCACGCCGTACACGTTGTGGCCGTCGCCCGGCAGCGTGTTGACCTGGCCCCACAGCAGCGCACCGCCGCCGCCGGCCTTGTACTGGACGATCGCGTCGATGCCCGGGCACTTGCGCTTGAGCACCAGCGCCTGGTGGCGCGCCGAGATGTCGGACTCGCCGCCCGGCGGGAACGGCTGCCAGTAGTTCACGTTCTTCTCGGGGCAGGTCTGCGCCGAGGCGGAGGCGGCGGCCATCGCCGCCACGAGGGAGAGCAGGAAACGTCGAAGCATGGTGGGTCCTATGGGGACAACGGGGGGGTGGAAGAAACCGGCTTGCGCTTGTACCAGCGCACGGGCTGTGCCCGCGGCGCCCGCGGCACGGCGCCGTGCTCGGCGAGCGCGCGGTCGAAGCCGAGGCCGCTGTCATCGGCCAGCGCGGCCTCGCGCAGCGCGCGCACCGCGGCGGCGCGTTCGGCGGCCGTGCGCGGCGCCGCGAAAGCGACATGGTCGAGCACGTGCAGCAGCCGCTCCTGGCCGCGTTCGTGCGTGCTGCCGTAGCCCTTGATCAGGCGGCCGCAGCGGGCGATCTCGAGCGCGAGATCGGCGTGCTCCGCCGCCGCGCGCGTCATCGCGGCGAGCCAGCGTTCGATCAGCGCCTGCTCGGCCGCGTGGCGCTGGCCGCGCCGTCGCCATGGCTTCAACGACGCCAGCAGCTTCAGCGCCAGCGCACCGAGCACCGTGTGCGCGCCCAGGCGGATTGGCATCGCCCACGGCTCCTCGCCGCGCTCGACACGCCGGCGGTCCCATGCGACGAGGCGCGCGGCCCACCGCGGCGGCAGCATCGCCGCGATCTCGGCGGCGCCCGGCTTGTAGTGATCCCACACCTTCAGCACGTCGCCGTCGCGCGCGCCGGTCTCGCGCCGCACGCGCTCGAGGCGCGACGCGGCGAGCTTCAGTCGCGCCACGTGCACGAGGTCGTCGTAGGCCATCCACAGCGCGAGCCAGCGCTGCGCCGCCTCGGCGAGCGGTTCGCCGCCGGCAGCCGCGAGCCGCGCGAGACGTTCGTCGTAGAGCCGCGCGTAGGCCTCGTCCTGGTAGTCGACGAGGCGCTGGCGACCGAGCGCGCGCAGCTCCGTCGGCGCGAGGGGCGCGGCGGGAACAGCGGCGGCCACAGCCGGCACGGGCGCGCGCTGCATCGCCGCGCAGCCGAGCGCGACGCCGCGCAGGCTGGCCTCGACGCCCTTGCCGCCCGCGCGGACGACGTCCTCGTACACGCCGCGCGCGATCGGCAGCACGCCACTGCCGGCGATGGCGCCGAGCATCACCGCGCTGACCACCGTGCCCGCCTCGCGCGCGAGCGACTCGAAGTCCACCAGGTCGGTGGCCGCCGCGGTGGCGCGCAGCGTGCGTTCGAGCGCCGCCGCATCGACGCGGCCGTCGGCCGGCACCATCTTCTCCGCGACCGTGAGCGCACGCGCGGTGGAGCTGACGACGCGCGTGCGGTCGGGGCTCACGTGGCCGGCCGCGGCCTGCCGCAGCGTCTCCAGCAGCTCCGACGACACCAGCAGGTCGGTGCACCCGGGCACCGGGCTCAGGCCGAACACCGGCCGCGGCGCATCGCGCGGCACCGGCTCTCGCGAGATCTCGAGGTAGTAGGTGGTGGCGCCCGTGCGCTGCGCCACGCCCGGTATCGAAGTGGCCTGCGCCGCATGGCCGGCGCGCACCGCGGCCGCGTACAGCCACTCGGCGAGCACGCCGCCGCCCTCGCCGCCGAGGGCGCAGACGAGCACCGTGAGCGGCCGTCCCGCCATCGCGTGATGCGCCGTCATCGCGTTGCTCACGAGGCGACCTTCGCGCCGTTGGCGCTCCGGTGTGAGCGCTTTGGAGCGGCCATGCGCGCTCACTCGGCCTTGATGCCGGCCTGTCGGATGAAGGCGCCGAAGCGCTCGCGGTCCTTGTTCTGCCGTTCGATGAACGACTCGCGCGAGCCCAGCGCCATCTCGCCGGCGATGGTGCGCACGGCCTCCACCACCGGGCCCGCGGCCAGCGCCTTGTTGATCTCGCCATGCAGCTGCGCCAGCACCGGCGCCGGCACGCCGGCCGGCGCATAGACGCCGAACACCGTGTCGGCGTCGAAGCCGGCCAGGCCCACCTCGGCGAGCGTCGGCGTGTCCGGCAGCTGCGACGAGCGGCGCGGGCTGCCCACCGCGTAGAGCTTGAGCTTGCCGTCGCGCGCATGGCGCAGCCCGGGGCCGGGGTCGAACATGAACTGGATCTGCCCGCCGAGCAGGTCGGTGAGGGCCGGCGCCGCACCCTTGTACGGCACGTGCGCGGCCTGCGCGCCGATGGCGCGCAGGAACATCTCGCCGGCCAGGTGCGGCGAGCTGCCGCTGCCGGCCGAGCCGTAGCTCAGCTTGCCGGGGTTGGCCTTCAGGTAGGCGATGAACTCCTGCGCCGTGTTCGCCGGCACCGACGGGTGCGCCGCCAGGTACACCAGCACCCGCGCCACGCTGGCCACCGGCACCAGGTCCTTGTCGGCGTCGAACGGCATCTTCGAGTAGAGGAAGGGATTCACCGTCATCGCGCCGCCGCTGCTCATCAGCAGCGTGTAGCCGTCGCCCGGAGACTTGGCCACCGAATCGGCACCGAGGTTGCCGTTGGCGCCGGGCTTGTTCTCCACCACCACCTGCTGGCCGAGCTGCGTGGAGAGCTGCTGCGCCAACGCGCGGCCCATCACGTCGGCCGCGCCACCGGGCGGAAAGTTGACGACGAGCTTCAGCGGCTTGCTCGGGAACGGTTGTGCCCAGGCGCCCAGCGAGGCGCAGGCGAGCACGGCGGCAGCGAGCAGTCGGCGGGTGATCGGCATGGGGTGGTCTCCGTTGGAATGGTTGCGGGTCGTCTTCGTCGGCGCGGGTTCATGCCGGCCGCAGCACGCCGGTGAGCCAGCCGCGCAGCGCCGCGGCCAGCCGCTCGTGCCAGCGCGGGTTCGTCACCACCTCGGCGCGGTAGAAGCTCGGGCACAGCTGCGCCGCGTGCGCGTTGGCACCGCACAGACCGCAGCCCACGCAGCCGTCGGCCACCGTGGCCACCGGGTCCACGCGCAGCGGGTCGGGGTTGTCCTTCAGCGTCAGCGTCGGGCAGCCGGAGAGGCGGATGCAGGCGTGGTCGCCGGTGCAGACGTCCTCGTCGACGCCGTACTTCACGCGCTCCACGCGCGCGCCGCGGGCCTTCAGCGCGGCCAGCCACGGGCGCACGCGGCGCTGCCGTTCGAGCTGGCACTCGCCCTCGGCGATGATGACCTTCAGCTCGGCATACGGCGTCGTCAGCGCTTCTTCAAGCGTGCGCCGCATCGCGTCGACGTCGTAGCTCTCCACGGTGCGCAGCCACTTCACGCCCATGCCCTTCAGCGTGGCCTCGATGGACTGGTCGAGGTGGGCCCGGGACAGCCGCGGATCGGCCTCGGCGCCATGCGGCGCCTCAGGCGTCGACAGGATGTCCTGCGTGCCGGTGGCCGAGGTGTAGCCGTTCTTCATGATCAGCAGCACCGCGTCGTCGCGGTTGAAGAGGGCCGCCTGCACGCCGGTGAGCAGCCCGTTGTGCCAGAAACCACCATCACCCATCACCGCCAGCGCCCGCCGCTGCATCGCGGGCGACACGCCGGCGCGGCTGGCCAGGCTCATGCCGTAGCCGAGGATCGAGTGGCCGCTGCTGAAAGGCTCGAAGGTCGCGAACGCGTGGCAGCCGATGTCGGCGGCGATGTGCACCGGGCCGACGTTCTGCTGGGCCAGCTTCAGCGCCGAGAACACCGGGCGTTCGGGGCAGCCGATGCAGAAGCCCGGCGGCCGCACCGGCAGCGCCTGCGGCAGCGCCGCGGCCACCGCCGTGCGCCGCGCTGCCGTGGCCGCCAGCCACGCGCGGCCGGCGCTCACGTCGAGCTGCGGCAGGTGGCGCTCGACGAAGGCCGCCAGGCCCGGCACCAGCGCTTCCACCGTCAGCTCGCCGGCCGCGGGCAGCAGGTCCTTGCCGTGCACGGCGGTCAGCAGGTCCAGGCGCCGCAGCGCCATCACCATGTCCTTCTCGATGTATTCAGGGCTGCCTTCCTCCACCACCAGCACCGCGCGCTTGCCGGCGCAGAACGCCGCAAGCGAACCGGGCGCCAGCGGGTGCGTCACGTTCAGCACGTGGATCGGCAAGGCGTCGGGCGCGAGGCCGAGCTGCAGCACCGCGCGCGCCAGCGCCGGATGCACGCCACCCTGCACGACCAGGCCGACAGCCTCGTGCGTGCCCGGCAGCGTCTCGTTGAGGCCGTGTTCATCGATGTAGCGCTGCGCGGCCGGGATGCGCGCCTCGATCTTCAGCTTCTCGTGGCGGAAGGTCACCGGCGGGTGCGCCAGCCGCATGTAGTCGAAGGCCGCCGGCTCGGCGATCGGCGCGCGCATCGAGTGGCGCGGGGCCAGGTTGTGGGCGGCGACGAAGCTGCCGCGCACGTGGCAAGCGCGGATGCGCAGCTCGAGCATCGCCGGCATGTTGCTGGCTTCGGAGAGCGCGAACGCGTGCTCGACGCAGCGCACCATGTTCGCGAGGTCGGGCCGCGGGTCGAACAGCGCCAGCGTGCTCTTGGCGGCATAGGCGTGGGTGCGCTCCTGGATCACGCTGGCACCTTCGCCGTAGTCCTCGCCGACGACGATCAGCGCGCCGCCCACGACGCCCGGCGACGCCAGGTTCGACAGTGCGTCGGCCGCGACGTTGGTGCCGACGATGGATTTCCACGTCACCGCGCCGCGCAGCGGGTAGTGGATCGACGCACCCAGCATCGCCGCGGCCGAGGCCTCGTTCGAGCAGGCCTCCACGTGCACGCCCAGCGTGGCCAGCCAGGGCCGCGCCTGCACCATCACGTCGAGCAGGTGCGACACCGGCGCGCCCTGGTAGCCGCCGACGTAGCTCACGCCCGACTGCAGCAGCGCCTTGGTGATGGCGAGGATGCCTTCGCCGTGGAACACGTCGCCGGCGCCGAGCTTCAACTGCTCGATCTGGTCGTGGAACTGGACTTCCATGCGGCTCGGCGGTGCCCGTCGGTGGGGTCGGAAGGGGCCGCATTGTGCGATGGCCCGCGGGCATCCCGATACTGCGGTTAATGAGCACGCGCACGGCATCGTCGCCGTGGTCGGCAGGGTCGCAGGCCGCCCCCTTGAAAGCCCGCCGGTCCGCACCGACGTGGGTAGGGCCATGAAGTTCCGCGACTACTACGCCACGCTCGGCGTCGCGCGCGATGCGTCCGCCGAGGACATCAAGCGCGCCTACCGCCGGCTGGCGCGCCAGCACCACCCGGACGTCAGCCGCGAGCCGGGCGCGGAGGACCGCTTCAAGGAGATCGGCGAGGCCTACGAGGTGCTGAAGGACCCGGAGAAGCGCGCCGTCTACGATCAAGCCGGCCGCCGCTGGGGCGACCCCGCCAGCGAGACGCCGCCGCCCGACTGGAATGCCGACTTCGAGTTCGGCGATGCCGAGTTCGGGGCGCTGCACGGCGAGTTCAGCGAGTTCTTCCGACAGCTGTTCGGCCGACCGCCGCGCGGCCCCCGTGGCCCGCGCGCGACGCACCGGGCAGGAACCGACCACCGCGCCCGCGTGCGGATCGATCTCGAGGACGCGTTCCACGGCGCCACCCGCACGATCGTGCTGCAAGCGCCGGTGCACGGCCCCGACGGGGCGATACGGCTGCACGAACGGCGGCTCGAGGTTCAGATCCCGCGCGGTGTGCGCCCGGGACAGCAGTTGCGCCTGCCCGGACAGGGCGGGCGCGGACCCGGCGAAGTGCCTGCAGGCGACCTCTATCTCGAGATCGAGTTCCGTCCGCACGCGCTCTACGAAGTGCACGGCCGCGACCTGTCGTTCGAACTGCCCGTGGCCCCGTGGGAAGCCGCGCTCGGCGCCACCGTCAGCGCCCCGACGCCTGCTGGCGCCGTCGAACTGCGCGTGCCGGCGGGCGCCCGCCCCGGCACACGGCTGCGGCTGCGGGGACGAGGCCTGCCGGGCGACCCGCCGGGCGACCTGTATGCCGAGATCGCACTGACCGTGCCGGCTGCCGACACCGCGGCGCGCCGGTCGGCCTGGCACGCCCTGGCCGAGGCCCACGCGGGGTTCGATCCCCGCGCTACGCTGCGCTCCGACACCGCGTCGGCCTGACCCCCCGAAGGAAGCCCCTGATGCTGCTCGCCTGCCCCTCCTGTGGCACGAAGAACCGCGTGCCCGACGAACGCCTGCGCGACGACCCGGTGTGCGGCCGCTGCGGCACCGAACTCGCGCCCACCGTGCCGGTGGCGCTGGACGACCGCAGCTTCGCGCCCTACATCGCCGGCAGCGGGCAGCCGGTACTGGTGGATTGCTGGGCCGAGTGGTGCGGGCCGTGCCGCGCCATGGCCCCGCAGTTCGCCGCGGCGGCGCAGGCTCGGCCCGACGTGCGCTTCGCCAAGCTCGACACCGAGGCCGCGCGCCAGACCAGCGCGCGGCTGGGCATCCGCAGCATCCCGACGATGATCCTGTTCAAGGACGGCGCCGAGGTCGCCCGCGTCTCCGGCGCGATGAGCGCGCAGCAACTGCTGGGCTGGCTGCAGCGCGCGGCGGGTTGAAGGTCCCTCTTCAGCGCGCGGCGCGCTGACGCGCCGCTCAGCCGTGCTGGCGCGCGCCGCCGTGCCGCTCGCGGCGGCGCCGCTCGGACATCTCGCGACCCATCGCGCGGCGCGTGCCGTCGCCCAGGCGCGCCTTGGCCTCGGGGTAGATCAGCGACTCCTCGAGCGCCACGTGGTCGCGCAGCAGCGCCACGAAGATCTCCACGCCGTTCCTGAGCAGGTCACGGTCGCAGCTGCCGAAGCCGGTGGCCAGCGACTGCAGGTGCGGCTCGAGCTCCAGCCAGTCCTCCTCGAGCCAGCCATGGTCCTGCTGCAAGCGCAGCACGGCCTGCACCACCTCCGGGCTGCCGCGCAGCAGCGGCGGGAAGACGTACTTCTCCTCGTCGGCGTGGTGCGTGCGCACGTGGGCGGCATAGAACTCGGCGATCTCGGCGGCCTGCTTGCGCTGCGCCGCATCGGGCTCGTCGTAGCCGAGCGCCGTGACCAGCGCCTCGAGTTGGCCGGTGACTTCGAGGATGCGACGGTGCGCCTCGTCGAGCGCGTCGAAACCGTCGCTCGGGGCGGACCGGCCGTCGGTCCGGGCGGCAGCGGGCATCGCGTTCATCAGGATCCTCCAGTGCAGGTTGCGAACGACTCTAGGCCGGCACCGCGGGCCGACGTTGATCGAGCGCAAGGGCCTGGTGCGGGACAGGATCTGGGCCGAGGCGGCACCCGCGACGCATGGAATCAACGACCGAGCATCGGCGCGGATCCGGCTCCGCCGGTCCGCTGCCGAGCGCCCCCGCGGGGGGCAGCGACCGGTAGGGAGCGTGGGGGCCTCATTTCACCGCTCGGCGATGTAGTGCTGCACCTGCGGCACGTCGCCCGGCTCGAGGTACTCGCGCAGCTGCGTCTCGATCTCCTGGTCGGCCAGCGTCGCGCGGGCGCGCTGGTGCAGGTAGTCGGCCCAGTTGCGCACGATGAAGCGCTCGACGTAGCGCGACGGATCGTTGAGGTCGCGGTAGATGCGCCACAGCGTCGCGCCGTCGCGCTTGCGCGGGCCGCGCAGCTGGGTCACGGCGTCGAGGAAACCGTCGGCCGCGTCGGCGCGCACGCGGTAGGCCACCTCCACTGCCACCGGGCCGGCCTCGGGGTCGGGCTGGTGCGCCACGAACAGGTCCTCCGACAGCGGCGCCTGCGTCACCTCCTCGGGCATGCCCATGCGCAGCGGGAACGGCCGCGCCAGCAGCAGCCCGCAGAGCATCAGCCCGGCGGCCAGCGTCAGCGTGGGCGCGAGCCCGAGCAGCCCCGACAACGCGCCCCACGCCGCCGAGCCGATGGCGAACGAACCCAGAGCGCACAGCACGTGCAACGCGTTGGCGCGCGCCCGCACCCACCGCGGCGCGCTGGTCTGCGTGGCCGTGTTGTAGGTGGACATCACGCTCATCCAGCAGCCGCCGCCCACCACCAGCGCGAGGTACACCGGCAGCGACCAGCGCGACCACGCCGCCACCAGCAGCACCAGCGCATAGAGCACCGTGCCCGAGGCGACCAGCCGCTCCAGCCCGTGCCGCACGCGCCAGCGACCGATGAAGAAGCCGGCCACCACCGCGCCACCGCCCATGCAGGCCATCAGCAGGCCGAAGCCCGCCGCGCCGAGGCCGAGCTGGCGCTGGCCGATCACCGGCAGCAGCGCCCACAGCGCCGATCCGGCGGCACCGTAGGCGCCGGTGCGCACGAGCTGCGCCAGCACGGCGTCGTTGTGGCGCGCGAAGCGCAGCGCGCTGAGCACGCCGCCCCACAGCCGCTCGGGCGGCAGCCGCGTGGGCGGGTGCGGCCGCGGCGGGTAGCGTCGCACCGCGCCGACCAGCGTCAGCACGCCCAGCAGCGCGACGACGAACACCGTCACCTCGCCGATCTGCGCGTAAAGCACGCCGGCCAGCGCGGGGCCGATCGCCCGCGCCGCGTTGTAGGCGATGCCGATCACCGTGATGGCCTGCGGCAGCTCGTCGCGCGGGACCACGTCGACGACCGCCGAGTTCCACCCCGGCGACAGCAGCGCGGTGCAGCAGCCGCAGACGAAGGTCAGTGCGAGCAGCCAGCCGGCACCGGCCACGTCGGCCGCCAGCAGGCCCGTCATCAGCAGAACGGTCACCGCATGCACGGCCAGCGCGGTGAGGATCAGCCGCCTGCGATCGGCGGTGTCGGCCAGCACGCCGGCGGGCAGCGCGAGCAGGAACATCGGCATGAACAGCGCCGTCTGCACCAGCGCGGCCAGCAGCGCCGAACCGGTGGCCTCGACGATCAGCCACGAAGTGGCCATCGCCTGCATGAAGTTGCCGACGAAGTAGACCGAGCCGCCGCCGAGCAGGCCGCGGAAGGGCGCGTGCCGCAGCACCGCACGCATCGTCGGCGTGCGCATCACGGACGTAGCGGCCGGCGGCGCGGGGCTTTCCACGAGGATGCTCAGGTGACGAGCAGCGCGCGGAAGTCGTTCACGTTGGTGTACGTCGGCCCGGTGATGACGAGATCACCGAGGCCTGCGAAGTAGCCGTAGCTGTCGTGTCGATCGAGGTGTTCGCCGGCCTTCATGCCGGCAGCGATGCCGCGGGCCAGCGTCGACGGCGTGACGATCGCGCCGGCGTTGTCCTCCACGCCGTCGATGCCGTCGGTGTCGGCAGCCAACACGTGCACGCCGGGCTCGCCCTGCAGCGCGATGGCGCAGCCGAGCAGGAACTCGCCGGCGCGCCCGCCGCGGCCGAGGACCTGCCCGGGCGCGGCCCTCACGGTCACCGTCGTCTCGCCGCCGGAAAGAATCACGCAGGGCCGGGCGAACGGCTCGCCGCGCCGCGCCACCGCGCGCGCCAGCGCCGCGTGCACCTTGCCCACCTCGCGGCTCTCGCCCTCGATCTCGTCTGAGAGCACATGCGCTGCCACGCCGCGCTCGCGCGCCAGCGCCGCCGCGGCCTCGAGGCTCTGCTGCGGCGTGGCCAGCATCGTCACCACGTGCCCCGCGAAGCGGGCGTCGCCGGGCTTGGGCGTCTCGTAGGCGCCGCTCTCCAGGCCCTGCCGCGCTGCCGGCGGCAACGCGATGCCATAGCGCGCGCAGACGGCCAGCGCATCGGCGCAGGTGGTCTCGTCGGGCACCGTGGGGCCGCTGGCGATCACTGCCGGGTCGTCGCCCGGCACGTCGCTGATCAGCAACGTGACCACCGGCGCCGGCGCGCACATCGCGGCGAGCCGCCCGCCCTTGATGCCCGACAGGTGCTTGCGCACGCAGTTCATCTCGCCGATGGCCGCCCCGCTCTTCAGCAGCGCCTGGTTGGCGGCCTGCTTGTCGGCCAGCGTCAGGCCTTCGGCCGGCATCGCCAGCAACGCCGAGCCGCCGCCCGACACGAGCGCGAGCACGAGGTCGTCCTTCGTCAGCGCCTTCACCAGCGCCGCGATGCGGCGCGCGGCTGCGGCGCCTGCGGCGTCGGGCACCGGGTGCGCCCCTTCGACGACCTCGATGCGCCCGCCGGAAGTGCGGTACGCCTCGGGCACGTGGCCATAGCGCGTGAGCACCAGGCCCGCGAGCGGCGCGTTGCGGGGCCAGGCGGCGTCCACTGCCGCGGCCATCGCGCCGCCGGCCTTGCCCGCGCCGATCACCACCGTGCGCCCGCGCGGCGGCAGCGGCAGATGCGCCGCGATCTGCGCCGAGGGCAGCGCACGGCGCACCGCGGCGTCGTACAGCGCGCGCAGGAAGGCTCTCGGATCGGCGATGGCGGGGCTCGCGGAGGTCATGGCGGCGTGGTGGGTGTGTCGGATGTGGCGAACAGGCGGTGCGGGGCCGGGCAGCGGCGATTGTGCGCGGGGCCCACTCCTATACTGCCGCGCTTCATGACGCCGCCGCCAGCTCCCGAGCCGATCGGCATGCTCGGCCGGTACGAGCTGGTGCGGGTGCTCGGGCGCGGCGCGATGGGCGTGGTCTACGAAGGCGTGGACCGCGAGCTGCAGCGCACGGTGGCCATCAAGACCATCCTCGGCAGCCACCTGCTCGACCCGCGCGAGGCCGACGAGTACCGCGCCCGCTTCCGCCGCGAGGCCCAGGCCGCAGGGCGGCTGACGCATCCGCACATCGTCACGGTGTTCGACTTCGGCATCGTCGACGACGGCGCCTTCCTGGTGATGCAGTTCGTGCGCGGCCGCGAGCTGGCCACCGCGTTCAGCTCGGGCGAGCGCTACTCGCTGGCCGAGGGCGTGCGCATCATGTGCGAGCTGCTCGACGCGCTGGGTTACGCGCACGACCACGGCGTGGTGCACCGCGACATCAAGCCGGCCAACGTGATGATCGACCAGCACGGGTCGGTGAAGCTCACCGACTTCGGCGTGGCGCGGCTCGCCGACGCGGGCACCGACCGCACGATGCCCGGCACCATCGTCGGCACGCCGAGCTACATGTCGCCCGAGCAGATCCTCGGGCACGCGGTGGGCTCGCGGGCCGACCTGTTCGCCGCCGGCGTCATCCTCTACCAGTTCATCACCGGCGAGCGGCCGTTCGCGGCCGAGGGCTCGTTCGCGGTGCAGTACCGCATCGTCAACGAGCCGGCCGACCCGCCGAGCACGCGCGTGCCGGGCCTCTCGACGGTGTGGGACGACATCATCGCGACGGCGCTGGCCAAGAAGCCCGAAGATCGCTACCCCGATGCCGCCACCTTCATCGCCGCGCTGCAGCAGGCACTGGCGGCCGAGGATGCCGCGAACGCGACGGTGGTCGTGCCGTCCACCGGCACCGTGGCGCCGCCGGCCGAGCCGAGCCGGCCGCCGACCAAGGACGGCAGCCGCTGGTGGACGCGGCCGCTGACGCGCACACCGCCAGCCGCCGCACCGCCCGCTTCCACCGCCCCGCCGCGCCCGGGGACCTCGGCCCGCCCGCCGACTCAGGCACCGACCCAGCCACCGGCGCCGAGCCCGGCGCGACCGCCGGTCCACACGCCGCCGCCGGCCGCCCCGCCAGCCGCGCGCGCCGAGGCGCCGCGCCCGCCCGCGCCGCGGCCCATCGCACCGCAGCCGCCGGCGCCTCGGCATCCGATCGAGCCGCCCTCGCCGGCCCCGGGCCCGGCTGCCCGTGTGCGCGTGTCGATGGCCGCGGCGGTGGCGCCCGGCATGCATCCGCCCGCGGTGGCCGCGGACGCGCGGGCGGAGCCGACACCGGGGACAGCGCCTTCGCGCCGTCTGCTGGCGATCGGCCTGTTGGCCACCGCGGCGACGGCAGGCGCATCGTGGTGGTGGATCTCGCGCCGGGGCACGACGCCGGGTGTGGGCCAGGAACCACCAGCGCCCGCGCCGACACCACCCGCCGTTGCGCCTGCACCGGCTCCTGCGCTACCTCCGGCACCCGTTCCGACACCCGCACCGGAGCCTGTTCCGGCGCCGACGCCGGCTTCGGCGTCCGCACCCGCAGAGATGCCTGCCCCCGCCCCGCCGCCGGCGTCAGCGGCGCCGCGCCCCCCCGCTCCGGCGCCGTCACCGGTGCGAACTCCGGCGCCGACACCTCCACCGGCGCCCGCTCCGGCGGCGCGCACCGCGCCTCGCGGCGACGGCCGCTGCGCCGCGCTGCTCGAGCGCTGGCAGATCGGCGAGCCGCTCGGCGTCGACGACCAGGCCTACTTCGACAGCCGCTGCAAGCGCTGAGCCGCGGGCTGCATCGCGGGGCGCAGCGCCGCAGCGTCGCTCTGGCGCGCTCCTTGCTGCTCCGGCCCCGTCACACGAAAGGGGTCGACGATGGTGCCGGAGTCCGGCGTGCGGATCGCATCAGGTGGCCAGCCGGGGCACGGCCGGCGCGGCCGGCGCCGTCGACACCACCGCGGTGCACTCGGCGCCCGCCCGCGAGATGCGCGCGCCGGCGCTGCGCGCCCACGCCGCCATCGGGGCGTTCGACGCGAGATAGCGCAGCTGCACCGCCGTCACGCCCTGCTCGCGGGCCTCGCGCACCGTGGCGGCGAGCAGCTGGGTGCCGATGCCGTCGTGGCGATGCCGCGCACGCACCGAGATGCCCAGTTCGGCCACCGGCCCGCCCGGAGCGCCATGCACCGGGGCGTGCACCACGCCAACGAGCGACAGGCCGATGCGGGCGCCCAGCACCAGGTCGCGCGTGAAGTCGATGCCGGCCACGTAGCGGCGCACACAGGTCGCGTCCACGGCGCCCATGAACCGGTTCGCGCGGCTGACCGGGTCGAGCTGCAGCAGGTGAGCCTCGATCTCCGAGCGATCGACCCCGCTCAGGCGGACGATCCGCACGCCCAGCAGGCCGGCCAGGCCTTCGGACGCTTCTCGCAGCATCGCCGAAGCGGTCACCCACATTCCCGCGAACCAACGACTCCCGCGGGGCATGCTCACCGTTGCCGGCGATTCGTGTAGCGATGAATCCATGGGGAAGTTCCTTTCGAGAGCCATCAGATGAATGCATACTAGGGTAAACCCTTGATCCCCGGCATTCGAGGTCCGAATCGCCGCATCACCGCCCGAAATGCCTGCCAGTCCGCCATGCGACCGCCCAACGTCAACTTCCGCACACTCGACCTGAACCTGCTCAAGGTCTTCGACATGGTGATGGTCGAGCGCCACGTCACCCGCGCCGCCGACCGCCTGGCGATGACGCAGCCGGCCGTGAGCAACGCGCTGCGCCGCCTGCGCGACGCCACCCAGCAGGAGCTGTTCGTCGCCGCGCCGGGCGGTGTGGTGCCTACCCGGCAGGCCGAGGCGCTGTGGCCCACGGTGCGCGCGGCGTTGGAGACCCTGCGCGACACCTTCGAGCCGCAACCCTTCGACGCCGGCACCGACACCCGCACCTTCACGGTGGCCATGGCCGACGCCACCGCGGCGCTGTTCGTGCCGGTGCTGGCCGATGCGCTCGAGCGCGAACAGTCGCGGGTGGCGTTGCAGATCGCCCCACTGACCACGCGCGACCCGCGCGGCCTGCTCGAACGCGGGCAGGTCGATGCCGCCGTGGGCTACTTCCCGGCGGTGGCCGCGACGCTCGCGGCGCGGGATGCCGCCACCCCGGTGCGCCGCGAGGCGCTGTACCGCTGCGGCTACGTCTGCGCGATGCGCGCGGCCCATCCGCTCGCCCGCAAGCAGGTGCTGACGCTGGACGACTATTGCGCGGCGCGCCACCTGCGCGTGAACTTCGCCGGCCGGCCTTCCGGCTTCGTCGACGACGCGCTCGAGCGGCTCGGGCGCCAGCGGCAGGTGGCGATCACGGTGTCGCAGTTCGCCATCGCGGGCTCGGTGGTGCAACGCTCGGACCTGCTGACGGTGCTGCCGCGCAGCTTCGTGCCGGCCATCGACGGCAGCGGCGGCGCGCCCGACGGCCAGGGTGGCACGGCCGATTCATCGCTGGCCGTGCGCCCGCTGCCGTTCGAGATGCCGGGCATCGAGGTCGACCTGTTGTGGCACGCGCGGCATGAGCACGATGCGGCGCAGCGCTGGCTGCGCGAGACGATCGTGCGCAGCGCGCAGACCGTGGCCGTCACGTACGCACCGCCGGCGCCCGCACGGGCGGCGTGACGGGTCGCCCGCGCGACCTGCCGGGCGCAGGGGCTGGTTAGGGGCTCGTGCGTGCCCCGCCCGGGTGCATACTGCCCGCCCTCAGAGCACCAGTCGAATGGAGCCGGGCCCATGACGACGAACCACGCATCCTCCGCAGGCCGAACCCGGCCTTCGGGTTCCCGCACCCTGTGGACCCTCGCTTGGGCCACTGGGCTGCTGATGGCCTGTGCGGCGCCGGTCCCCGAGGCACCTGCGCCGGCCCCCTCGGCCGCGCCAGCTCCCGCGGCGCCACCGGTGGCCGAAGCCCCTCGGGCGGCGCCACCGGCGGCCCCCGCGCCGGCACCGGCACCGCCGCCGCCCACGCTGCCGTTCGACGAGGCGGTGCTCGCCGCGGCCAACCAGCTGCTCGGCAAGGCGCAGCTGCCGCCGGGCAGCGGCCGCCACAACATCCTCGTCGACCCGCTGATCGACGGCTTCACCGGCGTGCAGACCGCGGCCTCGCAGGCGATGGGCGCGAAGATCGTCAAGCTGGTGCGCGACCAGTATGCGCAGCAGTATGAGGTGCAGCCGTTCACGACTGCCAACGTGCAGCGCGGGCCGCTGATCCTGGTGGGCACCTTCACCGGCGTGAACGCCGAACGCAAGACCGAAGGCAAGCGCGAGGCCTACCGCATCTGCCTGGCGCTTGCCGACCTGAAGACCGGCAAGCTGGTCAGCAAGGGCCTCGCCTTCGCCAAGCCCGACGGCGTGGACCCGGCGCCGCTGCCGTTCTACCGCGACGCGCCGGCGCAGGCCGACGATCCGGCCACCAGCGGCTACATCCGCACCTGCCAGGGCACGCGCGCCGGCGATCCGATCCACCCGCTGTACGTCGACCGCATCGTCGCGTCGGCCACCTTGGCCGAGGCGGCCGACGCCTACGCCGCGCGCCAGTACCCGCAGGCATTGAAGCTCTACGAGGCGGCCCAGCGCACGCCGGGCGGCGACCAGCTGCGCACCTACACGGGCCTGTACCTCACCAACTGGCGGCTCAACCACAAGGAAGAAGCCGCCAAGGCCTTCGGCCGCATCGTCGACACGGGGCTGACCTCCAAGCGGCTGGGCGTCAAGTTCCTGTTTCGCCCTGGAACGTCGGCGCTGTGGTCCGATCCGAAGGTCGGCCCGCCGCTGCCCTACCCGATGTGGATCCAGCAGATCGCCGCGGCCAGCAGCGTGCGCAACAGCTGCCTGGAAGTGGTGGGCCACAGCAGCCCGACCGGCCCGGAGCCGGTGAACGAGCGGCTGTCGCTGCTGCGCGCCGAATCGCTGAAGAAGGAGATCGAGCGCTGGCAGCCCACGCTGTCGAAACGCATGATCGCCAACGGCGTCGGCTCGAAGGAGCCGCTGATCGGCAACGGCCGCGACGACGCCAGCGACGCCCTCGACCGCCGCGTCGAGTTCAAGGTCGTGACCTGTTAGCCCCCACGCTCCCTCCCGGTCGCTGCCCCCTGGGGCCTGAGAGGCCCCTTCGTGGCCCTGGGGCTCTTGCAGCGGACCGGCAGAGCCGGATCCGCGCAAGCGGCTTGATCGGGGACGCCGAGACGGCGACGGCTACGGCGCGCGCATCGCCTTCAGCAGGTCCTGGGACCCTGCCGCCAGGATCCGGGCGTCGGAGCTGACGGTCACGAAGTCGAAGCCCATCGCGATGCGGGCGCGGGCCACGTCGGGGCGGCCGTTGTGCACGCCGGCGCGCACGCCGTGGGCCTTGGCGCGGGCGAGGATGTGGGCGATGGCATCGGCCACCTTCGGTTCGACATCGTCGAACTGCGGCTTGCAGCCCAGCGCCAGCGACAGGTCCGACGGGCCGATGTAGATCGCGTCCAGTCCTTCCACCGACAGGATCGCGTCGAGGTTGTCCAGCGCCTGCGCCGTCTCGATCATCGCGAAGGCGACGATGGTGCGGTTGGCCTCGGTGGGGTAGTCAACGCCGCCGTAGATCGAGGCGCGCACCGGGCCGAAGCTGCGCGAGCCCTGCGGCGCATAGTGCGTCCACGAGACCAGCTGCTGCGCCTGCTCGCGCGTGTTGACCATCGGGCAGATCACCGCGTAGGCGCCGGCGTCGAGCGCCTTCATCAGGATGCCGGGCTCCAGCCACGGCACCCGCACCACCGGCACCGTGGCGGTGGTGGAGATGGCCTGCAGCATCGTCACCATCTGCGCGTAGTCGATGACGCCGTGCTGCAGGTCGATGGTCAGCGTGTCCCAGCCCTGGTTCGCCATGATCTCGGCGGAGAAGCTGTTCGGCACCGCGAGCCAGCCGTTCACCGCGGCCCGGCCCTGGCCCCACAACGTGCGCAGGCGGTTCTCTCTCATCGCGCTCCTCCTCGTGCCGGACCGTCCGGACGCGGCCATGCTACCGCGGCACCGTGCGAGAATCGAAACGCCGTTCCATTCAACGGGACTCGACGCTTCCACGATGCCCCACGCTTCCATCGCGCTCGTCGGCGAGTGCATGCTCGAACTGCAGGGCCAGGCCTTCGGGACGATGCGCCAGACTTTCGGCGGCGACACCCTGAACACCGCCGTGTACCTGGCCCGCTGCGCGCAGGACGTGTCGGTGCACTACGCCACCGCGGTGGGCGACGACCCGCTCAGCGAGGGCCTCGTGCAGCGCTGGCAGGCCGAGGGCGTGGCCACCGACCTCGTGCGCCGCATCCCCGGCCGCTTGCCGGGCCTGTACCTGATCGAGACCGATGCGCATGGCGAGCGGCGCTTCTCGTACTGGCGCGACACCAGCGCCGCGAGGGCCTACTTCGATACCGACGCCACGCCGCTGGAAGCGCGCGCCGCCGAGTGGCAGGCGCTGTACCTGAGCGGCATCACGCTGGCGATCCTGCCGCCGGCCGGGCGCGAGCGGCTGTACGCGCTGATGCGCTCGATGCGCGAGCGTGGCGCGATGGTCTCCTTCGACAACAACTACCGCCCGCGGCTGTGGCGCGACCGCGACGAGGCCCGCGCGTGCTTCGCGCGCGCACTCGACCTGGCCACGGTGGCGCTGGTGAGCCTGGACGACCACCAGGCGCTGTTCGGCGCCGCGTGTGACGGCAGCGAACTGCAGGCCGGCGAGGCGATCGTCAAGCGCGGTGCCGATGCGACGCGGGTGCGCCCCACGCCGATGGGCGCGTGGCACGAGGTGCCCACCGAGCGCATCGAGCGCGTCGTGGACACCACGGCTGCCGGCGACTCGTTCGCGGCCGGCTACCTCGCCCGGCGGCTGGCCGGCGCCGACCCGGTGGACGCCACGCGCCACGGCAACCGCCTGGCCGCACGCGTGGTGCAGCACCGCGGCGCGCTGATCCCGCGCGACGCGATGCGCGACCTGATGAGCGCCTGAACGCCGCCGCTGCGGCGGCCTACTTCCACCAGCCGGCCAATGCCGGCACCTGCACGCGCAGCGCCTCCTCGGCCAGCGCGGCCATTGCGCGTGCGCCGTCGCGGCTGAAGTGCGTGTTGTCGGTGCGGCCTTGCGGGAAGCGCGCCCACTGTCCCGGCGGCAGCCACTGGTAGGTGGGCTTCGACCCCTCGACGCCGAGTTGCTGCACGTGGGCGGCGCTGCTGCGGTACAGATCGAGCAGCACCACGCCTTCGGCCTGCGCCACCTCGCGCATCACCACGGGGTAGTCGCCGTGCGTGTCCACGAGCCGCCCCGACGCATCGAACTGCCGGCGCGTGATCGAGGTGGCCAGCAGCGGCACGGCCCCCAGCGCGCGCACCTCGCGCACGTAGCGCACGAGGTTCTCTCGATAGGCGGCCGGATCGGCGAACCGCTTAGGGTCGTCGCGCCGCGCATCGTTGTGGCCGAACTGGATCAGCACCATGTCCCCGGGCGCGAGCTGCGAGAGCACGTGGTCCCAGCGCCCCTCGTCGCGGAAGTTCTTCGTGCTGCGGCCGTTCATCGCGTGGTTCAGCAGCCGCTGCGGCTCGCGCAGCCGCTCGCGCAGCAGCATGCCCCAGCCGAACTCCGGGTTCGGCGGCTCCTGCACCTTGTCGGCCATCGTCGAGTCGCCCACCAGGTGCAGCGCCGGGTGCAAAGTGGCCAGCGGGCCCAGCGTGGAGGCCTGCTCGGGCACGAGGCTGTTCAGGTAGGCCTCCAGCGCCGTGATGCCGGTGCGCGGGTCGATGCGCGAGCCGTCGGCGGGGTCGTCGGGATCGAGGCCGCGCGTGCGCTCCCAGTCGTCGGGCATGCCGTCGCCGTCGCGGTCCGCGGGGGCCGGCGTGCTCTTCAAGGCCGGCCAGCCGCCGACCTCGTCGGCGCGGTCGACCAACCGCCCCGTGCGTTGGCGCACCTGCTGCACGATGCGCAGGTCCACCTCGTCGCGCGACTTGGCCGCGCCGGCATGCGCCAGCACCCGCGCATAGGCCACCGGCGCCGGCTCGGTGGCCACCGGGCCCACGTCCAGCGGAGCCGGCAGCCGGTAGCCCTCCGGCAGGCCCCGCGGCAGGTGCTCGCGATGGGCACGCACGAGGCTCCACGGGTCGGCCGGCAGCCGGAAGTCCATCGTGTTGCCGGCGAAGAACGCGCGCGACGCCGGGCTGCTCTCCTCGAACGCGTACGCACCCTTCGACGACGGGCCGCGCAGGTAGGTGTTGCCGGCGAAGTTGTACGACGAGCGCGCCGCGCGATCGAGGTTGTAGCCCGAGCGCTCGCGGCCCCAGTCGTAGAACACGTTGTTGCGGAAGTCGTAGAGCGGCCCGACGGGATCGACCTCGGGCGCGTGCCAGTTGCCCGGCCGCGGCATGCGGTCGTCGTGGTGTGCCCACAGGTTGTGGTGGAAGCTCACGCGCGCGCCCTTGGCCGCGCGCAACAGCGTGCCGAAGCCATGCGTCTCGCCGGGCTTCTTCGCGCGGTTGTGGTTCAGGCTCTCGGTGATGAAGCTCCACTGGACCGTCACCGCGTCGAACGAGCGCTCGGGCGTGTCGAAGCGCGCGCTGGTGGACAGCACCTCGTCGGTGGACCAGCTCGCCGAGACGTGGTCGAGGATGATGCGGCGGCCCGCGATGACGCCCATCGCGTCGCCGTCCACCTTGCGCTCGTCGCCCATGCGCGAGCGGAGGTAGCGCACGACCACGTCGTCGGCCGCGACCTCGAACGGGTAGTCGCGCAGTGTGATGCCGTCGCCGGGGGCCGTCTGCCCGGCGATCGTGAGCCGCCCCTGCCGCACCACCAGCGGCCGCGTCAGCACGATCGTGCCCGACACCGCGAACACCACGGTGCGCGGGCCACTCGCCTCCACTGCCTCGCGCAGCGACCCCGGCCCGCCGTCGCCCAGCTGCGTGACCGTGTAGACCCTCCCGCCCCGCCCGCCCTGCGCATGGCGCCCCGCGCCTTCGGCACCGGGGAAGGCCAGCACCTCAGTCGCCTTGATCGAAGCCGGCGTCACATCGGACAACGGCACCGAGCAGCCCGCGCACAGCGCCAGTGCCAGCGCGGGGACAGCCGAGCACCGGCGCGGATCCGGCTTAGCCGGTCCGCTGCCGGGCGCCCCCAGGCCCCCACCAGGGGCCCCTTCGGGTCCCGGGGGTCGCGACCGATAGGGAGCCAGGGGGCTCAAAACTTATAGCGTGCGCCGAGCAGATACTCACGCCCGGTCACGTGATAGACCACGCTGCTGTTGCGCGCACGGCTGATGAACTGGTCGTTCGGATCGTTCGTCAGGTTGATGCCCTCGAAGGTCACCTCGAGCTGCTTGTTGATGCGGTACGACAGCGAGAAGTCGACGTTGGTGGTGCTGTTCTTGCCCTCGACGTCGTTGTTGTTCTGCCCCGGCACGCGCTGCAGGTACGACGAGCGGCGGGTCGCCGACACGCGGGCGCTGAAGGTGCCGTCGTCGTAGTACAGCGTCGCGTTGGCCGAGCGCGGGCTCAGGTTGAGCAGGTCGTCCGTGATCGTCGAGGCCGACGTCGGCGACACCAGGTACTGGATCTTCGAGCGCACCTGGGTGTAGTTCAGCAGGGCACCGAAGTTGCGCCAGACACCGGGCAGGAAGGTGAACGGCTGCTGGATGTTGATCTCGAAGCCGTCGAGCTTGCCGCCCGGCGTGTTGACCGGCGTCGTGACCTGGAACACCTCGTCGCCGGTGAAGTTCGACGGCAGCAGCGACTGCGGCAGGCCGGTCTGCTTGTACGGGATGTTGGTGCGCAGGCTCTGGATGTAGGTGTCGATGTCCTTGTGGAACACGCCCAGGCCGATGAAGGCGTTGCGGCCGTGGTACCACTCGACGCTGGCATCCAGCGTCTTGGCGCGGAACGGCTCGAGCAGCGGGTTGCCCACCGTGATCGACAGCGTGCCGGTGGTGGAGATCGAACCGCCCGGGTTCAGGTTGCCGAGCTGCGGCCGTGACATCACCTTGGCCGCCGCCACACGCACGACCAGGTCCTTCGTGACATTGGCAGCCAGGTTCACGGCCGGCAGCACGTCGGTGTACTCCTGCGCCACCGTGACCTGGGTGCCGCCCGCCGTGGCCTGGTAACCGGTGGCGGCCTGCTCGGTCTTCACCCAGCGCACGCCGGCATTGCCGCGCACCGGCGTCGAGCCGAGCTTGAACGAGAAGTCGCCCTGCAGCCAGCCGCCGCTGTCCTTCTCGGTCACCGCCCGGTTGTTGCCGCGCGCGTTGCCATTGGTGATCGACGTCAGCGTGAAGTCGCCCGGCCCGCCGGCCGGGCCGCTCTTGATGCAGTTGCAGTAGATGTCGTAGGCCTTCACGATGGCGTTCAGGTTCGGGATCACCCACGAGGTGACCGCCCCCACCGGCAGCGACAGGCCCTGGCCGAAGCCGCTGAGCGCGGTGGTCAGGCTCTGGACGCTGACGCCCGCCGGCGGCGCGAAGATCGTGTCGTTCTGGTTGACGCGACGGAATTCGTAGGTGTCGAACCGGTACTTCTTGTAGTCGACGCCGCCCTTGATCAGCAGTTGCCCCGGCATCGCGTCGTACTCGACCGAGCCCTGCATCAACTCGACGCGGTTGTTCGTGCCCTGCGGGCGGATGCGGATCTCGCTGGACGTGGTGTTGGGGATCGTCGTCGGCTGGGTGCCGCTGGCCACGCTCGGCACGCCGACCAGCGTCAGCGCGCCGCCAGCCTGGTTCGGATCGAACGGGTAGCTGATCTGCGGCAGCCGGTCGTCGTTGCGGAAGTCGATGCCGTAGCCGTTGACGTTCAGCGCATCCAGCGTGGTGGTGGTCTGCACCGGGTTGCGGAAGCGAGAGTCGGCGTAGCCGCCCTTGGCCACGAAGCGCAGCCGGTCGGAGATCGTCTGCTCCCACGTCAGCGTCGGCTGCGTGAAGGTCGTCGACAGGACGTCGAAGCGCGACTCGGCGCGGATGTCCACGCCGTTGTAGGTGCCGTACAGCAGCGCACCGTTCGGGGCGTAGCCGGTGCTCAGCACCGTGGTCTGCGGCTTGCCGCCCTGGGCCGCCGTGCGGCTGAACGAGATGGCCTCGAGGAAGTCCTCCTGCCGCGTGGCCTTCAGCTTCGAGGCCATCAGGTCCAGCGTCAGCAGCGTGTTGTCGTTCGGGCGCACCTGCACCGAGGCGGTGACGCCGTAGCGGTCCTGGTCGTGCGTGAGGCGGCCGTAGCGCGGAAGGCGCGGGTGGAAGTTGTCGGCGCTGCTGGCCAGCGTGTAGGCCGCGGTGTTCTCGGGGGTGGCGGCCACGCGCGGCACGCCCTGGGCTGCCGCACCGCAGGTGGTGGCGGTGGAACCATTGGGGTTGCCGCCCACGCCGACCGGCGGGCACCAGCCCTGCGACGAGGCGCCGTTGTCCCAGCGCACGGTGGAGAAGCCTTCCTCGAACAGGTAGCGCTTGGAGTAGGCCGCGGAGAACAGCACGCCGAAGGTGCGCGACTCGTTGCTGTGCGAGACCAGGAACGCCGCGCGCGGGTCGGTCTTGCCGGCGAGGTCGTTGTAGCGGCCCTTCACCGAGCCGCTGGCGGTGAAGCCGCGCGGGAAGTCGAACGGGCGCGAGGTCTGCAGGTCCACCGTGGCGCCGAGCGAGCCTTCGTCGACGTCGGCACTGGCGCTCTTGCGCACGGTGATGGTGTTGAACAGCTCGGCGGCGAAGACGTTGAAGTCGAAGCCGCGGCTGCGGTTGTTGCCGCCGGAGCTGTCGGTGCCGCCGGTGGTGGTGAGCGCCTCCACGCCGTTGATGCGCACGCGCGTGAAGTCGGGCCCGAGGCCGCGCACGGTGATGCCCCGGCCTTCGCCGGCGTCGCGGTCGATCACCACGCCCGGGATGCGCTGCAGCGACTCGGCGAGGTTGGTGTCGGGGAACTTGGCGACGTCCTCGGCGCGGATCACGTCGACGATGCCGTTGTCCTCGCGCTTCTTGTTCAACGCGCTCTCGAGCGCGGCGCGGAAGCCGGTGACCTGGATCACGTCGCCACTGCCCTGCTGCTGGGCGTGGGCGGGAGAGACGGCGAGCGCCGCCAGCGCGGCGTGGGCGGCGATCGCGACGGTGGCCAGCCGCGGCTGGGAACGGTGAGGCGCTTTGCGCGTGGTCATGACGTTTTCTCCGTGAGGTCTGCGTGTCGGACGTCGAGGGCGCGCGCAGGGCGCCGGGGATCATGTGCCCGTGCCGCTGCAGTGCGGCGCCGGGCGGTGTCGGGTGGCGCTACAGGTAGTCGTTGCGCCGCGGCGAGAACTGGTCGAGCAGCGTGCTGTCGGGTTCGAGCGCGCGCACGCCGTGCAGCGTGTTGCGCGGCGCGATGAAGGCGTCTCCGGGCCGCAGCACGCGCTTCTCGCCGCCGACCTCGCACTCGAACGAGCCGCTCACCACGTAGGCGATCTGGTCGTGCGCATCGTGCGCGTGCGGCGTGCCGACGGCGCCCTGGTCGAAGCGCACCAGCACGCTCATCAGCTCGGGCGTGTGGCCGACGATCTGGCGGCGGATGCCGTCACCCAGCTCGGTCCAGCCGTGCGGGTCGTGCAGGTGGTAGTTCGACATGGCTGCAGGGGCGGTGGAAGTCGGCGGGTTGGGGTTCGGCCGGGGGTTGCGCAATGTCGGCTTGCAGGTACTATACCGACCCTCAGCGTTTTTGAAACATCGGTTCATTTGAAAAGAACGCGATTCCGGGAAAGCACTGATCCCGTTCCGGCACAAGCGCCACACACCTGCCGCCACGCCCTTCCGGCCACGCCCCGGCCGCCTCCTGCGAGAGCCCCATGGACATCCGCCAGCCCATCCACAGCGAACACGCCAAGACCCTCGACACCGCCGGCCTGCGCCGCCACTTCCTCGTCGAGCAGCCCTTCAAGCCCGACGAGGCCACGCTGACCTACAGCCAGATCGACCGCATCATCGTCGGCGGCATCCACCCGATCACGAAGACGGTGCGGTTCTCGCCGGAGCTCGGCAAGCTCACCGGCACCGACTTCTTCCTGCAGCGCCGCGAGCTGGGCCTGATCAACATCGGCGGCGGCGCGATGGTGGTGGCCGACGGCCAGCGCTACGAGGTGGGTCCGCGCGAGGCGCTGTACATCGGCCAGGGCGCCAAGGAGCTCGACTTCTCGAGCCTCGACCCGTCGAACCCGGCCAAGCTGTACCTCAACTGCGCGCCGGCGCACACGCACTACCCGAACAAGAAGGTCACGCTGGCAGAGGCCAGCCCAGAGACGCTGGGCGACGCAAAGACCAGCAATCGCCGCACGATCCACAAGTTCTTCGTGCCCAGCGTGCTGCCCACCTGCCAGCTGCTGATGGGCATGACGCAGCTCGAGCCCGGCAGCCTCTGGAACACGATGCCGTGCCACACGCACGATCGCCGCATGGAGGTGTACTTCTACTTCGACATGCCGGAGAACGGCGTCGTCTTCCACATGTGCGGCGAACCCACCGAGACGCGCCACGTCGTCGTGCGCAACGAGCAGGCCGTGATCTCGCCGAGCTGGAGCATCCACAGCGGCGTCGGCACGCAGGCCTACACGTTCATCTGGGGCATGGTCGGCGAGAACCAGGTGTTCCCCGACATGGACCACGTCGCGATGACCACCCTGCGCTGACATGGTGCTCGAACACTTCAGCCTCGGCGGCAAGGTCGCCATCGTCACCGGGTGCGACACCGGTCTCGGCCAGGGCATGGCCACCGCGCTGGCGCAGGCCGGCGCCGACGTGGTGGGAGTCAACGTCTCCGACCCGGTGGACACCGCGGCGCGCGTACGCGGCCTGGGCCGCCGCTTCCTCGACCTGCGCGCCAACCTCTCCGACATCTCGTGCCTCGACGGCCTGATGCGCGAGGCGGTGGCCTTCGGCGGCCACGTCGACATCCTCGTCAACAACGCCGGCATCATCCGCCGCGAAGACGCCATCAGGTTCAGCGAGCAGGACTGGGACGACGTCGTCGACCTGAACCTGAAGACGGTGTTCTTCTTCGCGCAGGCCGCGGCTCGCCAGTTCCTCGCACAGGGCACCGGCGGCAAGATCGTCAACGTGGCCTCGATGCTCTCGTTCCAGGGCGGCATCCGCGTGCCCAGCTACACCGCCAGCAAGAGCGGCGTGATGGGCATCACCCGGCTGATGGCCAACGAGTGGGCGCAGCACCGCGTCAACGTCAACGCGATCGCGCCCGGCTACATGGCCACCAACAACACCGCCGCGCTGCGCGCCGACAAGGGCCGCAGCGACGCCATCCTCGAGCGCATCCCGGCCGGCCGCTGGGGCAAGCCCGAGGACCTGGCCGGGCCGGTGGTGTTCCTCGCGTCCAGCGCGAGCGACTACGTCAACGGCTACACGATCGCCGTCGACGGCGGCTGGCTGGCCCGATAACCCGGCCGCGCCGGGCACGCGATGTACGAGAACAAGAAGCTCGGGTTCCTGTTCGTACTGCCCTTCGTGCTGGGCGTGCTCGGGTTCAAGCTGTTCCCGTTCGTGATGTCGATGGCGCTGTCGTTCACCGAGTACGACGTGTTCTCGCCACCGCGCTGGGTGGGAGCGGGCAACTACGTCGAGATCGCGGTGGGCGACCAGCTGTTCCGGCAGTCGATGGGCGTGACGCTGCTGTTCGTGGCGCTGGCGGTGCCGCTGCGCGTGGGCTTCGCGCTGTTCATCGCGCATGTGCTGAACTTCAAGCTGCGGGGCATCGCCTTCTTCCGCTCGGCGTTCTACCTGCCGTCGATCCTCGGCGGCTCGATCGCGGTGGCGGTGCTGTGGCGCTTCGTGTTCAGCCAGAACGGCCTCGTCAACGGCGTACTGGCGAAGGTCGGCATCGAGCCCATCCTGTGGCTGGCCGACGAGCGCTGGTCGATGTGGACGGTGGTCACGCTCTTCATGTGGCAGTTCGGCAGCTCGATGGTGATCTTCCTGGCCGCGCTGCAGGGTGTGCCGCAGTCGCTGTACGAGGCCGCCGAGATCGACGGTGCCAGCCGCTGGCAGCAGTTCACGCGCATCACGGTGCCGCTGATCACGCCGGTGATCTTCTTCAACCTGATCATGCAGCTGGTGCACGGCTTCCAGGAGTTCAACGGGCCGTACATGGTCACCGAGGGCGGGCCGCTGCACTCGACCTACGTGCTGAGCCTCTACATCTACGAGGAGTGCTTCAAGTACTTCAACCTCGGCTACGGCGCGGCGCTGTCGTGGGTGCTGTTCGCGCTGATAGGCCTGCTGAGCCTCGTGAGCTTCTGGAGCAGCAAGTACTGGGTGTTCTACGCCGGAGAGCGGGAGACGCGGCGATGAGCGTGTCGATGCCGGCACCGGGCAGCGCCGACGCGATGTCGCCCGAGGAGATCCGCGCGCAGCGCATCGGCGCGGCGCTGCGCTACGTCGCGCTCTCGGCGGTGGGCCTGGTGATGCTCTACCCGCTGCTGTGGCTGGCGGGCGCGTCGTTCAAGACCAACGCGGAGATCTTCTCCGAGGTGGGCTTCTGGCCGTCGCGTTTCGACTTCGGCGCCTACGCGCGCGGCTGGAAGACCAGCACCGAGTACACCTTCGCCACCTACTTCCTGAACTCGTTCCTGATCGTGATCCCGCGCATCGTGGTCACGGTGATCTCGTGCGTGCTGGTGGCCTACGCCTTCGCGCGCTTCGAGTTCTGGGGCCGCAAGTTCCTGTTCTCGGTGATGGTGGCCACGCTGATGCTGCCGCACATCGTGCTGCGCGTGCCGCAGTACCTGCTGTTCAAGGAGCTGGGCTGGCTCGACAGCTACTGGCCGATCATCGTGCCGTCGGCCTTCGCCACCGACACCTTCTTCGTGTTCATGCTCGTGCAGTTCCTGCGCGGCATCCCGCGCGAGATGGAGGAGGCGGCGCAGATCGACGGCTGCAATGCGCTGCAGCTGCTGCTCTACATCATCGTGCCGCTGCTCAAGCCCGCGATCGTCTCGGTGATCGTGTTCCAGTTCATCTGGACGATGAACGACTTCATGGGGCCGCTGATCTACCTGTCGTCGGTGGAGAAGTACCCGGTGTCGCTGGCCCTGAAGATGACGCTGGGCGCCACCGAGGAGGTCGAGTGGGCCAGCGCGATCGCCATCTCGGTGGTGGCACTGCTGCCGTCGGTGGCGGTGTTCTTCGCGGCGCAGAAGCACTTCGTCGAGAGCGCGGCGTCATCCGGCATCAAGGGTTGAGGCTTTCGTGGCAGCGGTATCCCTGAAGAAGATCGAGAAGGTCTACCCCAACGGCTTCAAGGCCGTGCACGGCGTCGACCTCGAGGTGCGGGACGGCGAGTTCATGGTCTTCGTCGGCCCCAGCGGCTGCGCGAAGAGCACGCTGCTGCGCATGATCGCGGGGCTGGAGAGCATCAGCGGCGGCGAGCTGGCGATCGGCGGTCAGGTCGTCAACCGGCTGCCGGCCAAGCAGCGCGGCATCGCGATGGTGTTCCAGAACTACGCGCTGTACCCGCACATGACGGTGTTCAACAACCTCGCGTTCGGACTGAAGCTCGCGGGGCTGGACAAGGCCGAGATCCGCCGCCGGGTGCACGAGGCCGCCGAGCTGCTGGAGCTGGGCGCGCTGCTCGAGCGGCACCCCAAGCAGCTCTCCGGCGGGCAGGCGCAGCGCGTGGCGGTGGGCCGCGCGATCGTCAAGCGGCCGGCCGTGTTCCTGTTCGACGAACCGCTCTCGAACCTCGACGCACAGCTGCGCGCGTCGATGCGCGTGCGCCTCACCGAGCTGCACCAGGCGCTGCGCACCAGCGGCCAGCCGGCCACCGTCATCTACGTCACGCACGACCAGGTCGAGGCGATGACGATGGGCGAGCGCATCTGCGTGCTGAAGACGGGCACCGTGCAGCAGGTCGACCGCCCGACCGTGCTGTACGGGCGGCCGGCCAATGCCTTCGTCGGCGGCTTCATCGGATCGCCCGAGATGAACCAGTTCACTGCCGACATGCGCGACGGCGCGCTGCGCTGGGGCGACTGCGTGCTGCCGATGCCCGATGCGCAGCGCGCAGCGGCGGGCAGCCGGCCGCGGGTGCGCGTGGGGCTGCGACCCGAACACGTGGCCGCGCTGCCGCTGCACGCCGGCGCGGCGCCGCTGCCCGGCCGCCTGCGTTTCGTCGAGCACATGGGTGCGGAGGTCTACGTGCACGCCGAGATCGGCGGACAGCCGGTCACCGCGCGCATGGCGCCCGATGCGCTGGGCGACCTCGTCGGCAAGGCCCGCGGCGATGCGCACACCTTCCACCTGCAGGCCGGCGCCTGCCACCTGTTCGATGAGTCCACGGGCCAGCGGCTGTAGGCCCGCCGGGACCACCCGGCGCCGCCTGCTGACGGGGGCGGCCGGCATGGCCGCGACGGCACTCGGCGCGCCGGCCGGCGCACAGGGCCCCGTGACGCTGCGCTTCCTGTGGTGGGGCGGCAGCGACCGCCACGCCCGCACGCTGAAGGCGCTGCAGGCCTTCGAGGCCGGGCACCCGGGCCTGCGCGTGAAGGCCGAGTACATGGGCTTCAACGGCTACCTCGAGAAGCTCACCACGCAGATGGTGGGCGGCACCGAGCCCGACCTGCTGCAGATCAACTGGGCGTGGCTGGCGATGTTCAGCCGCCAGGGCACGGGCTTCCTCGACCTGAACGCGCACCAGGCGTCGCTGCCGCTGGTCGACTACACCCCCGACGATCTGGCGCTGTGCACGGTGCAGGGCAAGCTGAACGGCCTGCCGCTGTCGTACACCGCGCGCGTGTTCCTGTGGAACACCGCGGCGTTCCAGCGCGCCGGCCTGGCGCCGCCGTCGGGCTGGGACGAGCTCTACGCCGCCGGCCCCGTGTTCAAGCAGCGGCTGGGCGAGCGCGCCTACCCGATCGACGGCGAACCCTACGACATGCTGCTGCTGGCGCAGACGTACATCCAGCAGCGCCACGGCACGCCGTACCTGCACCCGAGCGAGCCGCGGGTGGCGATGAGCCGCGAGGTGCTCGTCGAGTGGGTGCAGACCTTCGAGCGGCTGTACGCGAGCGGCACCGCCACGCCGGTGCCGTACCGCGCGAGCCTGGGCGGCGCCGAGAAGCCGATCGAGCAGCAGCCCGACTGGGTGGTCGGCCGCTGGGCCGGCAACTACACCTGGGACTCGGCGATCCGGCTGCGCCAGAGCACGCTCGACGCCGCGCAGCGGCTGGACGTGGGCGACTTCCTCACGCTGCCCGGCGCGCGCACCAGCGGCATGTTCGGCCGCCCGGCGCTGCTGTTCTCGGTGAGCAAGCACACGAAGCACCCCGAGGCCGCGGTGGCGCTGCTGCGCTACCTCTCGGCCAGCCCCGAGGCTGCGGCGCTGCTGGGCGTGACGCGCGGCATCCCGTCGGCCGCCACCGCCCGCGCGGCCCTCGAACGAGCCGGTGCATTGCCGGCGCTCGAACGCAAGGCGGCCGAACAGATCCGCCAGCAGCGCGAGGCCGGCCGCCTCGAGCTGCCCGCGATGCGCTTCGAGGACGCGCGCTTCCGCCGGCTCTTGCGCGAGGTGTTCGAGCGCGTGGCCTACCGGCGCATCTCCGCACCCGATGCCGCGCAGCGCCTGCTCGACGAAGGCAACGCGCTCTCCAGAAAGATCCGATGATGGCCAAGCACCAGGTCCGCCAGCTCACGTTCGACGTCTCCACCGATCCCGACACCGGCGCGCGCGTCACGCGACTCACGCCGGTGGACGTGACCTGCCACCGCATGTACTTCTATCAGAAGTGCTTCGGCACCGACGGCCGCTCGCTGGTGTTCGGCGGCGGTTTCGACGATCTCGGCGGCCCCGGCACCGACTGGCACTACCACCAGCTCGACCTCGCCACCGGCGCCTGCCGCCAGCTCACCGACCAGCCCGGCGAGAACACCTTCGGCGGCTTCCTCAGCCCCGACGACCGCCACCTGTACTTCGTGCGCGCCAAGCGGCAGCTGATCCGGCTGGACATGGCCACGCTGCATGAAGAGGTGGCCTACACCGTGCCCGACGGCTGGGTGGGCTACGGCACCTGGGTGGCCAACTCCGCGTGCACGAAGATGGTCGGCATCGAGATCCGCGCCAGCGACTGGATGCCGCTGACCGACTGGCAGAAGTTCCGCGAGATGTACTTCCGCAAGCCCCGCTGCCGGCTGTTCCGCATCGACCTGGCCACCGGGCAGCGGCAGGACATCCACGAGGTCGACTGCTGGCTCGGCCACCCGCAGTACCGCCCGTACGACGACCGCACGGTGGCCTTCTGCCACGAAGGCAACCACGACCTCGTCGACGCGCGCATGTGGTTCATCGACGAGGACGGCAGCAACCTGCGCTGCGGCAAGGTACACGCGCCCGGCGAGAGCTGCACGCACGAGTTCTGGGTGCCCGACGGCTCGGCGATGGTCTACGTGTCGTACCTGAAGGGGCACAGCGAGCGGCAGATCCGCGCGCTCGACCCGGTCACGCTGCAGGACCGGCTGCTGACGACGATGCCGCCGTGCTCGCACCTGATGAGCAACCACGACGGCACGCTGATCGTCGGCGACGGCTGCGCCACACCCGCCGATGTGGACGACACCAGCGGCTACACGATCGGCGAGGACCCGTACCTGCACCTGTTCGACCTGCGCGGCGCGCAGCCGGCCGAGCGCCGCATCGCGCGGCACGACAGCTCGTGGCAGGTCTACAAGGGCGACCGGCAGGTGACGCACCCGCACCCGTCGTTCACGCCCGACGAACGGCAGGTGCTGTTCAGCTGCGACAAGGCGGGCGAGCCGGGGCTGTTCCTGGCCTCGCTGTAGGCACCGGCGCGCGCACGAGCTCCGCCCGACCATGCAGGCTCTGCTGACCCTCGCCACCGCCCTCACGCTGGCCGCGTCCGGCGCGATGGCACAGCGCCCGCAGCTCAGCGCCGAACAGGCGTTCCAGTACACGCGCGCCGCGGTGCTCGGCGACTGGCAGCCGCCGCTCGTGCCACCAGCCGTCGAGCCCGAACTCCGCGTGGATCCGCCGCGCGCCGACGGCCGCTCGGTGTTCGCCACGATCCAGGCCGCCGTGCGACGCGCCGCCGAACTGGCGCGCGAGCGCGATGCCCGCGTCGTGATCGGCGTGGCCCCGGGCCGCTACGACGAGATCGTGTTCGTGCCGGCCACGCGCGCGCCAATCACGCTGCAGGGCCTGGGCGCGGCGCCGGCCGACGTGCGGCTGCACGCCGCCGCCTGGAGCCGCATGAGCGGCGCCGAGTTCGCGCGGCGCTGGGCGCTGCCGCCGGGCTCGCCGTACGCCGACTGCGCGGCGCGGCCGGCCATCGGCACCGACTGCACGCCGGTGCTGTGGGTGCGCAACGCCGGCTTCGAACTGCGCAACGTGACGGTTGAGAACCGCTACGACGAAAGCGCCGAGGGCAACCTGCACCAGGCCGTGGCGCTGGCCACCGAGGCCGACCGCGTGGCGCTGGACCGCGTGCGCCTGATCGGCAACCAGGACACGCTGTACCTGCGCATCCCCGAGGGTGCCGCGCGCGCCCGCGTGTGGGTGCGCGACAGCCTCGTCGAGGGCGATGTCGACTTCATCTTCGGCGCCGCCACCGCGTTCTTCGAGCGCAGCGAGATCCGCTCGGTGGGCGGCACGCGGGGCCACGGGGCGACGGCGGGGTCGGGCTACATCACCGCCGCGAGCACGCCCTACCACCAGCCGCACGGCTTCGTCTTCGACGACTGCGACTTCACGAGCGACGGACTGGGCCTGGCCGGGCAGGGCCGCATCCACCTCGGCCGCCAGTGGTTCGCCGGCGCGCGCTGCAGCCCGTACGGCGACGCGGCGTTGCGCTGCGGGCTCGACGCGCCGCCCAACGACACGACGCTCGTGCGCCTCGAGCGCCGCGTGCTCGAGGCGGTGGGGAAGGTGGCGATCCTGCGCTCGCGGCTGGGTCCTCACATCCAGCGTGACGCGCCGTGGGCTCCGTGGAACGTCAACCGCGCAGGCCCCGCCTACCGGCTCGCGCAGTACACCAGCGACGACTACTGGCAGCAACTCACGGCCGCCGGGCACGACCCGGCTGCGATGAGCTACCGCCGCGCGGTGCCCCCGCTGATCTTCCTCGCCGAGCACTGCAACCGGGGGCCCGGTGCCGTGCCGCCGGCCCCGGGCTGCGGCCCCTGAACCCCTGCCGGATGCGGTGACAATGCGAACTGAAACGCCATCCCGAACGGACCGAAACATGGACCGAACCCTGGAGCGCGCGCTCGACGACGACGCGCTCGACCCCCGCCAGCCGGAGTCCGTGGCCGCGGTGCTGAAGGTCTTCGCGATCCTGCAGGCGCTGGCCGAGGCCGACGAGACCGGCGTGTCGGAGCTGTCGGTGCGTCTGGCCATGCCCAAGGCCACCGTCTACCGCTTCCTGCAGACGATGAAGACGCTGGGCTACGTGCGCCAGGAGGCCGACAGCGAGCGCTACGGCCTGACGATGAAGCTCTACGAGCTGGGCACGAAGGCGCTGCAGTACCCGCAGCTGATCGAGGTGGCCAAGCACCGCATGCAGGTGCTGGCCGACATCACCGGCGAGACCGTGCACCTGGGCCAGCTGATCGAGAGCGAGATCATCTACGTGCACAAGGTCGACTCGCGGCACATGCTGGGCATGTACTCCAAGGTCGGCCGCCGCGCGCCGCTGCACAACACCGCGATCGGCAAGGTGCTGATGGCCTGGGAGGACCCCGAGCGGCGCGACCTGATCATGCAGGGCATGGACTTCAAGCGCTACCGCGAGAAGACCATCACCAACCGCAAGGGCTACCTGGCCGAACTCGAGCGCACCCGGGCGCAGGGCTACGGCGAGGACCGCGAGGAGTTCGACGAGCACATCCGCTGCCTGGGCGTGCCGATCTTCGACCGCCTGAACCACCCGGTGGCGGGGCTGTCGGTGTCGTTCCCGACCTTCCGCTTCGACGAGGCGAAGGCCCCGAGCGTGGTGGCGCTGCTCACCGATGCGAGCCGAGAGATCTCCGCGGCGCTGGGCTGCACCGACTTCCCGCTGGGCACGGCCAAGCCGGCGCGCCCGGCCACGCCGCGCGCGCGGCGCTGAACCGTCTGCAGCCGGTACCTCGGCCGGAGTCCCAGGCCGCGGCACAGCCCGGCACCTCCCTGCGCAAACCCTGAGCGCATTTTCGGAACAGCGTTTCGATAATTGCAGTCGCGGCGCCCCCGTTGCCGATGCCGCGCTTCACGCCATGACCACCCGCATCCCCACGCTGCTGCTCACCGGTGCCGCCGGCCTGCTCGGCCGCCAGCTCACGCCGGCGCTGGCGCGCTGCTGCGAGCGCCTCGTCCGCAGCGACCTCGCCGCCGCGCTGCAGGCGCAAGGCGATGCCACGGCCGTGCCCTGCGACCTGGCCGACCGCGCCGCGGTGCGCGCGCTGCTGCAGGGCGTGGATGCCGTGGTGCACCTGGGCGGCGTGTCGTACGAGAAGCCTTTCGAGGTGGTGCTCGACGCCAACATCCGCGGCCTCTTCCACCTGTACGAGGCGGCGCGGCTGGCGGGCACGAAGCGCATCGTGTTCGCCAGTTCCAACCACGTCACCGGCTGCTACGCCGTCACCGACCACAACGCACCGGAAGACCCGCCGCGGCCCGACGGCTACTACGGCCTCTCGAAGCTCTACGGCGAGGGCATGGCCCGCCTGTACTTCGACCGCTACGGCATCGAGGCCGTGTGCCTGCGCATCGGCACCGCCACGCCGGAGCCGATCGACCACCGCTCGCTGGCCTCGTGGCTGAGCCCCGGCGACCTCGAGCGGCTGGTGCTGGCCTCGCTCACGACGCCCGGCGTCGGCTTCCTCGTGGCCTACGGCTGCTCGCGCAACACGCGCCGCTGGTGGCGCAGCGACGAGGCCTGGGCGCGCCTGGGCTACGCGCCGCAGGACGATGCCGAGGCGTACGCCGGCAAGGTCGGCCACATCACGTTCCCGCCGGGCTCGCCGATGGCCCGCCTGCAGGGCGGCACGTTTCTCGACATCGGCCCTTTCGACGACTGACGCACCACGCGCGCCAGCGACGTTCCGCATCCCCGTAGACGCTACACCCCCGAGGAGACCTCCATGCGCCTGATCCCTTCCTGCCTGGCCCTGGCCGCCGCGCTGGCCTTCGCCGCCGCTCCCGCCCGCGCCACCGAGTTCCGCTCGGCCGACATCCACAACGCCGACGACTACCCCACGGTGGTGGCGGTGAAGGCGATGAGCGAGGCGCTCGAGAAGAAGAGCGGCGGCAAGCACAGGATCAAGGTGTTCAACAAGGGCGCGCTGGGTTCCGAGAAGGAGACCATCGACCAGGTGAAGATCGGCGCGCTGGACCTGACGCGCGTCAACGTCGGCCCGATGAACGCGATCTGCCCGCTGACGCAGGTGCCGACGATGCCGTTCCTGTTCACCAGCGTCGCGCACATGCGCAAGGCGCTCGACGGCCCGGTGGGCGACGAGATCCTGAAGAGCTGCGAGAGCGCGGGCTACATCGGCCTGGCCTTCTACGACAGCGGTGCGCGCAGCATCTACGCCAAGAAGCCGATCAAGACCGTGGCCGATGCCAAGGGCCTGAAGATCCGCGTGCAGCAGAGCGACCTGTGGGTGGCCCTGGTCGGCGCGATGGGTGCCAACCCGACGCCGATGCCCTACGGCGAGGTCTACACCGCGCTGAAGACCGGCCTGATCGACGCCGCCGAGAACAACATCCCGAGCTTCGACACCGCCAAGCACGTGGAGGCGGTGAAGATCTACTCGAAGACCGAGCACTCGATGGCACCCGAGATCCTGGTGATGAGCAAGATCAGCTGGGACAAGCTGCCCAAGGCCGAGCAGGACATGGTCCGCGCCGCCGCGAAGGAAAGCGTGGCGGTGCAGCGCAAGGCCTGGGACGCGCAGGAGGCCAAGTCGCTGGCCGCCGTGAAGGCGCAGGGCGCGGAGATCGTCGAGGTCGACAAGAAGTCGTTCCAGGCCGTGATGGGCCCGGTGTACGACAAGTTCATGACCACGCCCGACATGAAGCGGCTGGTCAAGGCGATCCAGGACACCAAGTGACCGTCACGCCGCGGGGGCCGGCGACCGCTGCCCGCTCCCACGGCCCGAGGAAGGACGCGTGATGTACACCCGTCTGTGCGCCACGCTGGCGCGGCTGAGCCTCGGCCTCGCGGTAGTGGGGCTGCTGCTCGTGATCGTGTCGGTGCAGTGGCAGGTGTTCGGCCGCTACATCCTCAACGACACGCCCACCTGGGCCGAGGCGCTGGCGATGCTCCTGGTGCTGTTCGTCACCGCCTTCGGCCTCGCGGTGGGCGTGCGCGACGCGGGGCACATCGGGCTGGAGTCGATGGTGGCGCTGCTGCCCGAGGTGTGGCGCCGCCGCGTGGAACTGCTGATCCACGCGCTCGTCGGCCTGTTCGGCGCGCTGATGGTGCAAGGCGGCTGGACCTGGGCCAGCGCCAAGTGGGGCGAGAAGAAGCCCATGCTGCCGGTGCCCGACGGCATCGACTACGTGCCACTGATCATCGCCGGCGTGCTGATCGTGCTGTTCTCGATCGAGCACATCCTCGCGAACCTCCAGGGCAAGGTCGTGGAGCCGGCATGGAACTGACGGTGTTGTGCATCAGCTTCGCGCTGCTGCTGATCCTCGGCGTGCCGGTGGCGTTCGCGATCGGGTTGTCGTCGGTGGCCACGATCCTCGTGGCCGGGCTGCCGATGGCGGTGGTGTTCCAGAAGATGGTCGGCGGGATGCAGGTGTTCAGCTTCCTGGCCATCCCGTTCTTCGTCTTCGCCGGCGAGCTGATGCTGCACGGCGGCATCGCGGTGCGCATCGTGCGCTTCGCCAACAGCCTGGTCGGCCACGTGCGCGGCGGCCTGGGCATGAGCAACGTGCTGGGCTGCACGCTGTTCGGCGGCATCGTCGGCTCGCCCACCGCGGACGTCTCGGCGATGGGCAGCGTGATGATCCCTCTGATGAAGCAGGAAGGCTACGACGCCGACTACGCGGTGAACGTCACCACGCACGCGTCGCTGGTCGGTGCACTGATGCCGACCTCGCACAACCTGATCCTGTTCACGCTGGCCACGTCGGGGCTGGCGTCGGTGAGCGTGCTCGGGCTGATCCTGGCGGGCCTCGTGCCGGCGCTGATCCTGACGCTGTGCAACCTCGGCGCGGCCTACTGGGTGGCGCGCAAGCGCGGCTACCCGATCCACGGGCCGTTCCCCGGCTGGCACGCGGTGGCGGTGGCCTTCGTCGCGTCGCTGCCCGGGCTGCTGGTGGTGGCGATCATCCTGGTGGGCATCCTCTCGGGCGCCTTCACGGCCACCGAGTCGGCGTCGATCGCGGTCGCCTGGGCGCTGCTGATCACCGTGGTCGTGTACCGGTCGCTGACGTGGGAGTCGTTCCTCACCGCCTGCGCCAAGGCCTGCAAGACCACCGGCGTGGTGCTGCTGCTGATCGGCATCTCGGCCGCGTTCGGCTACTTCCTCGCGCTGTACGAGGTGCCGCAGAAGACCGGCGAGCTGATGAAGAGCGTGACCAGCGAGCCGTGGATCATCTTCCTGATGATCAACGTGCTGCTGTTCGTGCTGGGCACCTTCCTCGACATGGCGCCGACGATCCTGATCTGCACGCCGATCTTCATGCCGATCGCGCAGCAGTTCGGCATGGACCCGCTGCAGTTCGGCATCGTGATGCTGATCAACTGCGCGCTGGGGCTGAACACGCCGCCGGTGGGCACGGTGCAGTTCGTCGGCTGCGCGATCGGCGGGGTCTCGGTCGGGCAGGTGATGCGCACGATCGCGCCCTTCTACGGGGCGCTGGGGCTGACGCTGGTGCTGGTCACCTACGTGCCGGCGTTCTCGCTGTGGCTGCCGGGGCTGCTGAAGTAGCAGGGCCGCTCGCGCCGGCAACTGCGGCGCGTACGATCATCGGATGCATCCCGGCCCCGTGATCCCGTTCGAACCGAGCGCGCGCATGCCCGAGCCGCGCGTCGAGATCCTCGACCCCCGCGGTGCCGCGCTGCGGCTGTTCTCGGCCACCGTGGTGCAGCTGGCCAGCGGCATGTCGTGGGCCGAAGGGCCGGTGTGGTTCGGCGACGGTCGCTACCTCCTGGTCTCCGACATCCCCGGCAACCGCATCCTGCGCTGGGACGAGTGCTCGGGCGCCGTCTCGGTGTTCCGGCAGCCGTCGAACCATGCCAACGGCCATGCGCGCGACCGGCAGGGCCGGCTGATCAGCTGCGAGCACCTGACGCGCCGCGTCACCCGCACCGAGCACGACGGCGCCATCACCGTGCTGGCCGAGCGTTGCGAAGGCCGGCGCCTGAACTCGCCCAACGACATCGTCTGCCAGAGGAACGGCGCGGTGTGGTTCACCGATCCCACCTTCGGCATCCACGGCTGGTGGGAGGGTGAGATGGCCGAGCCCGAGCGGCCGCATGGCGTCTATCGCATCGACCCCGACAGCGGCGAGCTGCAGTGCCTGCTCGACGACCTCGCCGGCCCCAACGGCCTGGCGTTCTCGCCCGACGAGCGCGTGCTGTACGTTGTGGAGAGCCGTGCGAGGCCGCACCGCGTGATCTGGGCCTACGACGTGGCCGGGGAGCGGCTCGCGAACAAGCGCCTGTACGTCAGCGCGAACGGCCCCGGCGCCTACGACGGCATCGCGGTCGACGAGCTGGGCAACGTCTGGTGCGGCCTGGGCAGCGACGGCTCGCCCGGCGCCGACCCCGCCGGGCTCGACGGCGTGCGCGCGTACGACCCGCAGGGCGTGCCGCTGCTGCACGTGCACCTGCCCGAGCGCTGCGCCAACCTGTGCTTCGGCGGGCCGCGGCACAACCGGCTGTTCATGGCCGCAGGCCACTCGCTGTACGCGCTGCACGTGGCCGTGCGCGGGGCGGCGTGAGGATCCGCATCGTCCGCAAGCGCCGGTCCGACGCCGCCGTACCGGGCAGCGCCAGTGGCCCGCCCGGAGACGACTACCGGCCGCTGTCCGGCCGGCGCCGGCTGCTGATCCTGCTGCTGGCCGTAGCCACCGCGATCACCGTGGTGCTGACGCTGCTGGACCCGCCCGGCGGCGTGGTGCGCAAGCGCCCGCCCGCCCCGCCGGTGCCGGAGTGCAGCGCCAGCGCCGCCGCGGCCGGCGAAGCCGGTTGCGTGGGCGGCAAGGCCAGCGTGATCCTTTCCACACCGCCCGCGGCATCGCGTTGAAGTGCACGGTGAACGCCCTGCACTCCTACCGAACAACATATTCCTGATCTCTCAGCATTTGTTCTGCAGCAGGGAGAACCACCGGCCCCACAGGGGGAGAGCCTCAGATGCGGAACAACCAGCCGATCAGCCAGCGCGAATTCGAGATCCCGGATGACACGACACTGATGTCGACCACGGACATCGACAGCCACATCCGGTACGCCAACGCAGCCTTCATTTCCGTCAGCGGGTTCGACCGCGACGAACTGCTCGGCCAGCCCCACAACCTGGTCCGCCACCCCGACATGCCGCGCGAGGCCTTCGCCGACATGTGGGCGACGCTGAAGGCGGGCGACTCCTGGACCGCGCTGGTGAAGAACCGGCGCAAGAACGGCGACCACTACTGGGTGCGCGCGAACGCCACGCCGGTGATGCGCAACGGCCGGCTGCAGGGCTACATGTCGGTGCGCACGAAGCCTACGCGCGCCGAGATCGATGCGGCAGAGGCGTTCTATCGCGACATGCGGGAGGGCCGCGCCGGCGATCGTCGCTTCCACAAGGGCCTGGTGACGCGGACCGGCTGGATGGCCTGGCGGTCGTGGCCGCAGCGGCTGTCCGCGAGCGGCGCGATCCGCCTCGGGGCGGTGCTCAACGCCGCGGCGGTCCCTGCGGCGCTCGCCGTGCTGGACCTGGGCGGTGCCGCGATCGGCGTCGCAGGTGCAGTCTCCGCCCTCGCGGCGGGCGCCGCCTGCCTCGCGCTCGAAGCGCGCCTGGCGCGCCCGCTGGGTGTGGTGCTGCGACAGGCGAAGGCCGTGGCGTCCGGCAGCCCCGAGCGCAACCTGAACCTGGACCGCGTCGACGAGGTCGGCATGATCCTGCGCGCGATCAACCAGTCCGGCCTGAACCTGCGCTCACTGGTCGACGACGTGCACGCCCAGGTGCTCGGCCTGACCACCGCGAGCGGCGAGATCGCCGCCGGCAGCACCGACCTCAGCGTGCGGACGTAGGAGTCGGCCGCATCGCTGCAGCAGACGGCCGCCTCGATGGAGCAGCTGGGCTCGACCGTCAAGCAGAACGCCGAGCACGCGCGCGTCGCGAACGACCTGGCGGCGTCGGCCAGCCGCGCCGCCGCTGACGGGGGCCAGGTCATGAGCGACGTCGTCGCCACGATGGACGAGATCTCGCGCAACTCGCGACGCATCGTCGACATCATCGGCACCATCGACGGCATCGCGTTCCAGACCAACATCCTCGCGCTCAACGCGGCGGTCGAGGCGGCTCGCGCCGGCGAGCAGGGGCGCGGATTCGCGGTGGTCGCCAGCGAGGTTCGCAGCCTGGCCCAGCGCAGCGCCGAAGCGGCCCGGGAGATCAAGGCCCTGATCGGGTCCTCGGTCGACAAGGTCGAGGATGGCGGGAAGCTGGTGGGCGAAGCCGGTGCCGCGATGCAGGGCATCGTGCAGCAGGTGCGTCGCGTCAACGACCTGATCGGCGAGATCTCGACGGCTGCGCAGGAGCAGAGCCGCGGCATCGAGCAGGTGGGGCTGGCGGTGGCCAGCTCGACACGGTCACGCAGCAGAACGCCGCACAGGTGGAGCAATCGGCGGCGGCGGCTCTTAAGAAACAAAACTGAAGACGGCTGACTTCATGTGGCCGTCTCGACTGGGTTGATCTGGAAGCCCAGCGAGGCAGCGCGGCGCTTGAGCGCAGCGATGCTGCGCTGACGCTGCTGCTCCTCGTAGCGCTGCTGTCC
>JAEUPB010000015.1 GCA_016789955.1 Rubrivivax sp. | reverse complement strand
TGTGGATCGCGGGCGTGCAACTGTCGGTGGCGTCGATGGTGGGCTTCATCACCCTGGCCGGCATCGCCACGCGCAACGGCATCCTGAAGATCAGCCACTACATCAACCTCGTCAAGTTCGAGGGCGAGAGCTTCTCGCAGGCGATGATCGTGCGCGGCTCGCTGGAACGGCTGACGCCGGTGCTGATGACGGCGCTGGTGGCGGCCTTCGCGCTGACACCGCTGCTGCTGGCGGCCGACGCGCCGGGCAAGGAGATCCTGCACCCGGTGGCGGTGGTGATCTTCGGCGGGCTGGTGAGCTCGACACTGCTCGACACGCTGCTCACGCCGGTGCTGTTCTGGCTGTTCGGCGAGAAGGCCACGAAGCGGCTGACCCAACCCGAGCTCGACCCGGCCCCAGACGCCACGCCGGCGCAGGAAGCCTATTGAGTTGAAATCAGGCCTGGCGGCGCCGCCTGCTCCAGTGCGCCGCACCCCAAAGGAGTTTGCAGAGATGAAGAACAAGCTGTTGGCCGCCGTCGTGCTGGGCCTGTCGGTCCTGTCGTTCAACGCCGCCATGGCCCACGGTGGCGCCAAGCCCAAGCACGGCGGCGTCGTCGCCACCGCCAGCGACCTGGGCTTCGAACTGGTCGGCACGCCCGCAGGCGCCGCGATTTACATCGAAGACCACGGCAAGCCGATGGCGCCTACCGGCATGAGCGGCAAGCTCACCGTGCTCAACGGCGCCGAGAAGTCGGAAGCCGAGCTGACCGTGGCCGGCGACAAGCTGGAGGCCAAGGGCGTGAAGCTGGCGCCGGGTGCCAAGGTCGTGGCCGCGCTCACGACCCCGGCGAAGAAGGCGATCACGGTGCGCTTCACCGTCAAGTAGATGGCCTTGTCACCCGACGCACTGCCTGCCCTGCGAGGCGGGCTGCTCGCCCTGCTGGCCGCGGCGCTGTTCGGCGTCAGCACGCCGCTGGTGCAGCAGTTCGGTGCCGGGCTGGGCGCCTTCAGCACCGCAGCGCTGCTGTACGCGGGTGCTGCGGCGGTGGGCCTGTTGTCGCGCCAGCGCATCGAGCGCGAAGCCCGCGTGCAGCGCAGCGACCTGCCGCGGTTGTTGGCCATGGCCGCCTTCGGCGCGGCCATTGGCCCGGTGGCGCTGGCCTGGGGCCTGCAGAACACGAGCGGCACCAGCGCCTCGCTGATGCTCACACTCGAAGCGCTGTTCACCGCCGTGCTGGCCTGGCGCCTGTACCGCGAGACCATGGACGGTCGCGTCTGGACGGCGATGGCGCTGCTGCTGGCCGGGGGCATGGTGCTGGTGCTCGACCAGGGTCGCACGGGAGGTGCCCAGCTGTGGGGCCTGCTGGCCGTGCTGCTGGCCACCGCGGCTTGGGGCATCGACAACACCCTGTCTCGGGCGCTGGCGGAGCGAGACCCCGGGCAGGTCGTGATGGCCAAGGCGCTGCTGGGTGCCACCGCGACGGCTGCGCTGGCCCTGGCCTTCGGCGAGCCGCTGCCTTCGGCGATGGCGGCGCTGGCGCTGTTCGTCATCGGTGCCACGGGCTACGGCCTGAGCCTGCGGTTCTACCTGCTGGCACAGCGGGCCTTCGGCGCTGCACGCACGGGTTCGGTGTTCGCCTTTGCGCCCTTCATCGGCGCGGCGTTCGCGGTGCTGCTGGGCGACCGCGCCGTCAGCGGCCTGATGCTGCTGGGCAGCGTGCTGATGCTGGCCGGCGTGTTGCTGCACCTGGCCGAGTCGCACGGCCACGAGCACGAGCACGAGGCGTTGGAGCACGAGCACGCCCACCGCCACGACGACGGGCACCACGAGCACGTGCACGATGTGATGCCCGTGGGTGAGCACAGCCACCGCCACCGGCACGAGCCGATGCGGCATGCACACGCCCATGTGCCGGATGCGCATCACGCGCATCGCCACTGAGCGCGGGACGTTGCGGCCGGCGCGGAAGGGCTACGGGCCGACGCGGCGCCGTACCGCGTCGACCAAGGGCCCGATCGCCGACGGCGGAAACGGCGACACGCTGCTGACGTTGATCTCGCACAGCACGTAGCGCTCGGCGCCGTCGGCCGCGGGCTCGCCGAGCATGAAGTCGCAGTCCCACAGCAGCGGAAGCTGGTCGTGCGCGAGGCCGACACGCTCTCGCAGCAGCGTGATCCAGCCCGACTCCAAGTGCTGCCTGAGCGGTTGGAATGCAGGCAGCTCTGGCCCGTGATAGAGCCGCGGCCCCGGCAGCGGGGCATCGGGATGCAGGGCGTTCACCGCCTGGAGCCCGAAACCCGCCACGCGATCCGCCACCAGATACGCGCGCACCATGCCCTCGCTCAGCCGCGGCTGCCACGCCTGGTCGATCATGTGGCCGCCTGCGGCAGGCTCGAAGTACGGCGCCAGCGTCGCCTGCAGTGTCGCCATGTCCATGCACTGCGACGTGCTGCCGCGCTGGGCATGCCGCGCGGTCAGAACGCCATCGCCGGCCTGCTCGACCCGCCACACGCCGATGCCGCTGTGGCCGCGATGCTGCTTGAGGACGCGCGGGCCGTGGCGCAGGCGCAGTGGCAACTCCGACGCCAGCTGCGCCAGGCTGTCCACGCGGCGCACGTCGCTGCCGAACGGCAGGCCGCGGGTCTCGACCAGCACGTCCTTGGTGCCCAGGCGCACGATCGCATCGGGGTGCGCGCTGACGAGGGCGCCGGCCTGTGCCACCTCGCGCAGCAGCGCATCGAGACGGTCGCGCCGGCGGCCATCCTCGATCGGGTTGCACCACACCAGCACGGCCTGCACGCCGCGCAACTGGGCCATCACCTCGTCGGCGAAATCGTCGTGCCAGACCGCCGGCTCGGCGACCACGCCGGCCTCAGCGAGTGCCTCGAACAGCGCCGCGAATCGGCTCGCCCCGGGGTCGGCACGGTCGCGCGCGGAACGGTCGCCGGGATACAGCAGCGCGACCCTCGGAGCGGGCACGGCGCTCATGGTGTCTGGGGCCTGTCGACCAGGGGCCGGCCCGCTGCCTGCCAGCCGTCGATGCCGCCACGCAGATAGCGCGCGTTCAGGCCGGCGGCACGCAGTCGCATCGCCGTCGCTCGGCCGACCTCGTGACCGTATACGCAGTACACGACCAGTTCGCGGTCGGCGGGCAGTTCTGCGGCCCAGTCGGCCGCCAAGGCAGGGTCGCACCAGCGTGCCCCGGGAAGCATCGTGCGTGCCTGCGCGAACACGCCGGCCCGGCGCACGTCGAGCACCACCGCGTCGCCGACCTCGTCCAGGCTGGCGCCGAAGGCCTCGCTGGCACCGTGCACGGCCCGCTGGTAGCGGCCGTACACCGCAGCCCAGTCGATGTTGCCCATGAACGCATCGACGTAGGCGCCCGCGGCAGCGCCGTAGTCCATGTGATACGCATGCTCGTACATGTCCAGCGCCAGGATCGGCACGCCGCCGGCCACCGTGTGGGTGTGGTCGGCGGCCCACTGGTTGACCAGGGTTCCTTCGCGCGGCTGGAACACCAGCAGCACCCAGCCGGAGCCACCACCCAAGGACCTGCCCATGGCAATGAACTCCTCGCGCCAGCGCTCGACGCTGCCGAAGTTGGCATCGAGCGACAGCTTCATGGCCGGCTCCATCGTGACGCCGTCGCCGCCGAGGCTGCCGAAGTAGAGCTCGTGCAACAGCATCGAGTTGGTGGCGATCAGTTCCTCGCGCTTGAGCCCGTTGACTTGGAAGCCCGGCGCGGTGCCGAACGGCAGGGCCGCCAGCTTTGCGCGGATCGCGTTCAAGCGCTTTACGGCGCCGCTGTAGTTGTTGTCGTAGTGGCTGTCGATCAGCTCCTGGGACAGGTTGCGCAGCGTCGAGGGATCGATCGGCAGCGGTTGGATGCGTGCGTCCATGGAAGTGCCCTTTCAGCGCAGCGCAGGCGCGAACAAGGTGATGACCAGGCCGGCAGCGGCGCAGGCGCCGAGCAATGGGATCACGCCGACCTTGAAGCGAAACAGCGCCACTGCGGCGGCCAGGCAGATCACCGCCGACAGCAGGTCGAATCGCCCGCCGAAGCCTTGTGGCCAGAGCACGTGGTAGGCAAAGAACATCGCCAGGTTCAGGATCACGCCGACCACCGCCGCCGTGATGGCCGACAGCGGCGCCGTGAAGCCCAGCTTGCCGTGCGTGGCCTCGACCAGCGGCCCGCCGGCCAGGATGAAGACGAACGACGGCAGGAACGTGAAGAAGGTGACCACGGTGGCGGCCAGCGCGCCGCCGACAAACAGCGCCTCGGGCCCCAGCACCTGCTTCAGCCAGCCGCCGACGAACCCGACGAAGGCCACCACGATGATCAGCGGGCCGGGAGTCGTCTCGCCCAGCGCCAGGCCATCGATCATCTGCGGCCCGCTGAGCCACTGGTGCGTCTCGACCGCGCCCTGGTACACATAGGGCAGCACCGCATAGGCGCCGCCGAAGGTGAGCAACGCGGCCTTGGTGAAGAACCAGCCCATCTGCGTCAGCGTGCCCTGCAGGCCGTTCGCCGCCACCAGCGCGGCCATCACCAGCAGCCACAGCCCGAAGCCCGCCGCCAGCACCTTCGCCAGGTGGCGGCGCGAGAGCCGGGCGTGCCGGGGCGTCGGCGTGTCGTCGTCGATCAGCGCGGGCCCGTAGCTGGCCTTGGCACTGCCGTGACCGCCGCCCAGCGCGAACACCTGCGGCCAGCGTCGCGCGCCGAAGTGGCCGACCAGGCCGGCCGCCAGCACGATGGCGGGGAACGGCGTATCGAAGGCGAAGATCGCGGTGAACGAGCCCGCGGCGATGCCCCACATCCAGCGGTTCTTCAAGGCCCGCGTGCCGATGCGATGGGCGGCGTGCAGCACGAGTGCGGTCACGGCGGGCTTCAGGCCGAAGAAGATGCCGGCCACCAAGGGCACGTCACCGAAGCGCAGGTAGATCCACGACAGCGCAATCAGGATGAACAGCGAGGGCAGCACGAACAGCGCGCCGGCCACGATGCCGCCCCAGGTGCGGTGCATCAGCCAGCCGATGTAGGTGGCGAGTTGCTGCGCCTCCGGGCCCGGCAGCAGCATGCAGTAGTTGAGCGCGTGCAGGAAACGCTGCTCGCTGATCCAGCGCCGGCGCTCGACCAGCTCGGTGTGCATGATTGCGATCTGCCCGGCCGGGCCGCCGAAGCTGATGAAGCCGAGCTTGAGCCAGAAGCGGAAGGCCTCGGCAAAGCTCACTGCGGCCGGTGCGGCTGCGGGAGCCGTGGGCTCCTCGGCGATAGGTGTCGTGGCCGTGCTCATGTCGCTGGTCCCGGTGCGGCGTACAGCGCGTCGAACACGGACGCCGCCGCCAGGTTGAGTTGATCGTCGTCGGCGTGGACCTCGCGCAGGCCGGACAGCACGGCCTCCAGACCGGCAGCCTCGGGCACGGGAATGCCGCCGATGTCGAGGAAGTGCACGGCCCGCGCGATGCGCTGCAGCCTCGGGTCCGTATCCAGCCCGAAGCTGGCCGCCAGCACTTCGAAGCTCACGCGCGAGCCGACGTGCGTGAAGCGCGCACCGTCGTAGTCGAAGCCCAGCGCGCCACGAGGTGCGGGGGTCACTCCTGCCGGATCGGCCAGCCAGACGAAGCGCGCCTCGGGATCAACGAAGCGGCGGATCAGCCAGGCGCAAGCCAGCCGATCCACCCAGGGCCGCGCGCGCGTGGCCCAGCGCTTGCCACGGAACTTGCGCGGGTCGAGGCGCGGTATGCCGTGCGGTGCCTGCGCCACCGGCTCACCGCGCGAGAAGCGCGCGTCGAGTGCCTGGCGCAGCACGTCGAGTTCGGCCTGCGCCTGTTCGGCAGCCGCGCCGGGGTAGTAGTCGATGCGCCGCAGCCCTTGCAGCGCCTCGTCGATGCCGCGCCAGCGCCGCCGGGCCTCGGTCTCGTAGAGCGAGGCCAGGGAGGCGGCGAGATCCTGCGCCTCAGCGCGCCATTCGCCATAGGCATCGCTGCGGTCGAACAGGGCCAGCACCTCGGCACGCTGAGCCTCGTCGCTGGTGGACAGTTCGAGCACGCTGGCCTGCCCGCCGTGGGCGCGGACCTCGACCACGAGCGGATCGAACAGCCCAGCCTGGGCCTTCGGCAGCACGTAGGCGCCATCACGCAGCGCGCCGCAGCCTAGGCCCTTCAGCGCACGCCAGACGCGCAGGCGAACGGCATTCGGCTGCGTCGGCAGGGTCAGGAAGAGCACGCTCCACATGTTCGAAGCATACGCTACACCGTGAGAAATAAACACTACATCAACTTGGACCAGCAGCTCCGATGGCGCTGGCGGCTCGATCGAGCCTCGAGGGTGGGGCAATTTCCCCGCCCGCCACAATGAATCGCATGCCGCGTCGGGTGATTGCCCTCCTTTTCTTCCGTTGTCTTCTTCTGGTCCGGTATCAGCGCACTCAAGGCACCGAGCGACTTTGCGCAGCCGTCGACGGACCAGCAGCACCCCATCACCCACGCTGGGGGACCGGCCGCATTGAACGACGGCTCGGTGGCAGACCACCACCTGGACGACCTGCCCTCTCAGGCGCAGAGCGATCCATCCACCGACACACCGGGTCTGCTGCGGGCACCCGTAGCATCCGTTGCGCCTGCATCGGTGATGACCATGGCACGAGCCGCCGTGACCACGGCTGCAGGTTCGCCGCGCCTCGCCGGGCCTCTGCGCCCACCTCGCAGCGACGCCATCAAGGCCTGACCAGCGGCTTCGTGCCCTGGCGCCTGGCCGCTGCGCAGCCGCGCGACGACGTCGCACCAACCCCAAGAACAACCACGGCGCCACGACTGGGTTCGCTCGTCGCGTGCGATGCCTCCTGTCGCTGCTGACCCTGCGGGGTCCGGCCAGCGACACCAACGAATTGCGGACAGCCCGCACTCTCCATGGAAATCGCCATCCTCTTCGCGCTCATCGTGCTCAACGGGCTTTTCGCGATGTCAGAGATCTCGCTCGTGACCGCGCGCAAGGATGTAGCCATGGCATGGCTGTGCTTGGCGACACTCGTGTGGGCGTACATGCCGCGGCGTCGGCTATCGCCATCGGGTGGTACCAGACATCGTCCAGGCGGTCGTTGGCGAAGGCCCGCACTTGGCCGAGTCCGGGTACTTGTGTAGGGCCGCTGTGTAGACACTCATCGCCACGTCGCTGGCCCACTCGAGCAGCGCAACTGCCGTGGTCGCCGGGGTCCGACCAGCGCTCTCGCATAGACGTTCCAGTCTGCCTTCGCCA
>JAEUPB010000103.1 GCA_016789955.1 Rubrivivax sp. | reverse complement strand
GCGACTCATGCAGATGCTCCTCGCGCCGCCCCTGCGGGGGCAAGAGCGGCATTCGACACAATACATCTTGCTCCCGGAACCCCCGAGCCGGTGTGTTCGTCATCACATCCACCCCGGGTTTGTGCCGGCACAGTCCGGGCCTTCGATGCCGATCCCGATCCCGATCCTGCAGAACCTGAGACTTTTCGACAGCCTGCCGCTGGAAAAGCTCGCCGAACTGAGTCAACGGCTGTCGGAGCGCCGGGTCGAGCGGCGCGAGGTGGTCGTGCGGCGCGGCTCGATGGAAGAAGGCCTGGGCTTCCTGATCGAGGGTCGGTTGCAGACGGTCAACTTCACGCTCGACGGCCGCGAAGTTGGCATTGACTTCATCGAGAACGGCGACTTTTTTGGGGAACTCGCCGTCATCGACGGACAGCCGGCGCCCGAGTACGTGATTGCGGTGGCGCCTTCGCGTCTGGTCTTCGTCGATCGGGACCGTGCGCGGGAGCTGATGTTTTCCACACCCCGCACGTCGGCCTCGGTGGCCGAGCGCTTGGCCGCCCGGCTGCGGCGGGCCGCCAGCCACCGGGCATTGCTGGCGCTGCCGAGCTCGTTCCAGCGCGTGTGTGCGCAGTTGGCCCTGCTCGCCCAGAAGAACGGCGGACGGCTGGTGATCGTCGCGCCGCCCACGCACCAGGAGATCGCGATCATGGTGAACACCAGCCGCGAGACGGTCACCCGCACGCTGCAGTTCCTTCAGGGGCTGAAGGTGGTGGTGCGCGAAGGCAACCAGCTCACCGTACAGGCGCCTGAGCAGTTGCAGGAAGCCGCGGACGGGAAGCTTGTTCCCGGCAAGCCGGGCTGACGCCTGCCGGTCACGCCGGTCACTGCGCTGCGCGGTACTCCGGCAATAGCGCCGCCAGGGCCGCCCGCACCGCCTCGTCGGTCTCGAGACCGTCGGCCCGTTCCAGCCGCTCGATGAGCCCATCGATCGCGGCCTCCGGCGGCGCGAGCTGCGCGATGCGCAACCGCTCGAAGGCGGTGGACAGCGTGGCGTCGCTGTCGGCCAGCAGTTCCTCGTAGAGCTTCTCGCCCGGCCGCAGGCCGGTGTACGTGATCGGGATCTCGCGCTCCGTGTGGCCCGACATGCGGATCAGGTCGCGCGCCAGGTCGACGATCCTCACCGGCTCACCCATGTCGAGCACGAGCACCTGGCCGCTGGCGCCGATGGCCGCTGCCTGCAGCACGAGGCGCGACGCCTCGGGGATCGTCATGAAGTACCGGATGATGTCCGGGTGCGTCACGGTCACCGGCCCGCCGCGCGCGATCTGCTCCTTGAAGCGCGGGATCACGCTGCCGCTGGAACCCAGCACGTTGCCGAAGCGCACGGCCATGAAGCGCGTGCCCGGATGGCGCGCGGCCAGCGCGACGATCGCCAGCTCGGCCGCGCGCTTGCTGGCCCCCATCACGTTGGTCGGGTTGACCGCCTTGTCGGTGGAGATCAGCACGAAGCGCTCCGCCCCAGCCTCGGCGGCGGCCAGCGCCGCGCGGTGCGTGCCCAGCAGGTTGTTGCGCAGCGCCGCCGCCGCGTTGTGCTGCTCCATCAGCGGCACGTGCTTGAACGCCGCGGCGTGGAACACGAGTTGCGGCCGCCAGTGCGAGAACAGCGCGCGCAGCGCGGCCACATCCTTCACGTCGGCGATCAGCGCCACCCGCTCGATGCCTGGATGCTGGTCGGCCAGTTCCTGCTCCATGCGGTACAGGTTGAACTCCGAAAGCTCGACCAGCACGAGCCGGGCCGGCCGATGGCGCACGATCTGCCGGCACAGCTCCGAGCCGATGCTGCCGCCGGCCCCCGTGACGAGCACCGTGCGGCCGGCGATGGTCGAGGCGATGCCGGCCTCGTCGAGCCGCACCGGCTCGCGGCCGAGCAGGTCCTCGGGCTCGATCTCGCGCAGCCGCTCGATGCGGCTGGCGCCTTCGCGGAGCTCGTCGATGGTGGGCACCGTCAGCACGTGCAGGCCGGTGCGGCCCGCGAGGTCCAGCGCGCGGCGGCGCTGCGCCCGCGTGGCGGACGGCAGTGCCACCACCACGTGGGTGGCCTCGCCGCGCAGGCGGGCCTCGCCGACTTCGTCGAGCGACCCGAGCACCGGGATGCCGGAGATGCGCGCGCCGCGCTTGGCGGGGTCGTCGTCGAACAGCCCCACCACCGCCCAGCCCTGCTCGTGGATGCCCGCCAGCAGCAAACGCGCGGCCTGCCCGGCGCCCATGACCACCGCCCGCCGCGGCTCGGCCGCGGCCCCGGCCACGCGCAGCCGCAGGTGTTCGTACAGCATGCGGTAGGCGATGCGCACCATGCACACGCCCATCAGCGCCACCACCGGGTGCAGCGCGAGCACGGCGCGCGGCACCTTCGCGAGGCCGGCGGCCATCACCAACGCCCCGGCCACCACGCCGGCCGCGGTGCAGGCGATGGTCAGGCGCTTGACCTCCCCGAAGCCCGAGAACCGCCACATGCCCTGCGGCACGCGCAGCGCCGCGAACGCCGCCGCGTACACGCCGAGCACGCCCAGCAGCACCCAGGCGTCGTAGCCGGGCCGCGCGCTGATCCAGCGCTCGAAGCCGAGGCGGAACAGATAGGTGACGTTCCATGCCGCCGCGATGACGAGCGCGTCGACACCCATCGACAGCAGCTCGCGGTGCGGCCGCAACATCGCCAGCACGCGGTCGATGCGGTGCCAGACGGTCTGCGGCGACACGGCCGCCGGCACGGGCGCGTTCACCGCAGCAGCCGCGCGGCGGTGGCCGCGAGCACCTTCACGTCGGTCCACACGGTCGCGCGGGCCGCGTAGTCGGCCGCGATCCGCAGCTTGCGCGGCAGGATCACGTCGACGTACTCGCGCTCGGGATCGGCGGCGGCGGCGAGCAGGCTCGCCTCGTCGATGTAGGCCAGCGACGACGGGTCGGTGATCCCCGGCCGCAGCGCCAGCACCGTGTCGCGCAGCGCGGGCGGGTAGTGCGCGACGTAGCGCGGCACCTCAGGCCGCGGGCCGACCACGCTCATGTCGCCGCGCAGGACGTCGATGAACTGCGGCAGCTCGTCCAGCCGCCGCTGCCGCAACCAGACGCCCGCCCGCGTGATGCGGGCATCGTCACCCACCGTCAGCGGCAGGCCCGGCCGCGCCGCGTCGTCGACCATCGTGCGGAACTTGTGGATGCGGAACAGCCGCCCGCCCTGCCCGACGCGCTCCTGTCGGAAGAACACCGGGCCCGGCGAGTCGATGCGGATCCATGCCGCCACCGCCAGCAGCAGCGGCGACAGCAGCAGCAGCGCCGGCAGCGCGACGATCACGTCGAACAGGCGTTGCCCTGGCCGACGGCGCGGCGGCATTCATGCCCCGGCGAGCACGGCGCGCACGGCCTCGATGACGCGCGCCACGTCGCCATCGCTCATGCGCGTGTAGATCGGCAGGCTGACGAGCCGTTCGTAGGCCGCCTGGCTTTGCGGATACATCCCCGGCACGAGACCGTAGCGATCGCGCCAGTACGGGTGCAGGTGCAGCGGGATGTAGTGCACGCTGCAGCCGATGCCGCGCGTGTACAGCCGCTCGATGAACGTGTTGCGGTCCACCGGTGCCCCGGGTGCCAGCCGCAACGCATGGATGTGCCACGCATGCTTCTCGCCCGCAGGCGCGGCCGGCGCGGTGATCACGGGCAACCCCGCGAAGCCTTCGTCGTACAGCGCCGCGATGCGCGCGCGGCGGCGCTGGAAGTCGTCTGCGCGGCGCAGCTGGTGCAGCCCGAGCGCCGCGGCGATGTCGGTCAGGTTGTACTTGAACCCCGGCGCGACGATCTCGTAGTACCAGCTCGGCACCTGGGCCGTGAAGCGGTCGAACGCGTCGCGGCTCATGCCGTGCAGCCGCATCACCTTGGCACGCGCCGCCAGCGCGGCGTCGCGCGTGACGAGCATGCCGCCCTCGCCGGTGGTGATGGTCTTGTTGGCGTAGAAGCTGAACACGGTGGCGTCGCTGCCGAGCGTGCCCACCAGTGCGCCGCGCGACGTGCTCGGCAGCGCGTGCGCGGCGTCCTCCACCACCTTCAGGCCATGCCGCCGGGCGAGGTCGAGCAGCGCCGGCATGTCGGCCGCCAGCCCCGCGTAGTGCACCGGCACGATCGCCTTTGTGCGCGGGCCGATCGCCGCGGCCACGGCCTGGGGGTCGATGTTCAACGTGGCCGGGTCGATGTCGACCAGCTTCACGTCGGCGCCCAGGTAGCGCACGACCTCGGCGGTGGCGGTGAAGGTGTGCGTGGTGGTGATGACCTCGTCACCGGGCCCGATGCCCAGTGCTTCCAGCGCCAGGTGCAGCCCGGCGGTGGCCGAGTTCACCGCAATCGCGTGCAACCCCTCGCCGCCGACGCCGCCGAGATAAGCCGCGAAGTCGCGCTCGAAACGCTGGGTCTTGGGGCCGGTGGTGATCCACCCCGAGCGCAGCGTGTCGACGACCTCGGCGATCTCCTCCTCGCCGATCTCGGGCAGCGCGTAGGGCAGGAACGGAAGGCTCGGGGCACTCATGACGACGACTGGCGCGGGTCGGCCGGCGGGGCACAGGGGCGCGCATGATAGGCGGCCAGCCGCCCGACGGCGGCCTCGTCCCACAGGCCGAGTCGCTGCATCAGCGCGCCGGTCCAACCCACGGTGGCCCAGGGCTTGGCCGTGACGAACGGTCCGTCGACGACCACATCGGCTTCGTCGTAGAGCAGACCGTCCCAGTACGGCGCGGTGGTCGCCACGGCCTCGGGGCTCGCATACCGCGGCGTGTAGGTGTGCGTGGCGCGGCGCCCGCGCAGCAACCCGGCCGCGGCGAGTACCAGCGCGCCAGCGCAGATGCCGGCCATCACGGCGCCTTGCGCGTGCCCCGCGTGCAAGGTCGCATTCGCACTGCCGGGGACGACGATCGACCCGGGGTCGCCGCCGGGGATCACCACGGCATCCCAGCGCCGTGCGGCCATCTCGGCATAGCCGCCGTCGGCCGCCAGCCGCGCGCCGTTCGACGCAGCATGCGCGCTGCCGTCGGGCGTGGCCCACCAGAGCTGCACGCCATGCGCCGCCAGCGTGTCGGTGGCCAGCGCGATCTCGAAGAAGACCGCGCCGGGGTACAGCAGCACGGCCACCCGCAGCGGTGCGGTGCTCATCGCGCCTTCTCGATCCACGCCAGCCGGTGCGTGCGCAGCCACGGCACGGCGTTGGCCACGCCGTACAGCGACGGGTGCAAGCGGCACAGCGCCCGCGCCAGCGGTGGTGCGAGGGTCAAGCGGCGCCAGAGCAGCCGCGACGCGGCCGGGAACAACGTCCGCACACGCGCCATCGGCACGCCGCGCACGTCGCGGTTCAGCGGGTTGTCGATGGCGAAGTCGTACCAGAGCACCGCGCCGCCCGGGGCGAGCCAGCGCCACATCGCCGCAGCCAGTTCCTGCTGCGCCATGTCGTCGAGCAGCGACGAGAACACCGTCGACTGCAGCACCACGTCCTGGCTGCCCGCCGCGATGGCGGCGTGCCGTGCGTCGCCGAGCAGCACCGCGGTGGCCGCCGGCAGCGCGAGCCGCGCCTGCACGTGCCGCTCGGGCAGCAGCTCGATGCCGGTCAGCCGCTCGGGGGCCGCGCCCAGCCGCAGCAGCTCCAGCAGGTTGCCGCCGCTGCCGCAGCCGACCTCGGTGACGTGCCAGGCCGCGAGGTCCTGCACGCCGACCTGCGCGAACAGGCGCAGCAGCACGCGCTGGCGCTCCTGTACGGTCTGCCACACGTCGGGGCGCAGCAGGCTGTAGCGGTCGGCGGGTACGTCGGCGGCGCGGCGCGCGTAGCGGTCGGCCACGGCGGCGGCTTCGCGATCGGGGCCGACGGGCCCGGTCATCGCAGCGCCTCCAGGAAGCGCGCCGCCAGCACCGGGTACGTGTGCCGCGCCTGCACGTAGGCCCGGCCGCGCTCGCCCATCTCCCGGCGCGTCGCAGCCGGCAACGCGGCCAGCCGGCGCAGGCCGTCGGCCGAAGCCTCGGCCGACTGCGGCTCGACGGTCAGCCCGCAGCCGGCCTCGGCCACCGGGTCGTTGCCCGCCTCCACCGCGTGCAGCACCGCGCAGCCGGCCATCATGTAGTCCATCAGCTTGTTCGGCGCGATGCCGAAGCGGTAGATCGGCACCCGCTGCCAGCCGATGTAGGCGATGTCCAGCTGCGCCAGGAACGCCGGGATCTGCGCCTTGGGCACCGGCGGCAGGAAGCGCATGTGGGCGAGGCCCTCGTCCGCCACGCGCTGCCGCAGCCGCGTCGCTTCGTGGCCGTCGCCCACCAGCACGAAGGCGTACGGCTCGTCGCGCAGCAGCGCGGCGGCGTCGAGCAGCGTGTCCAGCGCGTTGGGCAGACCCATCGAGCCGGCGTAGCCGACGAGCACGCGGCCCTGCGCGCGGGCGGACTCCAGTGCCTGCCGCACGTCGTCGCGCAACGGCGCGGGTTCGGCAGCCCACTCGTCGGGCGAGATGCCGTTGGGCACGATGTGCAGCTTGCGCAGGTCCAGCCCGCGCGACGCGAGGTGGTCGTGCACCTTGGGCAGCATCGACACCACCGCATCGGCGTCACGGCAGGCGGCGTCCTCGGCGAGCTGGCACAGCACGATGAACGGGTGCCAGCGCGACATGCCCGAGAGCTCGATCGGCGACAGCGGCCACAGGTCGTGCACCTCGTGCACGAGGCGCGCGCCGCTGCGGCGCGCCAGCCGCCGTGCGACCCAGATGTCCATCGGGTAGGTGCTGGAGGCGATCACCGCATCCGGCCGGAACTCGCGCTGCAGGCGCGGCGCGTCGGCCCACACGGCGCGCAGGAACGCGGCGATGTTGCGGACGCGGCCGACGCCGTTGCCCTGGTAGCGGGGTGTCGGGTAGACGCGGTAGGCGATGCCGTCGAGCGTGCGGTCGCCCGGCGGCGGCTGAACGCTGCGCACGTGCGACCAGCTGGCCGCCAGCATCTGCACGCGGTGGCCCATGCGCACCCACTCGCGCGCCAGGTAGTAGGGCCGGTACTCCATGCCGAGCCCCGGCGCACCGGCGTAGTGGTTGATGTAGACGATGTTCATGCCGACAGCTCGCGCAGCCGAGCCACGAAGCGCTGCACCGCCGGCGCGAAGAGGCCGTGCGCCTGCACCCACTCGCGGTTGCGCCGCTCGACCAGCGCCGCATGATCGACCATCACGTTCATCTCGGCGATCGAGGGGCGCTGGGCCGCCGGCAGCACCAGGCCGGTGTCGCCATGCTGCACGAGTTCCCGGTTGGCCGGCAGGTCCGACACCAGCGGGATGCAGCCCCAAGCCATCGCCTCGATCACCGAGACGGACACCGAGTCGCTCGTCGGCAGACTCAGGTACCACTGCGCTGCAGCGTACTCGCGGGCCTGCGCTTGGGCATCGAGGCGCCCGACGAACTGCACGCGGTCGGCGAGCCGCAGAGCCCGCACGTGCTGCTCGGCGGCGCCCCGCTGCGAGCCGTCGTTGGCGACGACCAGGTGCGCATCGGGCCAATGCCACGCGATCTCGGCGAACACGTCGATGACGCGGCCGGGGTCGTACAGCGGCTCGAGGCCGCGATTGGCGTAGAAGCGGTGCGGCGGCTTCGCCGGCCGTTCCGGCCCGACCTCCGGCGGCATCGCCTCCAGCCCGAACGGGAACACCAGCACCTCGCCGGCGCCGAGTTCGCGCATGCGCCGCGCCATCACCTGCGAGTCGCTGGTGGCCAGCGCGCAGTGCGCCAGCACGCGCCGGGTCGCCCAGCGCAGCACGCGGCTCTTCGCCGGCGTGACGAGGATGTCGCTGCCCCAGGCCGAGCCGACCAGCCGGCCCGGCACGCCGAGCATCGACTGCGCCAGCCACGCCAGCGTGCCGTGCGACGTCAGGTAGTGCGCATGCAGCCAGTCGGGCCGCAGCCGCTTCAGCCATGCCGCCAGCCGCGGCAGCGTGCGCAACAGCGCGCCGTTGCCGCCGCCGGCGTCCGGCCGTGTGCCCAGTGCCAGCCGCCGGTCGGCCGGCAGCACGGCGTCGAAGCCGGCCATGAAGCCGCGGCTGGAGGCCGCCCACAGCTCGACGCCCGGCTGCGCGGCCAGCGCACGCGCCCACTTCAGCAGGTGCGGGCTGTCGCCGTCGCCGATCAGCACCAGCCTCATCGGCGGTGCATCCACGCGTCGTGGTCGGCGCGCTGCCCCGGATGCGCGGCGAACCAGGCCTCGTCAGCCTCGCGCGTGTCGCCCACCACCACCGCCGGCTGGCCGGAGACGATGGCGTGGTCGGGCACGTCACCGTCGACATAACTGTAGGCGCGCACGATCACGCCACGCCCGATGCGGCTGCCCGGCATTACCACGCTGTGCGCGCCGATGAAGGTGTAGTCGCCGATCGAGGTCGGTCGCCGCACGTAGCCCGGCGGGTCGGCATGGCCCCAGTAGCTGCGCCCGGCGAGCCGGATCGCCTGGTGGCTGGAGTGCGTGAGCACGGCGCAGTGGCTGGTGATCTGCACGCCCTCGCCGATCGCCAGGCCGCCGGATGCGTCGATCAGGTTGAACGGGCCGATGTAGACGTGGTCTGCGATGTCCAGCCGCTCGGGCGACTCCACCCGCGTGGCGCTGCTGATGCGCGTGTGCGCGAGCCAGGTGCCGCCGGGGGCGCGCCACCCATAGAGCATGCGCGGGCCGACGAGGGCGCGCCACAAGGAAAGCAGGCGTGCACGCAGCATGCGGGGTGCCGTCACTTGACGAAGGTGGCCCGAACGATATCGCCGCGGTCGAGCAGGCGCGTCAGCACCAGGCCCGTCCGGCTGCGCCAGTAGCGCCCGTCGCCCCCGACGCCTTCGCTCTGCCACGAACGCACCCGCAGCCCGGCGCGCCGTGCCGCCTCGGCCAGCGTGGCGCGGCTGAAGTAGGTGAGGTGCCACGGCGGCGTCATCAGGTGCCAATCGGCGCCGCGGGCCTGGGCGTACGCACTGCCCCAGTCGCCGGTGGTCAGCACGAGGAGTGCGCCGGGCTTCATCACTCGCGCCGCCTCCGCCAGCAGCGGCACGGGCTCGGGCACGTGCTCGATCACGTCCCACAGCGTGACGATGTCGACGCTGGCCGCGGGCAGCGCCGCCTGCTGCAGCGTGCCGGTGAGCACCGGCAACCCCAACCGCTCGCGCGCGTGGGCCGCCGACCACGTCGACAGCTCCACCCCCTGCACGTCGTAGTGCGCCTGCGCCTCGGCGAGGAAGAAGCCGGCGGCGCAGCCCACGTCGAGCAGCCGCCCGCTGCGCGGCCAGCGCGGCGGCACGTGGCGCAGCCACGCGAGCCGCCGCCGGGCCTGAGCACGCCGCGCCGCTTCCTGGCCCAGGTAGTCGGCGAACACCGCGTCGCTGCCGCCGCGGTAGTAGCTCTCGCCGTACAGCGCGTCGAAGTCGATCGCGGCCGGGTCGTCGGCGACGTAGGCCAGCGCGCAGCCTGCGCACTGCACGATGCGATAGCCGTCCTTGGTGTACAGCGGCCGCGGTTCGGGCCGGGCGCACACCGGGCAGGGCCGGGGCGCGGCGGCGCTCACGCAGTCGCGCGTGCGAGCGCCTCGACCACGCGGTCCTGGTCGGCCGCGTCGAGGTCGGCGCTCATCGGCAGGCTCAGAACCTGGCCGGCCAGCACGTCGGTGACGGGGCAGCGCGCATCGGCACACATCGCCTCGAATGCCGGCTGGCGGTGCAAGCCGCGCGGGTAGTGCACGGCCGTGGGGATGCCTTCGGCCTTCAGAGCGGCAGCCACTGCGTCACGCCGCTCGACGCGCACCGTGTACTGGGCCCAGACGCAGTTGCGATCGGGCCGCACCGTCGGGCGCTGCACGCCGCGCACGCCGGCCAGCAGCGCGTCGTAGCGCGCGCCGATCGCCGCACGCCGCTCGAGCTCCCACGCAAAGCGTTCGAGCTTGCCCAGGATCACCGCGCACTGCAGCGTGTCCATGCGGCCACCGACGCCGATGCGCGTGTGGCGGTAGCGGCCCGACTGCCCGTGCACGCGGATCTCGCGCGCCGCCTGCGCGAGCGCGTCGTCGTCGGTGAGGAGCGCGCCGCCGTCGCCGTAGCAGCCCAACGGCTTGCTCGGGAAGAAGCTCGTGGCGCCGAAAGTCGACAGCGCGCACGAGCGGCGGCCGCGGTAGGCGGCGCCGAAGCTCTGCGCCGCGTCCTCGATCACCGGCAGGCCGTGCCTCGCGGCGATGGCGTTCAGCTCGTCCATGTCGGCCACCTGCCCGTACAGGCTCACCGGCATGATCGCTCGCGTCTTGGGCGTGATGCGGGCCTCGACCTGCGACACGTCGAGGTTGCAGGTGTCGGGCTCGACATCCACCAGCACCGGCCGTGCCCCCAGCAGCGCGATGGTCTCGGCGGTGGCAGCGAACGTGAACGCGCTGGTGATCACCTCGTCGCCCGCCTGCACGCCGAGGGCCATCAGCGCGATCAGCAGCGCTTCGGTGCCGCTGGCCACGCTGATGCAATGGCGGGCGCCGGTATGCGAGGCCAGTGCCGATTCCATCTCCGCGACCTCGGGGCCGAGGATGTACTGGCCGTGATCGAGCACACGCTGGATGCGCGCGTCGATGATCGGCTTCAGCGCCGCGTACTGCGCCTTCAGGTCGGTGAACTGCATGGGTGGAGATGGTCGCCTTCGAGCCGGTAGCGTTCGCCGGTGGCCGGGCAGGCGGCCTCGCCGTGGCCACGGGCCGGCAGATCGAGCCGCTCGCCGTGCCGGCTCATCCAGCCGACGCGCCGCGCCGGCACGCCGACCACCAGCGCGTACGCGGGCACATCGGCCGTGACCACGGCGCCGGCGCCGACGAAGGCGTGCTCGCCGATCTCGTGGCCGCAGACGATGGTGCAGTTGGCGCCCAGCGTGGCCCCGCGCCGCACGCGCGTGCGCCGGTACTCGTGCTTGCGCGGCACCGCCGAGCGCGGGTTCAGCACGTTGGTGAAGACCATGCTCGGGCCGCAGAACACGTCGTCTTCCAGCGTCACGGCGTCGTAGACCGACACCTGGTTCTGGATGCGCACGTTGTCGCCGATGACCACGTCGTTGCCGACGTACACGCCCTGCCCCAGCGAACAGCCGGCGCCGATGCGCGCGCCCGCCGAGACATGCGTGTAGTGCCACACGCGCGTGCCTTCGCCGAGCTGCGCGCCGTCGTCGACGATGGCGCTGGGGTGCACGATCGCCGCCATCGGCACTAGAACACCAGCGGCAGGCCCACGCGCACGCCGTCGCGCGCGCTGCGGTAGCCGGCGATCACCACCTCCAGCGAGCGGAGGCCCTCGTAGCCGTCGACCTCGGCGTGTGCTTCGCCGCGCAGCGTGCGGATCACGTTGTCGTAGTAGAGCGGGTGGCCGTGGCCGTAGACCGACGGCGTGCTGTAGCTGGCGTCGAACACCTGCGCGTCCTCGGGCCGAGGCTCGTCGAACTGCCAGTGCTGCACCTCGTTGACGGCGACGCCGCCGATGCGCACCGTGCCGCGCTCGCCGAGCAGCGTGATGCTGCCCTCGAAGTTCCTGCCGTGCGTGAGCATCGTGACGTTGATCGACGCCAGTGCGCCGCGGCGCAGCCGCAGGCTCATCACGCCGGTGTCCTCGGCCTCGATGTCGCGCGCCAGCGTCGCGGTGTAGGCGTGCACGCTGTCGACCGGGCCGACCAGCCAGTCGACCATGTCGACGTAGTGGCTGGCCTGGTTCAGGAATGCGCCGCCGTCGAGGTCCCAGCGGCCGCGCCACGGGGCTTCGTCGTAGTAGCTCTGCGGGCGCGTCCAGAACACGTTGACGACCACCATCACGATGCGGCCGAAGCGCCCCGCATCCACCGCCGCCTTCAGCCGCTGCAGCGTCGGGTTCAGGCGGTTCTGCTTGACGACGAAGAGCTTGACGCCGGCTTCGCGGCAGGCGCGCACCATCGCCATGCCTTCGTCCCACTTCGTGGCCATCGGCTTCTCGGTGAGCACGTGGCGGCCGGCAGCAGCGGCGCGCATCGCCTGGCGCGGGTGCAGGCCGCTGGGGGTGGCCAGCACGATCACGTCGGCGTCGCTGCCGGCCAGTAGCTCATCGAGCGACTCGTGGCCCGGCACGCCGGTGCGCTTCACGGCCGCCTCGAGCGCTTCGGGCCGGTTGTCGCACACCGCCACCAGCTCGGCGCGGCCCGCATGCTTCGCGATCGCGCCGAGGTGGTTCGTCGAGATGCGCCCGCAGCCCACGAGCGCGAAGCGGATCGGACGGTCTGCGATGGTCTTCGGGGCGCGCATGAAGGGGCGGAATTCTAAGGGTGGGGTCAGGCAGCCGCCTAAAATTGCGGCACCCATCACCGAGCACCCGATGACTGCCGAACACCCGACCCCGCCCGACGAGAACCAGCTGATCGCCGAGCGACGCGAGAAGTTGCGCGCCTTGCGCGCCCAGGGTGTGGCGTTCCCCAACGACTACAAGCCCACGCACCACGCGGCCGACCTGCACCAGCGCTACGCGCAGATCCCCAACGAGGAACTGGAGCCGCAGGCGATCCGCGTCTCGGTGGCCGGCCGCATGATGCTCAAGCGCGTGATGGGCAAGGCCTGCTTCGCGACGATCCAGGACGGCTCGTTCGGCGCCACGCACGGCCGCATCCAGCTCTACGTCACCCTCGACGGCGTCGGCGAGCAGCGCCTCGCCGACTTCAAGCACTGGGACCTCGGCGACATCGTCGGTTGCGAAGGCACGCTGTTCCGCACGAAGAGCGGCGAGTTGTCGGTGCGCGCCACCCGCATCGCGATGCTGGTGAAGAACCTGCGCCCGCTGCCCGACAAGTTCCACGGCCTCACCGACCAGGAACAGAAGTACCGCCAGCGCTACGTCGACCTGATCACCGACGAGGCGGCACGCGCGCGCTTCGTGGCGCGCAGCAAGGCGGTGTCGTCGATCCGCCAGTTCATGGTCGAGCACGGCTTCCTCGAGGTGGAGACGCCGATGCTGCACCCGATCCCCGGGGGCGCGAACGCCAAGCCGTTCGTCACGCACCACAACGCGCTCGACCAGGACATGTACCTGCGCATCGCGCCCGAGCTCTACCTGAAGCGGCTGCTGGTGGGCGGCTTCGAGCGCGTGTTCGAGATCAACCGCAACTTCCGCAACGAGGGGATCAGCGTCCGCCACAACCCCGAGTTCACGATGATGGAGTTCTACGCGTCGTACTGGACGCACCGCGACCAGATGGACTACACCGAGGCCATCATCCGCCACGCCGCACGCGCAGCCACCGGCAGCGCCGAGGTCGCCTACGGCGGCAAGCCGGTGCGGCTGGACCTGCCGTTCGAGCGCCTGTCGGTGCGCGACTCGCTGGTGCGCCACGCGGGCCTGACGCCTGAGCAGGCCGACGACCCGGCCGCGCTGCACGCGGCGCTGAAGGCCCGCGGCGAAGAGCCGCCGGCGCACTGGAAGCTGGCCGAGCTGCAGTTCGGGCTGTTCGAGGCGGCGGTGGAGCACCAGCTCTGGCAGCCGACGTTCATCACCGACTACCCGGTCGAGGTGTCGCCGCTGGCGCGCGCCTCCGACACCGACCCCGCGATCACCGAGCGTTTCGAGCTGTTCATCACCGGCCGCGAGATCGCCAACGGCTTCTCGGAGCTCAACGACGCCGAGGACCAGGCCGCCCGCTTCCTCGCACAGGTGGCCAACAAGGAGGCCGGCGACGAGGAGGCGATGTACTACGACGCCGACTTCATCCGCGCGCTCGAGTTCGGCATGCCACCGGCCGCGGGCTGCGGGCTGGGCATCGACCGGCTCGTGATGCTGATCACCGACAGCCCGAGCATCCGGGACGTGATTCTCTTTCCGGCGCTGCGCAAGGAAGCATGATGCCCACCGACGCCGCGCACGGAAGCGCCGTCACGACTGGCTGAACTTCGGCGGCCGCTTCTCGAGGAAGGCCGCCATGCCTTCCTTCTGGTCGGCCGTGGCGAACAGCGAGTGGAAGACGCGCCGCTCGTAGTCGACCCCATCGGCCAGCGAACCTTCGAAGGCGCGGTTCACGCATTCCTTGGCCATCATCACGCTGGGGCCCGACAACGCGCAGATCAGATCGGCGGCGGCCAGCGCCTCGTCCATCAGCTTCTCCAGCGGCACCAGGCGCGACACCAGGCCCGCACGCTCGGCCTCCTGGGCGTCCATCATGCGGCCCGTCAGCACCAGATCCATCGCCTTGGCCTTGCCCACCGCGCGCGGCAGCCGCTGCGTGCCGCCGGCGCCGGGAATGATGCCGATCTTGATCTCGGGCTGGCCGAACTTCGCGTTCTCGGCAGCGATCAGCATGTCGCACATCATCGCCAGCTCGCAGCCGCCGCCCAGCGCGAACCCGGCCACCGCGGCGATCACCGGCTTGCGCACGCGGCGGATGGTCTCCCAGTTGCGGGTGATGAAGTTCGTCTTGTAGACGTGCATGTAGGTGTGCGACTGCATCGCCGAGATGTCGGCGCCGGCCGCGAAGGCCTTCTCGCTGCCCGTGATGACGATGCAACCGATGCCTGCGTCGTCGTCCGCGGCCTGCAGCGCCGCGCCGAGCTGGTCCATCAGCGCATCGTTCAGCGCATTGAGCTGCTTGGGCCGGTTCAGCGTGATGAGCCGCGTGCGGCGCTCACCATCGCCGCGGGTGTCGATGAGGATCAGGGGGTCGGTCAAGGGAGTCTCCGGGGTCGTTCGACCGAGCATACCGCCAGCCCGCAGGCGGACCCATCGTGCGGCAGGCTGCATGGGATGGGGGGCCGCTCAGGTGCATTTCCCGCTGCGCCGGGCAGTGGTCGGCGCTAAGCTGCGCCTTCTGCAGTTGCGATCCCGTCCCCGCGCCCCATGGCCATCCGGTACCGCAAGACCCCAAAGGGCGTCGACGAGGTCCAGACGCGCGCGCACCGCCTGCCGCCGCGGGCGCGCGGAGCGCTGATCCTCGTCGATGGCCAGCGCACCGACGAGGAACTGGCGCGGCTGATCCCCGTGCAGGCCGCCGAGACCCTGGCCGCACTGGCCGAGGCGGGCTTCATCGAGGTGATCGCGGGCGCGCCGGTGCCTGCTGCGCCCGCCCCGCCCCCGCCGGCCCGTCAGCCGGACTTCAAGCTCGTCCAGCGCGAGGCCGTGCGCCGCCTGGTGGAACTCGTCGGACCCTCGGGCGACGACCTGGCGATCCGCATGGAAGCGGCCCGCTCGATGGACCAGCTGCGGCCGCTGCTGGTGCACGCCCGATCGCTGATCGGCAACGTGCGCGGCGCGCAACCCGCGGCCGACTACATCGCCGCGCTCAGCGCGCTCTGAGGTCCGGCGGCGGCTCCGCCGCGACCATGATGTCTAGCGCGGCGCCGGTGCATCGGCGGCCTGCTGCGGCAGGCGCTCGATCACCATGTCGACGTAGGTGTCGCGGTCCTGCCGGATGACGATGCGCACCGGCAGGTACTGCAGGCTCGGAGCGACCCACATCTCGGCGCTCAGGTCGCCGCCCGGGCGCGGGTCGCGGCGCGGCTTGAGGTGCAGCGTTTGGACGTTGCCGGCCGGGGTGGGCAGCATCTCGCGGCCGATGATGTCGTAGGTCCACGGCTCCACACGGCGCGGCAGCGCCAACGGCAACTCCACGCTGCGGCCGACCTCGAGGCGCGTCGGGTCCACCGTGAACATCCAGGTCATCTGCACGAACTGACTGGCGGCGTCCTGCACGCCCTGTGGCAGCGGCAGCGCCTGCCCCCCGGGCAGCCGCACCAGCGCGTCGTCGAACACGATGGTCTGCGCGCGCGGGCTGCGGAAGGCCACGCGGGTCTCCTCGTCGTAGCGGCGCGGTCGCAGGCCGTCGGGGGTGATGTCGCCGTCGCTGGTCATGCGGCGCGTGACGATGGGCGCGAACGACGGGCCGATGACCACGTCGAGGTGGACCTGGTAGCGGCTGCCGCTGCGGACCCACTGCACCTGCGCGCGGCCATCGACCGGACCCCGGTAGTCGCCTGTGAGCTGGTAGGACAGACGGGTCGACGGCGGCCACTCGAAGGCCACGGCGGCGGGAGGCGCCCCGGATGCGGCAGGAGGCACGGGGGCCGCGACCGGCGTCGACGCCACGGTCTCGGCGGCTTCGTTCGAGGCCGCAGGAGCCGGCCGCTGCGCCTCGGCGATCGGGGGTGCGGGCTCGGGCGTCGGGCGCGCGATCTCGAGCGCCGGCACGGCTGCCACCGGCTCGATCACCGGTGACGACAGGGGTGCCGACGCGGCCACTGCCGGCGGCGCGATGGCGCGCGCCGCGCGCGGCACCGGGGGCGGCGCGGCGATCACGCCGGCCGGCGGTTGCTGCTGCTGCAGTTCGCGCACGAACGCCACCTCGATGCGGCGCACGACCCGGTCCGCGCCGCCCTCGCCCAGTTGCGAGTCCAGCACATGCCCGGCCAGCCACAGGTGGACGACCGTGACGAGCAGCGCGAGCCCGGCCAGCGTGCCCGCGGGATGCCGCGAGCGCAGGAACATGTCAGTTGGCCATGGTGCCGAGCGCCACCCAAGACACGTGACACGGGAGTCCCCGCGGGGACCGGTCGCCCCAGGCGACCAGGGGGGCGGCCGCCAGACGGCCGGGGGTCGTCCGTTTCACCTCAGCTCTTCTTCGCGGCGGCGGCGGCCTTGGTCAGCAGTTCCTCGACCATCTTGATCGGCAGCGCGCCGCTCTTGCGCGCGCCGTCCTCGAACAGCAGCGCCGGCGTGCCGTTGATGCGGTGGTCGCGGCCGAAGGCCACGTTGCGGTCGAGCGCGGCGGTGTCGCACTTCTCCCCGGCCTTGGCAGGCGCCACGCCGTCGATCATCCAGGCCCGCCACGCCTTGGAGGCGTCGCCGGCACACCAGATGTCGCGGGACTTCACCGAGGAATCGGGGCCGAGGATGGGCATCAGGAACGAGTAGATCGTGACGTTCTCGAGCGTGACCAGTTCGCGCTCGAAGCGCTTGCAGTAGCCGCAGTTCGGGTCGACGAACACGGCCATGCGGCGCTCGCCCTTCCCCTGCTTGAAGACGATCGCATCCTTCAGCGGGAGCTTGCCGAAGTCGACGGCGGTGATCTTCTCGATGCGGTCGCTGGTGAGGTCGGCCATCGAGACCGTGTCGATCAGGTTGCCCTGGATCAGGAACTGGCCGCTGGCATCGACGTAGATGATCTCGGTGCCGCCGAAGCGCACCTCGTACAGCCCGGCCACGGGCGACGTGCGCACCTCGTCGATCTTCGGCAGCTTGGGCAGCCGCTCGGCGAGCACCTTGCGCAGCTGCGCGTCGACGGCCGCAGGCGCAGGCGCATGGCCGTCGCCCGACGCGGTGGCTGCGGCGGCCGGCTTGCCCTTGGCTGGCGCCGCCTGGGCCTGGGCGTCGCGGGCGTCGCAGGCGGCGATGCCGCCGGCGGTGATGACGAGCGCCAGCAGCGCGGTCCGGATCGAGGGATGGGTCATGGTGGGGTCGGCTTCAGGCATCGAGCGCACGTGCCGTGAGTGCGCGTTTGAGAGGGGACAGGCGCTGCACGGCGGCCAGGCCCGTGTTGCGCAGCACGCGCATCCAAGGCGCCGGCGCGGCGAACAGCTGCCACAGGCCATCGGTGAGCGTGGCCATCGCGCGCACCGGGAAGTCACGCTGGCGGGCGTAGCGCGCCAGCAGCCGCTCGTCGCCGAGCTCGCGCCACGGCTCGCGGGCCGCGATCACGTCGGCCAGCACGGCCACATCGGCCAGCCCGAGGTTCAGGCCCTGGCCGGCCAGCGGGTGCACGACGTGGGCGGCATCGCCCACCAGCACCCAGCCCGGCCCGCAGATCCGGTCGGCGCGGCCGATCGCCAGCGGCCAGTCGGCGCGCGCACCCGACAGCTTCAATTCACCCGCGGCGCCGCCGGTGGCCTCGGCCAGCGCGGCCTCGAAGCTGGGCGTGTCCATCTCCAGCAGCTCGGTGGCCCGCGCTGCGCCCACCGACCACACGAGGCCGTGGCTGCAGCCGGCCTCGGGCCGATCGAACGGCAACAGCGCGAGGATCTCGCCGCCGCGGAACCACTGCCGCGCGATGCCCGAATGCGGCACGCTCGCCACCAGCCGCGCGGCCACCGCGCGCTGGCCGTAAGGTGTCATCGGCATCGCCACGCCCAGCCGCTCGCGCAGCGCCGACTGGCGGCCTTCGGCCACCACCTGCAGGACTGCCGACGGTGCCGCAGCGGCCTCGTCGATCACCGTGAGGTGCGGCGCATAGCGGGCGGCGGTGGCGAGCGCGGTCTCGAGCGCAGCGGCATCGACGATCCACGCCAGTTCGCCGACGCCCTGCTGCCAGGCCGAGAAGTCGAGCCGGCCGTCGTCGCGATCGCCGTGCACCTGCATCTCGTAGACGGCCGTCTTCGCATCGGCAGGCAGCGCATCCCACACCTTCAGCTGCTGCAGCAGGCCCAGCGAGCGCGCATTCAGCGCATAGGCCCGCACGTCCGGCGGGGCATCGGCCCGGCGCGCGGCCGAGCGCATCGTCACCGCCAGGCCCTGGCGCGCCAGCGCGAGCCCGCACGCGAGGCCCACGGCACCCGCGCCGTGCACCAGCACATCGGTCGTACGCATCGCGGGATTGTAGGCAGCGACAATTCCCGCATGACCGACACGACCGCCCGCATCGCCCAGCTGTTCGTCCATCCGGTGAAGTCCTGCGCGGGGATCGAGGTGACCGACGCCCTGCTCGTCGAGACCGGCCCCGACCTGGATCGCCAATGGATGGTCGTCGACGAGCGCGGCGACATGCTGACCCAGCGCAGCCTGCCGCGCATGGCGCTGATCCGCACGACGTTCCGCCACGAGGAGGTGGTGCTGCGCGCCCCCGGCATGCTGGCGCTGCACCTGGCCGTGGATCGCGTCGAAGCGCCGACCCGGGTGCGCGTGTGGGACGACGAGGTGGCCGCCTACGACATGGGCCCGCTGGCGGCGCAGTGGTGCACCGACTTCCTCGGCCGCCCGGCGCGCCTGGCCCGCTTCGACCCGGAACAGCGGCGCCTGTCGAACAAGCGCTGGACCGGCGATCTCGACGCGGAGAACGGCTTCGCCGACGCGTTCCCGCTGCTGGTCACCGGCAGCGCATCGCTGGCCGAGCTGAACCGGCGGCTGGCGGCGACCGGCCACGCGACGGTGGACATGCGCCGCTTCCGCCCGAACCTCGTGCTCGACGGCCTCGAACCGTTCGACGAGGACCACCTCGACGAGCTGCACATCGACACCGCCGACGGCGAGGTGGTGCTGCGGCTCGTGAAGCCCTGCGTGCGCTGCACGGTGCCCAGCGTCGACCCCGACTCCGGCGAGCAGGGTCACGCCGTGGCGGACGTGCTCTCCACCTTCCGTGCCGACGCGCGCATGGACGGCGGCATCACCTTCGGCATGAACGCGGTGATCGTCGATGGCATCGACCGCACGCTGCGCGTCGGGCAGGCGGTACGCGGCACGTACCGCTTCTGAGGGCCCCCAGGGTCGGCTTACGCCGGGCCCTTGTCCGGCAGCGGGATGGACTCGGTCTCGCCAGGCACGCCAGGAAAGCGACCGGCCCGCCAGTCGTCGGCGGCCTGCACGATCCGCTCCCTGCGCGAGGAGACGAAGTTCCACCACAGATGGCGCGGGCCGAGCGGCTCGCCGCCGATCAGCACCACGCGCGCCTCGTCGTCGGCCGAGAGCATCGCCTCGTCGCCGGGCGTGAGCACCGTCATCGTCTGCGGCTGCAGCGCCGCGCCGTCGAGCCGCACGGCGCCGTCGACCACGTAGACCGCGCGCTCGGCCGCGAGCGGCAACGGCAGCGCATCGGCGGCCGACAGCGCGATGTCGAGGTAGAGCGTCGGCGAACGCACCACCACCGGCGAGGCCACGCCCCAGACCTCGCCGACCAGCACGCGCACGCGCGCACCGCCCACCTCCAGTGCCGGGATCGCAGCGGCCGGCGTGTGCGCGAAGGACGGCGCGATCTCCTCGTCGGCCGCGGGCAGCGCGCACCACAGCTGCAGGCCGTGGCTGCGCCGCACGGTGCCGCGCAGGTCGTCGGGCGTGCGCTCCGAGTGCACGATGCCACGGCCGGCGGTCATCCAGTTGATCGCCCCTGGCTCGATGCGCTGCACCACGCCGGTGGAGTCGCGGTGCATGTTGGCACCTTCGAACAGGTAGGTCACTGTCGCCAAGCCGATGTGCGGGTGCGGTCGCACGTCATGCTGATCGTGCGGCTGCGCGGTGATCGGCCCGAAGTGGTCGAAGAAGACGAACGGCCCCACCGAGCGCTGCGCGGCGGCCGGCAGCAGCCGCCGCACGACGAAGCCGCCGCCGAGGTCGCGCAGATGGGGCTGCAGCACCATGGCGCGACTGCCGTCAGGGCTTGCCGAGGAAGTCGGTCTTGCCGATGTCCACGCCGGCGTGGCGCAGCAGCGCGTAGGCCGTGGTCAGGTGGAAGTAGAAGTTCGGCAGCGCGTAGTGGCGCAGGTAGTTCTCGCCACTGAATCGGAGTTCGCCGGCGCGCATCTGCAGCACGATCTCGCGCGATTCGCTGCCGTCGATCTTGTCGGCGGGGATGGACTGCACGTAGTCCATCGTCTTGCGCACGCGGGCGCGCAGGTCGTCGAGGCTCGCCTCGTTGTCGTCCCACTTGGGCACGTCGACGCCGGCCAGCCGGGCCACGCAGCCCTTGGCTGCGTCGCTGGCGATCTGGATCTGGCGCGTGAACGGCAGCATGTCGGGTGCCAGCCGCAGGCCCAGGTAGTTGGCGGTGTCGAACTTGCGCGCTTCGGCATGGGCCTGGGCCTTGTCCAGCCACGTGAGCAGGTTGTTCAACATCCGCACGAACACGGGCACGCTGGCCGTATGCATCGAAATGCTCACGAGAGTCTCCTGAGGTGAGAAAGGGGTGGCGATCGTAGCCCCGGCCCGGCGACCGCGTCGGCGCGCGGCAGAATCGCCGGGCACGGCCATGAACATCATCATCCTCGACGACTATCAGGACGCGGTGCGCAAGCTGAAGTGCGCCACGCTGCTCGAGCCGTTCAACGCCAAGGTCTTCACCAACACCGTCAAGGGCATCGGGCAGCTGTCGGTGCGGCTGCGCGATGCCGACGTGCTGGTGCTGATCCGCGAGCGCACGCAATTCCCGCGCGCGCTGCTGGAGAAGCTGCCGCGCCTGAAGCTCATCTCGCAGACCGGCCGCGTGGGCTCGCACATCGACGTGCAGGCCGCGACGAGGCTGGGCATCGCGGTGGCCGAGGGCGTGGGCTCGCCGGTGGCGCCGGCCGAGCTGACCTGGGCGCTGATCATGGCGGCGATGCGCCGGCTGCCGCAGTACATGAGCACGCTCAAGCACGGCGTGTGGCAGCAGTCGGGGCTGAAGTCGGCGTCGATGCCGCCGAACTTCGGCCTGGGCATGGTGCTGGCCGGCAAGACGCTGGGCGTGTGGGGTTACGGCAAGATCGGCCAGCTCGTCGCGGGCTACGGCCGCGCGTTCGGCATGAAGGTGGTGGTGTGGGGCAGCGAGGGCAGCCGCGAGCGGGCGCTGGCCGACGGCCACATCGCCGCCCCCGGCTGCGAGCCGTTCTTCGAGGCCTGCGACGTGCTGTCGCTGCACCTGCGCCTGACCGATGCCACGCGCGGCATCGTGCGCCTGGAACACCTGTCGCGCATGAAGCCCACGGCGCTGCTCGTCAACACCTCCCGCGCCGAGCTGCTGCAGGAGAACGCGCTCGTCTCGGCGCTGAACCGAGGCCGCCCCGGCATGGCCGCGGTCGACGTCTTCGAGAGCGAGCCCATCCTGCAGGGCCATCCGCTGCTGCGGCTGGAGAACGCGGTGTGCACGCCGCACATCGGCTACGTCGAGCAGGACAGCTACGAGATGTACTTCCGCGCAGCGTTCGAGAACATCGTCGAGTTCATCGCCAATCGCCCGAGCCACCTGGTCAACCCCGATGCGCTGAAGGTGATGCGTTGAACTCCGCCGGCGCCGGCGACCCCGCGCCGGCGGCCGCGCGGGCCCTGCTGTTGGGCAATGCGGCCATCGGCTGCGGCGTGCTGGTGGCGCCGGGCGCGCTGAACGACCTCTCCGCGTCGCTCTCGGTGAGCGTCGCGGCGGCGGGGCAGCTCGTCACGCTGGGTGCGGTGGCGATGGGCGCCGGTGCACCGCTGCTGGCGGTGTGGATGGGCAACTGGGACCGCCGGCGGCTGCTGGTCGGCGCGCTGCTGTGGTTCGCCGCCGGGCACGCGCTGTCGGCACTGGCGCCGAGCCTGGGTGTGCTGCTGCCGATGCGCGCGGCCACCGTGCTCGCCGCGGCGGTGTACACGCCTCAGGCCGCCGCGGCGATCGGCGTGCTGAGCCGGCCCGAGCAGCGCGGCCGCGCGATCACGACGGTGTTCCTCGGCTGGTCGGTAGCCTCGGTGGTGGGCATGCCGATGGGCGCTTTGATCGGCGAGACTGCCGGCTGGCGCTGGGCCTTCGCGGCGGTCTCGGTGCTGGCGCTGGCGGCAGCCTGGGCCGTGTGGCGCACGGTGCCGGACGGCGTGCGGCCGCCGCCGCTGGTGCTTCGCGACTGGCGCGCCGTGCTGGCCAGCCCGCCGCTGATGGGCATCGTGGCGGTCACGGCGCTCAGCGCGGCCGGGCAGTTCACGCTGATGTCCTACCTCGCCCCCTACTACCGCGAGGTGCTGGGTGCGGATGCCAGCCGCATCGGGCTGCTGTTCTTCTGGTTCGGCCTCTTCGGCGTGGCGGGCAACGTGCTGCTCGCGCGCGTCATCGACCGCGTCGGCGCAGCGAGTTGCGCCACGCTGGCGGTGCTGGCGATGGCCGTCTCGCTGATGGCGTGGCCGCTGGCCGGCAACGCGCTCACGATGGCGCTGGTGCTGGTGCCCTGGGGACTGGGCTGCTTCGCTGCGAACTCGGCGCAGCAGGCGCGGCTGGCCGCCGCGGCACCCGGCAGTGCTCCGGCGCTGATGGCGATGAACACGTCGGCGATCTACATCGGGCAGGGCGTGGGCGCAGCCGGCGGCGGCGCGATGGCGGCAGCCGCCGGGCTGACCGGCCTGTGGCCGGTCGCGCTGGCCTGGATGGGCCTGGCGGTGATGCTGTCGGCCCGCCTGGGCCGCACCGCGGGCGGGGGCGCGGGGCGTTGAACCGGCCGGAGTCGCTCGGGCAGCTGTTCGGGGCCTTCAACCGCCTGGCGCTGCAGGGCTTCGGCGGCGTGCTGCCGGTGGCGCAGCGCGAGCTCGTCGAGCGGCGCGGCTGGCTCACGCCCGAGGAGTTCCTCGAACTGCTGTCGCTCGGGCAGGTGCTGCCCGGGCCGAACATCGTGAACATGGCGATGATGATCGGGCAGCGCTTCCACGGCCTGCCCGGCGCCTACACGGCGCTGGCCGGGCTGATGGCGGCGCCGCTGGTCATCGTGCTGCTGCTGGCGGCGACCTTCGGGCAGATCGGTCACATCCCCTGGGTGGCGGGCGCTCTGCGCGGCATGGGCATCGTGGCGGCGGGGCTCGTGCTCTCGCTGGCGGTGAAGCTCGCGCCGGCGCTTCGGCGCAACCCGCTCGGGTGGATCTGGGGCGGCGCGCTGGCCGCCGGCACATTCGCTGCGGTGGGTGTGCTGCGCTGGCCGATGGTCGGCGTGGTGCTGGTGCTGGGCGGCACCGGCTATGCGCGGGCCTGGTGGAGGTTGTCGCGTGGTTGAGCTGTGGTGGGGCAGCGGGCAGCTCGGCGCGGCCGGCTTGTGGAGCCTGTTCCTGCACTTCACGCTGCTGTCGCTGCTGGCAGTGGGCGGTGCGATCACCACGGCGCCGGAGATGCAGCGCTACATCGTCGGCGAGCGTGGCTGGCTCACCGACGCCCAGTTCGTCGCGTCGATCGCACTGGCCCAGGCCGCGCCGGGGCCCAACGTGCTCTTCGTCGCGGTGGTGGGCTGGAACATCGCGGGCCTGGCCGGCGTGGCCGCAGCGCTGACCGGCAGCCTGCTGCCGTCGACGACGCTGACGCTGGCGGCCGGCCGCTGGGGCGACCGCCACGCCGACTCCATCGCGCTGCGCGCCTTCACCTCCGGCCTGGCGCCCCTCACGCTCGGCCTGCTGGCTGCCACCGGCTGGGTGCTGCTGGAGCCGGTCCGCACCTCGTGGCAGGCGCCGGTGCTGGCCGTCGCGACGATCGTGTTCATGCTGAAGACGCGCCGCAATCCGCTGTGGGCCATCGCCGTGGGCGCGGGCTGCGGCGCGCTCGGCTGGGTCTGAGGGCTCGGTTGCATCCGGATTGCCGGTCCGCACGTAGGCTGCACGTCATGGACGCCACGCTCGATCGACCCCCTGCCCGCAAGCCCTCGCGTCGCTGGATGCGCAGGCGCTGGTGGATGGCCATCCCCGCCACCGCCGCAGTGCTGTGGGCAGCGGCAGTCGCCGCACTGTGGTTCGGGCAGGAGCGGCTGCTGTTCCGGCCGTCCACCTTGCCGCAGGACCATCGCTTCCCGGTCGATGCCGACGTGCACGAGACCTGGATCGACGTGCCCGGCGCGCGGCTGAACGCGCTGCACCTCAAGCTGCCGAATCCCGACGGCGTGGTGTTCTACCTGCACGGCAACGGCAGCAGCCTGCAGGGCTGGTTCGTCGATCCGAAGCTGTATCGCGCCGCCAATGTGGATCTGGTGATGATCGACTACCGGGGCTACGGCAAGAGCAGCGGCCGCATCGCGAGCGAGGCGCAGCTGCTCGACGACGTGCGCGCCGCGTGGCGCCAGGTGGCGCCGGCCTATGCCGGTAAGCGCTGGATCTTCTTCGGTCGGTCGCTGGGCACGGGCCTCGCGGCCCGACTCGCGGCGGAGGTGCAACCCGACCTGACGGTGCTGGTCTCGCCTTACGCGAGCATGGTGCAGCTCGCCGCCGAGGCCTACCCCTGGGTGCCGGCGCCGGTGCTGCGCTACCCGTTGCGCAGCGACCTGGCACTGCCGGAGGTCCGCGGCGCGGTGCTGCTGCTGCACGGCGAGCGCGACACGCTGATCCCGATCAGCCACAGCGAGCGGCTGCTGTCGCTGGCACGCTCGGCGCGGCAGGCGCGTCTCGTGCGCCTGCCCGCAGCGGCGCACGGCGACGTGCATCACCCTGACGCGTATCGCGACGCGCTGGCCACGGCATTGCGTGCCGCACTGGCCGCGACGCCGCTGCCGCGCTGACCGCCGCCTCCGGCCCGGTTCGGCGCGGGCGTCAGAGCGCCGCGCGCGTGGCCTTCGCCTCGAGCCCCTGGCGCAGGCTCTCGATGCAATCGTCGAGGTGTGCGCGCTGCTCGGCACTGCCCTTGCCCGCCTTCGACGCCGCCTGCAGCCGCGCCAGAAGCCCCATCGACTGCGCGCGCACCAGGCTGCGCGTGTCGGCGCGGCTGGCCGACGTCGGGCGCAGCAGCGCGTTCGCCAGCCGGTTCACGTGCTCGCGCTGCAGTTCGCGGCGCAGCGAACTCGACTCGCCGCCGGCGAGGTCGCTCCAGATCTCCCGCGTCAGCCGTTCGTGCAGCTCCGAGAGGCGGAAGGCATCGGCCGGGCGATCGACCTTGCCGACGCTGTCGAGGATGCGCTGCGCGACACCGTCGCTCATCAGCTGCGCCAGCAGTGCGCGCTGCATGTCCGCCACCGCGGCCACCACCGAATAGTCGGTCTGCACCGGGCCGTCGCCCGACGACAGCGCATCGAGCCGCTCGAGGTAGTCGGGCGCCAGTCGGCGCTGCAGCGGCGGCGCCAGCGCGAAGCTGTCGGCGGCGAACACGCCTTTGGCCAATGCGTCGAGCGCAGCCCGCTGTGCCGCGGCCTCCACCGGTACCAGCGGGTCGCGCGAGGTGCCCGGATGGTCGCGGACCGTGCGCACGCCTCCGATCTGCCGTGCCAGCACACCGGCGGCGCGACCGACGTCCCGCAGCGCGTAGCCGATCGATCGGCGCAGCACCGAGTAGTCGTCGCCGGGCGACAAGGTACGCCGCGCCTGTCGATCGAGGAGGTCTCGCGCGATCTCGATGCGGCGCTGCGCGAAGGCGACGGGGTCGCTGCCGAGGTCGAACATCAGCGACTGGGGATCGATGCCGAGGAAGTTGTCGTCGTCGCTCCCGTAGGCCAGCTGCGGCTCGCCGCTGCGCGAGGCGATGCGTTGCAGCTCCGCGCGCTCCTGTTCCGGTGCAATCGGCTTGTAGGCGTACTCGATCGCCCAGAAGTCATAGGGGCCGAGCGTGGCCTGGAACGGCGCGGTCATCGGCTGGCCCGGCTTCGGCAGCCGGATCGGCGCGTACTCCATCACCGATCCGGCCAGGCTGCCACCGCGCAGGAAGGACTCGTCGTCGAGCTGTTGCGCCGAGTAGGCCTGCGAGGAACGGAAGTTGTGGCGCAGCCCGAGCGTGTGACCCACCTCGTGCATCGTGGTGTCCTTGAGGTACTCGTAGACGAAGCGCTGCACCTCCGGGCTGTCGGGGTCCAGGTCGCCACGGGCGTCGAGCACGTCGAGCGCGTACTGCAGCTGCTCGGCCGCGAAGTCGGCATGGTGGCAGGCCGCGCCCGCCAGTTCGGACTGCCACGCCGAGATCGCCTCGGGCCCGCCGAACTCGCGCAACGCGTCACCGGCCTGCATCAGCCTCGCCCACGCAGCGGCCGGCGAGGCCGGCGCGAGCAGCTGCGAGCGGATCGTGCGCAGCGAACGCGACGACAGGCTCTCGAAGCCGATGTCCGCGTCGAGGATCTCCCCGCTGCGCGGGTCGACCTGGCTCGGGCCGATCGCGCCGAACGAGGACTGCGCGTTGGTCATCCAGCGCACCGAGGCGGCGTTCAGGTCCAGCGTGTCGAAGTCGGCATCGTCGGGCTGCACCTTGGCCACCACTGCGTTGCGGAAGCCGATCTTCTCGAACGCCTTGTTCCACTCGAGGATGCCGTCGATGATGGCCTGCCGGTACTCGACGGGCACGGTGCGGTCGATCCAGTAGGTGATGGGCTTGACCGGCTCGGAGATTTCCGCGGCCGGGTCCTTCTTCTCGAGCCGCCAGCGGTAGACATGGCGATCGCGGGGCGAGCGCGCCAGGTCGCGCGTGTAGTCGTCGACCGGCGTCGTGAAGTAGCCCACCCGCGCATCGGCCCGACGCGGCGCCATCGGCACCTCGGGCAGCGGCGCCAGCGAATACTGCACGCCGAGAAACAGGCTGCGCGCGTCCGGCAGCGACGAAGGCGCCGTGGGCTGCGGACCGGTCGGCCCGGTGGCGCCCGGCGGCGCCGGCTGCGGGATCGCGAGCGTCGCGGTGGCGTAGTGGTTCAGCGTCTCGATCACCAGCTCCTGCGGCTTGTGGCGCACGCTGGCGATCGACGAGTGGCGCAGGTCGTAGGTGTAGTTCTGCCGATAGGTGCGCTGCAGCCGCATCGCCATCCCCTGCACGTCGGCCAGCAGCAGGCTGTTCAGCTCGATCAGGATGGTCTTGCGCTCCGGGTGCGGCTGGCTCGCGACCGCGGCACTGCCCAGCAGACTGGGCGAGAAGCCCACGTCCACGGCGCGGCCGGTGGGGCTGCCCGCAGGCGCCACGCGGCCGGTGTTGCGCGCCAGCAGCTGCACCTGGTTGTGCACGCGCCGGAACTCCACCAGCTGCGGCCGACCGAAGGTGCCGAAGCTCATGTACATCGTGCCGGCGTAGAAGCCCGGCTCGCCGATGCCGCGGCTGAGCTTGGGCGAGAAGAACCAGGCCTTGCCGAAGTCCTCCGGCTTGAGTTCGAGCCAGACCTTGTCGTCCTTGCGCCAGGTGGTGAACAGGCCGTCGCTGCGGCGGGCGTCGCGCACGACCGTCGCGAATGGCTGCGGCGTGCCGGGAGCCGGGGCCGCGGCGGGAGCAGAGGCCGCCCCGGCGGGACCCGCCGCCACCGCGCGCGGAACCACCCCCGCTGCAGCGGGCGCCTGCGGTGCGGCGGCTGGCGCCGGAGTGGGGGTCGCGGCCGGGGGCTGGGTCGGCGTGGCACAGGCGGACAGTACGGCGACGGCGGCGGCGACGGTCAAGCGGGACATCAAGGGCATGCGCGGAACTCCTCGGGAGCCCGGCCCTGTCGGCGGTGTCCGCGCGGACATCGGCCGCGGGGCGAGCGTGGCGGCGCGGGATGGTAGGGGAAACGACGCGACGCGCCCCGTCACCGGTCGCGGCAGCGCGCCGTTCGTCGCATCGGGCCTGCGCGGGATGGGCCTGCGGCCCGCCCGTCAGTGGATCGGCTTGAACCGCACGCGCTTGGGCCGCGCGCCTTCCTCACCCAGGCGCTTGACCTTGTCGGCCTCGTACTCCTGGTAGTTGCCGTTGTAGAAGAACCATTGCGAGTCGCCCTCAGCGGCCAGGATGTGCGTGCAGATGCGATCGAGGAACCAGCGGTCGTGGCTGATGATCATCGCGCTGCCGGCGAACTCCAGCAGTGCCTCTTCCAGCGCGCGCAGCGTCTCGACGTCAAGGTCGTTCGACGGCTCGTCGAGCATCAGCACGTTGCCGCCTTTGGCCAGGGTCTTGGCCAGGTGCAGGCGGCCGCGCTCGCCACCGGAGAGGGAGCCGACCTGCTTCTGCTGGTCGTTGCCCTTGAAGTTGAAGCGGCCCAGGTAGGCGCGGCTGGGCATCACGAACTTGCCGACGACGATGTTGTCGAGGCCGCCGGAGACGTCCTCCCACACGGTCTTGGTGTCATCCAGGCTGTCGCGGCTCTGGTCGACGAACGCGAGCTGCGCGGTCTTGCCGATGAGCACCTCGCCGCTGTCGGGCTTCTCAACGCCCTGGATCATGCGGAACAGGGTCGACTTGCCCGCGCCGTTGGGGCCGATGATGCCGACGATGGCACCGGCCGGCACCTTGAAGCTGAGGTTGTCGATCAGCAGCCGGTCGCCGAAGGACTTCGAGACGTTCCTGAACTCGATCACCTCGTTGCCCAGACGTTCGGCCACCGGGATGAAGATCTCGTTGGTGACGTTGCGCTGCTGGTACTCGACGTCCGACAGCTCCTCGAAGCGCGCCAGGCGGGCCTTGCTCTTGGTCTGGCGAGCCTTGGCGTTGGAGCGCACCCACTTGAGCTCCTCCTTCATCGCCTTCATGCGCGCGTCCTCGGCCTTCTGCTCCTGCTCGAGGCGCTTCTCCTTCTGGTCGAGCCAGTCGGAGTAGTTGCCCTTCCAGGGGATGCCCTGGCCGCGGTCGAGCTCGAGGATCCACTCGGCAGCGTTGTCGAGGAAGTAGCGGTCGTGGGTGATCGCCACCACGGTGCCCGGGAAGCGCTGCAGGAAGTGCTCGAGCCACTCCACCGACTCGGCGTCCAGGTGGTTGGTCGGCTCGTCGAGCAGCAGCATGTCGGGCTTGGACAGCAGCAGCCGGCACAGCGCCACGCGGCGCTTCTCGCCGCCGGAGAGGTTGCGGATCGCCGCGTCCCAGGGCGGCAGGCGCAACGCGTCGGCGGCCAGTTCGAGCTGCAGGTCGGTGTTCTCGCTGCCGGCGGCCGCGATGACGGCTTCGAGTTCGGCCTGCTCGGCGGCCAGCGCGTCGAAGTCGGCGTCGGGCTCGGCATAGGCGGCGTAGACCTCGTCGAGCCGCTTCTTGGCCGCGAGCACGCCGCCGATGCCCTGCTCGACGGCCTCGCGCACCGTCTGCTCGGGATCCAGCTGCGGCTCCTGGGGCAGGTGGCCGATCTTCAGCCCGGGCATCGGCGTCGCCTCGCCTTCGTACTCCTTGTCGATGCCCGCCATGATCTTCAGCAGCGAGCTCTTGCCCGAGCCGTTGACGCCGAGCACGCCGATCTTGGCGCCGGGGAAGAAGGACAGCGAGATGCCCTTCAGGATCTGCCGCTTCGGCGGCACGATCTTGCCGACGCGGTTCATGGTGAAAACATACTGCGCCATGGCTACATGGCCCTCCACGAACGGAGTGAGGGGAGGCCGCCGCAGGCGGGCAGGTGCTTCGCTAAGACGTACTGGGCCATGGCTGACTCGGGGGTAGGAGGACCGCCCGGCGGTGCGTCGGGCGAAACCGCGGATTATCGCGGCCGCGCGCAGATCGTCGCGGGGATGGTTGTGCCGCGGTGCGGCGTCCATACTTGGCGGCGAGGCGGCCCTCCATCCCCGCCGGGGAGCATCGCATGAGCACCGACACCACCGTCACGACCCTGGACGCGCGCGACACCAGCGGCCTGGAGCGCACGCTGAACATCATCTATGCGCTGCACGCCCTCGGCCTGGCGCTGGGGGCGTTCGGTGCCGCCAGCGTGATCGGCTCGTTCCTGTTCGGCTGGCCGTCGATCATCGCGGTGATCGTCAGCTACATCTACCGCGGCGATGCGCGCGGCACCTGGCTCGAGTCGCACTTCGAGTGGGCGATCCGCACCTTCTGGTACGCGCTGGGGTGGGCGGCCGTGGTGGCGTTGGTGTCGATACCGCTGACCGTGGTGTTCTTCCTCGGCGTGGGCACCTGGCTGCTGGGCATGGGCCTGCTCGGCGTGTGGGCGATCTACCGCGTCGGCCGCGGCTGGCTGCGGCTGAGCGCGCGCCAGTCGATGCCGGCCTGACCCCGGCCCGCAACCCGGCCGGGCGCTACGCCCGCCGCGCCACCCAGTAGGTGGCGCCTGCACTGCCGTAGCGCTCCGCGTGCGGCTCGTCGCGGGCCAGCGTGAAGGTGTCGCCGGGGTGCAGGTGGCGGGTCTGACCGGCGCAGGTGAGCCACATCTCGCCGGCCACCATCAGCGCCTCTGCGGCGAACGGGTGCGTGTGGGTGTCGACCACCGTGCCCGGCTCCCAGCTGCGCGAGACCACCTCGTCGCACCCCCGGGCGCGGTGCGTCGCTTCGAAGTCGGCAAACGTGATGGCGGACATGGGGTCTCCGGGGACGGCAATGCGCGATCGTATCGGCAGCATGGGTAGAATCCCGCACATGCGCCGTGGCCTCCAGTCACCGCGGCGCGGTCATTCAGACCTCCTCGCAAACCATCGCACCTGGTGACTGGCGCGGGCGCAACGCCCGATCCGCAGGAGCGCGAACCTCGCCCCGCCCCCGGGGCTCCATCGATGAAGTTCACCGAACTCGGCCTCGCCGAGCCGCTCCTGCGCGCCGTGCGCGAGCAGGGATACGAAACCCCCACGCCGATCCAGGCCCAGGCGATTCCTGCCGTGCTGCGGGGCGGCGACCTGATGGCCGGCGCACAGACCGGCACCGGCAAGACCGCCGGCTTCACGCTGCCGCTGCTGCACCGGCTGGCCGCGGACAAGGCGCTCCGCGAGGCCGCCCCGGCCTCGGCCCCAGCCACGGGCGCGCCCCGCGGCCCGCGCGGCCGCACCCCGATCCGCGCGCTCATCCTCACGCCGACGCGCGAACTCGCTGCGCAGGTCGAGGAGAGCGTGCGCACCTACGGCAAGCACCTGCCGCTGACCAGCATGGTGATGTTCGGCGGCGTGGGCATGCAGCCGCAGATCGATCGCCTGCGCCGTGGCGTGGACATCCTCGTGGCCACGCCCGGCCGGCTGCTCGACCACCACGGCCAGGGCACGCTGGACCTGTCGCATGTGGAGATCTTCGTGCTCGACGAAGCCGATCGCATGCTCGACATGGGCTTCATCCACGACATCCGCAAGGTGCTCGCGCTGCTGCCTGCGAAAAAGCAGAGCCTGCTCTTCTCGGCCACCTTCAGCGACGAGATCAAGGCGCTCGCCGACCGGCTGCTGAACCAGCCCGCGTTGATCGAGGTGGCACGGCGCAACGCCACCGCCGACACCGTGGCGCAGAAGATCCACCCGGTCGGCCGCGACCGCAAGAAGGAACTGCTGCGTCATCTCGTGCTGCAGGGCGATTGGCACCAGGTGCTGGTGTTCCTGCGCACCAAGCACGGTTGCAACCGCCTTGCCGATTGGCTCAACGACCACGACATCACGGCGATGGCGATCCATGGCAACAAGAGCCAGGGCGCACGCACCAAGGCGCTGGCCGACTTCAAGAGCGGCGACCTGCGCGTGCTGGTGGCCACCGACATCGCGGCGCGCGGCATCGACATCGAGGAGCTGCCGCACGTGGTGAACTTCGAGGTCTCCAACGTGCCCGAGGACTACGTGCATCGCATCGGCCGCACCGGGCGCGCCGGCGCCACCGGCGAGGCGATCTCGCTGGTCTGCCTGGACGAGGAGATCTTCGTGCGCGACATCGAGCGGCTGATCAAGCGCTCGATCCCGCGCGAGGTCATTCCCGGCTTCGAACCGCCGGCCGGCGAGAAGGCCGAGCCGATCGTGCTCGGCCGCATGACGATCGGGGTGGGCGGCCAGCGCCGCACGCCGCCGGCGCTGCGCCCGCGACCGCCGCAGCATGCGCCATCGGGGCGCGCACCCGCCCCGCAGGGCCGTGGGCACGCGCCGCAGCAGCCGCAACGGCCGAGGTCCCCTTCGCAGCAGGCCCCGTTCGCAGCGGGCCGCGCTCCCGCGCCCCAGGGCCGCTCCGGATCGGCAGCGCCTGCCCAAGGCCCGGCACGCGACCGTCCGCAGGAAGCGCAGCGCCCGAACGGCCCCGGGCGGGGCCCGCGCTCGGACCGCCGCCGCTGAAGGCGATCGTCAGCCGAGGCTCTTGAGCAGGGCCTCGAGCTCCGGATCCATGCCCGACTCCTCGGCCGCGGCCGGGGGCGCCTCGGCGTCTGCCGGCGCGGCAGCGGGCTCTTCGAGGCTCGCCAGCAGCGCGGCGAGTTCATCGTCGACCGCTGCCTCGGCCGGCGCCTCGGCGGCCGCTTCGGCTGCAGGTGCTTCGGCTGGCGGCGGCGGCTCGGCTGCAGCCGGCGCGGGCGCCGTGGCCGGGGCGGGGGCAGCAGCCGCAGCAGGGCTGGGAGCGGGCGCCGGAGGCGGCGTCGCTGCCCCGGCGGCCGCCTTGCGCGTGGCGGGGGCCCATTGCGCGCTCACCTCGGCGCCCTTGGCGCCGACCTTGGACTGCACGGCGAACCGGCTGTCGGCAGGCGCCTTGCGCGGTGCCGCGCCGGCCACGGCGAGCCCGTCGCCGTTGATCGCTTCCAGCCCGTTGAGCTTCACCAGCGCTTCGCCCTTGTGGGCCATCACCGCATTGATGCCGGCCTCGCGGAGCAGCGAGGCGGCATTGGCGTTGATCATCCGGTCGGTGCACGGCAGCGCGACGGTGTCGCCGTCGTCATCGACGTAGTGATGGAACGGCAGGTCGTCGATCGTCAGCTGCCCGCCCGACTGCGCCAGCACCGAGATCGCCAGCAGCGCCGGGTGGCCCCACAGCATGCCGCGCAGGCCCGCCTCGCGGCTGAACTCCTCGAAGGCGAACGACGAGATCGGATCGCTCTTCTTGCCGTACGGGTGCCGCAGCAGGAAGCGCGGGCCGACGAGGCCGAGGAACGAGGCCTCGGGCAGCCCGCGCAACGAGGCGAAGGCGTCGCGCACCAGCGGGTGCGGCGGCTCGCGGCGGTCGGCGAACGCGTCGATGGCGATGCCGGTGACCATCGACGCACCGGCGTGCGACGCCACCTTGGCCGCGCGGCCCAGCAGTTCCGCATGCGGCGGCGTGGCGTCGAACTGGTACAGCCCGCCGATGTAGGTGTAGCCGCCGTCGGCATCCTGCGACGGCGTCTCGACCAGCAGCTTGTAGAGGCCGCACTCCGAGAGGTCGGCGGCCGCACTCAGATCGGCAGCGAACTCCTCGGCGCTGACGTCGAACAGGTGCACCTGCAGCTGGTGGCTGGTCTCCACGCGGCGCAGCAGGAAGTCGACGCCGCGCCACAGCGCCTCGGTGGTCTGGAAGTCGCCATGCTGCAGCACGGCACGCATCGCATCCGACAGGCCGGCATCGACCGCGCCGACCAGTGCGTCCTTGTTCGGGCTCGCGGCAGGCTTGACGAACGGCCCAACGACGCGCTGCAGCAAGCTGCCCATCGAGTCGTCGGCCTTGTCGGAGGTCGACGGCCGGCCGGTGAGGCGGGCGAAGTCGTCGAGCGTGCCGCCGCGGGCCGGCGCGACGCCGCGGGACCGGGAGCGGCGGGCCAGCGACGAGGCCTTGATGACGTCCTCGCCGGCCCAGGCCAGCACCTCCTGCGAAGCCGCGGCGAAGGTCGATGTGTTGTTCAACCGCCGCCGCAGCGACGACAGGTCGCTGAACAGCGAGACGCTCGCGTAGATCTGGTCGGGATGGAAGGCATCGAGGTCGGCCAGTTCGACTTCCACCGGCGCGCCGTCGGCGCCCAGCGGCAGCGTGAGCGTCAGGTTGAGCCGACGCATCGCGTCCTCGAGCGTGTCGAACTCGACCTTCAGCGGCTTGCGCTTGGCCAGCGCTGCGCCGGTGTCGAGTCGGCCGCGGCCGGCGCCGCCGCCGAAGTCGCCGAGCAGCGCGATGCGCAGCGGCCGCTTGGCCGGCCACGTGGGCGCAGCCTGGCCGATGCCGGCGAAGTCAGGGGTGTAGGTGTCACTCATTCGAAGAAGCCCAGAGGGTCGGAAGACAGATCGGTGGGGACATGCCGGCGGAACAGCGCGACGAAGGCCGGTCCGAGGGGCAGGCCCTCGCCGGCGAATTGTTGCGAGGTCACGCCGTCGCCGGATCGCCACCACAGCGACTCGCCGCGCAGCGGCCACTCGACGGTCGGCGCCTCGTCATCGACGGGTGGCAGCAAAGCGAGCTCCGCATCCAGCCGCTCGATGTCCCAGTCGTCCTGCATGGCGGCGACGGCCAACGCCTCGATCGCGTCGAACCACGCCTGCGACGGGGCGTCGGCGCCGGGCCGGCTGCGAGGCGCCAGGATGACCAGCGGAAAGTAGCGACCGACCCGGTCGACCGACGGCATCAGCACACCGGCACAGCCGGCGCCGCCGGCGAGCGGCAGGCCGGCACCGAGCAGGAACCGGGAGACCGGCGCCGAGAGGTAGACGTCCAGCCACTGCGGGTCCTCGCCCCGCCAGCTGTCGAGCGAGCCGGCGAGCCAGCGGTCCAGGGCCTCGACGACGTCCACGGCCAGCCGCCGCGACGCGAAGTCGCCCAGGGCGGGCAGCTTGCCGTACCAGCCGGGGGGCGCGCTCGGGTCCACGGGCCGCTACTTGTCGTCCGCGCCCCGCGACTTGGCGTCCGGCCCGCCACCCGGCGTCGGGGCCGGCGCCGGGTCGCCGCCACGCTGCCGCACGTTGCCCTTGTAGTGGTCACCGCCCAGGTCGGCCGGCAGGTAGGCCTCGACCAGATAGCTCGTGATCGGCGCATCCGGCGGGACCGACGGGAACCGCTTGCGGAAGCCTTCGATGATCGCGTCGTGGGTGAACCCGGCCCCGCCCTTGCGCTGCGAGGCCCCGAGCTTGACGTTCGTGGTGTGCGCCGCCGAGCCGGGCGGCGTGACCCTCACGGTGGCTTCGGTCGTCGGGTCCAGCGGCGTGTCCCCGACCGACTCGACGGCCAGGTGCAGGAGGTCCCTGTCGCCTTCGTAGAGGTTGTTGATCTTGCTCTCGACGAACCAGCGCGCCTCGGTGCCTTCCTCGACGAAGGTGTGCGGATCGCGGCCGTCGGTACTCGGCTTCTCGGGTGTGTCCTCGCGCAAGGCCGCCCAGGTCTGGTTGCCGATGACGCCGTCGACGAGCAGCTTGTTCTTGGTCTGGAAGGTGCGGACCGCCTTGTCCATCGCGCCATCGAAGTCGCCGTTGATCGGCAGGTTGGCACCGACGTGGTGGTTGAGCAGCTTCTGCGCGTACTCCACCCAGCCGTCGCCACTCTTGTCCCCCTTGCGCAGCGTCGGCTGCTTCGACTCGGGCGGCGGCGCGAACTCCGGCTCGGGCTGGGGGGGCGGAGGGGTGGGTCCGGGGGGCGGCGTGGGCCCAGGCGGGGGCGTCGGGCCGGGCCCGGGCGCGGCAGGCCCGCCGGACAGCGTGAAGCCCGCCTGGACGTCCGCATCGCCCTGCGAAATGATGTCCTGCGACAGGAAGCCGACGGTCGGGGGGCTGACCGTGCCCTTGGCGTCGTTCCTCTGGCCCTCAGGGTTGTTCCATTCGATCCGCCAGATGGCGACCATGGGCGAGCCGACCTGCCAGACGATGTAGCCCTTGCATCCCTGCTCGGTGCCGCCCGGTGTCTCGGTCGAGCCGAAGGTGATCTCCTGACCGGGCTGCATCTCGCGGGGTGGCGGCGACGAGAAGTCGCCGATCTCGTGCTCCGCCTCCAAGCGCGTCAGCACGAACGCCGTCTTGTTCTCGACGTTGATCTGGCAGCTCGAAACGACGTTGGACACCGGCGGCGTGGGCCCTGGTGGTGTCGGCCCCGGTGGTGTCGGCCCCGGTGGTATCGGCCCCGGCCCGCCCTTGGCATTGAGGATGAACAGGTACTTGACGTCGTTCTTGCCGCTCATGCCCGGCTTCGGCGTCTCGAACTGCGCGGCGTTGGGGCCTTCGATGCGCGCATCGGCGGAGTTGTCGGAGCCTTCGCCCGCGACACCGAACGGGTTGTTGAAGTGGAAGATCCACGCCGTGCCCTGGGCGTCGAGGATGTACTTCAGGACACCCTCAGCGCCCGTCGTGCTGAACGGCCCGACCTTGTTGTTCTGCGCGACGAAGCGCCCCGACGTGTCGTTGGCGCCGATCTGGCTGGGCGGGAACGCGACCCACTTGCCGTGGATCAGGCCCGGGGTCTTGCCCGACTCGTCGTCGGTCTCGTCGAGGCTGGCCGTGTCGAGCTTCAGCACGGCGGAGGTGTTGTTGTGGATCGCGCAGGTGGCCCGGCGATCCGTCAGTCCGTCGATGATGTCGGGGACGACCGGCAGGATGTCCTCGGGGCCGAAGCCGAAGCGCTGAGCCTGCGGGTTCGCATCATCCTCGCCGGCCAGGGCGTGATCCTGCCCGACGGCACTGAACGTGGCGGCCCTCTGCGGCCGCAGCCGCAGCTTCGGACGTTCGCCCTCGCCGTCCTGTTCGTCCTGTTCGTCCTGCTGGTCGTCGGATTCCGGTGCGGGGCCGCCGCCAGCGATCCTCCCGAAATCCTTCAGCCAGCTGCGTTGCTCGTCCGAGAGGGGCATGCTCGCGTACTCCTGCGGTCGGTCAGACCAGTCCCTTGGCCAGCTGCTGCAGGCTTCCGGTCAGCGTGACTTCGAGGTTGGTGGCCACGCCGAACGGATTGGCGTCCAGGTGTCGGATCAGCGGCTCGGACTTCACATAGCTGAGATAGTCGGCCACGATGGCCCTGGAGATGCCGAGTTCGCCCGCCCGCTCTTCATCGCTGCCCGCATCGCGTGCCTTGGCGAGCGAGTCCGACAGCCGCTGGTCGAGCCGTTGGAAGACGCGGTCGAGCTGCCCCAGCTGGGCCTTGACGTCCTCGACGAAGTCGTCGGCCTCGTCGGCGATCTGCTCTTCGATGGCGCGGCGCAACGCGTCGACGTTGAACTGGAGCAGGTCGCGAGTGCCGCGCCACATCTCGGGCGCTTTCGCCAGCTCGGCGACGATGGCCTCCTGATGCGGATCACCGCTGCCTGCCGCAGCGCCGTCATCCTCTCCCTCGGCCTCGTCCGCAGCGCCCCCGCCGGCGGGAGCGTCGCTGTCCTCGTCGTCGTCGTCACCGTCCTCGCCGCGACATTTCAGCTTGTTGACGCGCAGCCCGGTCTGCTCGAGCAGCGCCAGCTTCACGAGCTTGGACAGCCCCGCCACCTCGGCGGCCAGGGTGAAGGTCGTCACGCCGGCCTCGAGTGTGCAGTGGCCGGGGTAGTACTTCGTGCTGCCACCGCCCAGCTCGTCGGCGAGCAGCTTGCGGCGCGCCGGCGGTATCGGCTTGCGTGACAGCAGCACCTTCACCTGCTTGCCGGACTTCGCCACCAGCGCGTGCATGCGCTCGCCCTTGGCGACCATCTTGAGCAGCGGCTTGAGCTTCTCGGTCAGGAGGTCCGACCCGGCCTCTTCCTCGTCCTCGTCGTCGCCCTTGCGGGCCGCCTCGGCAGCGGCCTTCTTCTCGGCCTCGGCCTTGGCCTTCTGAGCCTTGTCGTGCTCGGCCTTGGCCTTGGCGGCCTCGCGCTGCGTGCTCTCCACGCTGGCCATCATCTCGGTGAGGTGCTTGATCACCGCCTGCGCCGCAGCGACCGCCTTGTCCTTCTTCAGCTGCGCGATCAGCTTGGCGAGTTCGTCGAGGATCTTCTCGACCTCGCCGTGATCGTCGTCGGACACGCGCTTCAGGCGCTCCAGCGCCTTCTGCACGCCGTTGTCCTTGACCTTGTTCTTGGCAACGACGTCCTTCCACCCAGCGTCGCTCAGGACCTTCGCCTTGATCTGCATGGACCCCTCTCGCGCTGCGCCTCGAGCGGCGCCGTTGAGCGCGGCAGTGTACGTCGCGATGAACGTCGCGCGTGCACGCGAACATGGGATGGAGCACGCCGGAACGGCACACCAAGGGGTGAACCCGCATGCCGCGGGCGGGTGCATGCTCGATCATCGCGGCGATGGCCGCACACCCCGAGCGCCTGGGCAAGTACGAGATCCGCCGCGAGATCGGCAAGGGCTCGATGGGGGTCGTGTTCGAGGCCTACGACGCCGTGATCCAGCGGCGCGTGGCGATCAAGATGATCCGTCGCGACGACTTCGGCTCGACACAGGGGAGCGACCTCGTCGCGCGGCTGAAGCGCGAGGCCCAGGCCGCCGGTCGGCTGAACCACGCGGGCATCGTCGCCATCCACGACTACGGCGAGGAGCCGGACCCGGACGGCCACCCGGTCGCGTACATCGCGATGGAGTTCATCGAGGGCACCGACCTGCGCCGGTGGCTCGACGCCGGCCGCGTGCGCACGCCTGCGCAAGCCGCGATCATCGTCACGGCGATCCTCCAGGCGCTGCAGCACGCGCACGAGCGAGGCGTGACGCACCGCGACATCAAGCCGGCCAACGTGTTCATGCTGCCCGACGGCACCGTCAAGCTGGCGGACTTCGGCGTCGCGCGCATCGAGGCGTCGGAGCTGACGCAGGCCGGCACCATCATCGGCACGCCGATGTACATGTCGCCCGAGCAGATCCTCGGGCTTGCGGTGGACGGCCGCAGCGACCTGTTCTCGTGCGGGGTGCTGCTGTACGAACTGCTGACCGGCACACCCCCCTTCTCCGGCTCGGTGGCCACGGTGATTCGCCAGGTGCTCGAGGTCGATCCCGATCCACCGTCGCGCCGCATGCCCTCGCTCGGCCCGGCGTGGGACCCGCTGATGGCGCGCGCCCTGGCCAAGAAGCCCGAACAGCGGCCCGCCACGGCGCGCGAAATGGCGGCCGAGCTTTCGCAGGCCATGGCTGAGGCCGGCACCGGCGACGCCGACGCGACCGTCGTGCTGACCCCTCCCGCGGCGACGGCGCCGGCCAGGCAGCCGCCGACACCTGCGACATCCGACACCGCCGCGGCGAACCGCGGGCTTGCGCCGGCTGCCGCGCCGGGCGCCACGCCCACGCCCACGCCGGCGCCCGGACGCCTGCTGCCGCTGTTCGCTGCGATCGCCGGGTTCGGAGCGATCGCCGTGGGTGGCTTCTACGTCGCCTGGCGCGGCAACGCGACGGCCCCCGGGACGATCGCCACGCCCATCGAGACGGTCGTCCCGGCCCAACCACCAGGGCCTGCGGCCGCTCCGCCGCCTGGAGCCACCCGCGCGGTGGACGCGGGCGCCTCGGCCTCGCTGGCCGCGTCCGGCAACGTGGCCTCGATTGCTGCTCCGGCGAGAGCTGAACCGGCGTCGGCGGCAGCACCAGCGGTCGTGCCGACGATCCCCAAGCGATCGACCTCGGCATCGGCGGCACCGGCGGCGCCGGCACCCTCACCGCCCGCGGCCGCAGCCGCACCGCCCCGCGCCGCTGACCGCCCGCCGGGCGAAGCCGCACGAGCAACCGGGCCGGCCATCGCTGCGGGGCCGGCTCCGCGACCGACGACGGCCGCCGCGGCGACGGTGGCGCCATTCGACTGGGCCGACCGGGTCAGCCCGGCGCGATTCGAGTCCGTGCCCGTACCCAACCGCCTCACCGCGGCGATGCGGCGGCTGCTGGAGCCCCTGCACGAGCGGGACGCCGAGAGATTGCAGGAGTTCGATGCGCTGCTGGCCGAGCAACGGCGGCCGTTCGCCTACGCGCTCGGAGTGCGCGACGGCCGCTTCGTGCACGCGTGGGCACAGGGCGTGGATGCCGCGGCGGCCGCCTCCGCCGCCCAGCGCCTCTGCGCGGAGCGTGCCCGCGGGCGCTTCTGCCCCACGGTACAGGTCAACGCCACGTTCCTGCGCAGCACGTTCCTGGTGGCGGCCCGACAGCTCGGCACCGAATCCCCGGCCGCCGTGCGCTCGGCGTGGATGCGGACGGTGGAGGAGGCGATCCGGGAACTGCGTCTCGCTCCCGCCGCAGCAGCGGCGCCCACACCTGCACCCGCTCCAGCACCCGCCCACGTCCCGGCACCGGCACCCTCGTCCCCTCCCTCGCCGGCCGTCGGCGCCTCGACGCCGCCAGCGCCCGCGGGCGCGTGGACACGCGCCCGCTCGCGCCTGCGGGAAGCGTCGCCGCAAGGCCTTGCCGATGGCTTTGCCACGTTGCTGGACGTGCAGTCACCCGACGATCGACGGCGGCTCGACCGCTTGCAGACCGAGGTGCGCAGGTTGCGCTGGAAGAGCGCGCTCGCCGTCGGCGTCTCGACGGGCGGAACGCTCACCTGGAACACCGCTCAAGGTGAGTCCCGTACCGAGTGGGCCGAGGACCGCGCTCTGGCCGACTGCGCCAGCCAGGTGCCCGCGCCGGGCTGCGTGATCGTCGCCGGAAACGGCGACCTGCGCGCTGTGGCACTGTCGACGCTCGCGTCGCGCCTGGGCTCGCGGCCGCAGGCGGAGGTGCGGGAGGCCTTCCTCAGGAGCATCGGCAGGCGCTGGCCTTGAGCCCGCACCCGTCGCCGGGCCTTCAATCGTCCTCGTTGTCCTCGCCGTCCTCGCCGCGGCACACCACCTTGTTGACGCGGATGCCCGACTGCTCCAGCAAGGCCAGCTTCACGAGCTTCGTGAGGCCGGCAACCTCGGCGCTGAGGTGGAACGTCACCACGCCGGCCTCGAGGCTGCACGTACCCGGGTAGTACTTCGTGCTGCCGCCACCCAGTGCTTCGGAGAGGATGCGCCGGCGCGCGGGCGGGATCGGCTTGCGCGACAGCATGATCACGACCTTCTTGCCCGACTTGGCAACGAGGGTGTACAGCTTGTCGCCCTTCTGCACGAGCTTGAGCAGCGGCTTGAACTTGGTCGTCAGCAGCTCGGAGGTTTCGTCGTCTTCGCCGTCCTCTTCGTCCTCGGCCGCGGCGTCTTCCTCTTCGTCCTTTTTCTTCTTCTTGGCGTCGGCGGCGGCCTGAGCCTTCTGCTTCTTCTCCTGCGCGGCCTGGTCCTTCTCGACCAGCTTCGCCGCGGCATCGGCCGCATCGATCATCGAACCGAGGTACTTGACGACCTCGGCCATCGCCGCCACCGCGCGGTCCTTCTTCAGGGCCTGCGCCAGCTTGGTCACCTCGGACAGGGCCTTGGCGGCCTCGTCGTGCGCGTCGTCGGCGACCTTGGCCAGTTTCTCCAACGCCTTCTGCAGCCCGTTGTCCTTGACCTTGTTGTCGGACGTGACGTCCTTCCAGCCGCGGTCCGAGAGCGCCTTGGAGACTTTCATCACGGCTCCTTCACAAGGTTTCGGGGCACCGGAACGCCTGCATCTCGCGCAGGCGCAACGGATTGAGCGCACTGGCGGAGATCACCTCGAGCTTGGCCTTCTTGCCGTCGACGTTGACAACCACCGTGAAACGCTCGGGCTGTGCCGACGGCTGCACCTCGAACTGGCCGATCAGGCGGAACAGCGCCCAGGGCCCCTCGAACAACTGCGGCGTGCCGCCGAGGCTGAGCTTGATCTGCGAGGCCACGCGTTGGCTCGGCCACGTGAGGGTCTGCGCCGCGGTGTTGCCGGCGGCGAACTTCATCGCCTGGCCGTCGACGTCGAGCACCAGTTCCTTCACGCCGGCGTCCATCTCGAGCACGCGCAGGTCGACCTTGAATCCGGGGATCTTGCCGCCACCGCGGAAGAAGGCCTCGCGGATCTTCGAGGCATGCTGGAAGTGCGCCAGGGCGGCGACGGGCGGCGGCTTGCTCCCGTCGGAGAGCGGCCGGTACGCCCAGGGCGTCACGCCCACATCGACGAGGCTGCTCAGTCTGCGCTGGAAGAAGTCGTCGAGCTGGCCTCCACTGCCGAACATCTGGCCGAAGTCATCGGGCAGCACGTCGGCCTTGCTGCCCAGGGCGAACGGGTACCGACCCGCGATCGTCTTCTGGCACTGCTCGGCGATCGGCTTCAACTCGGCCGTCAGGCCGACCTGTCCGGCGCTCAGCCCGTCCTTGGCAGCCGCATCGGCCAGCGCCCCGAGCATCGACTTGATCGGCTCAGGTTGCACACCGGCGGCGGCCTTGCCCCCGCCGGCGGGCGGCGGCGGCGGTGGCGACTTGCTCTTCTTCGCCGCGTCGACCGCAGTGAGGTAGGCAAAGGTGTCGTTGAACAGCTTGCCGGTTTCGTCGATCGGGGCGGGTGTGCCCCGGACCAGACGATGGATGCTCTCGAAGTGGTCGTCGACCATGCGTTCGAGCAGTTCGGACTTGCCCGCGGCCGGCGCGTCGTCGGGCTTGCCCACGATGGCGCCGATCTCCTTCTTGGCCTGCTCCAGCTTCCTGCCGATGGCGCCGACCTTGGGCACGCCAGCGCCACCGGCCTGTGCCGCAGCCTTGGCCATCTCGGCAAGCTGGGTTTCGCGCGCCACGCCCCGCAGGTAGGCAGCCAACGGCGAATCCGGCGCGGCCAGCAGCCCGGCCACGGTGATGCTGCGATCCAGCCCGGTGAGCCGGATCAGCCGCACGTCGGCCAGGTACTGGTCGTATTGCTTGATGTACTCCTGCAGGTACAGACGCCGCACGCGGCTGTCGAGCTCGGTGTTGCCGCCGCCGGCCAGCAGCGACGCGGCCGACTGCTTCAGGCTGTCGCCGGGCCGGACGACGCCGAGCACCCAGGCCTCCTCCTCGGCGAGTTGCGGGGCGACCTTGGCGATCGCCGGCTTGAACGCCTTGAAGTAGCCGTCGCGCGTGAACAGGCCCGGGATGCCGCGGGTCAGCGGCTGGCCGGAGGCGCGCTCGAAGACCTGCACGGCCTTCGGCCCGCCGGCCGATGCCGCGGTGAAGTCCGGCATGTCGGCACCCACCCGGCTGCGGCGGATGCGGCTGAACACGCGGTACTCCAGCGGATAGGCCACGAGCATCTCGCGCACGTTGGCCACCAGAGGCGCGTCCATCGGCGTGGCCATCTGCGGCGCACCTCTGGAGAACGCGGAATCCAGATGCTGCGCGAGCGCGGCGCGCTGCTCGGCCGTGAGCGTCTGGGCGAGGTTCTCGTCCCAGTCGAGGGCGACCCAGGCCTTCAGCGCCTCGCCGTCGAAGTGCTCGGGCGTGTAGAGCATCAGGTAGCTCTTCAGCGCCTCGTACGCGTACTCGAGGTTGTCGCGGTTGGCGGTGCGCAAGCGCTCCTCCAGCCGCCGCGCCACGCGCGGAAGCAGCGCGTTGTCGAGCATCTTCTGGTAGCCGATGCGTGCCCCGGCGGCGACGTAACGGCCCTGGTACAGCCCGAACGAGTTCTGCAGCGGCGGGTCTTCCAGCGGGAAGGACGAGGGCTCCGGCACTGCGACGAGCTTGTCCAGCGCGTTGGGCAGCACCGACAGCTCGGCACCGGCGGCCGGCGGCACGGCGGCCACGGCCGCCTGCACGTCGGGGATGCGGGCCTCGACATCGGCCAGGTAGCTCATGTTGCGGGTGTAGCTCAGGCCCCAACCGGCGAGCGTCACCACGGTCGCCAGACCCATCGCGGACAGGCCCGCCAGGCGCAGTCGCCGCCGGCGCAGCTCGACCTGCCGGTTCACGCCGACGAGCCCCTGCTCCGCGAACACGACCTCCTTCAGCAGGCGCGTGAGGAAGAAGGCCTTGCCGCGCGACGACGCGACCGATGCCGCCCGCTGGTCGACGCCGAAGGTGCGCGCGAGCGTGCCCAGCACGCGGTCGATCGGCGTGCCTTCCTGGGTGCCGCTCGTGAAGTAGACGCCGCGCACCAGCGGCCGCTCCTCGAGTTCACCGCCGCCCTCGAAGACCTGCTCGAGGAAGCCGCCGAGCAGGCCCTTGATCCCTTCGAACTGCTGCGGGAACGAGAAGATCGCAGCCCGCTTGAGCACGTCGGTCTCGGCCTGCATGCGGTCGACCAGCCGTTCGCGCAGCCTCTTGCCGAGCGCCGCGAACTCGCTCGGGAAGTTCTGCAGCGCCGACGTTCCGCTCTCGGGGTTCGCGGGGTCGTACGGGAACGAGAAGCCCCAGACCTGCTCGCGCTCCTCGCGGCCGTACTCGCCGAAGGTCTCGTTGAAGCCGGCGATCAGGTCGCACTTCGTGACCAGGACGTAGATCGGCGGGCGCACGCCCAGGTGCTGGTGCAGCTCCTGCAGCCGCGTGCGCAGCTTCACCGCATGCTCCTTGCGGTCGGCCGGGCTCTGCTGCAGCAGGTCCTGCACGTTGACCGTCAGCAGCACGCCGTTCAGAGGCCGGCGCGGGCGCGCCTTGACCAGCAGCGCCAGGAACTTCTCCCACGCCGCGGCGTCGGTGGCGCTGTCGGAGTCCTGGGTGGCGTAGCGGCCGGCGGTGTCGATCAGCACCGCCTCGTCGGTGAACCACCATTCGCAGTTGCGCGTGCCGCCGACGCCGCGCACCGAGGCCTGCCCCATCTTGCCGGCCAGCGGGAACGTGAGCCCGGCGTTGAGCAGCGCGGTCGTCTTGCCCGAGCCCGGGGCACCGACGAACATGTACCAGGGCAGTTCGTAGAGGTACTGGCCGCGCTTGAAGAAGCCGGTGCGGCCGCTCTTGCGGGCACTCTCCTCGAGCGCCGCGAGGGCCTGGCCGAAACGCTCCTCCAGCGCCTTGGCCTCGCGCTCGGTGCTGCTCGCGCCGGATCCGCCGGCCAGGCCCTTGGCCAGCTTTCTGTTGGCACGGCGCCGACGCCAGGCCTTGATCCCCGCGACGATGCCGAACACGATCGCGAGCAGCAGGATCGCCAGCAGCCGCGTGAACTCGCCATCCAGGCCGATCAGCGGCCCGACATACCAGATCAGCAGGGCCAGCAGCAGGAAGCCGATCGCGGCGAGCACGAGCGGATGCAGCAGAAAGTCCTTCAGGCGCTTCATGATGCGGGCGTCTGGGTGACGAACAGCGTGACTTCGACGCGCCGGTTGCGGGCGCGACCGGCAGGGGTGGCGTTGTCGGCGATCGGCTGGGTGTCGGCCCGGCCTTCGGCACGCAGACGGGCCGGATCGACCAGGCGCGCAAGCTCGCCGCGGACGGCGTCGGCCCGCTCCTGCGACAGGTGCCAGTTCGACGGGAACCGCAACGTGCGGATCGGTTGGTTGTCGGTGTGGCCGGTGATCAGCACGTTGCCCTTCAGCGTGGCCAGCGACTGGCCGATGCGGGGCAGCAGCGTGCGCACGGCCGAGGCCACCTCGGTGCTGCCCGGTTCGAAGAAGCCGTCGCCCTTGATGGTCACGGTGGAGCGATCGGCGAGATCCTGCACCTCCACGAGGCCGGCCTTGATCTCGGGTGCCAGCAGCGTGGCCAGCCGCGGCGCGGGCGCCTTGGGCGGCGGGGGCGGCGGCGCAGCCACCTGCACGCGCTTGGCGTCCAGCGCCGCCAGCTTGCCGAAGGCCCCATCGGCGGCATTGGCCAGCGACCAGCGCAGCCCGGCGTAGACGATCGCCAGCAGCACCAGCAGCGCGGTGCCGATCACCCACAGCGGCAACCCGTCGACGATGCGCTGGCCGGCCTGCGCCACGCCCTGCCAGCGTGGCGACAGCGCCTTGTCGTAGCTGCGGCCGCGCCCGAGCAGCTGGGCCAATCGCTGGCGCACGCTGTCGAGCTGCGCCGCGCCGTTCTCGATGACCCGGTAGCGCCCCTCGAAGCCGAGACCGAGCACCACGTACAGCAGCTCGAGCAGGTTGCGGTTGGCGTCGACGTTCTCGGCCAGCTTGCTCATCAGCTGGAAGACCTTCTCGCCGCCCCAGGTCTCGTTGTGGAACTGCACCAGCAGGCTGTTGCCCGACCACTGCCCCGAGCCGCCCCAGGGCGTGCTGGCCGCGGACTCGTCGAGCAGCGTGCACAGGATGTAGCGCGCGGCGATCACCTGCTCGTTGGGCAGTCCCTGTGCGCGGGCCTGGGCCTCGAACTTGCGCACCCCGTCGGCCAGCGCATCGCGCAGGCCGGTCGGGTTGGAGTGGCGAGCCGTGTGGCGCACGCGCGGCGCGGCGGCGAGCACCGGAATCGCGGCGCTGACGAGCGGATTCAGGCTCGCGCTCATCATTGCGTCGATCGACATCGGCGCTTCGCGGCCGCCGGCCGGCGCCGCCGAGGCGGCACCTCCGGGCACCGCACCGGCCGGCGCAGCGGGAGCGGCCGCACCGGGGCGGCCGGCGGACGGCTTGATCACCGTCCGATCGGAGCCGTAGGCGGCGAACGGGTCGTTGGCATCGCTCACGGCGTCAGCCTCCGGATGGGTGGGGGGTCATCTGCGCAGCACGGGCGCGGGGTCATGCGCGCACGGCCCAGAACTCGAGCTCGAGCCCGGGAAAGTCCCCGGCCACATGCATGGCCATCCCGCCCGAGGACTCGAGCTGCTTCCACATGTCGTTGCCACGCGTCTCGAGCTCGAAGTACGTGAAGCCGGCGTGGAACGGGATCTGGCGCGGCGCCACCGGCATCGGCCGCAGCGTGACGCCCGGCAGCTGCAGGTTGACGAGATCGCGGATGCGCTCGACGGTGCCGATCTTCACTTGTGTGGGGAAGCGCGCCCGCAGCGCGTCTCCCGGAAGCTGCGCACCCACCGCCAGCACGAACTGGGCGGTGCGCTGCAGCTCGACGTCGGGGATCATCGCCACGCGCACGCCGTGCTTGCGGTCGTGCAGCGGAATCGGGATGGCGGTCTGTTCGAGCACCGCCGACAACTGCACGCGCAACTCGTGCATCACCGGCTTGAAGCAGGTGACGAGGTCGTCGTGCAGATAGGCGGGCAGCTGAGTCGGGCGCCGCTTGCCGCCGAAGGTGGACAGCTCGCCGGCCAGCTCGGCGCACAGGAAGTAGAAGTCCCGCGGGTGCAGCAGCGAGGTCTGCCGCAGTTGGGCCACCACCGGCTCGGTGCGGTTGATCGCCTCCAGAAGCAGGAAGTCGGCGATCTCGCCGACGCCGGCGCGGCCCGGCTGCGCCAGTCGCGCGGCCAGCGCTTCGCCGCGCTGGTGCAGCATGCCGTGCAATTCGCGCAGGTGCGAGGCGATCTGCTCGTTGGCCGGGCCGTTCAGCATCGGCGGGATGTAGGCGGTGTCGAGCACCAGCTTGCCGTCGGCCTTGCGCTCGACGATCTTGCACAGGCCCAGCGTGGCCACGCCCTCGCCGGCATCGCGCGCGAGCATGATGCGTAGGTTCAGCCGGCCGATCTGCAGCGGCGCGATGCGCTGGCCGGTGACGTTGGTGTCGCCCACGTCGACTTCGGCGCTGTGGTAGCGCGGAGGCATCGAGTTGGCATCCGACTCCGCGTCGGTCTCCGCCACGCCCGGCCGCTGCAGGGTCAGCGCGAGCACGGCGAGCTGGTCCCGCGCGTCGGCCGGCACGTCGAAAGCGGCCGGCGCCGGATCCTGACCCGGCACGTCGAAAGCCACGCCGTCGGGCGTGACACCTTGCGCCGCAGTGATCGCGACCTTGCCGAGCGACAGCGCGGCGCTGTCCAACGTCAGCGCGGCGTAGCCCCAACCGTAGGCGGCGGCGGAACCGAGCCGCGCCTGGATCTGCTGCGTGAGGTAGCGGTCGTGCTGCTGGAAATGCTGGGGCTGCAGGAACATCCCCTCGGTCCAGATCACCTTGTTGGTCCAGGTCATGGAATCCTGTTGGTCGGTTCAGGCCGCTGGTGCGCGCGGTCAGGGAATCTCGTGGGTCGTCTGACCCGGCGACGTGAAGCTGATGACGCCGGCCCATGCGCAGTTCAACTTGCACATGTTGTCCAGCGCCGGGATGTTCTCGATCAGGATGTTGCCCACGCCCGGCGCCCACGGCGCCGGCAGCACCGGCACGCAGGGCTGTGGCGTCAGCACGCCCAGCGCCGCCGAGGTGGCCGACGCGACCGCCGGATTGGCCAGCGACGTGCAGGCGCCGAACGGAGGTACGTTCGCGATCGGCTTGTTGTCCATGATGTTGCCGGCGTCCATGTAGCTCGTCTTCACCGTGCGCGGGGTCGCGATGAAGTTCGACGGCGCGGCGCCGAAGGTGCACATCATCGCGGCGCCGGTGCAGACCTGGTTGGGCATGCTGCGATCCTCGTGGAAGCGGATGTCTCGAGACCGGCGGCGCTCAGCGCCGGCCGATCCACACGGCGATGCCGCTGAAGTTGTCGTGCGCGGTCTTGCCGCTCGCGTTGGCATGCAGCAGCACCAGTTCCTCCAGGCTCGCAAGCCATGCGGTGGGGTCGGCCGCACGCGCCAGGCTCGCGCACATCTCGGCCTCGTCGACATATTCCCACAGCCCGTCGGTGCACAGCAGGAATGCATCGCCGCCGCGCAGCTGCCAGGGCGTGGACGCCGTGGACACGAGCAGGTGTTCGGGGCGGCTGCCCAGCGCCGACTGCAGCTCGCTGCGGCGCGGGTGCGTGCGGATCTGTTCCGGCCCCAGCATGCCGGCATCCACCAGCGACTGCACGACGCTGTGGTCGCGGGTGTGCAACAGCATCTGCCCTTCGCGGAACAGGTACAAGCGCGAGTCGCCGGCGTGGCCCCACAGCGCCTCCTGGTGCGCCATGTCGACGAACAGCGCCACCACGGTGCTGTGCATGTCGCGGGTCTGCTCCGACTCCGATTGGTGCCGCCGCAACTGCGCGTTGGTGTCCAGCAGCAGGTCGTGCACCTCGTCGGCACGTGCCAGCGGCGCGGACGAGGCCTGGTCGATGATGTGGCTCACGACGAGCTTGGACGCGACATCGCCGCCGCCGTGGCCGCCCGCACCGTCGGCCACGACGCAGCACAGACGCTGCTCGCTGTGCCAGTGACCGCAGGCGTCCTCGTTGTACGAGCGGCCGCCGCGGTGGGACATCACCGCCAGCTCGATCTTGCGGGCACCGGAGTCGGTCGCCGGCGTGGGCTGTGCCGCCGGCTCGACGACGCCACCGAAGCGCGTGGCTTCGGGATCGGTGGGCAGTGCATCGTTCACCGTGGCGCTCCCTTGGCCGCCGCGCGCTCCTCGGCCTTCTCGGGCCCGCGCAGGCGGTCGATGTGCTCCTCGTAGGACTTCAGGAAGGCGTTGCCGAACAGCGTGTGGAAGTCGTCCGTGGCCTCGGTGCGGATGCGCCCGTAGTGCTCCACGAACACTTCCCACATGCGGGCCTTGCGGCTCGCTGGGAGCACCGTGTGCAGCAGCGAGCGCTCGGTGAGGCCGGCCTCGAGCTCGGCGGGATCGAACCGCTGCAGCACCCCTTCGAGTGCGGCCTGCATCGCCGCCACGAAGGCGAACTGGTGTGCCCGCAGGTCATCGTAGGCGTCGCGCATGGCCGGAGCGGCCGCCATGAACCCGCGCGCCGGCGGCGACAGCAGGTGGTTCAAGGCCACGTCTCCACTCGGCGAGAACTTCAGCGGATTGTTGTTGCGAGGCACGATGGTGGTGGCGTGCGCGCGCAGTTCGCGCTTGAACGCGGCCCGCGCCGCGAGCAACTCGACCGTCCCGGCGGTGGCCTCCTTCAGCAACTGGCCGATCTGCTCCATCAGCTCGGGCGTCAGCGCCGGCAGGTTCACGGTCGGCGTTTCCAGGCCGCGCCGGAAAGCCTCGAGCAGCTCGGCCGCCTCGCTGCCCTGGGCACGGGCCGGACGGGCCGCCGGCATCACCGGCGCTGCGACCGGAGGCGGCGGCACCGGGCGCATCGGCACCGCCGGCGCGAGCGGTGGCGCCGTGATCACCGTGGGAGCCGGAGGCGCGTCCCAGGACATCACGGCGCCGCTCGGGGACGGCAGCACAGGCGCTGCGGCCGGGCTCGACGGCGGCATCGGCGCGATCGGCGGCGCGGAAGGCGGGAGCGGCGTGGCCGCCGCCGGCATCGGCGGAGCCAAGCCGATGACGGTCTGCGGAATGAACGGCCGGTTGAGGTCGGACACCGCATCGGACTCCGATGCCGCAAAGCCCTTGGGCGCCGCCTTGAGGGCGCGAATCGGGTCGGCATCGCCAGCCATGTTCGGCTTGGCAATCTCCGCGGCAAGCAGCGAGTTGGCCAGCGGGTCGCCGCCGCTGCCGGGCCCGAGACCGAACAGCTGGTCGAGGGAACTCGGCTGCGCCGCCGGCAGATCGGAAATGAGCGCAGCGGGTGCCGCACCGCCGATGTCGAGCCCCAGAGCGTTCGGCGGCGCGGACGCCTTCTTGATGTGCACCGAATCGGGCGCGAAAGGGTCCCAGTCGGACGGGATACCCGCGGCCGCGGCTGCTGCGGTCGGCGCCCCGGCCGGGGATGCAGGCGGCGCCGCAGACGGTGCGCGGTACGGCGCCGCGAGCGGATCGATCAGCACCGGGCCCGAGGCGACAGGCGCTGCCGGGGCCGGGCCGAGCAGTTCGGCGAAGGGATCGGCCGCGGTGGCCTTGCCGGTGGTCGCACCGGCCTTCACCGACAACTCGTAGCCACCGATGCGCACGCGGTCACCGTCGCCGAGCGGGGCCTCTCGACCGGGGCCGAGGGCGCGGCCGTTGACCACGATCGGGTTGCTGCCGCGGTCGACGACGGCGAACCCGCCGTTGCGGAACACGACCTGCGCCGCCACGCGGGAGATCGTGCGCTCGGGGTCGGGCAGCACCAGCTGATTGGTGTCGGCGCGGCCGATGGTGCCGCCGAGCTCGTCGAAGTGCGCCTGCAACGTGCCGCCGAGCGGCCCATCGTTGAACGAGACAACGGTGATGGTGATCACGCTGGACAGCTCGCTTCCAATCGGTGCTGGATCGTCCGATCCGATGCGCCCCCCGGCGTGCTCGCCCCATGCAGCCGGGGCCCGACGGGCGTTTGCAAGGATACAGCCGGGATGGCACTCGCGACCCTGGCGTGTTTCACGCCGGGCCATAAAGTAAGGGGGCCGGCCCGCTGCGCCGAGCCATGAAAGGGGGCGATGACTATGATCCCGCCCGCATGGTTCGGGAAGCGGCCCGGGCCGGCATCCAACGGATTGCGGCTCGCCGCCATGACCATGCCCTGTCTGTGCTCGCTGCGCCTCGCGTCGTTCCTGGACTCGCTGCCGACCGTGCCGAGCCTGCAGCTGCCGCCGATTCCGTTGAACCTGATCGCGGCCATCAACATGTCCGCCGGCATGCCGACCTTTGCGGCCAGCCTGTCCGCCAGCGCGAGCGCCAGCGCCTCGCTGTCTGCCAGCGCCTCGCTGATGGCCAGCCTCAACGCGTCGCTGCAGGCGGCATTCGGCGTGAGCCTCGCGGTCTCGTTGTCCGCCTCGGCGATGGCCTCGCTGCAGGCGACGCTGTCGGCATACATCGGCGCCCTCAACGCCAACGCAGCGCTGCTCACCTTGCGCATTCCCGATCTGCTGGCGCTGCTCGCGTCACTGCTGCCGGTGGTGCAGATCTCAGGGCTGGTGCTGGCCGTGCAGGCGGCCTTCGGCATCAACCTCTCGGCGCCGGGTGCCGTGGCGGCCCTGTCGGCCGCGTTGAGCGCGTCGGCGAGCGCGAGCGCCTCGTTGTCGGCATCGGCGTCGCTCAGCGCGGCGGCGAGCCTGTCGGCCAGCGCCGCCGCCTCGCTGTCGGCCTCGCTGAATGCGGCGCTGGGCCTGGCCGCCAGCCTGCCCGCGCTGACGGTGGACCTGGGCGCGCTGTCGCTGCTGGCCGCGCTGCTCGCGATGCTGGCCGCGATCCTCGCGGGCCTGCGCGTCGACCTGCGCCTGCCCAGCGCCAGCCTGGATCTGCGGCTGGCGCTGTCGGGCTTGCCGCTGTCGGCACTGGCGACCCTGAGCGCATCGCTCAGTGCCAGCGCCAGCCTCAGCGCTTCGGCCAGCGCGAGCGCATCGGCCAGCCTTGCGGCGTCTGCGGGCCTGAACCTTTCCGCACTGGCCAGCTTGAGCCTGGCCGCACAGCTCGCCGCCAACGCGAGCTTCCTGCTCGGTGTGCCGGGGAGCTGCGGCTTGCCGTGCCCGCTGGCGCTGGTGGCCGCCGCGGTCGGATAGCCGCGGCACCGCACCCGCCGGGCGCGGCGCGGCGCGGCGTGACGCTCAGCGCAGGATGTAGACCTTGCCATCGACCACGGACACGCGCAACGGCAGCGCGAAGTCTCGACCCAGTTCGTCGGGCTCGGTGCGCAGGGCGGCTTCGCCGGTGGCATCGAGGCATTCGAGCAGGCGCCCGCCGGCGAGCGGACGCAAGTGGAAGTTCGCGGCCTCCAGCGGACGCCAGGTCAGCCGTTGCGCCTCGTGCAGCGCGAGCAAGTGGCGGTGCAGCCGCGCCGCCTCGTCCTCGGGGCGGCGCTGGTAGGCCAGGGAGAGCTCCTCGATGCGCAGGCGCGCGGCCGAGATGTAGTGTTCGGGTTGCCCGTCGGCCAGGTCACGCGCGAGGCCCTGGACGAACGCCAGCACGCGCGCCGTGAGATCGGCCGTGGGCTCGGTGGGCGGCGCATCGAGCCAGCGCCAACGCGGGAAGTTCACCGACAACGTCGCGTCGTTCGACAGCAGGTGCGGCGCCTCGTAGCCTTCGCCTTCGGGCGGGGCCCACTCGAGCTGCGCCAGGTTGCGCACGCTGGCCTCTTCCACCGCAGCGCCCACGCGCGGCAGCAGCAGGCTGACCCGCGCAGAGATGCGGCCGCTGGAGACCAGCGACAGCCGCGCCGGCGGCTCCTTGGGAGGCACGGCAGGCAACGGCCAGATCGTGATCTGCAGCCGATTCGGGCCGGCGAGGGTGTATTCGTGCACCGGCACGATGGCGCTCGGGCGAGCGGCACTCAGCCGCGCCAGCGGGATGCCGTTGAGCATCACCTCGGCATCGCATTCGCGCACCTCGGCCTTGACGACGAGCAGGCGTTCCATCAGCCGAGGCTCCAGTCGACGAGCGTCATCGCCGGCAGCAGCGGGCGCACCTGGTTCTGTCGGCCGAGCAGCGGGTCGTTCACCTCCAGCGGCACGCTCACCGCTTCGACGTCGATGCGGATGAACCACTGCAGGCCGATGCCGTCGGGGCGCAGCCGCAGCCCGCAGCTGCCGACCAGCGCGCCGCTCACGGCGCCGACCACGTCGAGCACGGCCAGGTCGCCGTGCGCCAGCGACCGCACCGACAGCACGAACGGCTGGCTGAACTTGATCTGCACGCGCTGCAGCAGCGACGCCAGAGATCCGTCGCTCGGCAAGCGCTCGAAATCAGTCTTCAACGGGGTCGCGGCAGCGCAGTGCAGGCTCAGCTCGCTGACCGATCCGTGGAGCTCGAGCGTGCCGGCGAGCCGCAGGTCCAGCCGGCAGGCCATGAGATCGAACAGACCGGCCACGCGCAGCAAAGGCGGCTCGCGCAAGCCCGCGGGCGATTCGAGCCAGCCCCACGTGATGCCCGCGGCACCCGACATCACCTTCGGCTCGGCAACCAGCCGGCCGGCATTCACGCCGCTCTCGCGCTCCCACGCGGTGCACAGCCGCGCCAGCCCGGCGTAGAGCTGTTCGTCGAGTCCGACCAGGGCAGCCTGCCACCGCGTCGCGTCGAGCGCCTGGCCGTCACGTTCGACGCGCACGCGCGAGGCCGGCATCGGCGGCTTCGCGTCCTCGGCCATGGGCCACGTGAGCTCGGGGCCGGCCTGCCGCTGCCAGACGATGAAGTGCTGCTCGTTGGGCCACACCGACAGTCGCACATCGAGCCGGCCCGAGGTGCCCAGCGCCAGGCCCTTCTCGCGCAGCCCGCAGGACGCCAGGTTCAGCGTGCTGATGCGCGGCGCGGACTCGACCGCGACGACCGGCAGCAGCTCGGCATCCGGCGGCGGCGCGGGCGCGTCGGCGTGCAGGTCGATCAGCACATCGGCAGCGCTCGGGCCGCGCCATTCCTGCAGGCCCTGCACGGTGCCGAGCACGAGCTGCGGATGCACCAGCGGGTCGCACACGTGTGCGCAGCGCGACCGCACGCGCAGCTTCACCGCGGTGCCCGCGGGGCTCAGCGCGTACAGCTCGTGGGGCCAGCGGCCGGCGCCTTCGACACCGGCGGCCGCGGTGACCCCCTCGCGGTCGCCGGGCAAAGGCGCGCGCCGCCATTGGCCGCCTTCCGGACGGTAGGAATGCGCCGGCGGCGCACCGTGCAGCCGCAGGTCGACCGCATCGATGTCGCAGGCCGCGCCCAGGCGCAGGCGTTGGCGTGACAGCAGCGTCGACAGGCGCCCGCGGCGGGACAGCGCCGTGTCGACGAGGACCAGCGCCTTGTCGAAGGCGTCGGGCGGCAGCGGCGCCTGCGCCGTGCCCGTACGGGACAGCGTCTCCAGTTCCTCGCGGCAGCGCCGGCAGAGCTGGAACACCTTGGCGCCCTCGTCGCGCTTGGCGTCGCCGAGGATCGACATCGCCCACGCATGCTGCGGGCGCGTCTCGAACTCCGACCCGAGCATGAACCAGCAGGCCAGATAGCGCGCCAGCGCGAGCATGTGTGCGAGGCCGTGGACCTGCCCCCGCGCCGCACCGAGCTCGACCAGTTCACCGTAGCGGGCACCGACCCGCTGGGGAACCGACGGGAAGGCCTCAGCGAGGACGTCGCCGAGTTCGCGCAGGTCGCGCCGCATCTGCAGCGCCACCAGTGCGGCCGTTTGTTCGGTGTTGAGCTGCCACATGGTGCGGGAGAAGCGGGCGGCGACGCCTGCGTTCAGGCGGGCAGGACCGCCGTGTGCTGGACCTGCAGGCGGCCCAGCGGCAGGGACCATCGTGTCCAGCGGCCGACCTCGGGAGCGACCACCGCGTCCATGCCCGAGAACACGCGTTGCAGCTGCGGCAATGGCGCCGCCGGCAGCAGCGCGCCAAGCACCTCGGGGTCAGCCCAGTCCAGCCGCAGCGACTCGCCGCTCGGCAATTGCGCCCTACACAGCGCACGGCCGTGGGCTCGCATGGCCAGGAACGGGCTGACGCTCAGCGCGAGCACGCCCCACGCGGGAAAGTCCAGCGCCCCCTTGGCGATCAACCAATCGGTGAACGCCGACACCGGCCGCAGCAGCACCAGCACCGGAGCGGCGGCCTGCTCCTCGGGCTCGAGCTCGCCGGTCCACAGGCCGTGCCAGTCCGCCACATCGGCACGGGCCAGGCGCTCGCGCAGGCCGGCAACGCGGCTGCCGCGGATCACCGCATAGACCTTGAGCCGATGATCGGCCCACAGCGACTCGCGCTGCTGCGCCAGCGACAAGGCGACGGATGGAGTCTCGCCGGTGGCCATGCGTCAGCGGGACGCGTCCTCAGGCCAGTGGATCGGGCACGTCGACCGTGTCGGCCGGTGCCTCGGGCGCCGTCGGGCTGGCTTCGGCAGCGCTGTTGGCCGAGCCTGCGGAGCCCCCCGAATTGATCTTGACCGTGCTGCCCGTGATCGACACGCCACCCCCGTCGAGCACCACCGATCCCGAGCCGGCCTTGATCGTCAGCGACGACGCTCCGTCGATCACCACGCCGCCGCTGCCGGTGATGTGCACCGCGCCCGATCCGGTGATCGTGATCGCGGCACCGGAATTGATGTCCATGGCACCGCCGCTGGCGAGCTTCACGGCGGCGCCGCCCTTGATGTCGACGTCCGAGCCCACCTTCAGGCCGAAGGCCCCGGTGACCTCCGAGTTCAGGTCGCCACCGACCTTCACGCTCGCATCGGCGGCCACCTCGACCTTGGCCACATTGCCGATCTTGAAGTCGTAGTTGTTGCCCACCGAGCCTTTGTGGTCGCGGCCGATCTTGGTCTGGTTGTCGCGCGTGACCTCGTCGGTGGCGTCGTTCTTCACGAGGCCATGGCGGTCCTTCTCGGCTTGGAACCAGATGTACTCGCTGCCCTTCTTGTCGTCGAAGCGCAGTTCGTTGAAGTTGGTGGCCGCGCCCTCCTTGGTCGAGCGAGAACGGATCCCGTAGACGGTGGCCTGCGCCGGCAGTTCATACGGTGGAAGGTTGTCGCCGTTGTAGACGCTGCCGGTGATCAGCGGCCGGTCGGGATCGCCTTCGAGGAAGCTGACGACCACCTCGTCGCCGATGCGCGGCGTGGTGATCATGCCGTAGCCCTTGCTGGCCCATGGCGTGGCCACCCGGATGTAGCAGGTGTCCTGCTCGTTCTTCTGGCCGATGCGGTCCCAGCGGAAATGCACCTTGACCCGGCCGAGGCGGTCGACGTGGATCTCGTCGCCCGATGGGCCGACCACGGTGGCCGTCTGCGGCCCTTGCACGAACGGCTTGCGCGTGAGCGCCTCGGTGACGAAGTCGAGATCCTTGGACACGAGCTGCAACTGCGAGCGCACACCGAATCCGCGAGAGGCTTCGGTGGCCTCGCGATCACCGATGTCGATCTCGATGTGAGCGGCCGTGATGAGATAGTCCCCCGAGTGCCAAGGGTGGTCTTCCAGCGTGAAGGTCAGCCCGGCAGCGACCGACCGGCACGGGGTGGCAGCATGCGCGTAGATGTGCCCTGTCTCGAAACGCCGGACCTGCAGCTTCGCGCCGAGGTCGCCTTGATCAGCGTTCTTGCTGTCGCCCGGCCAGGTATAGGTACCCGGCCAGTCGTAGACCTCGAGGTCACCAGGGTTCGGGTACTTCGTCGTGCGCTGGTCGGTCTTGAGCAGCGCGGTTGTCGGGGCCTCGTAGTCGTAGTCGTCGTGCGTGAACTTCAGCGAGCGGAGCCGTTGCGCTCGGCGCCATTGAGTGATGACGTCCTCTCTCGTCTGGTCGTCCTTCTGCTGGGGCGACCAGCCGAGGCTCTCTTCGGACATCGCCACGTGCGCACTCTTGGCGTTCGCCAGGACCAGCGTGTGCTGGTTCTCCGCATGGGTGAAGTAGTACCAGATGCCCTCCTCTTCCATCAATCGGCTGACGAAGTTGAAGTCGCTTTCCCGGTACTGCACGCAATAAGGCCGCGAGCGCAGGGTGCCGGTCAGCTTGGAGGTGTCGACCTGCGCGCTGGTGTAGTCGCCGAACACCGCCTGGATGATCTCGAGCGCCGTCTTTTCCTGGAAGATGCGGCAGTCCGCTCCCAGCGTGAGGTGCCACAGCCAAGGCCTGAGCATCACGTGGTAGAGATCGAAGCGGCCAACCGCCCCGCCGATTTCCACCGACGTGATCCAGCCGTTGATGAATCGATGCTCCTGGTTGGTCCGTAGCACCTTGACGGTGGCCTGAGTCCCCAGAAGATCTTCTGGATCGATCGGATCATGCTTCTGCGCCCGCATCAGCTCGAGGCGGTACTCGGGCAAGCGCCCGAGTTCCTCGCGGCCGACCATGCGCCGAAAGAGCAGTTCTTCGTCGCCGAGCGTGCACGAGAAGGAAGCTTCCGGTGATGTGGCCATCTCACCCTCACTCGAACCTGTAGGTGAAGTCGCCGTCCGCCGCCGTCAACTCGATGCCGCTCAGTTCCTCGCCGCGGCTCATGCGCGTGAGGTATTCGATGGAGATGTGCGGCAGCACGGTGTTGGTCAGGATGGCGTCGATGATGCGGCCGCCGGCTTCGGCGTTGTTGCAGCGCTTGACGATCAGCGCGACGGCCTCGTCGCTGTAGGTGAACGGAATGCGGTGATTGGTTTCCACGCGCTTCTTGATGCGGCCCAACTGAAGTCGCACGATCTTGGCGAGCATGTCGTCGGACAACGGGTAGTACGGGATCGTCACCAGCCGCCCGAGCAGCGCCGGCGGGAACACCTTCATCAGCGGATCCTGCAGCGCCGTGGCCAGCGAAGCCGGGTCCGGCAGCAGCTCGGGGTCCTTGCACATGTTCATGATGAGCTCGGAGCCGACGTTGCTGGTGAGCAGGATGATCGTGTTCTTGAAGTCGATCATGCGGCCCTCGCCGTCTTCCATGCGGCCCTTGTCGAAGACCTGGAAGAACAGCTCGTGCACGTCGCTGTGCGCCTTCTCGACCTCGTCGAGCAGCACCACGCTGTACGGGCGTCGCCGCACGGCCTCCGTCAGGATGCCGCCTTCGCCGTAGCCCACGTAGCCCGGCGGCGCGCCCTTGAGCGTGGAGACGGTGTGCGCCTCCTGGAACTCGCTCATGTTGATCGTGATGACGTTCTGCTCGCCGCCGTAGAGCGACTCGGCCAGCGCCAGCGCGGTCTCGGTCTTGCCGACGCCCGACGTGCCGCAAAGCATGAACACCCCGATCGGCTTGTTCGGGTTGTCGAGCTTCGCGCGGCTGGTCTGGATGCGCTTGGCGATCATGTCCAGGCCGTGCTGTTGGCCGATGACGCGCTGGCCCAGCGTCTCGCCCAGGCGCAGCACCGCTTCCAGCTCGTTCTTCACCATGCGGCCCACCGGGATGCCGGTCCAGTCGGCCACCACGCTGGCCACCGCCTGGTTGTCCACGCTGGGCATGATCAGCGGCGACTCGCCCTGCACGGCCGCGAGCTTCTCCTGCTCGACTTTCAGCTCGGCGAGCAGCTTCTCGCGGTCGGGCGTGTCGGCCGTGGCCGCGGCGTGGTCGACAGGCTGGTCGCTGCCGCGCAGCTGCGCCCGCAGCGCGAGGATCTTGTCGACGATCGTCTTCTCTTCCTGCCAGCGCTTGTTCAGCGCCTCGAGCTTCGTGCGCTCGGCGGCGAGCTTCTCGGCGACGTCCGTGCCACGACTGCCGACATCCACGCCGACCGCGGCTTCGCGTTCGATGATGCCGGCCTCGGTCTCCAGCCCCTCGATGCGGCGCTGACAGTCCTCGACCTCGGCCGGCGTGGCGTGCTGGCTGACGGCCACGCGCGCGCACGCCGTGTCGAGCAGGCTCACCGCCTTGTCCGGCAGCTGGCGTGCCGGGATGTAACGGTGTGACAGCACCACGGCCGACTCGATGGCCTCGTCGAGCAGCTGCACGCGGTGGTGCTTCTCGAGCACGCTGGCCACGCCGCGCAGCATCAGGATCGCCTTGTGCTCGTCGGGCTCGGGCACCTGCACCACCTGGAAGCGCCGCGTCAGCGCCGGGTCCTTCTCGATGTACTTCTTGTACTCGGCCCAGGTGGTGGCGCCTATGGTGCGCAGGTTGCCGCGCGCCAGCGCCGGCTTCATCAGGTTGGCGGCGTCGCCGGTGCCGGCCGCGCCGCCGGCGCCCACCAGCGTGTGCACCTCGTCCACGAACAGGATGATCGGCTTCGGGCTCGCCTGCACCTCGTCGATGACCTGGCGCAGCCGCTGCTCGAACTCGCCCTTCATGCTGGCGCCGGCCTGCAGCAGCCCGATGTCCAGCGACAGCAGGCTCACCTCCTGCAGCTGCGGCGGCACGTCGCCGCGGGCCAGCCGCTGCGCGAAGCCTTCGACCACCGCGGTCTTGCCGACGCCGGCCTCGCCCGTGAGGATGGGGTTGTTCTGGCGCCGCCGCATCAGGATGTCGACGATCTGGCGGATCTCCTCATCGCGGCCGCTGATCGGGTCCATCTTGCCTTCGCGGGCCCGCTCTGTGAGGTCGACGCAAAACTTCTTCAGCGCCTCGCCCTTGCCCATCGCCGCGGGTGCCATCGCCGCGTTCTCGGCACCCGGCTCGCCGCCCGCGCCTCCGGCCAGCCCTGAGCCGTCGGCCGCGCCGAGCGCGGCCTCCTTCGTGGCGCCGCAGATCGACTGGAAGCGCTCGACGAGGTCGTCTTCCTTGATGCGATCGAACTGGCGCGAGATCGAGATCAGCGCCTGGTGCAGGTGCTTGGTCTTCAGCATCCCGATCACGAGGTAGCCGGTGCGCACCTGCGCCTGGCCGAACAGCAGCGTGCCGTAGAGCCAGCCGTTCTTGATGCTGTCCTCGATGTGGTCGGCGAAGTCGCTGATCGCGGTCGATCCACGCGGCAGCTTGTCGAGCGCCGCGGTGATGTCGCGGGCCATCGTCGAGGCCTCGAGCTGGTAGTGCCGGATGATCGCTTCGAGGTCGGTGCCTTGCGCCTGCACGAGTTGCGCCACCCAGTGCACGAGTTCCACGTACGGGTTGCCGCGCATCTTGCAGAAGACGGTGGCGCTCTCGATCGACTGGTAGGCGATCGGGTTCAGTTTTCCGAACAGGGTCTGGCGGCTGATTCCACTCATGGTTGTCCTCTACGTGTCGGTCTTCTAGGCTTCGGCGTGCGGTCGTTCGACGTCGAGGCGAAGGTCGTCGGCGTGGCGAACCTGAAGGTAGCGTCCAAGCCAGGTCGTATGGCCCAGGCCTGCCCGAGCGCCCACCGCGGCTCGCATCCGGCCATCCGGCATGCGCTCGTGCCGTATGGCGATTCGGCATCGGCGGCCAATGAGATGCTCGGCCATGGCCGGTGATACGGTAGCCGCTGTCATGATCCGCAGCCGCGTGGCGCCCGGTCGGCCATCCGAACCCAGGGCATGTCCGGTTCCGCTGACCACACTCCCAGGCGCATCGATGGGCGCTTGCGCCCCTGCAGCCGGCTCCGATACGCCTGGAACGCCACCGCCGCTCGGGCTTGCCTCGTCGTAGGGCGCCGAGTCGCCATCGACGTCGACCCGGGCGTGACGGTGCGGGTCAGCAGCCGTCAGGCTTTCCGGAGGATCGGCGTCGCGTACGGGTGCGTGCATGCCCGTCAAACGGGACAGCGGATCGCCACCCGGATCGTCGGCAGCGGCCGCGTCGATGTACTCCAGACCGGGACCGACGAGTGACCGCAGCAGTTGCCCGATGCGGCCGTACATGGCACACGATTCCGCGGCACTTTCGACGATCAATGCTCCCTGCTGTGTCCCTGAAACGAGCCTCAGCTGCAGTCGAATGCGCCGCCCATGGTCAGCCCCATGCCGGTGTACCCCGACGAGTTCGACGTCATGGCATCCCTCGGCGACCGACTCCACCGGTGGTACAGGGTCGTCGATGCCAAGCTGACTGCCCAGTTCGAGGCGCGGCACTTCATCCTTGTGCAGGATCAGTTTGACGTCCCACGCGAACTCGATGCCCACCCAGTGGCGCACCAGAGCCTGCAGTCTCGCCAGATCGCGGCCACCGGGCAGGAAGCGCTGATACTGGTCGAGCGAAAGCGGCCCGAGCGTGATGCGGAACTTGTGCTGGACGTCCCAGACCGTGCCGCCCAGCACGGCACTCCGCCCCACGACCGAGCCTCCCGCACGTCCGAGCCGCGTGCGCTCTGCACGTGTCAGCGGCATCCAGTGCCCGCACCACTGCTCCACGTTGGCGGCGGTATCGAACTCGACGCGCAACCACGCGAGCAGTCCCTCGGCGTCACGTGTCTGCCGCGCCAGCCGACCGGCAAAGTGAATCTTGCTCGAGTCGGGAAGCGCGTCGCGATCCTGCAGGCTGTGCAGGCCGATTCCGACGAGCGAACCGAGCCGGTTGAAGTAGGTCTTGTTGTCGGGACGATCGAGGCTGACGGCGGGTTGGGCGTCCGCCCACGCTCGGTAGAAGAGCAGTGCGAACCTGTGCGTGAAGGTGTCGAGAAACCGCTGAAACGTCGGGTCACCGTGGTGTCGTTCTCTTTCCCTCGCGTACTCGGTGAGGTGCAGAGGAAGTGCACCGTGGGACCCCAGCAGACCAAAGATTCGCTGCATCAACCAAGGCGGTGAGCCCCCACGCCGGACCAACGCGTGGATCGGCGCCGGAGCGAAATCCATCTCTGCGGGCTGCGCCACGCGCACAGGCTCGTCCACCGGCCTGGCAGCCTGGCCAAGCGGCGGAAGCCTCGGATGCGCAGCGGCGATGCGGCGGAGCACCTGATAGAAGTCGTACCGATAGGGCTCGGCGGCGACCGCAGCCAAGTAGGCCTCGTATGCCTGACTCTGCTCCAGGTTCGGTTGCTGCTCGCTCATGACCGCTCATCCCACCGGGCGCGATCCCGGCTGCGGCTTCCAGCGCATCAGCTCTCCGCGACCCAGGGAGTGAAGGACAGTCTCGACGAAGCTGTTCATGGACGCATGGTTGCTGAAGTAGCGGTGCAGGACGGAAGAGAACATGACTGCGCTGCCGCCCTCGTGACCCAGCTCGTCCATCCAGATGTCGATGCGCAGCCCCCGCGAGAACGCGATGGGCCCAGTCGACGGATGCCTCCGGACGACGGGCTGTGCAGACACCTTCTGGATCGATTCGATCATCCGACGTTGGGCCGGTTCGCCACCCATGGGAAGTCGGCTGAGCAGATCCCTCAGGGCCGCGGCGCCCTCGTCGCCCCCCACGTCCAGCAACGAGAGATAGTTCAGCGACAGGAGGTTGATCAGCCTCCACGCCACGCCGCCCTCGCGCAAGGCGCTGTACGGCCGCGACGGCCCCGCGGCAGCTCGCGCGCCGACCACGGGTATCCCCCCGCCGAGACTGAACGGAGACGCGGAGTTGCCCGCCAGCAGGAACAGCGGAAGGTCACGGTTCGTGCAACGAGCCTGCACCGCGAGCTGACGCAGCGACTCAGGGACCGGCGAGTCCTCTCGATCGACGAGCGACAGGAAGACCTCCGAGCCGATGTATCCGGATCTGGGCCCCTCTCGACGCGACTGATCCGACTGCAGTCGAGGTTCCCGCCAGATGCTGTAGTACGCACTGCGATGAGGCGAAGTGGCGTGATCGGGCGCAAACAAGGACTGGTAGTGTCTCTCCTGGCCTTGGTCGTCGAAGCCGGTCGCTTCGAGAACGTCGAAGACCTCGTAGTCGAGCGGCACCGTCCGATCGGGCACCACATGGAAGTCGTGATGACCTTCGTCGACCGGAATGCGGTCCGTGCGCTTCTCGAACAGGTTCACGGCCGGCACGCAGTGCAGGCTGAAGTTGGTGGCCTCGACGACGCCGTCGAGTGCAACACCCGGACGCGAGAAGAGGAACTGCAACTCGATCTCGGTTCCAGGCAGTTCGGGCAGGACCGCTCCAAGTCCGCTCAGGTCAAAGAACAGGAACCGGGACGGAAAGGCGAAGTACTCCTGCAGGAGCCGCAGCCCGGAGAGCATGCGGAGCTGCACCGGCAGCATGGCATCCTCTTCTTCAAAGCCGAGGGGCCGCAGCGAAGCAGGCGCGAGCAGCCTTCGGGTCTCGGGGCGCCCTGGAGCTCCGACGAGAACACCGAGGAATGACGTGGCGATCAACTCGTGCAGATGCATCGCCACATCGGTCTGGCCGCCGATGAAGAAGCGCAGGTCGTCCAACTCGAGCTGCGCCAGCGTCATGCCTTCGGCCAGCGACAAGCGCACGCGCACGCCGCAGCGCGCCCGGTCCGGCAGGTTGTAGGCGGACAGCTGCAGTTCGGCCAGGTTCAGAAAGTACTCCGCCGATGCCGTGTGCAGCGGCGTGAGCTGGAGTTCCTGCGTCGTCCGGAATTCGCAACGCGTCCGGGTATGCGCCAGCGGGGCAGCAACCAGGGGGGTTCCACGCGGGATTCGCTGCCCCTTCATCAGGTTCGGATCGTTGCGGACCGGTTCGATCTGCGCGACCAGCATGGAAGGAACAGGCGCCAGCAGATTGGGGTAGAGAACCTCCAGCAGCCGGTGTGACAGCTTGGGAAACTCCGCGTCCTGCTTGAGCTGAATGCGTGCGGCCAGGAAGGCGCAGCCTTCCAGGAGCCGCTCGATGTAGGGATCGGAGACCTCCAGCGTGTCCATCGACAACCTGGAAGCGATCTTGGGGAACTCCTTGGCGAACTCCGCACCCATCTCGCGCAGGTAGCGCAGTTCCTGGTTGTAGTAGCGCAGCAGCCGAGGGTCCATGGCTACTTGCGCAGGTCGCGCATCTGCGCATGCCCGGTCTCGAGGTCGACATCCGCCGTCACGAACATCTCAAGCGGCATCGGCTGCGACCACATGTTCCCCTTGATCGTCAGGTTCAACGCGTTGTACTGCATCCTGGAGCCGACACGGATCTCGACGACGAGGGACTTCGCATCGATGCGGGGCTCGAACTGGATGATGGCCTGCTTGATCGCCTCTTCCATGACGGGTCGGTTCAACGACGACTTCGTGGACCCTGCGAATGCCGGCAATCCGTAGTTCAGCACGGACTGGCGCGCGTGTGGATTGGCCCTCCACAGTTCCGCTTCCTTGCGCCGGGTCGATGCCGGCTCAGGCTCGGGGCGAGTGGCGTTGAACAGCCAGCTCAGATCGCGCAGCACTGCCGCGCGCAACATCTGGCGCGTCAGGACCCGTTCTTCAGGGTTCTCCCGCGAATTGCCCGGCTGGTGATCCGTCAACCGGTCGAGCAACGACGGCTGCAGCCGATCCTTCGACTGGACATCAAGCATCGCCCGCTTCGAACTCGATCGTGCGGACTGACAGCAGGTCGTGCTCTCCCTTGTCGGTGACGAGCAACCGCTGCCCGAGGCCCAGCCACCGCCCATCCCCGTCGGCCCGCCACTCCGTTCGTCGGGCCATCAGGATCTGCTCGTCGCTGCTCAGCTCGGAGCCCGGGTATCGCGTCGGCAGCATGGCAATCACCTCACCGCCATTGGCGAACTGCAATTGCGCCGGTAGCCATACGATGTCCCGTAGATCGGTCGGTGCCTCGATCTCGACGCGGGCCAGTCGGACGTAGGGAATCCAGTAGTAGCGCCCGTTGACCATCGCCTCCAACACCGGACCGAGCCGCGAGTCGGCATCGGCGACCCACTCGAAAGACTCCCCATTGAGGGTCCCTCTACTGGCCGGCGCATCCTCCAGCGCCTTGGCCGCCAGAGTGCGCGAGAGCTCGACATGGCCGTGCCCGGCTTGCAGCAGCGACTCGATCAGGGCGGCCAACCAGGACTCTGGTTCACCGAAGATCATGGGAGATCGCCGGCCGGCGAAGACCGCCCCCCGGATCTTCTCGCAGCGCAACGCATGTCCGACCATCTCGCGCATCGGAGAAGCCGCATCGTCCATGTCGGCGATCACGTTCAACTGCGTATGCGCTCGCTCCCACTGGCCAAGCACACACAGCAGCTGGGCGAGGAATATCCTCAGGCGCGGATCCGCCGGCGAAGCCTTCACGGCCGCGGTCAATTCCGTCAGCGCTGCCTTCGGAGCGCCCGACCGAATGGATTGCTCGGCCGCAGCGAGAGAGTCCCGTACCGATGGATCAGAAGCCATGACCGCAATCCGTGCAGAAGCGGGCCGCCCTGGAACAGGTGACGCCGCAGTTGGGGCAGGCCTTGTGGGTGGCCGCCATATCGAAGCCGCACTCCGCGCAAAAGCGCCCACCCGTGTGCTCGGCACCGCAGTTTGCGCATCGGAGAGCGACGGGCGCCCCACCAGAAGAAACGTCCCGGTCGCTGCGAGGATCGGCCCGGTCCCCATCCTTCCCGCCCCGAACACAGTCCTCACACCGGTTCAAACTCCCATTCCAGCAGGTCTCGCAGACCTGCCTGTGACAGCCTGGACACGTCGCGAACCGCTCTTCGGCAAGTTCCAGCGCCTCTGCGAGCGCGCCAGCGCGCGCCTTGTCGGCTCCCATTCCGGCCACGCCGCTGGAAGCTCGGCTCATTGAGCCTCGATCGCCGAGGTAGAAGGCGACCCGGTAGATCAAATCCGCGATCTGCCCACGCCGATATGGCTTGAACGGGCTTCGCCATGTCGTGGAGCATCGGGCGCAACTGAACTCGAACTGGAAGCCATTGCGCGAGTTCGAGCCGGATGAACTGATGTCGCGATAGTTGCTGAGCGTCATGGCCGGCGGATCGTTGACGATGGTCAGGTCCTCTTGGCGTCCTTTTCGACCTTGCGACGCAAGTCGTCGATCTGCTGCTGGAGCTTCTCGATCGCCTTTTGCTGCTGATCCATGCCCTTCTGTTGTTGATTCAACTGACCCTGCTGCTGCGTAGCGCTGGGCTGCGGCTGAGTCGGCGCAGGCGTGTTGGATCCCGGAGCCATCTCGAACACCGGCCCAATTCCGGGAGCCTGCCTACCTGGAGCATTCTTGAAATCAAGATACATCGACTTATATGCAAATGACCATTGCTCAGACAGCTCGACATCGTGCTCCGAGGCGGTCGCGCCGAATGTGTAGCTCGTGAGCCGCGCGTCCTCGAGTACCAGCTCCAACAGAAACTCCTGGGCTGCGGTTCCGAAGCGCAATTCCTGCCGCAAGGTGAACTTTGCGGACGGAAAGATTTCTCCCTTCCCCAATGCCTGCATCAGACGCGTAGACGATCGGTCCGTCTGTTTGGAGAAGCGGATCGGCGTCGGCTCCACCGAGTCATCCCGACCGGCATTTCCCGTCCCTCGCGTCGGTGCACTCGATCCAGGGGATCGCGTTCCACTGGATCCCGGCGCGGCGGTTCCCGTGGTCGTGGCGGCCGTCGCAGCGGACTTGTCGCTGGCAGACCAGTCCCAGGAAGAAACCTCGATGGCGCCCTTGAAGCCATGCTCCGTCGCCTCGCCCTGGATCTGCCCATCCCTGTGGAAGATCTGCAAGAAGAATGAAGAAGCTGGCATCGGGAGCGCTCAATCGTCACTGTCATCGAACTCGGTCACGAAACTCGCGACCGGCGTCGCGCGGTAGGTTCGACCGCTGGCGCTTGCGGCTTCCTTGCCCTGTTGGATGTAGTAGTCGACCTGAACATTCTTGAAGGAGAGTTCAAGAGTCTCCGATATGGCGGCTCCACTCTTCTCTTCCTTCGCGCTCAGGCTCTGGCTGACCACGTGTCCATTCAGCAGGTGGAAGACGATGATCGCATTCTGTTCGCGCTCGCTCTGCTGGCCCCAGGTCATGTGCTGATCCACGGTGAGCCTGGCCTCGGAGAACTTCGTACGGTTCTTGACCAGCAATGCGATGCGGTTCGACGCCGTGTCGAACGGCTTCGTCACCTTCACCTTGCCCATGTCCAGGTTGCTGCTGGCGTAGTCCCCGCTCGTCCTGACCGTGTTCTGCTTGGCCTGCATCGAGAAGTCGAAACTCTGGACCTGGATGCGAGGATCGTTGTACTTGTCGATCATGCCTTCGCCCACGATGATGTCGTCCTCGTGCTCGATGGCGATGCGCAAGAAGATCTGTGTCGTCGATTCCATGCCCAGTCACCCCGGAAAGTGATTGTGCTGAGAGACGCGGCAGTCACTGACGCGTGGTGATCGGCCGCCGCCGCGCGGCGACGGCCGGCACGGCATCAGCCTGTCCACTTGCCGAAAACGGTCCCCTCCGTCTTCATCTTCGCAATATCCCAGACGAAGTTCTTCTGCTCTTGGTCCAAGGTGCCTTGGTCCGTCTGCTTCTTGTAGCCGATGGCGCATGTCTTGAACACCATTTCGACGTCTTGCGTCACCGAACCGTCTTCAGCGCCTTTGCTGGAAACCTTCGTCATGAAGCAGTCGGTCATGGTGATGCCGAAGTACACCTCGCCCTTGCCGTCCGTAGAGCCGGTCTGCTTGAGCATGACGATGTGAACTTCAGGGAAGCTCGTCCCCTGAACGATCTTGCTCATGATCAGCGGCGAGGCGACGTCGTAGTAGTGCGAGAACGAAAGGGACCCGGGTTGCGGCTTGCCGACCGAGGCGCCGGACCCCTTCAGAAAGCTGGTGTCGGACTCGATATCCCAACTCCAATCGCTGATCTCGATCCAGCCGTCTTTGCCGTTGTGGGTCTCATGGGTGGATTCACCCGGTTTCACGAGTCCGACAAAGTTGATGAACGAATTGCCTGGCATGTGGAAAGACTCCTAAATGAGCGCCGGGCCGAAGGGAGGCCGGCAATAGGGTTCAGCGACAGAGACCCGCGCGCACCGCTCGCGGTCTCAGCCCTTCTCGGACGGAAGCTTGGAGACCAGCCGCAACGAAACCGTGAGGCCCTCGAGCTGGTAGTGCGGCTTGAGGAAGAACTTCGACTGGTAGTAACCGGGAGCGCCCTCGATCTCCTCAACAACGACCTGCGCGGCCGCCAGCGGTCGTTGGGCCTTCACGGACTCTGAGGAGTTGGCAGGATCACCGTCGACATAGTTGTGGATCCACTTGTTGAGCCAACGCTCCATGGCGTCGCGCGTCTTGAAGGAGCCCACCTTGTCACGCACCATGCACTTCAGATAGTGTGCGAAGCGATTGCAGGCAAACATGTAGGGCAGGCGAGCTGCGAGCGCCGCGTTGGCAGTCGCATCGGGATCGTCGTACTCGGTCGGCTTCTGCAGCGACTGCGCGCCGATGAAGGCCGCGAAGTCGGAGTTCTTCCGATGGATCATCGCGAGGAACCCTGCCTTGGAGAGCTCAGCCTCGCGACGGTCCGAGATCGAGACCTCCGTCGGACACTTCATGTCGACGCCACCATCATCGGTGGGGAACGTATGGCACGGCAGGTTCTCAACCGCACCTCCGGACTCAACACCGCGGATGCGCGAACACCATCCCCACATCTTGAAGGATCGATTGATGTTGGTGGCCATGGCATAGGCTGCATTGCACCAGGCGTACTTGTCGTGGGCGGATCCTACGGTGTCCTCCTCGAAGTCGAACGCCTCGACGGGATTGGTGCGAGAGCCGTACGGGAGCCGGCCGAGGAACCGCGGCATGCACATTGCGAGGTAGCGCGCGTCGTCGCTCTCCCGCAACGATCGCCAGGCCGCGTACTCGGGGGTGGTGAAGATCTTGGTCAGATCCCGGGGATTGGACAGCTCCTGCCAGGAGTCCATCTGCATCAATTGCGGCGCGGCGCCCGTGATGAACGGGCAATGCGCTGCCGCCGAGACCTTGGACATCTCCGCCAGCAACTCGACATCAGGCGGCGAGTGGTCAAAGTGGTAGTCGCCGACGATCGCGGCGAAGGGTTCCCCGCCGAACTGGCCGAACTCTTCCTCGTACACCTTCTTGAACAGCGGCGACTGATCCCACGCAGTGCCCTTGTAGCGCTTCAGCGTCTTGCCGAGATCCTGCTTCGTGATCGACATCACCCGGATCTTCAGGAACTCGTCCGTCTCGGTGTTGTTCACCATGTAGTGCAGGCCGCGCCACGCCGACTCCAGTTTCTGGTAGTCAGGATGGTGCAGGATGACGTTGACCTGCTCGCTCAGCTTGCGGTCTATCGCGGCGACCATCGCCTCGATGCTTCGGACCGTGTCGCTGCTGATGAGCTTGACGTTCGACAGCGCCTGCTGCGCCAGCGTCTGAACGGCTGCCTCGACAGCCGATCGGGCCTCTTCCGACTTCGGCTTGAACTCCTTCTTCAGGAGGTCGGCGAAGTCGTTTCCTTCGAATGCGACACCTTGAAAGGCGCTGGTGGTGCTTTGTTGCTCAGCCATGGGGTTGCTCTCCGGCAGCGATGATCAGACCTGATCGGTGGGCTTGGATTCGCTGCCCAGTGTTTGCAGGAGGGCCGGATCCTGCAGCACCTTGGCGATCAACTCTTCCGCACCACCCTTGCCGTCCATGTAGGTGACCAGGTTCTTGAGTTGGTTCCGGGCCTCCAGCAACTGCTTCAGGCCATCGACCTTGGCAGCGATCGCCGCAGGCGAGAAGTCGTCCATGCTCTCGAAGGTCAGATCGACGGCAATGTTGCCCTCGCCGGTCAGCGTGTTGGGCACCATGAACGCCACACGAGGCTTCATCGCCTTCATGCGAGTGTCGAAGTTGTCGACATCGAACTCCAGGAACTTGCGGTCGGCCACCGGGGGCAGCGGCTCTTCGGGCTTGCCCGCCAGATCGGCCATCACGCCCATCACGAAGGGCAACTGGATCTTCTTTTCTGCACCGTACAGTTCGACGTCGTACTCGATCTGAACGCGCGGCGCACGGTTGCGCGCGATGAACTTCTGACTGCTGCCTGCCATGGGCTTTCTCCGCTAGTAGAACAACGAACGACCCGCAGCTTCGCGGGCAGGGTGACGTCTGCAGCGCGTGCGACGATCGATAGGTCGCACTCCGATGGATCCGGTTCCGGAACCTTGCATCGTTTCAATTCTGATCTTTGACGGTCGAAGGGTCGACCCCCATGATCCGAGCGACTTCCCTCAGCGCATCCGGTGCGAGGTCGTGCACCAACTGGAGGAAATCCTTCCCGATGACTCGAGCCGCTCTTCGAAGAAGGAACTGAGCCGGATTCGTCGGTTCGCTGCGCTCAAGGTAGGCGCAAACGAGCTCGATCGCCCTGATGGCGTCGTGCCGACTCTCGACACTGTGCACTCCGCTGGCCCTGGCCTGTCGAGCGGGCCCACCGCCCGCTTCAGGCACGGTCCCGTCGACGGGCTCGTCGGGAGCCGGGGCGCCGGGAATCACCGACTGCACCGCCGCCAGCATCCCGCTCAACACCTTCAGATCGACACCCATGTCGAGGCTGAAACGCTCGCCGAGCAGCTTCTGCATCAACACCAAGTTCTGTTGCGATGCACGGTTGGCCCGTTCAATCTCGGCAGCGATCTCCGGCGCATCGCCGAGCATTCCGGAGATCTGACCTGCAGTTCGCGGTGCTTCGCCCTCCCGGGCCGGGATGCGCTGGGTGGCGACCTCCACGTCTCGCACTCGAAGACCACCCATACGGGGATCCGTGGACAACATCGACTGCCTGACGTCGCCCAGCAGCGAATCGAGTTTGTCGAAGCCCCCGATGACGGCAAGCCTGGCAAAGGTGTCGCCGTCGTCAGGATCGGGCATCGGATGCAGGCCATCCCAGAACCGATCGATCAGTCCCCTCATCAGCGCGATGGCTGCCGGCAACGCCACGAATCCCTCAAGATTGAGCATCGCACGGGCCCACCACATCGCGACACGCAGGTCCCGGGTCTTCTTGAACAGATCCTCTGCAAGGTCGCGTGCGCGCAACCAATTCGGTGGCTCGGCGGCGGCGAACGTCGACTCCGGCTTCCCCGCCGCCGCAGTCGCCAGCTCCAGGAACTCCGGCTCGTACTCGAGATTCGGCCCTGCGGGGTCTCCATCCAGCGGCTGCAACCACCCGCTCACCGGCGGTGGAAGATCGAGCGCTGTGGACGGGGCGTCGGGCATCGGCAAGGCTCTGGAGTGACGGCGACTGCCCCTTGGACTCGTGTCGGTCGCGGGGCATCGACGTGGCGGGGCAATGTAACACCGGCACCGCGGTTTGCCATCGTGGCGAACTGCACGACCCGTGCGTGCAGATTCACGCGATCGGACCTGTCTCTTCGCTGCTGCAAGGGATGGCGGCAGCGGTGTCGCGCCTATAGCATCCGGCCCCGCCCCCCGATGGGGCATGGAGGCTGCACTTCGATGGTAAGTAGGCCGATCGCCGGTGCCGCGGCGCTGCTGTGCAGCCTGTGGTGCCACAGTTCCTGGGCACAGACCTCCGCAGCGCCACGCGCGGCTTCGGCGCCGGGCGCCGTCGACGTGAAACAGTTCGACGTCTCCGGCAACACGCTGCTTCCGCAAGCGACGATCGACGCCGCGGTGGCCGCCCACACCGGGCGACGCACGCTGACCGAACTGCAGCAGGCCGCACAGGCCGTGCAGGGGCTGTACCGCGATGCCGGCTACGGCGCCGTGATCGTCTACCTGCCGGCACAGGACCTCACCGCGGGTCGGGTCGCACTGCGGGTGGTGGAAGGCCGCATCCGCGAGATCGTGGTCGTCGGCGGCCAGCGCACGACACCCCGCAGCCTGCGTGACGACCTGCCGGAGCTCGACGCCGGGCGCACGCCGAACCTGCGCGCGCTCGATGCGCAGGTGCAGCTCGCCAACCAGAACCCGGCTCGTCAGATGGCCGTGGTGCTCGAACCCGGCGCCTCCACTGGCGAGGTCGACGCGCGCGTCAGCGTCACCGAGCGGCCGCCGATGGCCTGGACGCTCAGCGCCGACAACACCGGCAACTCGCAGACCGGCCACTGGCGCGCCGGCATCGGCTGGCGCCACGCCGACCTCTGGGGCCGCTCGCACCAGCTGTCGCTGCAGGCCCAGACCTCGGTCGAGAAGCCCAGCGCGGTGCGCATCGCCAGTGTCGCCTACAGCGCACCCGTGCCCACGTGGGCCTTGCGCTGGGACGCGTACGCGGCGTACTCGAACGTCGACGGAGGGTCCACGGCCACGGCCGCCGGGGCTCTGCAGTTCGTCGGCCGCGGCAATGTGCTGGGCATGCGGGTGACGCGGCTGCTCCCCCGCATCGGCGAACTCGAACAGCACGTCACGGTCGGCATCGACCACCGTGCTTACCTGAACAACTGCACCATCGCAGGCCTGCCCGAAGGCGCCTGCGGCGCTGCAGGGGAGAGCGTCGCCGTCACGCCGCTGACGATCGAATACGCACTCCAGCGCGGCGGCGATGCCGCCCAGTCCGTGCGACTCGCCCTGTCCCGCAACCTCGATCGCGGCGGGCGCCATGCCGACGCCGCGAACTTCGAGGCGGTGCGTGCAGGCGCCCAGCCGGCCTACACGACGCTGCGATGGGATGCCCAGATGCTGCGCCCGCTGCCGGCCCTCGGCGCCGACTGGCGCTGGCAGCTGCGCGCGCTCGGACAATTCACCGCCGACGCGTTGGTCCCTGGTGAGCAGTTCGGCCTGGCGGGCAACGGTGTGGTCCGAGGCTACGACGAACGCGAGGTGGTGGGCGACAACGCCGTGGCCGCGACGTTCGAGGTCTGGGGTCCGGAGTTCGGATCCCCCCGGGCGATGCTCGGCGGTGGCTGGCGCGCGCTCGCCTTCGTCGACGGCGGACGCGTGTCCAACCGCAAGGACGCACAGTGCCGCGACGGCCTCACTCGCTGCTCGCTGGCCTCGGTGGGCCTGGGCCTGCGCTCCGGTCGTGGGCCCTGGCACTTGCGCGCCGACCTGGCCGTGCCGCTGAAGGACGGCAATCGCAGCGAGCGTAGCCAGCCCAAGCTGCACGTCGCCGCCAGCGTGACATTCGACTGAACTGCCCGGAGAGACGCCCATGAAGACCTTCGTCGTCCGACCGAGCGCCCTGGCCTCGGCCCTCGCCGCGGCCAGCCTGCTGACCCTCGCACTGCCAGCGTCCCCGCAGACGCTTCCGTCCGGCCTGCAGGTCATCAGCGGCCAGGCCCAGGTAGCGACGCAGGGCAGCGCCATGACGGTGACCAACACCTCCGGCGCCATCCTGAACTGGAACACGTTCAACATCGGTGCCAGCGCCAGCGTGCGCTTCGACCAACCGGGCTCCTCCAGCCAGGTGCTCAACCGGGTCGTCGGCAACGATCCGTCGAGCATCCTCGGCCGGCTGTCGAGCAATGGCCGCGTGTGGCTGCTCAATCCGAACGGCGTGCTGTTCGGCGAGAACGCGCGGGTCGACGTCGCGGGGCTCGTGGCCTCGACGCTGCGCCTGAACGACGACGACTGGCGCGGCGGCCGCTGGATGTTCACGACCGATCCCGCGAGGCGCGGCGACGTGACCAACCGTGGCGAGCTGCGCAGCGCCTTCGGTGGCCAGGTGGCACTGATCGGCAGCTCGGTGCGCAACGACGGGCTGATCGAGGCGCCCGGCGGCCAGGTGATGCTGGCTGCGGGCGCGCAGGTGGAAGTCGTCGACACCGGCGTGCCCCACCTCGCCGTGCGCGTGCGCTCGCCGGAAGGCATCGCCACCAACCTCGGCCAGGTCATCGCGCCGGGCGGCCGCATCGACGTGCATGCCGCGGCCGTGAACCAGAGCGGGATCGTGCGCGCCGACAGCCTCGAGCAGGGCCCGGGCGGCAGCGTGCTGCTGCGTGCGCAGGGCGACGTGCGGTTGGCCGCGGGCAGCCGGACCAGCGCGGATGGCGCGAGCGGCGGCGGAGTGACGATCGATGCCACCGGGGGTCGCACCACCCTGGAGGGTAGCGTCAGCGCCCGCGGCCTCGCCGGAAGCGGCGGCAGCATCGAACTGCTCGGCCGCGAGATCGGCGCCTACGAAGGCAGCCGCGCCGACGTGTCCGGCGCGACCGGAGGTGGCACGCTCATCGTCGGCGGGGGAATCCAGGGCCGCGACGCCCGCTACGCGAACGCCGGTGCGGTCTACATCGCGCCGGCCGCGATGCTGGCCGCCGATGCGCTGGACCACGGCCCTGGCGGCAGCATCGTCGTCTGGAGCGACCGCGCGACGCGCGCCTTCGGCCAGTTCAGTGCACGGGGCGGTCTGCTCGGCGGCGACGGCGGCTTCGTCGAGACCTCGGGCGGCTGGCTCGACGCCCGTCCGCTCCGGATGGACCTGTCCGCACCACGGGGTTCTCCGGGTCGTTGGCTGCTCGACCCGTACGACATCCTCATCACCGACAGCGCTCCCACGGGCAACGTGGATGCCGGATTCACCGCCACGGGGTCACCCGCCACCATCGGCGCTCCGACGCTTGCCGCGGCCCTCACGGCCGGAACGAATGTCACGGTGTCCACCGGTGGTTCCACGGGATCGGAAGCCGGCGACATCTCGCTCGGAACCGGCGTCGGACTCACGCTGTCGATCCCCGGTTCGAGCCCCGGCAGCCTGACGCTCGTCGCCGATGGATCCATCGTCGGCAGCGCCATCAGCATCAGCAGCAGCGGGCCGATGCCAGTCACGATGCTGGCCGGACGCGGCGGCAGCGGCGGCATCTCGCTGACGTCCGCCACGATCAGCACCGCCGGCGGCGACATCACGCTGGGCGGATACGCCTCGGCGACGGGCGCCAAGCCCGGCGCGCCAATCACCGGAGCCTCGCGAGGATCCGCGAGCCTGCCCGATGGCGTGCACCTGAGCAGCGTCACGCTGAATGCCGGCAGTGGGGACGTCACAGTCAAGGGCATCGGATTCGGAAGCGGCACCGGCATCGTCGTCAGCGGTGGCTCGATCCACGGGCGCAACGTGCTGCTCCAGGGAGAGTCACCGGACGGCGATGGCGTCGAGCTGACGTTCGCCGCGGTCACCGGCACGAACAGCGTCTCGATCCAGGGCCAGGGCGGTGGCGAATACGGCGTCACGGTTTTCGGCGGGTCGATCGAGGTGCTTCCGCCAGGATCCTCGCCTGCATCGTTCCTCGAGATCTGGGGTCGCAACCTGAGCGGTGAGATCGCGGTCGAACTCGACGCGGGCTTCTCGAGCTCGGCGCTGCTGCGGACGACCGGTGGTGCGCGGATCGACGTGTTCGCGGACAACTGCGGCTGCGACGCATCCGCGTTGAGCCTGTTGGGATTCTCCTCGCCGCTCGCGGACACGACCTCCGGCGGCGGCGCGATCACCTTCAGCCTGTACGGCGGGAGCCTGGACATCGACGTGGACGGCGTCCAGATTCTCGCGGGCTCCGGGGGCGTGTCCTTCAATGCGTCCCGGTACCTGACCCTGACCGACACGACGGTCTCCTCGGGAGGGCCCGTCCGTCTGCGTGGCGACAGCGTCGCCCTCCTCGACTCGACCTCCATCACGAGCGGCGCGACCGGCGATGCCATCGTGATCGCCGGCGGATCGTCGCCGTACATGTTCGAATTCTTCAACACTGCCGGCAGCGGGGCGCTGTTCACGCCGAACGGGCGTTGGATCGTCTTTGCGGACACGTTCCTCAGCGAGGGCTACTTCGACGGCGGCCTGCCCTACGACTTCAAGCGATACGACGCGTCGTTCGGCGACTGGCGCAGCGACACCGGCAACGGGCTGGTCTTCGCGTCGCGCTTCAGCGCGGCGGTGTCGGGCTCGGTCTCCGACAAGGTCTACGATGGCACCACGGCGGCGAGCTACACGGGTCTGTCGGTAAGCGGGGTCGGTGGAGACACCGGCACGCTGCGCCCGCTGACGCGACTGGTCTTCGTCGACAAGAACGTCGGTGTCGACAAGGACCTGCGCTTCACGAGGCCGGATCCGTTCGACATGACCGACGGGGCGGGGAAGCCCGTCTACGGCTACACCTTCAGCACGGCATCCCTGGAGGCCTCGATCACGCCCAGGCCCACGACCGTCACCGGGTTGACGGTCGCGACGAAGGAGTACGACGGCAGCACCGTCGCCGCGCTCCTCGGCACGCCCCGCTACTCGGACCTCGTGTCCGGGGACGACGTACGCCTGGCGAGCGGGGCGGGAGCCCTGTTTGCCGACAAGAACGCCGGCTTCGACAAGCCGGTGAGCATCACGTCCGCGGCGTTCACGGGCGCCGATGCGGGCAACTACCTCATCACGCCACTGGGCTCGTTGACGGGGACCATCACCCGACGGCCGGTCACCTTCACAGGACTCACGGCGGCCGACAAGATCTACGACGGAACGACCGCCGCAACGGTGTCCGGCACCGCCGGCGTGTCGGTGGTACCGGGGGATCGGGTGTCCGTCAGCGGCACCGCCAGCGGCGAGTTCCTGAACAAGAACGTCGGCAACGAAAAGCCGGTGGCCATCTCCGGGCTGTCGCTGTCCGGGGTCGACGCGGGGAACTACACGCTCACCGGGGGCTCAGGGGTGTCCGCCGACATCACGCCTCGGGACCTGCCCATCGGAGGGCTCGGCGCCGCGAACAAGATCTACGACGCAACCACCACCGCCACCTTGTCCGGCGCGCCGACGATCGTGCCGTTGCCGGGCGATTCCGTCAGCCTGGCCGGCAGTGTGACGGGTTCGTTCGCCACCAAGGACGTGGGTACCGCCAAGCCGATCACGCTGGGCGGCATCGCCCTGGCCGGCGCCGATGCCGGCAACTATCGGCCGGTGGCACCACCGACGCTGGTCGCCGACGTGACGCCACGGGAGGTGGTGGTCACCGGCCTGACTGCCAACGACAAGGCCTACGACGGGACCACTGCCGCGACGCTCTCCGGAAGTGCGACCGTCACGCCGCTACTTCGCGACGACCTGAGGGTGGCCGGCACGCCCGTGTCGACTTTCGCCGATCGAAACGCCGGCTCCGACAAGCCGGTGACCGTGACGGGACTGACGTTGGCCGGGGTCGACGCCGGGAACTACACGCTGCTGCCGGTCACCGGGCTTCTCGCCGACATCACGGCCGCGCTGGTGCCGGTCACCGGGTTGTCGGCACTTCCGAAGATCTACGACGCGACGACGGCCGCCACGCTGGTCGGCACGCCGGCCATCGATCCCGTCTCTGGCGCCGGGCTGACGCTGATCGGCACCGCGGCCGGGCTGTTCGCGGACAAGAACGTCGGCACGGGCAAGCCGGTCTCGGTCAGCGGCCTGTCGCTGAGCGGGCCCGAGGCGGGCAACTACCAGCTCCAGTACGCCGATCTGCGCGCCGACATCACGCCGCGCGTGCTCTCGGTGGACGGCATCCGCGCGACCAGCCGCGTGTACGACGGCACCACGATCGCGACGCTGGCCGGCGTGGCCGGCGTGACGGGGCTGCCGGGCGATGCGGTCTCGATCTCCGGCGCCGTGGCGGGCCGCTTCGCGGACAAGAACGTCGGTACCGGCAAGGCCGTCACCGTCAGCGGCCTCGAGCTCGTCGGCGCCGACGCCGCGAACTACCGGCTCACGTCGATCGCCAGCCTGACGGCAGACATCACGCCGCTCACGCTGACCATCGGCGGGCTCTCCGCGCGGGACAAGGTCTACGACGCCACGACGACGGCCACGCTCGACGGAAGCGCATCGATCTCACCCGTGGCCGGCGATGCCCTGGTGCTCATCGGTACGCCCGTGGCCCGATTCGCCGACAAGAACGCGGGCGCCAACAAGGTCGTCGCGGTGACGGGGCTGGGCCTGGGCGGAGCCGACGCAGGCAACTACCAGTTGCTGCCGGTCTCGGGCCTCACGGCGACCATCTCGCCGCTCGCGGTGGCCGTGACCGGCCTCTCCGCGGGCTCCAAGGTCTATGACGGAGCGACGACGGCGCCGCTCGCCGGCACGGCCACGATCACGCCGCTGGCCGGCGACGTGGCGAGCCTGTCGGGCAGCGCGGCCGGCACCTATGCCGACCGCAATGTCGGCACCGCCAAGACCATCACGATCGGCGGCCTGGGGCTCACCGGCGCCGACGCCGCCAACTACCAGCTCTCGCTGCCCGCACTGCGCGGGGACATCACGCCGGCCACGTTGCAGTACGTGGCCACGCCGATCGAGCGCCTGTTCGGCCAGCCGATCGGTGCGGTCGGCGGCACCGTCATCGGCCTCGTCGGCGGGGACACGCTGGCCACCGCCACGAGCGGTACGCTGAGCTTCTCGACACCGGCCGTCACTGGGTCGCCAGTCGGCGCGTACGCGATCAACGGGTCGGGCCTCGCATCGGGCAACTACCGACTCGTGCAGGCGACGGCCAATGCGACCGCATTGGCGATCGTGCGACTCCCGCCGCAGGTGGCGGCCGACTCCGGTGCCACCCTCGGCGTCGACGCCGTCGTGCAGACCGTCCTGCCCCCGATCCCCGCAACGAATCCGACGATCGCGGGCGTGGCGGATCTCAGCGTGCCGCTCATGCCTCCCGCGGGCGGTGCCGTGGGCGCGGTCGGCGCGCCGGGCTCCGTCACCGGGGGCGCGGCGCCCGGTGGAGCCACGCCGCCGACGGGCACGTCCGGCGGCACCTTCTCGTCGACCAGCAGTGCCGCCTTCCGCTCCACCGGCGCGTTCTCCCTGTTCGATCCGGTCGTGGTGGCCAGCCGCTCCAGCAGCGAGATGCAGGACATGCTCGGGGCTCGCGAGCGCTACAAGCAGGAGATCTTCGCCGAGGCCATTGCCAAGCTCGAACAGAACCCGGCCCTCGCCGACCTGCGGCCCTGCGCCAGCCTGCAGGAGGCCCAGGCCGGCACCTGTCTGGTCACCGAGGAACTGAAACAGCAGTACACGGCGCAGATGCGCGTCGCTGCCGCGGCGCCCGCGCCGACTCCTGCTGCGCCCGCGCCATCGGTGGCGCCGGCACCGGCCGCGCCCCCGGTGGCGCCCGCGGCACCAAGCCCGGCCCCTGCGCCTGCGCAGCCGCCTGCGCCCGCGGCGCGAGCCCCTTCCGGACCGGCACCGGCCCTGCCCGAGGTGATCGAGCGCAAGCGCGTCGTGACAGCGGCCCTGCCGCAGATCGAGCGCAAGGTGGCATTGCTCGTCGGCGTCGACGAATACCGCGACACGACGATCCCGACGCTGGCCAACGCCGTGAAGGACGCGCGCACGGTCGGGCGGCTCTTCGCCGGCGATCTCGGCTACGAGACCTACGTCGTGCCCAACGCCAGCCGAAACTCCGTGGTCGCCGCGTTGAACCGCCTCGCGCTGGAGCTCAAGCCGCACGACTCGGTGGTCATCTACTACGCCGGCCACGGCCAGGTGGTGGAGTCCACCAAGCTCGGCTACTGGCAGCTCGGCGATGCCGATGCGAAGGACCCGTCGACGTGGCTGTCGAATACCGACATCACGCGCCTGATCGGCCGCATCGGGGCGTCGCAGGTGGCGGTGATCTCCGACAGCTGCTATTCGGGCTCGCTGGTGGCCGAGCAGAAGCTGCGGGCTGCCGCGGGGCCGGTCGATCCGGTGGCCGTGCTGACGCGCAAGTCGGTGGTGGTGATGTCCTCGGGCGGCAACGAGCCGGTGTTCGACGACGGCAAGCAGGGCCACTCCCCGTTCGCCTGGAACCTGATGAACACGCTGCGCCAGGTGCAGACGTGGCAGCCGGGCGGCCAGGTGTTCGAACGCGTGCGTTTCGCCGTCGCGCGTGAACTGCCGCAGCGGCCGCAGTACGGCGCTTCCACCGCGGCAGGGCATCAGCCCGGCGGCGACTACCTGTTCGAATCGCGGCAGATCGAGGCCGCACGCTGACGCGGCACGCCGCTCGTCCAACCCACAAAGGAACGACCATGAACGCACTGCACCGAGCCCTGGCCCGACTCGCGATGGCCGCCACGCTGCTCTCCTGCACCGCTGTGCAGGCGCAGCAGCCCGCCGCCGAGAAGGTGCTCAAGGGCAAGGAGGTCACCGAGTCCGCGCTGATCGACGCCCTGCAGGTGGAAGGGCCCGCCGGAGCCGGAGCCACTCGCGGCTTCAAGGCGGCGCAGCCCGGCGCCGCGCCGCCCAAGCCGGCCGGTCCGGGCAAGGCCAACCTGCTCGTCACGTTCGGCACCGACTCGGCCGAGCTGACGACCGATGCCCAAGGCGTGCTGGACACGCTCGCACGCGCGATGCAGTCCGACGCGCTGGCGGGGCTGTCGTTCCGCGTCGAAGGCCACGCCGATGCGCGCGGCGACGCCGACCACAACATGAAGCTGTCGCAGTCGCGCGCCGAGTCGGTGGCCCGCTACCTCAGCACCAGGCACGGGATCCTGGCAGAGCGGCTGCAAGCGCAAGGCAAGGGATCGAGCGAGCCGCTGAACAAGTCGCGCGTCGATGCGCCCGAGAACCGGCGCGTGACCATCGTCAGCCAGCGCGGGTGATCGGCGGCCGGACCGCCACCGCCGTCGGCGCGTGAAGCTGCGCTCGCACGCGCTGGCGCTGGCGGCGGCGGCGCTGCTGTCGCAGCTCGACGTGCGTGAGCTGCTCGACCGGCGCACGACCGACTGGCAGATCGCCCGGCTGCGCGGCAACCCCGCGGTGCTGGTGATCGAGTTCCCGAACCTGGCGGAGCAGGGTGCCGCGATGAACCGCATCGCCGCGCTGCTCGAGAAGGCCGGCGCGCCGCGCGACCGCGTGCTCAACGACGCGGCGCTCGCCGAGCTGATCCGCCGTCACGGCGACAACCCGCAGACCTTCTACCAGGGCCACAACTACTTGGCTGCGCAGCTGGCCCGCTTCTACACCATGGCCGCGCGGCAGGGCCAGTCGCTGAACCTGCAGGAGGAGCGGCTGCGCAAGACGCTCGTCGACGCCCACGTCCTGGGCCGCGACGGCGACGCCACGATTGCGCAGGGGCTGCAGGCGGTCGTCAGCTACACCGCGACGCAGCGCGACGATCCGACGACCCGGATGGACGAGTCGATCGACGATCGACGGCGCGAATCCGTGCTGCGCCACGAGCTGAGCCACGGCCTGTACTTCACCAACCGCGCCTACCGCGATCACTGCTGGCGGTTCTGGCGCGAGCGCCTCACCGAGGACGAGCGCGAGCGGCTGCGCCGCATGCTCGTGCGGCTGAACTACGACGGTGCGAACGAGGACCTGATCGTCAACGAGGCGCAGGCCTTCCTGATGCACACGCCCGACGACCGCGCCTTCAACGCGGCGTCCCTGGGCATCGCAGAGCGCCAGCTGTCGGACCTGCGCCGGCGCTTCATGCAGGGCGCACCGAGGCTGCGCGAACTCGGCCGCTGAGGGCCGACCGCAGTCAGCGCCGCGCGCTTGCGACCGGCGCGGCCGCCATGTCCTCGAAGAAGCCGGACGGAACCGGTTCGAGCGCCGCGTCGTAGGCCTGGCTCTGATCACCGACCGCGAGGATTTCCTCCATCTCGGCCACGGGGATCAACGGCACCGGCCGCGAATTCAGCGGCTGGGGCTTGATGCCCGAGTGCCGCTCGAGCTCGGCACCGACCAGCGCGCGCACCTGCGACGCGGTCGGCAACTCGTTCTCTCGCCACGTGTAGACACGCACGCCCGCCGCCTTCAGCACGCGGGCCATGCGGTCGTGCCGCCGGCGGGCGCGATCGGTCTCGCTCGCGCTGCGCACGTCGACCACCGCAAGCACCCGCGAGCCCGAGTCGCACAGCAGCAGATCGGCGGACAACGTGCCGACCCGTGACATCCATTCCTGGTACGAATGACGCGTGGGCACGCGGATGAAACGCGACAGTGGCACCTGCGCGAGCACCATGATGCCCGGGAGCGCCTTGCGCACCAGGTCGTACGACTGGCGCTCGGCGATCGACATGATGCGCACCGACTGCGGCGGCCAGTCGGCCACCGTGTCGAGGTTGTCGCGTTGCACGCGCTGCGGATTGCCGCGCTGCCGCAGGCGCATGAGCACCAGCGTCGCGATCAGCAGCACGGCGGCGGTGAGGGCCGTTGCTTGGAGGTCCATGTCGGGCTGGGTGCCCATCCAGGGGCACATGAAGCAACTGAGACCGCAAGTTACCGGCGCACGGGGCGGCCGGTCAAGGCTCAGTTGCGAAAAATGTAACTATCGGATTCGTCGTTCGAAAAGGCAGCCCAGTCTACGCAACCGAGGCCCTGCGAACACCCATCTATCCGCGGGGGAGCCCCGGGAAACCCCCCATCCCGCCCATCCGCTTCATCATCTTCATCAGCCCGCCCCCCTTCATCTTCTTCATCATTCCCTGCATCTGCTCGAACTGGTTGAGCAGCCGGTTGACCTCCTGGACCTGCACGCCAGCCCCGGCAGCGATGCGCCGCTTGCGGCTGGCCTTGATCAGGTCGGGCTTGCGCCGCTCCTCGCGCGTCATCGAGCAGATGATGCCTTCCATGCGGCGCACGTCGCGCTCGGCGCGATCGAGATCGGCGCCTGCTGCCCGTTGCGTGATCTGGCTGGGCAGCTTGTCCATCAGGCCGGCCAGCCCGCCCATCTTCTTCATCTGCGAGATCTGCTCGCGGAAGTCGTCGAGGTCGAATCCACCGCTCTTGACCTTCTCGGCGAGCTTCTGCGCCGCACCGATGTCGACCCCCTTCTGCACCTCCTCGACCAGCGCGACGATGTCGCCCATGCCGAGCACGCGGCCAGCGTGCCGTTCGGCGTCGAACACCTCGAGACCATCGATCTTCTCGGACACGCCGGCGAACTTGATCGGTGCGCCGGTCACCGAGCGCACCGACAGCGCCGCGCCGCCGCGCGAATCGCCGTCGAGCTTGGTCAGCACCACGCCGGTCAACGGCAAGGCCTCCTTGAATGCGCGCGCGGTGTTGATGGCGTCCTGGCCCTGCATCGCGTCGACGACGAACAGCGTCTCCACCGGATTCAGCACCTCGTGCAGCAGGCGGATCTCGGCCATCATGGCCTGGTCGACGGCGAGGCGGCCGGCGGTGTCGACGATCAGCACGTCGGCGTAGTGGCGGCGCGCATGGTCGAGCGCGGCCAGCGCGATTTCGCGCGGCGTCTGCGACGGCGACGACGGGAACCACTCGGCGCCGGCCTGCGCGGTGACGGTCTTCAGCTGCTCGATGGCTGCCGGGCGATAGACGTCGGCCGACACGGTGAGAACCTTCTTCTTGCGCCGCGCGATCAGGTGGCGCGCCAGCTTGGCGGTGGTGGTGGTCTTGCCGGCACCCTGCAGGCCCGCCATCAGCACCACCGCGGGCGGCTGCACGGCCAGGTCGATGTCGGCCGGGGGCTTCAGGGCACCGTGCTCGTCGACCTCGCCCATGGTGGCTGCGAGCTCCTTGTGCACGATGCCCACGAGCATCTGGCCGGGATTCAGCGACCCGACGACCTCCTGCCCCAGCGCCTTGTCCTTGACGCGCGCGACGAAGTCGCGCACCACGGGCAGCGCCACGTCGGCTTCGAGCAGCGCCATGCGCACTTCGCGCAGCATGTCCTGCACGTTGGCCTCGGTGATGCGGGCCTGGCCGCGCATCGTCTTGACCAGACGCGACAGGCGGTCCGAGAGGGTCGACGCCATGATGGAGAGTGCCCCAGCCGCTAGGCTGCCGGGCACGAAAAGTAAACTCTGCGGATGATCTTATCGCCAGGGGCCGCCATGACCGGCGCGGATGCGACGGGGACCAGCGGGTGGTGGGCCCTGGCCGCACTGACGGGTTCGCTGCTCGGGTACGCGCTCGCCGCACTGCCGACGCGGCCGGCCACCGATCCCGCGGGCAGGCCCGAGCGGGCCCGCCTGCCCTGGCCGCTGCTGGTGGGCTGGATGCTGCACCTGGTGGTGCTGGTGCTGGACATCGGGGACTGGGGCCAGACGGGCACGCGACTGGGCTTCGCGCCGGTGCTGTCGCTGACCGTGTGGCTGGTGGTGGCGGTGCACACCGTCGAGTCGCGGCTCGTGCCGCTGCCACCCGTGCGCATCAGCCTCGCGCTGGCGGGCATGGGGGCGGTGCTGCTGGCCGCCACCTTCCCGGGCGAGGCGCGGAAGTTCTCCACGTCGCTGGGCCCGCTGCACTTCGTGCTGGGCGTGGCGTCCTACGGCCTGTTCGGTGCGGCCGTGCTGCACGGCCTGCTGCTCGACGCCGCGGAGCGGCGGCTCAAGCAGCCGATGGCCCGCCAGCGCGCGCGATCAGGCACGGGAGGGCTGCCGCTGTTGCAACTGGAGCGCCTCACCTTCCGCTTCGTCGAGGTGGGCTTCATCGTGCTGACCGCGACGCTGCTGCTGGGCACGCTGGCCCCGCAACCCTGGCGCTGGGACCACAAGACGGTGTTCTCGGTGCTCGCATGGGGACTCTTCGCGGCGCTGGTGGCCGGCCGCCGCCTGCGCGGCTGGCGCGGCCGCTCGGCCACGCGGTGGCTGTACGCCGGCGCGGTGCTGCTGCTGCTCGCCTACGTGGGCTCCCGCTTCGTGTTCGAGGTGCTGCTGGAGAGGCCCTGGCGATGAAGTTCCTTCTGCTGCTCCTGGTGGTGCTGGTGGTCGTGGGCGTGATGGCCGCGCGCGGGCGCCGCCGCGAGCCGCCGCCGGACACCCGACGGCCCCCGCAGGGCACCGGCGGTGCACCCATGATTGCCTGCGCGCACTGCGGCGTGCACCTGCCGCAGCAGGATGCGCTGCAGGACGATCGTGGCCGCAGCTACTGCGGCGAGGAGCACCGCCGCCTGGGCGGGCGCTGAGCGCGGCGCGGGCGCATGGTCACCGGGGACCGACGACGCCAGGATCGCCGCAGGAACGACCGGCGCCAGCAGCCGCGCCCGCCGCTCGGCGAGTCCTGGTTCGGCGCCGATTCCGATGCGGTCAGCGCCGAGTCGCTGTTCGCGCTGACGGCGTTCGAGGAGGCGCGGGAAGCGCGTGCACGCAACCCGTCCGGCGACCCGGGAGAGATCCCGCTCTCGCGCATCCACCGCATCTACTTCGCGGCACGCGCGGCGATCGGCGTGAGCCTGGTCGCGGCGCAGGTGGCGCTGGGGTTGATCGGGGCGCGCGGGTCGATGACGGCGGTGATCGTCTGCATCGCCTACGCCGTCCAGGCGATCACGCTGTGGCTGCTGCCGCGCTACACCGCGCTGGCCGAGCCGCAGGTCCGTGTGGCGATGCGCCAGCGGCAGTGGCTGGCCACCATCGGCGTGGACCTGCTCGCGTTCTCGACGCTGCACCTGCTCGAACCCAGCGCGCCCTTCAACTTCGGCGCGCTCGTGGTGCTGCCGGTGCTGATGGGGGCCGTGACCACGCCGCGGGTGCTGGCCCTGGGCACCGCCGCGGCGGTGACGCTGATGCTGCTGGTCGCCGCGTGGACTCCGTCGCTGGCCGGCGCCGACGTCACGTCGCCGATGCTGCAGTCCGGGCTGGCGGGCGTGGGCCTGTTCGTGATCACGCTGCTGGCAGGCGAACTCGCCGGTCGCCTGGCCCGCGAGGAACAGGCCGCGCGCGGTGGCCTGGAGATGGCGCGCCAGCAGGCCCTGCTGAACCGCCTCGTGATCGAGGAGATGGCCGACGGCGTGATGGTGGTCGACCACCGCCAGCGCGTGCGGGCCGCCAACCCGGCGGCGCGCGCGCTGCTGGTTGCCGAAGGGCTGAGCAAGCCGGCGCCGTTCAACCTCGGCGAGCGTGGCGCGTGGCAGCCACTTGCGTTGGCGGTGGCCGGTGCATTGGTCGACGGCGAGTGGCCCGAGGGCGGACGCGACGTCACGCTGGCCTTCGACGAGACCCACAAGCGCAGCCTGCGTCTGCGCATGCGCTTCGTGCACGCAGCCCCGCTCGGGCGTCGTGCCGGAGACACTGCCGAGGGCGGCGCCCCTCGCGAGCCGTGGGCGGTGCTGCTGCTGGAGGACGTGCGCACCGCCCAGTCGCGCATGCGCCAGGAGAAGCTGGCGGCGATGGGACGCGTGTCCGCCGGCATCGCCCACGAGATCCGCAATCCACTGGCGGCGATCGCGCAGGCCAATGCGCTGATGCTGGAGGATGACCTTGCGCTCGAACAGCAGCGGCTGGCGCGCATCGTCGCCGACAACGTCGAGCGCCTGAAGCGGCTGGTCGACGACGTGATGGAAGTGGCCCCGGGCGCGCAGCCGGTGCCGCGTGTGATCGACGCGCGCGCAGAGGTGGCCTCGGCAGCCGCCGACTGGGCCACCACCGTCGCGCTGCCACTGGGCACCGACAGCCGCCTGCGCGTCGAGCTGCCAAGCGCCGCACTGGGCGTCGTGTTCGACCCCGAGCACCTGCGCCGCGTGCTCGTCAACCTGCTCGACAACGCGCGCCGCCACGCGAGCGCGGCGCCGGGCGCCATCCTGCTGCTGCTGTCCGATCGCGACGAGAGCACCGCGCAGCTGTCGGTGCTCAGCGACAGCGAACCCATCGCACCCGAGGTGGAGCGCTACCTGTTCGAGCCGTTCTTCTCGACGCGCAGCCGCGGCTCGGGTCTGGGCCTGTACATCTGCCGCGAGCTCTGCGAGCGCTACGATGCCAGCATCGAATACCGGGCCCGCCCGGCCGCCGAACGCTGGCGCAACGAGTTCGTCGTCGTCATGCGTCGCGCGCGGGCCCCGGTGGGCGAGACACTGCTGCCGCTATGAACGCCCAGGCCACCACCCGTCTGCTCGTCGTCGATGACGAGCCCGACCTGCGCACGCTGTACGAGCTCACGCTGGTGCGCGAAGGCTACGACGTGGAGTCCGCGGGCGGCGTCGAGGACGCCTGGGCGCTGCTGCAGCAGCAGCGCTACCAGCTCGTGATCACGGACATGCGCTTGCCCGACGGCAGCGGCCTCGACCTGCTGCACCGACTCGAGACCTCGGGCCGCCCGGAGCGGGCCATCGTGATCACCGCATACGGCTCCGCCGAGAACGCGGTCGAGGCACTGAAGGCGGGTGCCTACGACTACCTGACCAAGCCCGTCGACCTCAAGCAGTTCCGCGCCGTCGTCGCATCTGCGCTGGGCCGGCGCGTCGCACCGCCCGAGGCGGCACCCCCTCCTCGGGCACCGGAACGCCCGACCGACCCGCGCACCTCGCTGCAGCGCCGCGCGCTCGACCGCCTCAGCGGCACCTCGATGGCCATGGCGCAGGTTCGGGAGCTGATCGCCAAGGTCGCACGCAGCATGGCCCCGGTGCTCGTCAACGGCGAGTCGGGCACCGGCAAGGAGCTGGTGGCGCGCGCCATCCACGAGGTATCCCCGCGCGCCGAGCAGCCGTTCGTCGCGGTGAACTGCGGAGCGATCCCCGAAGCGCTGCTCGAGGCCGAATTCTTCGGCTACCGCAAGGGCGCGTTCACCGGCGCCCACGAAGACCGCGCCGGCTTCTTCCAGGCGGCCCAGGGCGGCACGATCTTCCTCGACGAGATCGGCGATCTCCCGCTGGCCATGCAGAGCAAGCTGCTGCGCGTGATCCAGGAGCGCGTGGTGCGGCCCCTGGGCACCGTCACGGAAGTACCGGTGAACGTGCGCATCGTCAGCGCCACGCACAAGGACCTCGGCGCCGAGGTTCAGGCCGGCCGCTTCCGGCAGGACCTGTACTACCGCCTCAACGTCATCCAGATCGCGGTGCCGCCGTTGCGCGAGCGCCTGTCGGACCTGCCGGCGATCGGGCGCGCGGTGCTCGAGCGCATCGCTCGCGACGCCGGCGTCGCGCAGGTCCCGCAGCTCACGCCCGCGGCTCTCGAACGGCTGTCGCGCCACTCGTTCCCGGGCAACGTGCGCGAGCTGGAGAACCTGCTGCATCGCGCGCTCGCGTTGTCCGGCGGCAGCACGATCGAAGCACCGGACCTCGACCTCGTCGACGGCGGCGAGACCGAGAGCCTGCTCAGTGAACTCGAGGCACCAGCGCCCGAGCCGGCCCACGAGGCGCCCCGCGGCGGCACCGAGCTGCCCAAGGACCTCGTCGCGCACCTCGATGCGATCGAGCGCGACATCCTGCAGCGCGCCCTCGAACGCCATCGCTACAACCGCACCGCCGCCGGCGCGAGCCTGGGCCTGTCGCTGCGGCAGATGCGCTACCGCATGGCGCGGCTGGGCATCCTGGTGGGCGACAGCAGCTCGGAGCCGGCGCCGCCGTCCTCCGGCTGAACCCGGCCTGGTGCGGCCGGGTGGCCCATGGGTCGGCAATCAGGGGAACCCCGACCCGACTCTCGGGCGAGACACTAGCGATAGCGCCTTGTGGCGGCCGAGGGCCCCAGATATAGTGTCTGCCCCGACTGAAGGATCTCCATGCAGACATCGCCGACGACGCCCCCCGAAGCACCCCTGTCCCTGGCCGCCGTGCGCCCGAGTGGCGCCGCCGGAAGTCCCGCTTCGACGATGTCGTCCGTCTACGCCGGGTACCAGATCATCCGTCGCAACGGCGCCGTGGTCGGCTTCGAACCCAACAAGATCGCCGTCGCGCTGATGAAGGCGTTCCTGGCGGTGCACGGCACGCAAGGCGCGGCGTCGGCCAGCGTGCGCGAGACCGTCGAGCGCCTCACCGAAGGCGTCGTGCGCGCGCTGCTGCGTTCGCGGCCGGGCGGCGGCACGTTCCACATCGAGGACGTGCAGGACCACGTCGAACTCGCGCTGATGCGCGGCGGCCATCACGAGGTGGCGCGCGCCTACGTGCTCTATCGCGAGCGCCGCTCGCAGGAGCGCGCGCGGCAGACCCCCTCCACACCGGCCCGAACGCCCGAGTTGATGGTGCTCGACGGCGGCCAGCGCGTGCCGCTGGACCAGGCCGCGCTGCGCGACCTGATCGAGAGCGCCTGCGCCGGCCTGGGGGCCGACGTGGGCGCCGAGCCCATCCTCGCCGAGACGCGGCGCAACCTCTACGACGGCGTGCCGCTGGAGGAAGTGCACAAGGCGGCCATCCTCGCCGCCCGCACGCTGATCGAGAAGGATCCGGCGTACACGCGCGCCACCGCGCGGCTGCTGCTGCACACGATCCGCCGCGAGATCCTCGGCGAGGAGGTCACGCAGGCGCAGATGGGCGCTCGCTACGCCGAGTACTTCCCGCAGTTCATCAAGAAGGGCGTGCAGGCCGAACTGCTCGACGAGAAGCTGATGCAGTTCGACCTGGCGCGCCTGGGCGCCGCCATCGACGCCGGCCGCGACCTGCAGTTCGACTATCTCGGGCTGCAGACGCTGTACGACCGCTACTTCCTGCACATCGACGAGGTCCGCATCGAGATGCCGCAGGCCTTCTTCATGCGCGTGGCGATGGGCCTGGCGCTGGGCGAGATCGACCGCGAGGCCCGCGCGATCGAGTTCTACGGCGTGCTGTCGACGTTCGACTTCATGTCTTCGACGCCGACGCTGTTCAACAGCGGCACGCGGCGCTCGCAGCTGTCGAGCTGCTACCTGACGACCGTCGCCGACGACCTCGACGGCATCTACGAGGCGCTGAAGGAGAACGCGCTGCTGTCGAAGTTCGCCGGCGGCCTGGGCAACGACTGGACGCGCGTGCGGGCGCTGGGTTCCTACATCAAAGGCACCAACGGCAAGAGCCAGGGCGTGGTGCCGTTCCTGAAGGTGGTCAACGACACCGCCGTCGCGGTGAACCAGGGCGGCAAGCGCAAGGGTGCGGTCTGCTCGTACCTCGAGACCTGGCACCTGGACATCGAGGAGTTCCTCGAGCTGCGCAAGAACACGGGTGACGACCGCCGGCGCACGCACGACATGAACACGGCGAACTGGATCCCCGACCTGTTCATGAAGCGTGTCGTCGAGGGCGGCGAGTGGACGCTGTTCTCGCCGTCGACCTGCCCCGACCTGCACGACAAGTTCGGCCGCGCCTTCGAGGAGGCCTACACCGCCTACGAGGCCAAGGCCGACCGCGGCGAGCTCAAGCTCTACAAGCGCATGCCGGCGCGCGACCTGTGGCGCAAGATGCTCACGATGCTGTTCGAGACCGGGCATCCGTGGATCACCTTCAAGGACGCCTGCAACCTGCGCAGCCCGCAGCAGCATGTCGGCGTGGTGCACTCGAGCAACCTGTGCACCGAGATCACGCTGAACACCAGCGACACCGAGATCGCCGTGTGCAACCTCGGCAGCATCAACCTGGCGCAGCACCTGAAGGACGGCGCCATCGACCAGGCCAAGCTGAAGAAGACGGTGTCGGTGGCGATGCGCATGCTCGACAACGTCATCGACATCAACTACTACGCGGTCAAGAAGGCACGCGACTCCAACCTGCGTCACCGGCCCGTGGGCCTGGGGATCATGGGCTTCCAGGACTGCCTGTACCAACTCCGCACGCCCTACGCCAGCGACGAGGCCGTGGCCTTCGCCGATCGCTCGATGGAGGCAGTCTGCTACCACGCCTACTGGGCGTCCACGGAACTGGCCGAGGAACGCGGCCGCTACTCGAGCTACCGCGGCTCGCTGTGGGACCGTGGCGTGCTGCCGCTGGATTCGCTGGACACGCTGGCCGAGCAGCGCGGCGGCCACGTCGAGGTCGACCGCTCCAGCACGATGGACTGGAACGCGCTGCGCGCGCGCATCGCGCACCACGGCATGCGCAACTCCAATTGCGTGGCCATCGCACCGACGGCGACCATCTCCAACATCATCGGCGTCGACGCGTCGATCGAGCCGAGCTTCGCCAACCTGTCGGTGAAGTCCAACCTGTCGGGCGAGTTCACCGTCGTCAACGAGTACCTCGTGCGCGACCTGAAGAAGCTCGGCCTGTGGGACGACGTGATGGCGATGGACCTGAAGCACTTCGACGGCTCGCTGCGCGCGATCGACCGCGTGCCCGAGGAACTGAAGCGCCTCTACGCCACCGCGTTCGAGATCGATCCCAGCTGGCTCATCGAGGCCGGCGCGCGGCGCCAGAAGTGGATCGACCAGGCGCAGTCGCTGAACATCTACATGGCCGGCGCCTCAGGCCGCAAGCTCGACGAGACCTACAAGCTCGCATGGCTGCGCGGCCTGAAGACCACGTACTACCTGCGCACGACGAGCGCCACCTACGCGGAGAAGTCCACCGTCGGCGGCGGCACGTTGAACGCGGTGCCGACGTCGAGCGATGCCGAGCCCGCGACCGACGCGAAGTTCTGCGCCATCGACGACCCGACCTGCGAAGCGTGTCAGTGACCGACATGCCGATCGTGTCAGTGGTTCGAGACACGATCGAGAGACTGCACACGTTGACTTCGATGCGATCGAACAACATCAAGGGCGCATCGATGTCAACAAGTGCTTGGTGTTCTCGAACAACACTCCGATAATCCACCGCGACAGGAACACAGCCTCATGCTCGTCTGGGAAGACAACAACAGCGACGTTCGCAGCACCACACCGAATGCCGCCGCACGCGCGGTGGCGATGCCGGCTCTTCAGCCCGCGATCGTTTCGTCTCCCGCTGCATCCGCATCCGTCCCGACGAAGAAGTCCGATGCCTCCACCGCCGCATCGGTGCGGCGCGTCAATGCCGCCGACAAGCGCATCATCAACGGGCAGACCGACGTCAACCAGCTGGTGCCGTTCAAGTACAAGTGGGCGTGGGAGAAGTACCTCGCCACCTGTGCGAACCATTGGATGCCGCAGGAGGTCAACATGTCGCGCGACATCGCGACGTGGAAGGACCCGAACGGCCTTACCGAGGACGAGCGCCGCATCATCAAGCGCAACCTCGGCTTCTTCACGACCGCCGATTCGCTGGCCGCCAACAACATCGTGCTGGGCACCTATCGGCACATCACGGCTCCCGAGTGCCGCCAGTTCCTGCTGCGCCAGGCGTTCGAGGAAGCGATCCACACGCACGCCTACCAGTACATCGTCGAATCGCTGGGCCTCGACGAAGGCGAGATCTTCAACGCCTATCACGAGGTCGCGTGCATCCGAGACAAGGACGAGTTCCTGATCCCGTTCATCGACGCGATCATGGACCCGACCTTCCACACCGGCACGCTCGAGGCCGACCAGACGCTGCTGAAGAGCCTGATCGTCTTCGCGTGCCTGATGGAAGGTCTGTTCTTCTACGTCGGCTTCACGCAGATCCTCGCACTCGGCCGCCAGAACAAGATGACCGGCGCGGCCGAGCAGTACCAGTACATCCTGCGCGACGAGTCGATGCACTGCAACTTCGGCATCGACCTGATCAACCAGATCAAGCTCGAGAACCCGCAGCTGTGGACGCCGGCGTTCAAGGCCGAGATCAAGGGCCTGTTCGAGCGGGCCGTCGAGCTCGAGTACCGCTACGCCGAGGACACCATGCCGCGCGGGGTGCTGGGCCTCAATGCGTCGATGTTCAAGGGCTACCTGCGCTACATCGCCAACCGCCGCGCCACGCAGATCGGTCTCGATGCGCTCTACCCGAACGAGGAGAACCCGTTCCCGTGGATGAGCGAGATGATCGACCTGAAGAAGGAGCGCAATTTCTTCGAGACGCGCGTCATCGACTACCAGTCGGGCGGCGCGTTGAGCTGGGACGACTGACCTCCGAACGAGTGTCATTCGACGAGAAAGGATCTTTCGTTTCCACAAGAGCAAGACGGCGAGCATTCATCGCCGCTGGACCCCGGTCAAGACTCGCGGTGCGACACATGTCGACGTCAGAGCGCCAGGACGCACCGCACCCCCGTTCACCGCACCGTGGCATTGACCATCGGGCGGTGAATCGCCAGGCTGTATCGAGCAGCCCGGTGTATTTCGCAACTTGATCAAGGAGATCGTGATGGCAACTGCGAAGAAGGCTGCGGCCAAGAAGGCCCCGGCGAAGAAGGCCGCACCGGCCAAGAAGGCTGCGGCGAAGAAGGCCCCGGCGAAGAAGGCCGCACCGGCCAAGAAGGCCCCGGCGAAGAAGGCTGCGGCCAAGAAGGCCCCGGCGAAGAAGGCGGCACCGGCCAAGAAGGCCGCTGCGAAGAAGGCGCCTGCCAAGAAGGCCGCTGCCAAGAAGGCCGCTGCCAAGCCCGCTGCAAAGAAACCCGCTGCCAAGAAGGCTGCGAAAAAGGCGGCGCCCGCGGCGCCCGCTGCCCCTGCGGCAGCCCCTGCCCCTGCAGCGAAGACGTCGCTGAGCCCGGCTGCGGCCTGGCCCTTCCCGACCGGCAACAAGCCGTAAGCGCGACCTGCGCGGCACCTGGAAACGGGTGTCGCGCAGTGTTCGACGATGTCGAGCCCGGCACTGCCGGGCTTCTTTCTTTCTGGCCCGCCGCGAGCGAGCCTCAGGGCCTCAGGCGTCGCGCAGGACGCCGTCGAGGTCGTGGTTCTGCGGTCCGCGACTGGCGATCTTGATCGCACCGATGCGGTTGCCGAGGGCCACGCTGCGTGCGAGTGTCCAGCCGCGTTCGAGCCCGTACAGCATGCCGGCCCGGAACGCATCGCCGCAGCCCGTCGGGTCGACCACGCCCTCGGCCTTCACGCCGGGCACGTGGGTACGCGTGCCGCGCACCCACACCTCGCAGCCCTCGGCGGCCAGGGTCACCACCACGCCCTGCACGTTCCCCCGCCGCGACATGGCCTCGATGCTCTCGCCGGTGCGCTCGCTGAGCATGCGCGCCTCGTAGTCGTTCAGTGCCACCCAGGTCGCCAGCCCCAGGATCTCGCGGTGCTGCGCCCCGTCGAACTGCGGCAGCTGCTGCCCCGGGTCGAACACGAACGGGATGTTCGCCGCCGCCATCTGGTGCGCGTGCTGCCACATGGCATCGCGCCCATCGGGCGCGACGATCCCGATCGCGAGGTCCTGGCGCTGGCTGCGCGGGGGTACCGCGATCTTGTGCGCATGGCTCATCGCGCCCGGGTGGAACGCGGTGATCTGGTTGTTGTCGCGATCGGTGGTGATGTGGCACTGCGCCGTGTGCAGCTCGCCGTCGCGCCAGATCAGCGACGTGTCCGCACCCCACGACTCGATGCGCGCGAGGTACTCGCCGCCGTCGACCCCGAGTGCGGCCATCACCACCGGCTGACCGCCGAGCGCCTGCAGCGAGTAGGCGATGTTGCCGGCACAGCCGCCCCACTCGCGCCGCAGCGTCGGCACGAGGAAGGACACGTTCAGGATGTGCATCTGGTCCGGCAGGATCTGCTCGGCGAAGCGCCCCGGGAACGTCGTGATGGTGTCGAAGGCGAGCGAGCCGCAGATCAGAGCTGGCATGGTGGCGCCGCGGTGCGCGGCCGTCTCAGGGGTAGAAGATTTCGATCGTATAGCCCGACACGGGCCTCTCGGCGATCGCCAGCGTGGCCGTGAGCGGCAACTCCGCCGCGGGTGCGACGGTCGTCACGGCACTGCCCAGTTCACCGGCGAGGAAGGCTCGCCGCGCGATCACGCGGCCCTGGCTGTCGGTGAGCGTGAGGTCGATCGAGGGCAGCGCGATGACCATCGCCGAGCGGTTGTGCAGCACCACCGAGAGCCGATAGGTGCTGGTGCCTTCGACGCGCACCAGCCCGCTGGAGTCCACGGCCAGCGCCTCGATCCAGCGCGGGGCCTCGATGCGGCAGTTGCTCCAGCGGCACAGCTGTTCGAGCAGCGGCCGGGTGGCGGTCCAGCGCGCGGCCACGAAGTCGCGGTACTCCACGGCGAGCTGCAGCACCAGCGTGGCCATCAGCAGCGCCGCCAGCGCGAGCAGGCCGCGCCGCAGTGCCGGGCGCTGCCAGCGCGCCTCGCGATCAGCTGCCTGCAGGAAGCTCGGCGCCGCGTCGGCGCTGCCGGCCTCTGCCCACGCGGGATCGGCACGCAGCGCCGGCGTCGTGGGGGCGCCGCCCGACTCTTCGGGATCGAGGCCCGAGGGCTCCGCCGCCTGTTGCGGACCGGAGTCATCGGGCACGATCTCGGGCAACTGCACATGCACCGAAACTGCCGGCCCCGCCGGTATCGGCATCGCGTCGACGCCGTCGTCAGGCAGCGGGCCGGGCTCTACGGACGCGCCAACCTCCTCCACCGGCCCCGGCTCGGACTCCGTGCTCCGCTCGACATCCGGCTCGACCGGAATGTCGGCATACGGCGAGACGGCGCCGTCGGACTCGACGAGGCCCGCCGGCAGCGGCGTGTGCGGCGCGTCGTCGCCCGACGGCTCCGCCATCCTCGACGCTGCGGGCGGGGAGGCCGCAGCCGGGGCCGGCTGGGCCGCCGGCGTCACGCGCGAGAGGTCGACGAGGTGATCGACGGCATTGAAGACCTGGTTGCAGCGTCCGCAGCGCACCCAGCCCTCGCTGACGCGCAACTGGTCCTGCACGACCCGGAACACCGTGCCGCAGGAGGCACACCGCGTGGCAAGGGTCATGCGGGCCCCGCGGCGCGCTGAGCGACGAGCAGGATCCAGCCGTCCTCGCGGTCGAGCACCGCCAGATCGAGCGCCGGCGAATACGCCAGTCGCAACTCGTCGGCCTGCCGCTCCAGAACACCGGCGAGCACCAGATGCCCGCCGGGCGCGACATGCGCCGTCAGCAGCGGCGCCAGCAGCTTCAGCGGCGTGGCGAGGATGTTGGCCAGCACCAGCGGATAGGCGCCCAGCGCATGGTCCGGCAGGCCCGCCCTCAGCACGACCGCATTGGTGCGCGCGTTCTCGCGCGTGGAGACCACCGCGGCCGGATCGATGTCGACCGCGTCGATCACCTGTGCGCCGAACTTCGCCGCGGCGATGGCCAGGATGCCCGAGCCGCAACCGTAGTCCAGTACGCGGGGCCAGGCCTGCGCGTGTGCGGCGATCCAGCGCAGGCACATGCGCGTGGTCGGGTGCGTGCCGGTGCCGAAGGCCAGGCCCGGATCGAGACGGATGACCGTCGTCGCGCCGTCGGGCGGTTCGTGCCAGCTCGGCACGATCCAGAAGCCCAACGACACCGCCACCGGCGCGAACTGCGATTGGGTCAGGCGAACCCAGTCCTCGTCTGGCACCGGCTGCAGCGCCTGCAGGTGCAGCGGCTGCCATTGCGGGCGGGCCAGCAGCCACGCGGCGGCACGATCGGCGTCGGCCTCGGTCTCGAACAGCGCGCGCAGCGTCGACCGCGCCCAGCCGGCCGCAGGCACGGGCTCGCCCGGTTCACCGAACAGCGCCTGCTCGTCGGGCGTGCCGGCATCGGCATCCTCGACCGAGACCGACAGCGCACCGGCATCGTCGACCAGCGCGTCGGAGACCGCCTCGACCCGATCCTCCCCGACACGCAGCACCAGCTCGTGCATGGCCGCCGACGTCAGCGCGGATGCTGCCCGAGCCAGTGCTCGAGGTAGTGGATGCTCGTGCCGCCCTCGACGAACTTGGCGTCCACCATCAGCTCGCGATGCAGCGGGATGTTGGTGTGGATGCCCTCGACGACGGTCTCCGACAGCGCCGTGCGCATGCGCGCCAGCGCCTGCTCACGGGTGTCGCCGTGCACGATGACCTTGCCGATCATCGAGTCGTAGTTCGGCGGCACGTAGTAGTTCGTGTAGGCGTGCGAGTCGACGCGCACGCCCGGGCCGCCCGGCGCATGCCACATCGTGATGCGCCCGGGAGACGGCACGAAGCTGTACGGGTCCTCGGCGTTGATGCGGCACTCGATCGCGTGGCCGCGCATCTGGATCGCCCGCTGCGAGAACGGCAGCTTCTCGCCGGCCGCCACGCGGATCTGCATCTGCACGATGTCGATGCCGGTGACGAGCTCGGTCACCGGGTGCTCGACCTGCACCCGCGTGTTCATTTCGATGAAGTAGAACTCCCCGCCTTCGTACAGGAACTCGAAGGTGCCGGCGCCGCGATACCCGATCTTCTTGCAGGCTGCGGCACAGCGGTCGCCGATGCGCTCGATGACGCGCCGCGGGATCCCCGGGGCAGGTGCCTCCTCGATGATCTTCTGGTGGCGGCGCTGCATCGAGCAGTCGCGCTCGCCCAGCCAGACGGCGTTCTTGTGGCTGTCGGCCAGCACCTGGATCTCGACATGGCGCGGGTTCTCGAGGAACTTCTCCATGTACACGGCCGGATTGCCGAAGGCCGCGCCGGCCTCCGCCCGCGTGGTCTGCACCGCGTGGATCAGCGCCGCCTCGGTGTGCACGACGCGCATGCCGCGCCCGCCGCCGCCGCCGGAAGCCTTGATGATCACCGGGTAGCCGACCGTGCGCGCGATGCGGATGATCTCCTTCGGATCGTCCGGCAACGCGCCTTCGCTGCCCGGCACGCAGGGCACGCCCGCCTTGATCATCGCCTGCTTGGCCGAAACCTTGTCGCCCATCGTGCGGATCGCCTCGGGCGTGGGGCCGATGAACACGAATCCGCTCTTCTCGACGCGTTCGGCGAAGTCGGCGTTCTCCGACAGGAAGCCGTAGCCGGGGTGGATCGCCTCGGCGTCGGTGACCTCGGCCGTCGAGATGATCGCCGGCATGTTGAGGTAGCTCTGCGCCGATGGCGGCGGCCCGATGCACACCGCCTCGTCGGCGAGCTTGACGTACTTGGCTTCGCGGTCGGCCTGCGAATAGACGATCACCGAGCGGATGCCGAGTTCGCGGCAGGCGCGCTGGATGCGTAGGGCGATCTCGCCCCGATTCGCGATCAGGATCTTCTTGAACACGCGGCCGCCGTCACTCGAGGATGAACAGCGGCTGGCCGAACTCGACCGCCTGGCCGTTCTCGCACAGGATGCGGGCGATCTTGCCCGACACGTCGGCCTCGATCTCGTTCATGATCTTCATCGCTTCGATGATGCAGACCGGCTCGCCTTCCTTGATCGTCGAGCCCACGTCGACGAAGGCCTTGGCGCCCGGGCTGGCCGCACGGTAGAAGGTGCCCACCATCGGCGACTTGATGACCTTGTCGGCCGGCGGCTCGTCGGCCGCGGCAGGGCCGGCCGATGCTGCAGGCGCCGCGACCGCTGCCGTCACCGCGACGGCCGGCGCAGCCACTGCAGGCGGGTAGGCCATGGCGGGCATCGCCGCGGCGCTCGTCGGTGGCGCGCCCTTGACGATGCGCACCTTGCCCTCCGCCTCGGTGATCTCCAGCTCGTGGATGTTCGACTCGGAGACGAGGTCGATCAGCGTCTTCAGTTTTCTCAGGTCCATGCGATTCCTCGGCTGGCCACGCCCATCGGCGGCCAGCATGCGCGCCGTGATCAGGCGCTGGCCGTCGTACGCCGCGCCAGGGCGGCGTCGAGTGCGTAGCGGTAACCGTCCACCCCCAGGCCGACGATGACCCCGACCGCCAGGTCGGAGAAGTAGGAGTGGTGCCGGAACGGTTCGCGGCGGTGCACGTTCGACAGGTGCACCTCGATGAACGGGATGCCCACCCCCGCGAAGGCGTCTCGCAACGCCACGCTGGTGTGCGTGTAAGCGCCCGGATTGATGATCACGAAGGTGGTGCCGTCGGTACGCGCCGCGTGCACGCGGTCGATCAAGGCTCCTTCGTGGTTGCTCTGGAAGCTCTCGAGCTTCGCTCCGGCTTTTGCCGCCAACTCCCTGAGATTTGCATCGATCTGCGCAAGCGTGGTGGCGCCGTAGATGGCCGGCTCGCGGGTGCCGAGCAGGTTCAGATTCGGGCCGTGCAGCACGAGGATGCTCATCGACAAGGACTTTACGCCGAGATAGAGCCGAAATGGCCGCACGTGGCAGCTATTTCGGTGGAGTAGTGGAAAACACGGCCCGGCGGCGCAACTCGGCCTCGCTGATCTCGCCCACGTGCCGCCAGAGCACGGAACCCGCCGCCGAGAAGGCGATCGTGTAGGGCAGACCGCCGCCTTCGTTGCCCAGGCGACGGCTCCAGTCGAGGCCGGAGGCCCCGGCCAGCACGATGGGCAGCGCCAGCGGCGTGCGCTCGAGGAAGCGCTGCACCGGTGCGGCGTCGTCGACGGCCAGCGCCAGCACCTGCCAGCCCGTCGGGCCCTGCTCGCGCTGCAGGCGGTCGAGCGCCGGCAGCTCGCGCACGCAGGGCGGGCACCAGGTGGCCCAGAAGTTGATCATCAACGGCCGGCCGCGCAGGGTGGTCATGGCCAGCTCGCCGCCCTGGGGCGTGGGCCAGCGCTGATGCCAGAGATCGGCCTGCGCCTCGAGCTCGGCCCCCGAGCGCTCGACGGCCAGGCGCACCGCCAGGCCGCCCGCCAGTGCCGCGGCACCCACGCCGGCCACGACCAGGCCCCGGCGATTCATGCCGCGCCCTCCACCGCGAGCAGCCGCTCCACCGCCGCGAGGTCGCCGCGCCACGGCCGGCCGCGGGCATCGGGCTTCAGCGCGCCGCGCAGGTCGTCGTGGTCGCGCACGACCAAGTGGACGGTGACGACATCGCCGAGCTCGGCCGACCGCGACGCCACCGTGAGCACGGGCACCGGCTCGCCGCCCCCCTCGCGCGGCAACGCGTCGGTGTCGTAGTCCACCCGCTCGTTCACCAGGGCCAGCTCGGCGGCCTTGGAGTCGTCGCAATAGAGGTCGATCGACACCGCCGAGAGCCGCGTGGCCGTGCCGCGCCAGACGGCACCGGCCAGGTGCGGGCGGAACTCCGCCAAGCGCTGCATCCACGCCAGCGCCACCCGCCGCAGCGCGGCCAGCTCGGCGGGCTGCGTGTCGGCGAAGTACAGGTCGAGGTAGGCGCGCACCTCGTCCTCGAGCAGTTCGTTTCCAGGCAACTCGGCCCGGCGCAGCCCGAGGTCGCGTTGAGCGCGCTTCTTCGCCGCGCCCCAGTCGAGGCCCTCCTCGACGATCAGCCGCGCGGCAGCCGCGGCGATCTCGGCGGTGTCGGGGTGCCCCTTCATGGCAGCTCCACCGCCGGCATGCGCGCGACGATCACCGCGGAGCGGCCGAGCACGTAGGCCGACGCGGGCTGCTTCTCGAAGCGCTTGGGCGCCGGCAACATCACGGCCAGCCGGGCCGCCGGCTCGACGCCGAGCCGGGCCGCGTCGACGCGGAAGTAGTGGCGGGCTGCCGCCTGGGCCCCGAACAGGCCCTCGCCCCACTCGACGCTGTTCAGGTAGATCTCGAGGATGCGGCGCTTGTCCAGCATCACCTCGAGCATCAGCGTCAGCACCGCCTCCTGGGCCTTGCGCAGCGCCGTGCGCTCGCCGGAGAGCAGCAGGTTCTTGGCCAGCTGCTGCGTGATGGTCGAGCCGCCGACCACGCGTGCATTGGCCGGCCGCTGCGAACGGCGCGCCTGCCGCTCGGCACGGGCCTGCGCACGCTGGTTGCGATCCCAGGCCGACTCGACGGCCTCCCAGTCGATGCCGCGATGGTCGACGAACGCGGCGTCCTCGCTGGCGATGACCGCCTGCTGCAGCGCCGACGAGATCCGCGACAGGTCGACCCACTCCTGCGCCCAGGCCACCCGGCCGCGCTCCTGCAGCAGACGCGCGATCTCGCTGCGCTGGAACGTCGTCGACTGCGGGTCGATCCAGCGCATCGCCGCGATGCGCAGCAGGAACGCGAGCTGCAGCGCCAGCGCGCACAGCAGCACCAGCAGCAGGAGCCGCACCCCGTGGGACCGCAAGCCCGCGCGCATTGGCGTCACCACGACTCGAGCCGGTGACGCAAGGCCGCCAGCACGGGCGCCGTCTGCGGCTCGACGCCGCGCCACCACACGAAGGCGGCCGCGGCCTGCTCGACGAGCATGCCCAACCCGTCGCGCGGCTCGGCGCCGTGCGCTCGCGCCCAGGCCAGAAACGGTGCTGCGGCGGGGCCGTACATCAGGTCGACGGCGAGTGTTCCCGGCCGCAGCACCTCGGCTCCGACAGGGATGGCCGCGCCGGCCAGGCTGGTCGACGACGCGTTGATCACCACGTCGAAGCGCTCGCCGGGTTCGGAGAGTGGCCGGGCCGAGAGCCGCACGCCGTTCGATCCGGCCAGCGGCTGGTGCCGGTCGACCAGCGTCTGCGCGTTCGCCGCCGTGCGGTTGGCCACCACCACCTCTGCCGGCCGCGCTTCCAGCAGCGGCCCCAGCACGCCGGCCGCCGCGCCGCCGGCACCGACCAGCAGCACGCGCGTTCCGGCCAGGGGCCGACCGGCGTTGTGTTCGATGTCGTGCATCAGCCCGATGCCGTCGGTGTTGTCACCGCTCCAGCCGTCGGCCTCGCGCTTGAGCACGTTGGCCGCCTGCGCCAGCTCGGCGCGCGCGGTGCGCCGCACTGCCAGGCGGCAGGCCGGCACCTTGAATGGCACGGTGACGTTGCAGCCGCTGCCCCCACGGGCGGCGAACGCCGCGAGCGCGGCGTCGAAACCGTCGAGCGGACACAGCTCGCGGTCGTAGACGAGCCGCTGCCCGGTCTGGCGCGCGAACTCTGCGTGGATGAACGGGCTCTGGCTATGCGCCACGGGGTTGCCGAGCACGAGATAGTGGTCGATCGACGGCGGGGTCATCGGGTGGACGTGCTGAGCGAGGTCTCCAGGCCATCCTCGCGCGTGAAGCGGAAGCGCGAGGTCACGACGATCTGGTCGGCCTGTTGCCGCATCGCGGCGCTGAAGGGCCCGAACGGCGAGGCGGCGTGCACGATCGCCACCGCCTGCTGGTCGAGCGCACGCGAGTTCGAGCGGCGCACGATCTCGGTCTCGACGACCTGCCCGAGCGCATCGACGGTGACGTTCATCGTCAGCTCGCCGTAGAGCTTGCGCCCGCGCACCTCCGGGAAGTTGCGCGTGCCACGCTCCTCGATGCGGCGCCGCAAGGCGTCGTAGTACAGCGCGTACACCTCCTCGCGCGTGGCCGGGCTGATGTAGCGCTTCTTCGGTCGGGCGTTCTCGTCGTTGACCCGCTTCTCGATCTCCGCGAGCAGCTTGAGCAGCTGGCGCCGCCGCTCCTCCTGCTCGCTCTCGCGCGGCGTGCCGGTATCGCGGCGCGGGTCCGGCGGCGGCATCGCGGCCAGCTCGCGGCGGATCTGCGCCAGCAGCTGCTGCTGTTCCTCCTGCAACTGGTCGATGCGGCGGCGGGACTCTTCCGGCGCTTCGCCGATCTCCACCGTCGGCGAAGCCGGCAGCGGCGATGCAGCGCGGCCCTTGGCGGCGTCGCCGCCGCCGGCCAGGCGCGCCTGGGCGATCGCCTGCGCCTGCACCGGCGCCTCGGTGCTGCGTGCATTGACGAGGATCACCTCCAGCGGCGTGTCCTGGAACACCCGGTTGAAAGTCTGAGGCGATGCGAAGCGCAGTCCGATCAGCGCGGCATGCACCGTGAACGAGACCAACAAGGCCCAATGCAGCGCGGTGAGGTTGCGCAGCCGGGTGCCATCGACGGCCGCCACCAGGCGGGCCCACGGGCCGGCGGGGCGCCCACGGCGGCCGCGGCCGAACCGCGATCCGGTCCACGCCGGCTCGCGTCGCCCGGCGGCCGACGCTGCGCGCGAGCCGTCGGCGGGTCGCGCCGCCGGGCCCGCGCCGTCAGGCGGCCCCGGAACCCGCGGAGCCGGCTTGGGCAGCGGAGCGGGCCGCGTCGTCCGTTTCGATCGCTTGCGCATCGGTGTCGTCGAGGGCGATGGCCAGGGTCAGCGCAGCGCCGGTGTCGTCGTCGCCATTGTCGTCGGCGTCGCCTGCGCCGCTGTCACCGGACGCTGCGGCCAGCGTGCCGGCCAGCTGCGCGTGCAGCTCCAGCGTGAGCAGATCCACGCCGGCCACGCGGGCCCGCACGCGCGTGCCGCGGGGCATCGAGTCGGTGCCCGGCAGGCGGAACACCAGCGGCAGCGTCTCGGCCCGCACGAGCCCCTGGCTCATCACGGCCGCTTCGATTTCCTGCACGTCCTGCTGCTGCAGCCAGCGCAGCGTCCAGTAGCGCTCGATCCCGTGCTGGAAGTCGCCGTAGGCGGAGTAGGCCGCATCGAACGCCGAGACGATCGCCATCAGCGCCGTGTCCTTGGGCTTGAACGGCGCGGCCAGTGCCGCGGTGGCGCCGTGGCGCACGCAGGCGATCAGCTGCCACTGGTTGACGAGGTCGACATAGCGGCGCAGCGGCGACGTGGCCCAGCTGTACTGCGCCACGCCCATGCCCGCGTGCGGTGCCGGCCGCGTGCCCATGCGCACCTTGATGCCGGGGGCCAGGCTCGCCTGGCTGCGATAGATGCCGGGCACGCCCCGCTCGGCCAGCCAACCACCCCAGGTGCTGTTGGCCAGGATCATCGCCTCGGAGACGATCAGGTCCAGCGGCGCGCCGCGGCGGCGCATCGTGATCGCCACCGTCTCGCTGCCGTCGGGCTCGGTGTCGGCGCTGCCGTCTCGCTGCAGCTTGTAGCTGTAGTCGGGCCGGGTGTAGGTCTCGGGCCGCCCGCGCACGGCCTCGCGGCGCGCCTTCAGCGCCTGCGCCAGCCGATGACAGAACGCCAGCTCGGCCGCGAACGGATAGCTGGCGGGGGCGCGGCCTGCGAGCGTGTCCTCGGTGATCACGTCGTCGAGGCGGTCGTGGCGGAGGTTGGCGGTGATCGGCACGCGCTCGAGCCGCGACACGGGGCCGCGCACCTCCAGCGTGGCCTCGTCGATCGTCAGGTACAGGCTCAGCGCCGGGCAGTCGCGGCCCTCGGTGAGCGTGTAGCGCTGCACCAGCGCGTCGGGCAGCATCGTCAGCTTCCATCCCGGCATGTAGACGGTCGACAGCCGATCGCGGGCCACCTGGTCCCACGGCGAATCGGGCGCGATGGCCAGCCCTGGCGCCGCGATGTGGATGCCCAGCACCACGGTGCCGCTGCCCAGCCCCTGCACCGACAACGCGTCATCGATCTCGGTGGTGGCCGAATCGTCGATGGAGAACGCCTGCACGTCCGCACGCGGCAGCGCCTCGTCGTCCGCCGACGCCGGCATCGGCAACGGCGGGAACCCGGCGCCCTTGGGGAACTGCTCGAAGAGGAAACGTCGCCAGTGGAACTGGTAGGGGCTGGTGATCGCGCCGGCACCCTGAAGCAGGTCCAGCGGCGCCCTGCGCGAGCGCTGCGCGGCCTCGACCACGGCCTTGTACTCGGCGCCGTTGCGGTCGGGCTTGAACAGGATGCGGTAGAGCTGCTCGCGCACGGCCTCGGGGCAGCGCCCCTCGACCAGCTCGGCGGCCCAGGCCTCGATCTGCTCGGCCAGCTTGCGCTTGCGCTCGATGCCCAGCAGCGCCGCCTGCACGATCTCCTGCGGCGCCTTCCTGAACTGGCCCTTGCCGCAGCGCCGGAAGTAATGCGGCGCATCGAACAGGCGGAACAGCGCGGCGGCCTGCTGGTCGGTACCCGCCGACGCCGAGAAGTACTCGCGCGCCAGGTCGGCGAAGCCGAACTCGCCTTCGGGTGCGAACTCCCACGCCAGGTCGAGATCGATCTCGCCCGCCAGTTGCGCGGCGCGGGTGAACAGCTCTGCCGGCGCGGGTGCCGTGAAGCGCAGCAACGCATGCGTGGCCTTCACCTTCACGCGCTTGCCGGAGTCGAGCTCCACCTGCAGCGAGCTCTCCGCCTCCGACATCACGCGGCCGGCGTGGAACTTCCCCGCCTCTTCGAACAGAACGTACATCGGGGGGATTGTCTATGGGCCGAGCGCGAGGAACTCGAGCAGCGCCGGCAGGTGGTCGTCGAAGTCCGACAGCGCATGGTCGCTGCCCTCGATCAGCCGCAGCCGCGCTCCGGCGTGGCGGGCGCTCATCTCGCGCCAGTCGAGCAACTCGTCGCCCTTGGCGATGATCGCGAGGGTCCGCTCGGGGTGCGCCGGCACCGCGGGCCGCATCGCGCGCAGCTCGTCGAGGTACTCGGCGCGGAACTCGAAGCGTTGCGTCGGGTCGTGGAAGGCCGTCAGCTCGCCGACGTGGCGCGCCAGGTCCCGCGCCGGCTCGACGGCCGGGTTGATCACGACGCAGCGTCCGCCGTGCCGCCCGGCCACCACGCTCGCGTAGTAGCCACCGAGCGAACTGCCCACGACCGCCCGCGTGTCCCTGGGCCACCCCGCGGTGCGTTCGTCGACCATCGCCATCGCCTCGCGCGGCGACGGCGGCAACTGCGGGCACCACCAGGTGACGCCGGGCCGGTGCTGCGCCAGCCACGCCGCGAGCCGCTCGGCCTTGAACGAGCGCGGCGATGAACGGAAGCCGTGCAGGTACAGCAGGTGCGTGGTCGTCATCGTGCGCCGATCGGCAGGCCGCGACGCTCAGCCACGTGCGGGCAGCGCCTTCAGCAGCTTGTCGTGGATGCCCCCGAAGCCGCCGTTGCTCATCGCGAGCACATGGTCGCCGGGCCGGGCCACGGCCGCGATGCGGGCCACCAGCGCATCGACGCTGTCGGCCACCACCACGCTGTCGCCCATCGGCGCCAAGGCATCGGCGGCGCTCCAGCCGTAGTCGCCCTGCAGGCAGAACGCGAGGTCGGCCTCTTCCAGCGCCCACGGCAGCCGCGCCGTCATCACGCCGAGCTTCATGGTGTTCGAGCGCGGCTCGAACAGCGCCAGGATGCGCTGCGTCGGCCCGAGGCGGCGGCGCAACCCTTCGATCGTCGTGCGCATCGCGGTGGGGTGGTGAGCGAAGTCGTCGTAGACCTTCACGCCGCCCACCTCGCCACGCAGCTCCAGCCTTCGACGCACGTTCTGGAAGCTGCCCAGCGCCGCGGCCGCGACGTCCGGCGCGACGCCGACATGCTCGGCCGCGGCGATGGCCGCCAGCGCGTTGAGCTGGTTGTGTTCGCCGATCAGCGACCAGTCGACGCGACCGATCTTCAGGCTGCCGCGCAGCACGTCGAAGGCATGCGGCTCGCCGCGGGCGCGCACGCCGCCCGGTTCCTCGCGCCGTGCGCCGAAGCGCTGCACGTCGCTCCAGCAGCCGCGCTGCAGCACCCGCTGCAGCGCCTCGTCACGCGCGTTGACGACGATGCGGCCGCTGGACGGCATCGTGCGCACGAGGTGGTGGAACTGCGTCTCGATCGCCGCGAGGTCGGGAAAGATGTCGGCGTGGTCGAGTTCGAGGTTGTTCAGCACCGCCGTGCGCGGCCGGTAGTGCACGAACTTGCTGCGCTTGTCGAACAGCGCCGTGTCGTACTCGTCGGCCTCGATCACGAAGTGACCGCCCACGCGGCCCGACAGGGCCGCACCCACGTTGCCGAGGCGTGCCGACACGCCGAAGTTCACCGGCACGCCGCCGACCAGGAATCCCGGCTGCAGCCCCGCGCTCTCGAGGATCCACGCCAGCATCGCCGTGGTGGTGGTCTTGCCGTGCGTGCCGGCCACGGCCAGCACGTGGCGGCCGTGCAGCACATGGTCGGCCAGCCACTGCGGGCCGCTGGTGTAACGCGCACCGGCGTCGAGGATGGCCTCCATCAGCGGCATGCCGCGCTTGACCACGTTGCCCACCACGAACTGGTCCGGCGCCAGCGCGAGCTGGTCGGCGCCGTAGCCCTCGATCAGCTCGATGCCCAGCGAGCGCAACTGCTCGCTCATCGGCGGGTAGACGGCGGCGTCGCAGCCCGTCACGCGGTGGCCGGCTTCACGCGCCAGGGCCGCCAGCCCGCCCATGAACGTGCCGCAGATGCCCAGGATGTGGATGTGCATCGACGCATTCTAGGAAGGCACCGGTACCAGAATCGCCCCCATGACACAGGGCTGGCAGGGGCTGGAGGCGATCGGTTCACACCCGTGGATCTACCCGTCGCTGGAGGTGGTGCACATCACCGGCATCGCGCTGCTGCTGGGCAACCTGGTGCTGCTGGAGCTGCGCGTGTGGGGTAGCGCGGCGGAACTGCCGATCGGCCCGCTGGCGCGCTGGGCCGTGCTGCTGTCGCTGCTGGGCTTCGGCATCGTGGCGCTCAGCGGGCTGCTGATGTTCGCGTCGCGCCCGGCGGAGCTGCTGACCAACCGCGCCTTCGTGGTGAAGATGGGGCTGGTGATGCTGGCCGGGCTGAACGCGGCGGCCTTTCACGCGCGCGGCGGGCTCACACGGCTGGATGCCACGGCGCGTGCGCAGACCGTGCTTTCGCTGGGGACATGGTTCGCCGCCATCATCTGCGGCCGCTGGATCGCCTACCTCTGAAGGAGTTGTCATGGACCGCCGCACCTTCGTCGCCGCCCTGCCGCTCGGCACGCTGCCGCTGGCGCACGCGCACCACGGCTGGGGCAGCTTCGACCAGACCAAGCCGCTGTGGCTGTCCGGCCGCGTCGGCAAGGTGGCGTGGCGCAACCCGCACGCGGAGTTCGAGCTGGAAGTGGATGCCGAGCCGAAGCTGCCGGCGGATCTGGCCGGGCGCACGATGCCGGCGCAGTCGGCCCCCGTGGATGCGCCGGCGCTGCTGAAGGCCGTGCGCCTGCCGACCCGGCGCGACCGCCGCTGGCAGGTCGAGTTGGCCCCGATCTCGCGGATGGAGGCCTGGAAGGTGGCGCCGCTGAAGGGTGGCGAGCGCGTCGACCTGATCGGTTTCACCTTCCCCGGCGAGAAGGGCGACGCGGTGCTGCGCGTGGAGTACCTGTTCGTCGGCAACGCGGTGTACGCCCTGCGATCGTCGCCGGCCTGATCCGGCCAACCCCGCGGTCGACCCCGGAGAATCCCGGCCCTTGAAATCGGGTCGGCAGGCCTCACCGTCCCCGGTTGTCCGTCGTCTTCCTCCGGCCCCACACCATGAACAAGCATGCCTTCCAAGCCGAGGTCAAGCAGATCCTGCACCTCGTCACCCATTCGCTGTATTCGAACAAGGAGATCTTCCTCCGCGAGCTGATCTCCAACGCCTCCGATGCCTGCGACAAGTTGCGCTTCGAGGCGCTGGACCGGCCCGAGCTGTACGAGGACGCGCCCGCGCTGGAAGTGCGCATCGCGGTCGACGAGGCCGCCCGGACGATCACGATCCGCGACAACGGCATCGGCATGAGCGCCGAGGAGGCCATCACGCACCTGGGCACGATCGCCCGCAGCGGTACGCGCGAGTTCATGGCCAAGCTCGAAGGCGACCAGAAGAAGGACGCCAACCTGATCGGCCAGTTCGGCGTCGGCTTCTACTCGGGCTTCATCGTGGCCGACCGCATCACGGTGGAGAGCCGCCGCGCCGGCCTTGCGGCCGACCAGGGTGTGCGCTGGACCAGCGAAGGCGCCGGCGAGTTCGACGTCGAGACGATCGACCGCCCGGCCCGCGGCACCGACGTGATCCTGCACCTGCGCGAGGGCGAGGACGAGTTCCTCGCCGCGTGGAAGCTGCGCTCGATCGTCTCGCGCTACTCCGACCACATCTCGCTGCCCATCCTGATGCGCAAGCAGAGCTGGGACGAGGAGAAGAAGGCCCAGGTGTGGACCGACGACTGGGAGACCATCAACAAGGCTGCCGCGCTGTGGACGCGCGCCAAGAGCGACATCACCGACGCGCAGTACCAGGACTTCTACAAGCAGATCTCCTACGACAGCGAGCCGGCGCTGGCCTACACGCACAACCGCGTCGAAGGCCGCACCGAGTACACGCAGCTGCTGTACATCCCCGGCAAGGCGCCGTTCGACCTGTGGAACCGCGACAAGCGCGGCGGCGTGAAGCTGTACGTGAAGCGCGTGTTCATCATGGACGACGCCGAGTCGCTGATGCCGGTGTACCTGCGCTTCGTCAAGGGCGTGATCGACTCCAGCGACCTGCCGCTGAACGTCAGCCGCGAGCTGCTGCAGGAAAGCCGCGACGTCAAGGCGATCCGCGAAGGCAGCACCAAGCGCGTGCTGTCGATGCTGGAGTCGATGGCCGACAGCGAGGACGCCGGCGAGCGCGAGAAGTACGCCCGCTTCTGGAAGGACTTCGGCGCGGTGCTGAAGGAAGGCCTGGGCGAGGACCACGCCAATCAGGAGCGGCTGGCCAAGCTGCTGCGCTTCGCCTCGACGCATGCCGACGAGGGCGTGTCCTTCGCCGACTACGTCAAGCGCATGAAGGAAGGCCAGGAGGCGATCTACTACGTCACCGCCGACACGCTGGTGGCGGCCAAGAGCAGCCCGCAACTCGAGGTCTTCCGCAAGAAGGGCATCGAGGTGCTGCTGCTGACCGACCGCGTCGACGAGTGGATGCTGTCGCACCTGTACGAGTTCGAAGGCCACTCGCTGCAGAGCGTGGCCAAGGGGGCCTTCGACCTCGGCAAGCTGCAGGACGAGGAAGAGAAGAAGAAGTCCGAGGAGACCGCCACCGCGCTGAAGCCGGTGCTCGAGCGCATGACCGCCGCGCTGAAGGAGCGCGCGAAGGACGTCCGCACGACGACGCGGCTCGTCGATTCGCCGGCATGCCTGGTGGTCGAGGACGGCGACATGAGCGGACACCTGGCGCGGCTGCTGAAGCAGGCCGGGCAGAGCGCGCCGTCGTCGCTGCCGATCCTCGAAATCAATGCCGAGCACGCACTGGTGCGGCGGCTCGCGGACACCGAAGACGACGCCCGCTTCGCGGACCTCGCGCAGGTGTTGTTCGACCAGGCGCTGCTGGCCGAAGGCGGCCAGCTCGAGAACCCGGCGGCCTACGTGCAGCGCATCAACCGGATGCTGGTCGGCACGGTATGAACGCCGGCCGACATCGTCAGATGCGCAGCGGCGGCTCGGCCATCGTCTCGAGCTGCTCGCGCAACTGCGTCACCTGCTGAGACCAGTAGGCCGGCGTGCCGAAGTCGGGGAAGGCGCGCGGGAAGGCCGGGTCGCTCCAGCGCTCGGCGAGCCAAGCGCTGTAGCGCAGCATGCGCAGGCTGCGCAGCGGCTCCATCAGCGCCAGCTCGCTCTCGTCGAAGTCGCTGAACTGCGCGTAGCCCTCGAGCAGCAGCGAGAGCTGCAACGTGATCGAGCGGCGGTCGCCCGAGACCAGCATCCACAGGTCCTGCACCGCGGGGCCGGTGCAGGCGTCATCGAGGTCGACCACATGCGGCCCGCCGTCGCGCCACAGCACGTTGCCGAGGTGGCAGTCGCCGTGCAGGCGCAGCAGCTGCTTGGGCGGAGTCTCGGCCCACGCGGCCCCGATAGCGTCGACCACGGCGGCACTGGCCTGCTCCCAGGCCGGCCGCACGTCGCCGGTGACCACCTCGCGGTCGAGCAGCAGCTGCCGGGCCCGCGCCGCATCGGCGGGTGGATCCATCCGCCAGCGATGCTGGAACGGGCGCACGCGCCCCACGGCATGCAGCCGCCCGATGAAACGGCCCAGTTGCAGCAACGTCGCGTCGTCCTCGAGCTCGGGCTCGCGCCCGGCACACCGCGCCGCGGCAGCCACCCGGTGGACCACGCCGTCGACATCGAAGCGCGCGAGCGTCGGCGGGTCGCCGAACGCATCGCCGCCGAGCACCAGCGGCGGCACCACCGGCACTTCGGCAGCGGCCAGCTCACGCGCCAGCGCGTGCTCCTCGAGGATCTGCTCGTCGCTCCAGCGCCCGGGCCGATAGAACTTGGCGACGATCGCGCGGCCGTCCTCGAGGAACACCTGGAAGACGCGGTTCTCGTACGAATTGAGCTGCAGGATGCGGCCATCGCCGGGCAACCCGACGTCGGCCAGCGCGTCGAGCACGCGCTGCGGCGTGAGCGTCTCGTAGGGGTGGGCGGTCAATGCCGCAGCGGCGGCGTGGCCGCCGGGCGCATCGGCGTGCCGAGGCCGTCGTCGACCGGCAACTCGGCAGCCGCGCGCAGCGCGCCGAAGTCCGAGATGGTCGTCGTCGTGCCTTCGCCCGGCCGCCCGTCGGGGCCGAAGAACGAGTCCTGGAACAGAGAGGAATCTTGCCACAGCGTGGCGCGCCGGCGCCCGGAGCCCGAGACGCCCTCGCGACCCGGAATGCCGACGCGCGCCGGCTGAGGCCCGCGCGACGACGCCGGGTTCTGCGGCACGAGCAGCTGCAGTTCGGCCAGCGAAGGTAGGTGATCGACCGGGCAGCGCAGGTAGCGCACGCGGCAGGCCGCCAGCACCGACTGCTTGATCTGCACCGAGCGACGCGACTGACCCCGATCCGTGTCGAGGTCGATCGCCGCCAGCACGCGCCCGTTGGCGCTGCACACGGCGAAGGTCACGTGGATCGAACCGAGCAGTTCGTACCAGTAGCGCACGTCCTGCGGATCGGCCGGCTGGCAGAAGCGCACCAGCGGCAGCTTGGACAGCACGATGTGGTGGGGCAGCGCCTCGCGCAACTGCCGGTACACGCGCCGTTCGTCGGCGTTGAAGACGGGCCGCGCGGTCAGTGCCCACTCGGTGGGCAAGGGCCGCCGATGCTGGCCCCGCTGCCGCACCCAGGCCAGCACGCCGGCCGCGAAGAGCAGCACCGCCGACAGGCTCGCGAAGATCCAGGGCAACAGCGGTGGTGCGGCGACTTCGGTCGACAAGGGGCCATCCCTGGCGGTTCGTAGGTATGGGGCGACTCGCTGCATCGTAGCGGCAGCGAGGAGCGCGGATCATCCCGCATGCAGGGGCGGTCGGGCATCCGCGGTCCCCCCATGCCGGGGAGGAAAATTGTGACAAGCCCATCCGCGCCGCCCAGACCGATGGAAGGGCGGGTCGTGAACTCGTATTAGAATCGTCGGCTTTCCCCGAAACGGCAGGGGAAGAGCGTCCGCAGCACCCGCAGTGTCGAGAGGCCTCCCTCACGAGAGCGCGCCGAGACCTTGCTGCTCCGGGCGAACCATCCGGTCCCGCCGCATCTCCCCTGGAATCCCTCATGAAGACCTTCAGCGCCAAGCCGGCCGAAGTGAAGCACGAGTGGTTTGTGATTGACGCCACCGACAAGGTGCTCGGACGTGTTGCCAGCGAAGTGGCACTCCGTTTGCGCGGCAAGCACAAGGCCATCTACACG
>JAEUPB010000094.1 GCA_016789955.1 Rubrivivax sp. | reverse complement strand
ACACCTCGGTGCGTGCCCGCCTTGAGCGCATGAAGACCCAGCTGACCGCCTAAAGCAGCCTCAACATCCAACGCCCGGGGCTGGCCCCCGGGCGGGAGAAGCAAGATGCAACTGAACCCTGCAGAAATTTCCGAACTGATCAAGAGCCGCATCGAGGGCCTGGCCCCGAGCGCGGATGTGCGCAATCAGGGCACCGTCGTCTCCGTCACCGACGGCATCTGCCGCGTGCACGGGCTGTCCGACGCGATGGCCGGCGAGATGCTCGAGTTCCCGCCGACACCCGGCGGGCTGCCCACCTTCGGCCTGGCGCTGAACCTCGAGCGCGACTCGGTCGGCGCGGTGATCCTGGGCGAGTACGAGCACATCTCCGAAGGCGACACGGTCAAGTGCACCGGCCGCATCCTGGAAGTGCCGGTCGGCCCCGAGCTGGTCGGCCGCGTCGTCAACGCGCTCGGCCAGCCGATCGACGGCAAGGGCCCGATCAACGCGAAGCTGACCGACGTGATCGAGAAGGTCGCCCCGGGCGTGATCGCGCGGAAGTCGGTCGACCAGACGGTGCAGACGGGCCTGAAGTCGATCGACTCGATGGTGCCGATCGGCCGCGGCCAGCGCGAACTGATCATCGGCGACCGCCAGACCGGCAAGACCGCGGTGGCGATCGACACGATCATCAACCAGAAGGGTCAGAACATGACCTGCGTCTACGTCGCGATCGGCCAGAAGGCCTCGTCGATCAAGAACGTGGTGCGCGCGCTGGAGCAGGCCGGTGCGATGGAATACACCATCGTCGTCGCCGCCTCGGCCTCTGAATCGGCCGCGATGCAGTACGTGTCGGCCTACTCGGGCTGCACGATGGGCGAGTACTTCCGCGACCGCGGGCAGGACGCGCTGATCATCTACGACGACCTGTCCAAGCAGGCCGTCGCCTACCGCCAGGTCTCGCTGCTGCTGCGCCGCCCGCCGGGCCGCGAAGCCTTCCCCGGCGACGTGTTCTATCTCCACAGCCGCCTGCTCGAGCGCGCCGCACGCGTGAACGCCGACTACGTCGAGGCCTTCACCAAGGGCGAGGTCAAGGGCCGTACCGGCTCGCTGACGGCGCTGCCGATCATCGAGACGCAGGCCGGTGACGTGTCGGCCTTCGTGCCGACCAACGTGATCTCGATCACCGACGGCCAGATCTTCCTGGAGACCAACCTCTTCAACGCCGGCATCCGCCCCGCCATCAACGCGGGTATCTCGGTGAGCCGCGTGGGTTCCTCGGCGCAGACCAAGCTGGTGAAGGGCCTGTCGGGCGGCATCCGTACCGACCTGGCGCAGTACCGTGAGCTGGCCGCCTTCGCGCAGTTCGCCAGCGACCTCGACGCCGCCACCAAGAAGCAGCTCGACCGCGGTGCCCGCGTGACCGAACTGCTGAAGCAGACGCAGTACTCGCCGCTGCCCATCAGCCTGATGGCCGCCTCGATCTACGCCGTGAACAAGGGCTACCTGGACGACGTCGACACCAAGAAGGTGCTGGCGTTCGAACATGGCCTGCATCAGCACCTGAAGTCCTCGCACGCCGCGCTGCTGGCCAAGCTGGAGAACGACAAGGCGATGGACAAGGGCGCCGAGGAAGAGCTGGCCGGCGCCATCGCGGCCTTCAAGAAGTCCTTCGCCTAACCGCTAGCAGCCAAGGAGCAGGCCATGGCGGTCGGCAAGGAAATTCGCGGCAAGATCAAATCGGTGGAGAACACCAAGAAGATCACCAAGGCCATGGAGATGGTCGCCGCCAGCAAGATGCGCAAGGCGCAGGAGCGCATGCGCTCGGCGCGGCCCTACGCCGACAAGGTGCGCAACATCACGGCGCACCTGAGCGAGGCCAACCCCGAGTACAAGAGCCCGTTCATGCGCACGGGCAACACGGCCAAGGCCGTCGGCTTCATCGTCGTCACCACCGACAAGGGCCTGTGCGGCGGCCTCAACACCAACGTGTTGCGTGCCGTCACGGCCAAGATGAAGGAAGTGCAGTCCGCCGGCGGCGCCATCCACACGGTGGCCATCGGCAACAAGGGCTTCGGCTTCCTCAACCGCATCGGCGCCAACGTGGTCAGCCACGTGGTGCAGCTCGGTGACGCGCCGCAGCTCGACAAGCTGATCGGCCCCGTCAAGGTCATGCTCGACGCCTTCACCGAAGGCAAGCTCGACGCCGTCTACCTCTGCTACACGAAGTTCATCAACACGATGAAGCAGGAGCCGATGGTCGAGCCGCTGCTGCCGCTCGCGGCCTCGCGCCTGGAGCAGACCGCGGCCGAGAAGAAGGCCTACGGCTGGGACTACATCTACGAGCCCGACGCGCCCACCGTCATCGACGAGCTGCTCACGCGCTACATCGAGGCGCTGGTCTACCAGGCCGTGGCCGAGAACATGGCCAGCGAGCAGAGCGCGCGCATGGTGGCCATGAAGGCCGCCACCGACAACGCCGGCACGCTGATCGGCGAGCTCAAGCTCATCTACAACAAGACCCGCCAGGCCGCGATCACGAAGGAACTCTCCGAGATCGTCGGTGGCGCTGCGGCCATCAGCGGCTGAACCCGATTCAAAGTTAGAGGACAAGCAACATGTCGCAAGGAAAAATCGTCCAGTGCATCGGCGCCGTGGTTGACGTGGAATTCCCGCGCAACGCGATGCCGGCCGTCTACGACGCGCTCAAGCTCGAGGGCACCGCGCTCACGCTCGAGGTGCAGCAGCAGCTGGGCGACGGCGTCGTGCGCACCATCGCGCTGGGTTCGTCGGACGGCCTGCGCCGCGGCCTGATGGTCACCAACACCGGTGCCGGCATCACGGTGCCCGTGGGCAAGGCCACGCTCGGCCGCATCATGGACGTGCTGGGCAACCCCATCGACGAGCGCGGCCCGGTCGATCAGACGCTGACGGCGCAGATCCACCGCAAGGCGCCGAGCTACGACGAGCTGTCGCCTTCGCAGGAGCTGCTCGAAACCGGCATCAAGGTGATCGACCTGATCTGCCCGTTCGCCAAGGGCGGCAAGGTGGGCCTGTTCGGCGGCGCCGGCGTGGGCAAGACCGTGAACATGATGGAGCTCATCAACAACATCGCCAAGGCGCACAGCGGTCTTTCCGTGTTCGCCGGCGTGGGTGAGCGCACGCGCGAGGGCAACGACTTCTATCACGAGATGTCGGACTCGGGCGTGGTGAACCAGGAGAACCTGGCCGAGTCGAAGGTGTCGATGGTCTATGGCCAGATGAACGAGCCACCGGGCAACCGCCTGCGCGTGGCGCTCACCGGCCTCACCATTGCCGAGAGCTTCCGCGACGAAGGCCGCGACGTGCTCTTCTTCGTCGACAACATCTACCGCTACACGCTGGCCGGCACGGAAGTGTCGGCGCTGCTGGGCCGCATGCCCTCGGCGGTGGGCTACCAGCCGACGCTGGCCGAGGAGATGGGCCGCCTGCAGGAGCGCATCACCTCCACCAAGGTCGGCTCGATCACGTCGATCCAGGCCGTGTACGTGCCGGCGGACGACCTGACCGACCCCTCACCGGCGACGACCTTCGCCCACCTCGACGCCACCGTCGTGCTGAGCCGCGACATCGCCGCGTTGGGCATCTACCCCGCGGTGGACCCGCTGGACAGCACCAGCCGCCAGGTCGACCCCAACGTGGTGGGCGAGGAGCACTACAGCACCACCCGCGCGGTGCAGGCGACGCTGCAGCGCTACAAGGAACTGCGCGACATCATCGCCATCCTCGGCATGGACGAACTGAGCCCCGAGGACAAGCTCGCGGTGGCGCGCGCGCGCAAGATCCAGCGCTTCCTGTCGCAGCCGTTCCATGTGGCCGAAGTGTTCACCGGCAGCCCGGGCAAGTACGTGCCGCTGAAGGAGACGATCCGCGGCTTCAAGATGATCGTCAACGGCGAGTGCGACCACCTGCCCGAGCAGGCCTTCTACATGGTGGGCACCATCGACGACGCCTTCGAGAAGGCGAAGAAGATCCAGTAAGCGGCACGACCGAGGAGCCCCACCATGGCCACGATCCACGTCGACGTCGTCTCCGCCGAGGAAAGCATCTTCTCGGGCGAGGCGCGCTTCGTCGCGCTGCCGGGCGAGAGCGGCGAGCTGGGCATCCTGCCGCGGCACACGCCGCTCATCACCCGCATCAAGCCCGGCGCCGTGCGCATCGAGCGCGCCAACCCCGACGGCAGCGCCGGCGAGGAGGAGTTCGTCTTCGTCGCCGGGGGCATCCTCGAAGTGCAGCCGGGCACGGTCACCGTGCTCGCCGACACCGCCATCCGCGGCCACGACCTCGACGAGGCCAAGGCCAACGAAGCGAAGAAGCTCGCCGAGGAGGCGATGCGCAACGCCAAGAACGACATCGACCTGGCGAAGGCGCAAGGCGAGTTCGCAGCGATGGCCGCGCAGATCGCGGCAATCCAGAAGCTGCGCCGCAAGTAGCGCGCGCGGCCGGGCTGCCGGCCGCGACGGCCGGCGCCGGCACTCGGCGACTCATCGACGTTCCCCGGGCGCGCCCACTCGGCGTGCCCGCGCCGCGGCTCACTGCGGCTCACCGCTGCTCACCGCAGCTCACCCCGGCTCACCGCGGCTGCGGGCTTTCCCCTGCACCGCCGCCGCGGTCGGCCGCTACGCTTTGCCGCGTGCACCTGCCGGCAAGCATCGCCACGGCCCGCTCGGCGCACGAGCGGCTGTTGGCGGCTCGATGCCGGCATCGCCAAGCAGCTGCTCGCAACGACCCGACGACAACCACAGGCGGCCAGTGATGGGAAAGAAAAAGGACAAGGGCGCGAAGGAGAAGTCCAAGGCGTTGGCGAAGGACAAGCCCGGCGACGGCGGCAAGGAACTGTCCAAGGCCGTCTACTACGAGGAGCTGGCGCCGCTGGAGCTGCAGCTCAACGAAGTCGCGCGCTGGCTGCAGCACACCGGCCGCCGGCTGCTGGTGATCATCGAAGGCCGCGACACCGCCGGCAAGGGCGGCGTCATCGCGGCCATCGCCAGGACGCTGAACCCGCGTCAGTGCCGCGTCGTCGCGCTGCCCAAGCCCAGCGAGCGCGAGCGCACGCAGTGGTACTTCCAGCGTTATGTCGAGCAGCTTCCCGCCGCCGGGGAGATCGCGCTCTTCGACCGCAGCTGGTACAACCGCGCCGGCGTCGAGCGCGTCATGGGCTTCTGCAGCGAGGACGAAGCGCAGGCCTTCCTGCGCCAGGCGCCGGTGTTCGAGAAGCTGCTCGTCGACGACGGCCTGCTGCTCGTCAAGTACTGGCTCACCGTCGACCAGGCGCAGCAGGAGGAGCGCTTCGCCGAGCGCCGCACCGACCCGCTCAAGCGCTGGAAGCTCTCGCCCATCGACCTGAAGGCGCGCGAGAAGTACGACGCCTACACCCGGGCGCGCGAAGCGATGCTGCAGGCCACGCACACCCGGCACGCGCCGTGGGTGCTGGTCGATTTCAACGACCAGCGGCGCGGTCGGCTGGCGCTGATCCGGCACCTGATCGAGGTGCTGCCCGAAACCGCGGTGCCCGAGTCCGTCGTCGAGTTCCCGCCGCTCGGGCACGCCCCGGCCAAGGAGCGCTTCAAGGGCCCGCTGCGGCCGATCTGACGGACACCCGCGAAGGCGCGACGAATGGAAATCGATTTCGACAAGCGCTACCCGGTGCGTGCCAGCCCCGAGCAGGCCTGGGCCGTGCTCGCCGACCTGCGCGCCACCGCCGGCTGCTGGCCGGGCGCGGCCATCACCGCGCAGCACGACAGCCGCCGCTTCGACGGGACGGTCAGCGCGCCCATCGGCCTGCTCACCACCCGCTTCGACGGTCACGTCGAACTGCTGGCGCTGGACGCCCTGCGGCGCGAGCTGCGGCTGGCGGCGCAGGGCGTCGATCAAGGCGGCTCATCGGCTTCGATGCAGCTCACCGCGCGCATCGAGGACGGCGAAACGCCGGCGGCCTGCGTGCTCGTCGGCCGCGCCGGCATCGCCCTCGGCGGGCCGCTGGCGCAGCTCGACCGGCGCCTGCTGATGTCGACGAGCGACGCGCTGCTGGGGCAGTTCGCCGAGCGTTTTCGCACCGCCGCGGCGGCGATGCCGGCCCCGACGAGCGCGCTGGCCCGTGGCGAGGCGAGCCCGGCGCTGCAATCGGCCGGGCCCGATTCGACGCTGACGCTGATGGTGCAGGCCGGCCAGGCGCCGGGCGCCGCGTTCGCGGCCAAGGGTGCCGCCGGTGGTGCGGCGACCAGCGGCACGGCCGCCGGCAGCGGTGCGGTGCGCCGTGCCTGGGCGGCCTTGTGCAACGCCCTCGGAGGCGGCGGCAAGACTTGAGTTGCCGCTGCCGGGCGGCATGCGCCGGCGCGGCGCTGCCGCGTCTTCGCAGCGCTGCAACGGGCTAGCGCAGGTCCGGCGCGTCGGGCAGTTCGTTGGGGTTCGCCTCGCCTTCGGCCAGCGGGAAGTGCAAGGCGAGCATCGCGTCGACGGCCTGAACGGCATCGCCCAGCCCCTGCTCGAAGCGGCCGGCGCGGAACGCGGCGCGCATGCCGGCCAGCACCTCGTCCCAGTGGGCCTGGCCGACGAGCCTGGCCAGGCCGCGGTCGGCGACGATCTCGATGGCGCGCTCGGCCAGCAGCAGGTAGATCAGCACGCCGTTGTTGCGCTCGGTGTCCCACACGCGCAGCTTGCCGAACAGCGCCACGGCGCGCTCGCGGGCACTGGCGCCGCGCCACAGGTAAGACATCGGCAGCCCCGCTTCGACGCACAGGCGGATCTCGCCGCTGTGCCGGCGCTCGCTGCCGGCGACCTGCTGCTCCAACCGTGCCAATGCCGCGGGGCCGAGGGCCCGCGCGGCGTCGCGCTCGTCGAACCAGCGGTGGCGCAGGATGCGCCCGAGCCGTTCCGACGGTCCGGCCCGGGGCGCCGCACGCCGGCCGGCACCGGCGTTGCCGGAAGGCTCTTGCTGCGGTGGCTGCTGCGGCTGCCGAGCGCTGCCCATCATCCTTCTCCCGCCGTCGTTCCTTGGTTGGCTTCGCCGCCGGCCTCGAGGCCTTGACTACCAGTCGCCGGAGGCACCGCCGCCGCCGAAGTCGCCGCCGCCGCCCGAGGAGAAACCGCCGCCCGAACCGCCACCGCCACCGCTCCAGCCGCCGCCACCCCAGCCGCCGCCGTCCCAGCCGCCCACGTGCGGCAGCCCGCCCCGACGGCCGGCCCGCGCGATGCGGCGGCCCGCGGCACCGAAGCCGATGATGCCCACCAGCACCAGCGCCACCAGCGCCACCCCGCCGGCCAGCCAGGCGCTGGCGGTGAACCACCAGGCCGTTGCGCCGGCACCGCCGGCAGCCAGCAGCGAGCCGAGCTTGCGGCCGAACAGGCTCGTCAGCACGGTGGCCAGGATCGGCACCGCGACGAACAGGAACATCGCGATCTCTTCGAGCTGCAGCCCCGGCTGCGCGCCGTCGCGAGTGGGCAGCGGGGCCGGCGCCGGCAGGCCCTCGCCGCGGATGCGCGCCATCAATTGGTCGAGCGCGGCATGGATGCCGCCGGCGTAGTCGTCGGCCCGGAACGCCGGCCGGATGGCGTTGTCGATGATCTGCCGCGCCGCCAGGTCGGGGATGGCGCCTTCGAGCGCCTTGGCCACTTCGATGCGCACGCGGCGGTCGTTCTTCGCCACCACCAGCAGCAGGCCGTCGCCTTGGTCGCGGCGGCCGATCTTCCAGTGGTCGGCCACGCGCTGCGCGTAGGCGGCGATGTCTTCGGGCGCTGTGGTGGGCACCAGCAGCACCACGATCTGCGGCCCGGCCTGCGCTTCGAACGCCGCGAGCTTCGCCTCGACGGCGCCGCGCTGGGCCGCGCTCAAGGTGCCGGTCTGATCGATGACGCGGCCGCTCAGTTCCGGCACCGGCAATTGCGCCCGCGCCGGCGAAGCGGCGCAAAGCAGCAGCGCTGCGCCGAGGAGCCACGCGGCGGCGAGGAACGGCGCGGGCGCGCGCATCGAGGGAGCCCCCGGCGTTGTCGTGGCTGCTGGCTCGGGGGCGCGCCGGTGCGGCAGGCGAAGCGCGATGAAGCGCGGGGCGCCGCTACTTCGACGCCGGTGCAGCCGGTGCAGCAGCGGAGGCCGCCGGCGCCGCGCCCGGCTTGGCGTCGAAGTTCACCACCGGCGGCGTCGAGATCTGCGCTTCGTTCTGCACCGTGAAGCTCGGCTTGACCTGGTAGCCGAACACCATCGCGGTGAGGTTGGTCGGGAACGAGCGCGCCAGCACGTTGTAGTCGGCCACCGCCTTGATGTAGCGGTTGCGGGCCACGGTGATGCGGTTCTCGGTGCCTTCGAGCTGGACGCGCAAGTCCTGGAAGCCCTGGTTCGCCTTCAGGTTGGGGTACTGCTCCACCACCACCATCAGGCGCGACAGCGCGCTCGTCAGCTCGCCCTGTGCGGCCTGGAACTTCGCGAACGCCTCGGGGTTGTTGATGAGTTCGGGCGTCGCCTGGATGCCGGTGGCGCGGGCGCGCGCCTGCACCACGCGGGTCAGCGTCTCCTGCTCGAAGTTGGCCTCACCGCGCACGGTGTTGACGATGTTGGGAATGAGGTCGGCGCGCCGCTGGTACTGGTTCAGCACCTCCGACCAGGCGGCCTTCACCTGCTCGTCCAGGCGCTGGAAGTCGTTGTAGCCGCAGCCGCCCAGCAGCAGCGCCGGCAGCAGCGACAGCAACGCTGCAGTGCGGCGCCACCAGCCGCCCGGCGGCGGGCTGGCGAGCGCGAGGGCCGAGCGATCGATCGTCATGGTTGAGTCCTCCTGGGCCTGTGCTGGCCTTCTGATGCGACGCACGCTTCCTGGCACTGTGCGAACGGGCGGCATCGTACCCGGGCTCGGATAATGCGCCGCATGAGCCCGAACGACGCGGGGCCGGCGACACGGCTGCTGAACGACACCTTCCTGCGCGCCTGCCTGCGTGAGCCCACGCCCTACACGCCGTTGTGGCTGATGCGCCAAGCCGGCCGCTACCTGCCCGAATACAACGCCACCCGTGCGCGCGCCGGCAGCTTCATGGGGCTGGCGACGAGCCCGGACTTCGCCACCGAGGTGACGCTGCAGCCGCTCGCGCGCTGGCCGCTCGACGCGGCGATCCTGTTCTCCGACATCCTGACCGTGCCCGACGCGATGGGCCTCGGTCTTTCGTTCGCCGCCGGCGAAGGGCCGCGCTTCGCCCACCCGGTGCGCGACGAGGCGGCGGTGGCGAAACTCGCAGTGCCAGATCTGGAATGCCTGCGCTACGTGTTCGACGCGGTGCGCTCGATCCGCCGCGCGCTCGTCAGCAAGGACAGCGAAGGCCGCGCCGCCGCACGCGTGCCGCTGATCGGCTTTTCCGGCAGCCCGTGGACGCTGGCCTGCTACATGGTCGAAGGCAGCGGCTCGGACGACTACCGCACCGTGAAGACGATGCTGTACGCGCGGCCGGACCTGCTGCACCGCATCCTCGAGATCAACGCGCAGGCCGTCGCGGCCTACCTCAACGCGCAGGTTCAAGCCGGCGCGCAGGCGGTGATGATCTTCGACTCCTGGGGCGGCGTGCTTTCCGATGCGGCCTTCCGCCGCTTCAGCCTGCACTACACCCGCGCGGTCGTCGCCGCGCTCCAGCGCGAGGCCGAAGGGCGCCGCGTGCCCTGCATCGTGTTCACCAAGGGCGGCGGCGGCTGGCTGGAGGAGATCGCCGCGTGCGGTGCCGACGTGGTCGGCCTGGACTGGACCACGGACCTCGGCCAGGCGCGCCAGCGCATCGACGACTGCGTGGCCCTGCAAGGCAATCTCGACCCGGCGGTGCTGTTCGCGCCGCCCGAGATCGTGGCGCAGGAAGCACGCGCCGTCGTCGCCAGCTTCGGCGCAGCGCAGCGCGCCGACGGGCGCTTCGGCGGCCATGTCTTCAACCTCGGCCACGGCATCAGTCAGCACACCCCACCGGAGCACGTGAGTGCGCTCGTCGAGGCAGTGCACGGCGCCTGAAGCCGATGTTCGGCGGGAGCGGTTGCGCCGCCGCCACGCCGGCCCTGCGTGGCCGTGTGCGTCGGCTGTAAGTGAGTGCTAAGGACTTGACTTATCCCCATGGCCCGTGGTTTAGGGGGGCCGGCCCCATGCCAGTGGCGGGGATTTGCGCGAAACGCACGCCTTGCGTGCCAAGTGCTTGATTCGTAAGGGCAAGCCGGTTTGCTCGCCGGACAGGCAGTCTGCTGACCAGTCCGGAAAATCAAGCACTTGCGGGCCCTTGCCGCAGCTTGATCACATTGTTATCCACAGATTCTCTGGATAGCCTGAAAAGTCCTTTCGAAACATGAACTTGCCATGGGGTCTTGAGGCGGCGCCTCGCTTTGGGCCGGCTGGGGCGGGAGCTGGCCGGTGACAGGGGCTGAGCCCGCGCTGGCCGAGCGCGTGCGCGTGGCCGTCGAGGCGCCCCGGCACGTTGCGCTGGGCGGTCCTGCCGGCCTGCTGGACTACACCTGCGAGCGAGCGCTTGCGCCCGGGACATTGGTGCGTGTGCCGCTGGGCCGGCGCGAGGTGGCCGGTGTGGTGTGGGGCGGCGCTGAGGCCGCCTCGGGCCGCACCGCCGGCGAGCCCGGGTGCGATGCAGCTGCGGGGCCGGCGCTGCGGCCGGTGAAGGCGGTGCTCGACGCGATGCCGCCGCTTTCGGCCGCGTGGCGCGGCTTGATCGACTTCGCAGCGGGCTACTACCAGCGCGGCGTCGGTGAGCTGGCCTTGGCGGCGCTGCCGCCGGAAATGCGGCGCATCGACAACACGCAGCTCGCGCGGCGGCTGAAAGCCTTGGCGCGGCTGTCCGACGGCGCCAGTAATCCTGCGGCGCCGGATGCACCAGCCGGGCCAGCCGGGCCCGCTGCAACAGCCGCGCCGGCCGCGCCAGCCGCACCCGGTGTCGCAGCTGCGACCGAGCTGACGCCGGACCAGGCCGCCGCCCTGGCGGCCTTCGCCGAGGGCGGCACCACGCCGGCGCTGCTGCACGGCGTCACCGGCAGCGGCAAGACGGAGGTGTACCTGCGCGCCGCCGCCGCAGCACTGGGCGCCGGGCGGCAGGCGCTGGTGCTGGTGCCGGAGATCAACCTCACGCCGCAGCTCGAAGCGCGCTTCGCGCAGCGCTTCCCCGGGCGCGTGCTCGCCTCGCTGCACAGCGCGCTGACGCCGGCGCAGCGGTTGCGCCACTGGCTGCTGGCACACGAGGGTCGCGCCGACCTCGTGCTCGGCACGCGGCTGGCGGTGTTCGCTTCACTGCCGCGGCTGGGGCTCATCGTTGTCGACGAGGAACACGACGCGTCGTTCAAGCAGCAGGAAGGGGCGCGCTACTCGGCGCGCGACCTGGCCGTGTGGCGCGCGCACCAGCTGCATGTGCCGGTGCTGCTGGGCTCGGCGACGCCGTCGCTGGAGACCTGGCAGCGGGTTCAGGAAGGGCGCTACCGACGGCTCGTGCTGCCCGAGCGCGTGGGCGGCGGCGAGTTGCCGCGGGTGCGGCTGGTGGACATGCGCTTGCCCGGCATGCGCCTGCCCGTTCTGCGCCTGCCGGCCAGGCACGCGGACGCAACGGCGCAGCCCGGTGCGGCTGCCGCTGCGGCCGGCATCGCCGCGCCGAACGCCGCCGCCCCAAGCCCGCTGTCGCCGCCGCTGCTGGCGGCGCTGAACGAGCGCATCGCGCGCGGCGAGCAGAGCGTGGTGCTGCTCAACCGGCGCGGCTACGCGCCGGTGCTGCACTGCGCCGCCTGCGGCTGGAAGAGCGGCTGCCCGCATTGCTCGGCCTGGCGCGTCTTCCACAAGGTCGACCGCACGCTGCGCTGCCATCACTGCGGCTTCGCCGAGCGCGTGCCGCGCGCCTGCCCCGAGTGCGGCAACCTGGACATCGCGCCGCTGGGCCGCGGCACCGAGAAGCTGGAGGAGCAACTCGCTGCCGTGCTGCCGCAGGGAACGCGCATCGCCCGCATCGACGCCGACAGCACGCGCCGCGTCGGCGAGCTGGCGCGCCAACTGGGCGCCGTGCACGAAGGCGAGGTCGACGTGCTGGTGGGCACGCAGATCCTGGCCAAGGGGCACGACTTCCGCCGCGTCACGCTGGTGGCCGCGGTGGACCCTGACGGGGCGCTGTACAGCGCCGACTTCCGCGCCCCCGAGCGGCTGTTCGCGCTTCTGATGCAGGCCGCCGGCCGCGCCGGCCGCGACGCGGCCCATGCGGCGCGCAGCGAGATGTGGATCCAGACCGCGACGCCCGGCCACTCGCTCTACGCGGCGCTGGCGCGGCACGACTACGAGGCCTTCGCGACAGCGCAGCTGGCCGAGCGCCGGGCCGCCGGCCTGCCGCCGTTCGCGCACCTGGCCCTGTTGCGCGCCGAGGCGCGCAGCGCAGAGGCGGCCACCGCCTTCCTGCGCGAAGCGCAGGCGGCGCTGCGCGGCCTCGAAGCTGCCGCCGGTGTCGCGGCCTATCCGCCGGTGCCGCCGGCGCTGGCCCGCCTGGCCGACGTCGAGCGCGTGCAGATGCTCGTCGAGTCGCGCTCGCGCCCGGCGTTGCAGCGCGCGCTGGCCGCGTGGTTGCCGGGGCTGAACGCGCTGCGCGCGCAGCACAAGGGCGTGATCCGCTGGGCGGTGGACGTGGATCCGCTGGCGATCTGAAGCCGCGCGCGTCGATCGCGGCGCGTGCGCTGCCTGCGCCCGCGCTGCGGGGCGTTGCGAGTCCGGCACTCGCTCGCCCTCGGCTCAGTGCCCCATCACCCGCTGGTACTGCAACGCCTCGGCCAGGTGCGCCACCTGCACCGCTTCGCTGCCGGCAAGGTCGGCGATGCTGCGGGCCACCTTGAGCACGCGGTGCAAGCGCCGGCCCGACCACGCCAGCCGCCGCGCCGCGCCTTCGAGGAAGGCTGCGGCGCGCTCGTTCAGTGCCGCGTGGCGGTCGATGCCCGCGGTGTCGAGTTGCGCGTTGGGCAAGCCTTGCCGCGCGAGCTGGCGCGAGCGCGCGGCGGCAACGCGGCGGGCCACCTCTGCACTCGACTCCCCGGCCGGGGCCGCGAGCATCTCGTCCGGCGCGGCGGCCACGACCTCCACTTGCAGGTCGATGCGGTCGAGCAGCGGCCCCGACAGCCGGCCGCGGTAGCGCGCCACGGCGTCGGGCGTGCATCGGCAGGCGCGCCCGCTGGCCGCAGTGGCGCCGAACCAGCCGCAGGGGCATGGGTTCATCGCCGCGACAAGCTGGAAGCGCGCCGGGAAGCGCGCCCGCCGCGCCGCGCGTGCGATGTGGATGGCGCCGGTCTCCAGCGGCTCGCGCAGCGCTTCGAGCGCGCTGCGCGGGAACTCGGGGGTTTCGTCCAGGAAGAGCACGCCGCCGTGCGCCAGCGAGATCTCGCCCGGCCGCGGCGGGTTGCCGCCGCCCACCAGCGCCACCGCGCTGGCGCTGTGGTGCGGCGCGCGCAGCGCACGCGTGCCGAAAGGCACCGAGTCGTCGCCGGCCAGGCCCAGCAGTGCTGCGCTGTCGAGCGCTTCTTCATCGGGCATCGGCGGCAGCAGCGCCGGCAGCCTCTGCGCGAGCATCGACTTGCCCGTGCCCGGCGGGCCGACGAGCAGCAGGCTGTGGCCACCGGCGGCCGCCACTTCGAGCGCCCGCTTGGCAGCCGCCTGGCCCTTGACGTCGCTGAGGTCGATGCCGGCCATCGCGGCCGGGTGGCCGTTGGTCCGGTGCGCCTGCGTTGTTCCGCAGGCGCCGTGGCCGGCCGCTGCACCGGCGGGCGTCGACAGCGGCACCGCCGCGTCGCCGGGCAGAAGCGCCGCAGCCACTTCGTTCAGCGTGTCGGCGGCGAGCACCTGCAGCCCCGGCACGCGCCGCGCGGCCTCGGCGTCGGCGCGTGGCAGCACCAGCGCGCGGCCGCTCGCAGCGCGGCGCGCACCGAGCGCCAGCGCCAGCGCGCCGCGCACGCTGCGCACCGCACCGGCCAGCGAAAGCTCGCCGGCGAACTCCAGCGCAGCGAGGCGCGCCGCGTCGACGGTGCCTGCGGCGGCGAGGATGCCGATGGCGATCGGCAGGTCGAAGCGGCCGGAGTCCTTGGGCAGGTCGGCCGGTGCGAGGTTGACGGTGACGCGCTTGTTGTGCGGGAACGCGAAACCGCTTTGCAGCAGCGCCGCGCGGACGCGCTCGCGCGACTCCTTCACCTCGGTGTCGGCCAGGCCGACGAGGGTGAACGACGGCAGGCCGTTGGCCAGCTGCACTTCGACGCGGACCTCCGGCGCTTCCATGCCGAGCACGGCGCGGCTGTGGACGATGGCAAGCGACATGGCAGGGGGCTCGTTCGCGGGTTGCAGCGGATCGAGTGCTTCACCCGTTCCTTCGACCCATTCTGTTGTGCCGCGCCGCAGCGCGTGCGCACCACATGCGTGCATGCCGAAGAGGGCAGTCGGTGGTGCGCACCCAATTGGGTGCTGCGCGGCGCCGCGTGCGCGTGGCACGGAAGCTGCAAACCGCTTCGCTCGCACGCGGCCCCCTGTGCGCCTCCGAACCCTTCGGCGCCCAGGTGCCGGCCACTACACCTTCCACAGGAGTCAGAAGCAAGTGAAAGCGATGAACAAGTCCACTTCCCGGGTTGTCCTGGCTGCTGCGGCGGCCGCGTTCGCCACCGCGCTGGCGCTGCCCTCGGCGGCGCTGGCCGACCTGGCATTCAACGTCGGCGCGGTCACCGACTACCGCTACCGCGGCATCTCGCAGTCGCGCCTGAAACCGGCCGTGCAGGGCGGCGTCGACTTCGACAGCAACGGCTTCTACGTCGGCTTCTGGGGCTCTTCGATCAAGTGGGTGAAGGACGTCGGCGGCCGCGCGCCGGCCGAGCTCGACTTCTACGGCGGCTACAAGGGCAGCATCGTCAAGGACAGCCTGTCCTACGACGTCGGCGTGCTCACCTACCAGTACCCGCGCCACAAGCTCGGCGTCGCACCCAACACCACGGAGATCTACGGCGCACTGACCTACGGCCCGGCGACGCTGAAGTACTCGCACAGCGTGACGAACCTGTTCGGCTTCACCGACAGCAAGGGCAGCGGCTACGTCGACCTGAGCGCCGGCTTCGAGGTCGGCCCGGTGACGTTGGCGCCGCACCTGGGCTACCAGAAGGTGGCGCACAACGGCAGCTTCTCCTACACCGACTACTCGCTCATCGTCAGCAAGGAAGTGCTCAAGGGCCTCACGGTCAGCGGCGGCGTTGTCGGCGCCGACACCAAGAAGCTCGCCGGCGCGCCCGCCTACGCCAGCCCGGCCGGCAAGGACCTGTGCAAGGCGGCGGCAGTGGCCGGCATCAAGTACGCCTTCTGAATTGCCGCCCCTTCTTCCATCCAACGCAAGCAAGGACTGAAGCCATGAAGATGGTCACCGCGATCATCAAGCCCTTCAAGCTCGACGAAGTGCGCGAAGCGCTCGGCGGCATCGGCGTGCAGGGCGTCACCGTCACCGAGGTCAAGGGCTTCGGGCGCCAGAAGGGCCACACCGAGCTGTACCGCGGTGCCGAGTACGTCGTCGACTTCCTGCCCAAGGTGAAGATCGAGGCGGCCGTCGACGACAGCCTCGTCGAGCGCGTCATCGAAGCCGTGGAAGCCGCGGCACGCACCGGCAAGATCGGCGACGGAAAGATCTTCGTCACCTCGCTGGAGCAGGTGGTGCGCATCCGCACCGGCGAGACCGGCAAGGACGCGCTGTGACCGCAGGCTCCCTTGCCTGGCAGCCTCGCGCACCAGGCCTTGAAGCACCGAAGCCCTGACGCGGCCCGGCGCGCGCCGACGACTTCCCCACACGAGACACACGAACCATGAAAAGACTGCTTTCGATCCTGGCCCTCGGCCTGGTGATGTTGGGTGCCGGTCCGCAGGCGATGGCCCAGGCCGCCGCCGCTTCGGCACCGGAGGCGGCCGCGGCCGCGGCGCCTGCTGCCGCTTCCGCAACGGCTGCTGCCGCAGCGCCCGCCTCCGCAGCGACCGCTTCCGCAACGACCGCCGCGCCGGCCCCCGCGGCGTCGGCAGCCGCGCCGGCCCCGGTGCCCAACAAGGGCGACGTGAGCTGGATGCTCGTGTCGACGCTGCTGGTGCTGATGATGGCGGTGCCGGGGCTGGCGCTCTTCTACGGCGGCCTCGTGCGCAGCAAGAACATCCTCTCGGTGCTGATGCAGGTGTTCGTCACCTTCTCGCTGATCGCGGTGCTGTGGGTCGTGTACGGCTACAGCCTCGCCTTCACCGAGGGCAACGCCTTCGTCGGAGGCTTCGACCGGTTGTTCCTGAAGGGCGTGTTCGACCCGGTGAAGGGCGACTACGCGATGGCCGCCACGTTCAGCAAGGGCGTGGTGATCCCGGAGATCGTCTTCGTGGTCTTTCAGGCCACCTTCGCGGCCATCACCTGCTGCCTGATCGTCGGCGCCTTCGCCGAACGCATCAAGTTCAGCGCCGTCCTGGCCTTCATGGTGCTGTGGTTCACCTTCGCCTACGCGCCGATCGCGCACATGGTGTGGTTCTGGACCGGCCCCGACGCGTTCAAGACGGTGGCCGATGTCGCCACCGAGACGAAGAAGGCCGGCCTCATCTGGCAATGGGGCGCGCTCGACTTCGCCGGCGGCACCGTGGTGCACATCAACGCGGCGGTGGCCGGCCTCGTCGGTGCGGTGCTGGTCGGCAAGCGCGTGGGCTACGGCAAGGAGGCGCTGACGCCGCACAGCCTGCCGCTGACGATGGTCGGCGCGTCCTTGCTGTGGGTGGGCTGGTTCGGCTTCAACGCCGGTTCGGCGCTCGAGGCCGGCAACAGCGCCGCGCTCGCCTTCCTGAACACCTTCTCGGCCACCGCGATGGCGGTGCTGGCCTGGAGCGCCGGCGAAGCGCTGATGCGCGGCAAGGCCTCGATGCTGGGTGCGGCTTCCGGTGCCGTCGCCGGGCTGGTGGCCATCACGCCCGCGGCGGGCAACGTGGGCATCGTCGGCGCGCTGGTCATCGGCGGCATCGCCGGCTTCGCCTGCCTGTGGGGCGTGAACGGGCTGAAGAAGATGCTCGGGGCGGACGATTCGCTGGATGTGTTCGGCGTGCACGGCGTCGGCGGCATCGTCGGTGCGCTGCTGACCGGCGTCTTCAACAACCAGGCCCTCGGCGGGCCGGGGCTGGTGGGCGACTGGGTCACGGCGACGGTGTCGAGCAACGGCATCGGCGCGCAGCTGTGGATCCAGGCCAAGGCGGTGGGGCTGACGATCGCCTGGTCTGCGACAGTGGCGCTGATCGCCTACAAGGTGGTCGATCTGACGATCGGGCTGCGCGTCGCCGAGGACGAAGAGCGCGAGGGGCTGGACATCACGGCCCACGGGGAGACGGCCTACAACTAGGCGTGCGCGGTTCGGCGGGCGCCTTGGAGCGGATCATGCCCGGCGCTCGGCGCCGCCGCGCTGCGGCGACGGGGTGCCGCCGGGCCTGCCGCTCAAGGCGTCTTCTTGGCGGGCTGGGGGCGGGGGGCCTGCTGTGCTGCGGCGGCGGCAGCAGTGCGGGTCCGTTTTTCGCGGGCGGTGGCGGGGGGTGGCCGGGGGCGGGGCTGGCTTGGGGGGCGGCTTCACAAGGGGGGCGGTCGAAGACAACGCGGCGCGGGAGCGCCGCCTGCCTAGAATCGACCATGGTTCCGCACCTGATCACCGCCCTCACCGGGCCGATCAACGAGCTGGAAGCGCGCATCCTGGAGTCGATGCCGGCCATCGAGCGCTGGTTCCGGCTCGAGTGGATGGAGCACACGCCGGCCTTCTACACCTCGGTGGACCTGCGCAACGCCGGCTACAAGCTGGCGCCGGTGGACACCGAGCTGTTCCCGCGCGGCTTCAATCACCTCACGCCGCAGATGCTGCCCCTGGCGGTTCAGGCGGCGATGGCGGCGATCGAGAAGATCTGCCCCGAGGCGAAGAACTTGCTGCTCGTGCCGGGGCCGCAGGCGCTGGAAGGCAACCCGTTCTACCTGACGCATCTGCAGCGGCTGGTCGAGGTGTTCACGATGGCCGGCCTCAACGTGCGCCTGGGCAGCCTGGCGCGCGGGCTCGAAGCGCCGCGGCCGCTGGCGCCGCCCGAGGGCGGCGAACTGCTGCTGGAGCCGCTGGTGCGCAGCGGCCGCCGCCTGGGCCTGCGCGACTTCGACCCCTGCACGATCCTGCTCAACGACGACCTCGTGGCCGGCGTGCCCGGGCTGCTGGAAGACCTGCACGAGCAGTATCTGCTGCCGCCGCTGCATGCCAGCGCGGCGCTCAGGCGCAAGTCGGCCCATTGCCACAGCTACGAAGAGGTGGCCAAGCGCTTCGCCAAGCTGCTGGGCATGGACCCGTGGCTGCTGTACACGATGCACGCGCCCTGCGGCGAGGTCGACGCGGCCACCGAAGCCGGCATCGAGTGCGTGCGCACGCACGCCGACGCGCTGCTGGCCAAGATCCGCCGCAAGCACAAGGAGTACGGCATCGCCGACCGGCCGTTCGTCGTCGTCAAGTCCGACGGCCCCGGCGGCACCGACGTGCTCACCGTGCGCGACGCCAAGGACCTCGACGACCCCGAGCGGCGTGCGCGCCTGGCGCGCAGCTTGCCCGCCGGCCGCCACGATGTGATCGTGCAGGAAGGCGTGCCCACCTACGAACGCATCCACGACGCGGTGGCCGAGCCGGTGGTCTACATGATCGATCGCTACGTGATCGGCGGCTTCTACCGTGTGCACGCGGCGCGCGGCATCGACGAGAGCCTGGACGCCCCGGGCTCGCGGTTCGTGCCGCTGGCCTTCGCCGAGAGTCACCAGCTGCCCCGTCGCGGCGCCAAGCCGGGTGCGAGTGCGCCCAACCGCTTCTACATGTACGGCGTGATCGGCCGCCTGGCGATGCTGGGCGCGGCCTACGAACTCGAAGCCACCGACCCGGCCACCACCGAACTCGAAGAAGCCTGAAGCTCGCGGGAGGAGCCGGCCCGCCGGGCGGCACGCCCGGGCCGGGCCGCATGGCATGGCGCCTCCCCGCGAAGCCCGGCCTGCCCAGCGGCCACGCCGCGCACGCGCCATGCGTTCACCTTCCGCCGTCCGCACGCCCCGCACCTCGTCGACCGCCGCGCTGGCTTCGCTCAGCCTGGCGGCGCTGGGCGTGGTCTACGGCGACATCGGCACCAGCCCGCTCTATGCGCTGAAGGAGGTGTTCGCCGACGGCCGCGTGCCGCTGACGCCGGCCAACGTCCTGGGCGTGCTGTCGCTCGTGTTCTGGACGCTCACCGTGGTGGTGTCGCTGAAATACGTGGTGCTGATCCTGCGCGCCGACAACAACGGCGAAGGCGGACTCATCGCCATGCTGGCGCTGGCCAGCAACGCCGTGCGCGAGCGCCCGGCACTGCGGGCGCGGCTGCTGGTGCTGGGCATCTTCGGCACGGCCATCTTCTTCGGCGACGGCGTCATCACGCCGGCGATCTCGGTGCTGTCGGCGGTGGAGGGGCTCGAAGTGGCGGCGCCGGCGCTGCACCACTACGTCGTGCCGCTGACGCTGGTGGTGCTGACGGCGCTGTTCTCGGCGCAGCGCTTTGGCACCGCGGCGGTGGGCCGCTTCTTCGGGCCGGTGACGCTGGCGTGGTTCGCGACGATGGCCGCGCTCGGGCTGCCGCACGTGCTGGAGCACCCGCGCGTGCTCGAGGCGCTGCTGCCCCACCATGCGCTGGCGTTCCTGTTCGCGCACCCGCGCATCGCCTTCGTGGCGCTGGGCGCGGTGGTGCTGTGCGTGACGGGCGCCGAGGCGCTCTATGCCGACCTCGGCCACTTCGGCCGCGCGCCGATCCGCTGGGCCTGGTTCGCGGTGGTGATGCCGGCGCTGGTGATCAACTACTTCGGCCAGGGCGCGTTGCTGCTGCTGCACCCCGAGAAGGTGAAGAACCCCTTCTACGAGATGGCGCCCGACTGGGCGCTGTTCCCGCTCATCGCGCTGGCGACGCTGGCCACCGTGATCGCCTCGCAGGCGCTGATCACCGCGGGCTACTCGGTGGCCAAGCAGGCCATCCAGCTCGGTTACCTGCCGCGGCTGCGCATCGCGCACACGTCGATCCGCGACACCGGGCAGATCTACGTGCCGCTGGTGAACTGGGCGCTCTTCGCCTGCGTCGTCTTCGCCGTGGTCGTGTTCGGCTCCAGCAGCGCCCTGGCCTCGGCCTACGGCATCGCGGTGACGATCGACATGACGATCACCACCGTGATGACCTTCTTCGTCGTGCGCTTCGCGTGGCGGCTGCCGCTGGCGTTGTGCCTGGCGGCCACCAGCGTGTTCTTCCTCGTCGACATCACCTTTTTCGCCGCCAACATCGTCAAGGTCGTCGAGGGCGGCTGGTTCCCGCTCGTCATCGGCGGCGTGATGTTCGCGCTGATGGTCACCTGGAAGCAGGGGCGCGCGCTGATGGCCGTCAAGCTGCGCGACGAATCGATCGAGCTGCCGGTGTTCATCGAGAGCCTGTTCCTGAGCCCGCCGCAGCGCGTGGCCGGCACCGCGGTGTTCCTCAACTCCGAGAAGGGGGCGACGCCGTTCGCGCTGCTGCACAACCTCAAGCACAACAAGGTGCTGCACCAGCAGAACCTGTTCGTCACCGTGCTGCAGCACGAGGTGCCGTGGATCGGCTTCGACAAGCGCGTCGAGGTCGAAGCGCTCGGCCACGACTGCTGGCAGGTGGCGCTGCACTTCGGCTTCAAGAACGACCCCGACGTGCCCGACGCGCTGAAGCTGCTCGAAGGCCGCGGCGTGCACCTCGAGGAGATGGACACCAGCTACTTCCTCAGCCGCGACACCGTGGTGCCGACGTTCGGCGGCGGCATGGCGCTGTGGCGCGAGAAGGTGTTCGCCAGCATGCACCGCAACGCCGCGGCGGCGGCCGACTTCCTGAACCTGCCGACGAACCGGATCGTCGAGCTGGGGACGAAGATCGAGATCTGAGCGTCGAGACCCGAGCGGCGGCCTCAGGCCGCCAGCAACGGCGCGAACAGCGGGTCCTGCCGCGACCGCGGCCGGTAGTCCTTCAGCCGCCGCGCGATCTGCGCGATGTGCTCGGGCGTGGTACCGCAGCAGCCGCCGGCGATGTTGAGGAAGCCGCTCTTGGCGAAGTCCTCCAGCAGCGTGCCGGTCACTTCCGGCGTCTCGTCGAAACCCGTCTCGCTCATCGGGTTGGGCAGGCCCGCGTTCGGGTAGCAGCTCACGAAGGTGTCTGCGGCCACCTTCGACAGCTCCTCGATGTACGGCCGCATCACCGCTGCGCCCAGCGCGCAGTTCAGGCCCACGGCCAGCGGCCGCGCGTGCCGCACCGAGTGCCAGAAGGCCTGCACCGTCTGCCCCGACAGGATGCGCCCGGAGGCGTCGGTGACGGTGCCGCTGATGATCACCGGCACGCGCTCGCCGCACTGCTCCATCAGCTCGTCGAGGGCGAAGATCGCCGCCTTCGCGTTGAGCGTGTCGAAGATCGTCTCGACGAGGAAGAGGTCGCAGCCGCCTTCGAGCAGCCCTTCGGCCTGCTCGCGGTAGGCATCGCGAAGCTGGTCGAAGCTGACGTTGCGCGCACCGGGGTCGTTGACGTCGGGGCTGATGCTGGCCGTCTTCGGCGTCGGCCCCAGCGCGCCGGCGACGAAGCGCGGCTTGTCCGGCGTGCTGCGGCGGTCGGCCGCTTGGCGCGCGAGCTGCGCCGCGGCGCGGTTCATCTCGCGCGCCAGCGGCGCCAGGCCGTAATCCTCCTGGGCGATCGACGTGGCGCCGAAGGTATCGGTCGAGATGATGTCGGCACCGGCGTCGAGGTACTGCTCGTGGATGCCGAGCACGACATCGGGCTGCGTCAGCACCAGCAGGTCGTTGTTGCCCTTGAGGTCCCTCGGGTGGTCGCGGAAGCGCTCGCCGCGGAAAGCGGCCTCGGACAAGCGGTGCCGCTGCAGCATCGTGCCCATCGCGCCGTCGAGGACGAGGATGCGCCGGGCCAGCAAGGCGGGCAGCGCGGCGCCGCGCGTGTACGCCGCGGCGGTTGCGGGAACGGGGGCAGCAGGGCTCATCTCGAACGTTGCGCGACCCGCGCGCGGTGGGTCATCAAGGCACGGGCGCCTGTTCGGCGTCGGGCGCTGGCGGTGAATGGGGCGGGGCGGCCGGCTCGGGCAGCGGGGCTGGCGCAGGCGCCGACGTGGACGTAGCAAGCGGCGCGGGCGCGGGCGCGGCAAGCGGCGCCGACGTGGACGCGGCAAGCGGCGCCGGCGCGGGCGCAGAAAGCGGCGCCAGCGCCGGTGCCGAGGCGGCTCCCGGCACGGGCGCCGATGGCGGCGCCGGCACGGCCGCAGCGCGCGCGCGGTAGCGCGGCGGCTGCAACTCCGTCCCCGGCATCATCGAGTCGCCGCCATAGGTGGAAGCCGCCGGCTCGCCGCGGCGACGCTGGCGCCACTGGCGGCGGCGCTGGCGGCGGCGCGTCTCCAGGTCCATCACCAGCAGCAGCAGCACGATGGGCAGCAGGCCGCCGCCGATCAGCGAAATGGCGCCGCCCGGCAGCTCGTGCCGGTAGACCGAGCCGATCTGCGTCGGCAGGTCCGCGGCATAGACGACGAGCGCGAAGCCGGCCAGGAAGCTCAGCGCGATCAGCCCCGCAGCGGCCACCCGCCACGAGTAGCTGTAGCTGCGCGCCCGTTCGCCGTAGGGAAAGGCGATGGCCATCGCGGTGCCGGTGCCGGCGGCGGACACCAGCGCCGCGGCGGCGATGAACGCCGTCTGCCACTCCACACCGGGGCGGAACCCCACTGCGATCATCCAGCCCACCTGCAAGCCGGTGATCGCCAGGCCCACCAGCACGCCGGCACCGGCGGCCGAGACCGCTTCCTCGCGCCACACCGGCACCAGTGCCAGCAGGGCGACGACGGCGATGGCGCCGAACAAGAGGCCGGCGGCGTAGGCGGCGTTGTAGCCGAGCGGAAAACCGAGCGCTTCGCCGGCCAACCCCAGCGGAATGGCCACCGACAGCGCGGTTCCGAACGCGGTGCCGCCCAGGGCCACCTGCCGCACGCGGCCGAAGTCCCACTCGAGCTCCTCCTGCGCCTGCCGCATCCAGCCGAGCAGCACGTGCGCGCCCATGCCGACGATGAGGGCCGACAGCGCCCACATCAGGAGCGACGATTCGACGGAGGACTGCAGGGACGACATGCGGGCGGTGCAGCAACGGCCCGGTGCGGGCCCGGGCCGACCCGCATCATCGCATTGCCGCGCCTCAGTGCAGCATCGGTGCCGGGCTCGTGGCGTCGAACAATGACGGTCGGAAGGCCGTACCGCAGCTGTGGCCGGGCTCGCCCTCGGCCCACAAGGCCAGCGCCACGGCACTCATCGGGCGCGCGAACAGGTAGCCTTGCAGCTCGTCGCAGCCCATTCGGACCAGGATGTCACGCTGGGCTTCGGTTTCCACGCCCTCGGCGACGACGCGCAGGCCGAGCGTGCGCGCCACCGTCATCACCGCCTCGACGATCGAACGCGCCGACTCCGAGGCCGCGAGGTCGACGATGAAGCTGCGGTCGACCTTCAGCTCGGCCGCCGGCAGCCGCCGCAGCACCGCCAGGCTCGAGTGGCCGGTGCCGAAGTCGTCGATCGAGACGTGGAAGCCGGCGCGGCGCAGGCGCTGGAAGGCGATGCGCGTCTGCGCCGTGTCCTCCATCGCCACCGATTCGGTGATCTCGCAGGTCAGCCGCGAGGGCGGGATGTTGTGCGCGCGCGCCTGCTCCTCGAGCTGGGCGACGAAGCGGTCGTGCCGCAGCTGGTGGCCCGAGATGTTGATGGCGATGCGCATGCGCAAGCCCCGTTCGCGCCACGCGGCGGCCTGCCGGCACGCTTCGGCGACGACCCAGTCGCCGATCGGGCCGATCAGGCCGTGCCGCTCGGCCAGCGGGACGAACAGCGCCGGTGGCACCACGCCTCGCACCGGGTGCTCCCAGCGCAGCAGCGCCTCGGCGGCCGTGATCTGCAGGCTCGCGGAATCGATCTTCGGCTGGTACAGCAGCTTCAGTTCGTTGCGTTCCACCGCCATGCGCAGGTCCTGCACCAGCAGCGCCTGTTCGCGCAGGTCCACCGCCATCGCCGGCGCGTAGAGGGCGTGGCTGTTGCCGCCGGCGCCGCGCACGTGCCGCATCGCGGCGCCGGCATGGGGCAGCAGCCGCGACCAGGCGCCATGCGCGGGGTAGCAAGCCACCCCCACCGAGGCCGTGACGCCCATCGACTGGCCTTCGACCTCGAACGGCCGCGCCAGCGCGGCGCACACCTGCGCGGCCACCGCTCCGGCCGCTGCCTCGTCCGCGGTCAGCCGCACGGCGAATTCCTCGCCGCCCAGGCGGGCCAGGTTCGGCAGGCCGGGCCGGCCCCCTTCGGCAATGGCCGGGAGCTGCGCCAGGCGGCGCGCCGCCTGCACGAGCAAGCCGTCGCCGGCGCTCTGGCCGAAGCCGTCGTTGATGCCGCGCAGGTCGTCCAGGGCGACGTGGAGAACGGCCACCGGGGCGCCGCCCTTGTTCTCCGCCTCCCACACCGCTTCCTCGAGCGCGGACTCGAAGGCAGGGCGCAGTGCCAGGCCCGTCAGCCGGTCACGCATACCCTCCGCGCTGCCGGCGGCGCGGCGAGCACGGCGGCGAGCCGCTCGCAGCCGGATCACGAGCACGCTGCCGGCAACGCCCAGCCCGGCAGCCAGCGTGACCAGGCCGAGCAGAACCAGCAGCATCCAGCCCGGACCGGCTTCCAGGAGCCGCGTGGCCAGCGATTGGGCAAACTCGGGAAGCGCCTGCATGGGAGGCATATCGGTCCGACCGAGCGGCGGGTTGAGGCGCTGCGACCGAGTTCACGCGCAGCGCGCCCCGGCGCGGCCGCGGCGTTGAACTTTTCGCGGTCGCCGCCGAAAAGGGACGCCGAAAGGGCCCTTGCCGCGCGAGGACGGCGCGCCGCCTCGGGCCGTCAGCCGCGCTTGGCCGGTCCGCCAGAGCCGGCGGGCCCGCCGGCGCCGAAGCCGATGCCGCGCCGCTGCCGCACCTCGGGCTTGACGCGATGTTCGCTTTCGAGCTGGCTCAGGAACTCGTCGGGCTCGAACGGCACGCCGAGGATTTCCACCTGCCGCCGCACCGCGGCGAAGTCGCCCGGCACCAGCACGTCCAGCGCCGCCAGCCGCTGCCGCTGCTCGGCGCTGAGAAGCTTCGCGTCGCCGCCGAGCGCCTCGGCGACGAACATGCGCTGCCGCTGCTCGGGCAGCAGCGGATGGAAGCGGATCTTGAACGTGAAGCGGCGAAGTGCCGCCTCGTCCAGGTCTTCGAAGAGGTTGGTCGTGCACACGAAGATGCCGGCAAAGCGCTCCATGCCCTGCAGCATCTCGTTGACCTCGCTCACCTCGTAGTGGCGCTCGGCCAGGCGGCGGCTGCGCAGGAAGCTGTCGGCCTCGTCGAGCAGCAGCACCGCGTTCTCCGTGCCGGCCTCCTCGAACATGCGGGCCATGTTCTGCTCGGTCTCGCCGACGTACTTGCTGGCGATGTCGCTGGTCTGGCGGATCATCAGCGGCCGCCCGAGGGCCTGGGCGATGTGCTCGGCCAGCGCCGTCTTGCCGGTGCCGGGCTGGCCGTGGAAGCACAGCGTGCCGTGCCCGCGCCGCGCCAGCGCCTCGATGATGCGCGGCACCTCGAATCGCGTCTCGACGTTGAGCAGCGTCAGGTCGTAGCTCGTCACCACCGGCCGCGCCCCGCGTTCGGCCGCGGTGCCGCCGAGCGCCTTGTCGGCGTTGGCGAGCTGGCGCTGAATGAGCGACTCCATCGAAGCGGCGGCGTCGGTGCCGGCGTCGCCGGCCGCCGGCTGTGCCAGGCGCGCGAAGCGCACCGCGGTGCGGATCTGCGCCGGTGTCAGCGAACGCCGCTCGGCAAGCTTCTCGGCGAAGCCTTCGCCGACACCGGAACCGGCCAGCGCCCGCCGCACCAGCCCTTCGCGCGCCCCGGGCGGCGGGCTCTTCAGCAGCAGGTGGTACTGGAAGCGGCGGCGGAAGGCGGGGTCGATCTGCTCGATGCGGTTGGTCACCCAGATCACCGGTACCGGGTTGGTCTCGAGGATCTGGTTGACCCAGGCCTTGCCGCTGACGCTGCCCGACGCCGGCGCGTCGGAGCTGTCGAGCCGCGCGAGCAGTTGCGCTGCCTCGCTGCTGATGGGCGGGAACACGTCCTCGACCTCGTCGAACAGCAGCGCCACCTTGTCGCTGCCCTTGAGGAACACCTGGCTGATCTGCAGGCTGCGGTAGCGGTCGCGGCCGGAAAGGCTGTTGCCGTCGCGGTCGGCGTACTCGACCTCGTAGAGCTCCAGGCCGGCGGCGGCGGCGCACACGCGCGCCAATTCCGTCTTGCCGGTGCCCGGCGGCCCGTACAGCAGCACGTTGACGCCGGGCTCCTTGCGCGACGTGGCGTTCTTCAGCAGCGCCGTCAGCATGCCGGCGTCTTCCTCGACGAACGAGAAGTCGGCCGGCGTCAGCTCGCTTTTCACCGCCGGCCGCGTGAACACCGCCATCAACTCGCCCGGCGCACGGTACTCGCGCATCAGCACCGGCGGCAGCTGCTCGCTGACCTTCATCAGGTCGGCGAGGTCGGTGATGTTCTGCTCGGAGATGAGGTTCTCGACCATGCCGATGCGTTCCAGGCGCGAGCCGGCGCGCAGCGCCTCGGCCACCTCGCTGGCCTCGACGCCGGCCACCGCGGCCAGTGCCGCGTAGGCTTCGTGCGCGTTGCTCACCTTGAACTCGACCAGCAGGCCGCGCAGGTCGCGCTGGTAGCGCGCCAGGGTTCCGTACAGCAGCAGCGCGCGCTCGGCCGGGTTGAGCTGCAAGAGGCCGGCCAGCGCGTCGATGTTCTTCTCGACGAGGGTGTGCTCCTTCTTCAGCCGGCGTGCGATCCACTCGCAGCTGGCGCCGAGCACGGTGAGCAGGTCCTTCGGCGAATCCTTGATGTACTCGTCGATGTAGAAGAAGAGCGTGCCTTCCTCGTACGGCCCGCGCCAGGGGCCGTGGCGCGCAACGAAGGCCTCGTCGGCCAGCGACTCGTGGCCGCGCCACAGCGTGTTGCCCTTGCAGCGCTGGGCCAGGAACGCGCGCACGCGCGCCAGCACCGGCGCCGGCCACACCAGATGGCGGCCGACCAGTGCGAGCAGGCTGTTCCAGTCGCGCCGCAGGTTGAAGCGGCCGGGCTGGCGCAGCGTCAGCGTCAGCACGAACTGCGAGCACAGCAGGTCGAGCACCGGCGCATCGGCCAGCGCGGGCGAGAGGATCAGGCGCTGGCTGTCGCCGGGGGCTGGGGTGCTGCTGCGGGGCACTGGCGCGCGGGCTCGGGGACCGTGGTGCGCACGATCTTGTCGCAGCGGCCGCGCCGGGGCAAGTGCCCGGCGGCTGCGTCAGTGCAGCGTGACGGGCTGTTGCGCCAGCGTGGTGAAGCCCGCGATGAACTCGTCGAAGCGTTCCTCGCTGGGGTTGTCGTCGGCGATCGCCTGCACGCCCTGCTGGAAGCGCTCCGCCAGCATCCCGACGATGAAGATCTCCTTGCGCGCGAACTTGTCGACGATCTCGTAACCACCGGTGCCGGGCACGTTGGACTCACCCGCCGCCGGCTGCGGCTCGAGTTCGAACCGAACGACCACGTAGCTGTCCGAGTTGTAGAGCATCTGCATCGCAAGAAGACCTCCGTGCAGACCATATCGGCCGCCCGGCAGGGATTTCAAGAGCCCGGCGCCACCGTCATCTCGCGCAGCACGAACTCGTTGCCCTCGCCCGTCTGCGCCAGCGTCAGCTTCACCCGCACCGGCAGGTGGTGGCGCGCCGGGTCCAGCCATACCTCCACGCGGGTGTCGAACGGTTTGCGCGGCTCGCGCAGCAGCCGCACCGCGGCGCCCACGGTGCCGCCGTGCGTCTCCACCGGCTCGGTACCCTGCACGACGAAGGTCCAGACATCGCCATCGCCCCGCGCCCCCACCACGAAGAGGGGGATGCGCGTGCCGTCGGGGAAGGCCTCGGGTGCGGCCGCCACGATCGCCGGCAGCTGCACCATCCACGACAGCCGGTCCTGTGCACCGGGCACCAGCGGATACTCCACCGGCGGGCCGGAGAAGGTGATCTTGCCGGCCTCGCGCTGGAAGTTGGCGGCCCGCACATCGCGCGCGCGGCGCTGGTCGACGAAGCGCGTCGGCGCCAGGCCGTGCGGGTCGTAGCCGCCGTCGCTGGCCCAGGTGATCAGCTGCAGGCCGAAGGCACGGGCGTTCATCACCATCGCGTAGCCGTCCGAGCGCGGCTGCCAGGCGAGCTCGCCCTCGCCGGAGAGCCCGGCGCGGCGCAGTTCGAAGCGCAGCACGGCGGCCGGTGGCAGCCGCGTCGCGTACGTGGGCATCTGCACACCGCCGGCCTCGGCCGCGGGGGGTGGCGGCGCGGCGCCGGCGTCGATCGGCGCAACGGCCTCGGCCGGCGGCTCGGCCGCCGGAGGCGCGCCGTCGCGGTCTGCGGTGACCGGCGCGGGCGCCGGCTCCGCCGGCGGGGCGAGGGCGGGAGCCGGAGCGTCCGCGGCGCGCGCCTCGTCGGGCCCCGCCGCCACGCGCTTGGCCTGCGTCGCCGCCGGCGCACGCGCCCGGCGGGCAGGCGCGGCCGGGGGTGGCGCCGGCTGCGGCGGTGCCAGCACGATCTGCCGCGCACGCATCACCGGCCGCACGGCCTCGTCGAGCCCGAAGCCGGCGCCCAGCGGCACCAGCCCCAGCAGCACGCCGTGCAACAGCAGCGCCAGCACCGCCGCCGCCGCCAGCGGGGCGGCCCGGGGCAGGGGACGGGCGAGGGGGCGGGTGTGCACGAGGCTCACGCCACAATGGTGCCACCATGAAACTCGCCTCGATCAAGGACGGCTCGCGCGACGGGCAGCTGGCGGTCGTTTCGCGCGATCTCGCGAGTGCCCACTACGCGGCGGGCATCGCCACGCGGATGCAGCAGGTGCTGGACGACTGGAACTACCTGTCGCCGCAGCTCGAGGACCTGTACGCCACGCTGAACCAAGGCAAGGCGCGGCATGCCTTCCCCTTCGACCCGCGGCTGGCGATGGCCCCGCTGCCGCGCGCCCATCAGTGGGCCGACGGCTCGGCCTACCTGAACCACGTGGCGCTGGTGCGCCGTGCGCGCGGCGTCGACGTGCCCGACAGCCTGCGCACCGATCCGCTGATGTACCAGGGCGGCAGCGACGACCTGCAGGGCCCCACCGACGAGGCCCGATTCGCCAACGAAGCCTGGGGCATCGACTTCGAAGGCGAGCTGGCGGTGATCACCGGCGACGTGCCGATGGGCGCCACCGTCGAGCAGGCGCTGGAAGGCGTGCGGCTGGTCATGCTGGCCAACGACTGGACCTTGCGCGAGCTGGTGCCGGCCGAGCTCGCAAAGGGCTTCGGCTTCGTGCAGAGCAAGCCCGCCACGGCCTTCAGCCCCGTGGCGATCACGCCCGACGAACTCGGCCCCGCGTGGCAGGGCGGCCGCGTGCACCTGCCGCTCGAGTGCCGCGTGAACGGGCGCGTGGTGGGCCGCTGCGATGCCGGCCCCGAGATGACGTTCTCGTTCGGGCAGCTCATCGCCCACCTCGCCCGCACGCGGCGCGTGCGGGCCGGCTCGATCATCGGCTCGGGCACCGTGAGCAACGAGGACGAGAGCCGCGGATGCTGCTGCATCGTCGAGCTGCGCGCCCGCGAGACCCTGCGCGACGGAACGCCCGCCACCGCCTATCTGACGCACGGTGACACCGTCCGCATCGAGATGCCCGGCGCCGACGGGCAGAGCCTGTTCGGCACGATCGAGCAGCGCGTCGCGCCCCCTGCCGGCGGATGAGGGACTTCCCCCGCGTGCTGAAGACGGTCACCGTCTTCGCCGTCGTGTTCACGGTCGTGTTCGTCGCGGTGCTGGCGTGGGAACGCCAGCAGACGAAAGCGCGCTTCACCGTGGACGGGCAGACCGTGGTGCTGCGCCGGGCCGCCGACGGCCACTACCACTGGCCCGGCCGCATCGGCACGCGCGCCGTCGACTTCCTCGTCGACACTGGCGCCAGCGGCAGCGCGATCCCGCTGCCGCTGGCTCGCGAGCTCGGCCTGCCGGAGCTGGCGGACATCACGTCGCACACCGCCGCCGGCCCGGTGCAGGGGCGCGTCGTGCTGGCCGAACTGCAGCTCGAAGGCGGCGTGCGCGCCGAGCGGCTGCGCATCGTCGCGCTGCCGGGCCTGGGCACGCCGCTGCTGGGCATGGATGTGCTCGGCCGGCTGCGCTGGCGACAGGACGCCAATGGGCTGACGTTCGAGCTGGGAGGCGCCACGCGATGACGCCGGCGCCGGGCCCGATCGGAACGCGGCCGCGATGGCGCCGCACGACCTGCGCGTGGCTCGCGGCGGCACTGAGCTTCTGGCCCGCCGTGTGGCCGGACCCGGCGCGGGCCGCCACTGCCGAAGCGGCGCAAGTTGTCGAGTGCCCGCCCGAGCCCGACACGACGGCCGCCGCCCGCGCCACGCCGCGCGACCGCGGCTTCCTCTGGCGGCTGACCCGCGACGGCCGCGTGTCGTGGCTCTACGGCACGCTGCACGTCGGCCGCGCCGAGTGGGCCGCGCCGGGGCCGCGCTTGCGCGAGGCGCTGCGCAGCGTCGACGCCGTGGCGCTCGAACTCGACCCGCTGGACCCGCAGGTGGCCGGCGACTTCGCCCGCGCACTGGACGCCCTGCCGCCCGCGGATTCGACGCTCGACGCCGGCCACCGCCAGCGCCTGGAGCGCCTCGCCGAGCGCGCCTGCACCACGCTGCAGCCCGACACGCACCCGCTCGTGCAGCTGATGCAGCTGACGCTGGCCGAGGCCCGCCGCGAGCGGCTGGACCCGCGCTACGCACAGGAGATCGTGCTGAGCATGGCGGCCCGTGCGCTGCAGCGCCCGGTGCATTCGCTGGAGACGGCCGCGCAGCAGGTGAGCGCGCTGCTGCCGCCCCGCACCGAGCAGTGGCACGGCGAAGTCGACCGCGCATTGAAGCAGCTCGAGGAAGGCCGCTCGCAGCCGGTGCTGCGCCGCCTGGCCGAGGTGTGGGAGCGGGGCGACTACGAGGCGCTGCAGGACTACCCGCGCTGGTGCGAGTGCCTGCTCGACGATGCCGACCGCGCCTCGTTCGCGCGGCTCAACGACGCCCGCAACGACGTGCTGGCCGAGCGCATCGCCGCGCTGCACGACGGCCGCCGGCTGCAGGTCTTCGCGGCCGTCGGCGCGCTGCACATGACAGGCCCGCGCGCGCTGCCGAAGCTGCTCGCCGAGCGCCACGGCTACACCGTCGAGCGGGTGGTGTTGACCCGCTGAGGCCGTCCGTGCGCGGCGGCCCACAATGCGCGCCATCGCGCATGCATCGCGCGCCACGGAGGTGACATGCCCGGCCCCGCCGACTTCACGAAGCTCGTCCCCGGTTTCGACTTCCTGCAAGGCCTGATGAAGTCCGCCGGGCAGACGCTGCCCAACATGAGCCAGTGGATCGCGCCGACACTCGACCCCGAGGAGATCGAGAAGCGCATCGAGCAGCTGCGCACCGTGCAGTTCTGGCTGGAGCAGAACGCCAAGCTGCTCTCGGCCAGCATCCAGGCGCTCGAGGTGCAGCGCATGACGCTGGCCACGCTGAAGGGCATGAACGTACCGATGGACAGCATGCGCGAGGCCTTCACGATGAAGCCCGCGGCAAGCCCCGCGCCGCGGGCGGCCCCGGAACCCGCCGAGGCCCCGCCTGCGCCAGCCCCGCGCGCACCGCGCAAGCCGCGCGCCGCGAAGACCGCCGAATCGGACGCGGCGGCCAGCGCCCCCGCGGCCCCGGGCGTGGACCCGATGCAATGGTGGGGTGCGCTGACGCAGCAGTTCACCGAACTGGCCGCCAACGCGCTGAAGGACACCGGCACCCAGGCGCTGATGACCAGTGGCGCCGAGGCCGCGAAGGCGATGGCCAAGAGCGCCGTCGAGCTGCCGGTGAAGGTGGCGTCCACCGCCGTGCGCAGGACCGTCGAGCGGGCCGCCGGTGCGGCCCCGCGCGCCGGCCGCAAGCGCTGACGCCGGCGCAGGCCCGCGCGCCATGACCCGATTCGCGGTCGGCCACGCGGCGCACGCCACGGCGGCCACGGCGCTGGAGCGCGCGCTGGCGATGCTCGACGCCACCTGCTCGCGCACGCCGCTGGTGCCGACGCTGGGCGTGGCCTACGTGGCCGACACGCATGCCGCCGCGGCCGAAGCGATCGTGCAGCGGCTGCTGCAGCGCTGGCCCGACGTGCACTGGGTGGGCTGCGCGGCGATGGGCGTGGCCGCCGGCGGCGTCGAGTTCTTCGACGAACCCGGCATCGTGCTGATGCTCGGCGACCTGCCGCGCGAGAGTTTCCGCGTCTACTCGGGCGCGGCGCCGTTGGCCTGGGCCGAGGCCGACAGCGCGCTCGTGCACGCCGACCCGGCCACGCCCGACCTCGACGAGCTGCTGCACGAACTGGCGCAGCGCACCGGCTCGGGCTACCTGTTCGGCGGGCTCGTGTCGTCGCGCACGCGGCCGCTGCAGTTCGCCGGCTCGGTGCACGAGGGCGGCCTGTCGGGCGTGGCGCTGCGCGACGACGTGCCGATCGTCTCGCGCGTCACGCAGGGCTGCCAGCCGATCGGCCCGCAGCGCACGGTGACCGAGGCCGACCGCAACGTGGTGGTGGCGCTCGACGGCGAGCCGGCGCTGCCGCTGCTGCTGCAGGACCTGCAGGTGGGCTCGGCCGACGACCCGCGCACGCTGCTGCCGAAGCTGCGCGCGACCCTCGTCGGCCTGTCGGACCCCGACGACCCGCTGCTCGCGCGCGGCGGCCAGTTCGGCACCGACACCCGCGTGCGCCACCTCGTCGGGCTGGACCCGGCGCGTGGCGCGGTGGCGGTGGGCGACCTCGTCGAGCCCGGCATGCGGCTGGCGTTCTGCACGCGCGACCCGGCCGCGGCGCGGCGCGACCTGGTGCGCATCTGTGCCGAGATCCGCGACGAGGCCGAATCCGTCGGCCGCCCGCTTGCCGGGGCGCTGTACGCCAGTTGCACGGGCCGGGGCGGGCCGCACTTCGGCGCGCCGTCGGCGGAGCTTCAGATCGTGCGCCACGCGCTGGGCGACGTGCCGCTGGCCGGCTTCTTCGCCGCCGGCGAGATCGCGCGCCATCACCTCTACGGCTACACCGGCGTGCTGACGGCGTTCATCGGCGAGCGTTGAGCGCTCGCCGACCCCTTAAAGTGGCGCCCGCGATGAACGCCCCGAACGAGCCCGTCTCCGACCCCGCGCAGCGCAGCACGCGACAGGCCGAGGTGGTGGCCGCGCTGCAGGCGGTGCTGCCGGCGCACGCGCTGCTGTGGCGGCGCGAGGACACCGTGCCCTACGAGTGCGACGGCCTCACCGCGTACCGCCAGCTGCCGCTGGTGGTGGCGCTGCCCGAGACCGAGGAGCAGGTCGCCGCGGTGCTGCGCGCCTGCCACCGCCTCGCGGTGCCGGTGGTGGCGCGCGGTGCGGGCACGGGCCTCTCGGGCGGCGCGCTGCCGCACGCGCTCGGCGTCACGCTGTCGCTGGCCAAGTTCAACCGCATCCTGAAGATCGACCCGGTGTCGCGCACGGCCGTCGTGCAGGGTGGCGTGCGCAACCTCGCGATCAGCGAGGCGGCGGCGCCGCACGGCCTGTACTACGCGCCCGACCCGTCGAGCCAGATCGCCTGCACGATCGGCGGCAACATCGCCGAGAACTCCGGCGGCGTGCACTGCCTGAAGTACGGCCTGACCGTGCACAACGTGCTGCGCGTGCGCGGCTACACCGTCGACGGCGAGCCGGTGACCTTCGGCTCCGAGGCGCTCGACGTGCCGGGCCTGGACCTGCTGCCGGTGGTGGTGGGCAGCGAGGGCATGCTGGCGGTGACGATCGAGGCCACCGTGAAGCTGGTGCCCAAGCCGCAACTCGCGCGCTGCATCATGGCCAGCTTCGACGACATCGCCAAGGCCGGCGACGCGGTGGCCGCGATCATCGCAGCGGGCATCATCCCCGCGGGCTTGGAGATGATGGACAAGCCGATGACCGCGGCCGTCGAGGGCTTCGTGCGCGCCGGCTACGACCTCGACGCCGCTGCCATCCTGCTGTGCGAGAGCGATGGCACGCCCGAGGAGGTGGCCGAGGAGGTCGACCGCATGCTCGACGTGCTGACGGGCTGCGGCGCCACGCGCATGGAAGTGAGCAAGGACGAGGCGCAGCGGCTCAAGTTCTGGAGCGGCCGCAAGAACGCGTTCCCGGCGTCGGGCCGCATCAGCCCCGACTACATGTGCATGGACTCCACCATCCCGCGCAAGCGGCTGGCCGACATCCTGCATGCGATCGCGGCGATGGAAGCGAAGTACGGCCTGCGCTGCTGCAACGTGTTCCATGCCGGCGACGGCAACCTGCACCCGCTGATCCTGTTCGACGTCAACGACCCCGACCAGCTGCACCGCGCCGAGCTGTTCGGCGCCGACATCCTGGAGACCAGCGTGGCACTCGGCGGCACCGTCACCGGCGAGCACGGCGTGGGCGTGGAGAAGCTCTCCAGCATGTGCGTGCAGTTCAGCCCCGAGGAACGCACGCAGATGGAAAGGCTGAAGCACGCCTTCGACCCGCCCGGCCTGCTGAACCCAGGCAAGGTGATCCCGACGCTGCACCGCTGCGCCGAGTACGGGAAGATGCATGTGAAGAAGGGCCTGCTGCCGTTCCCGGAGCTGGAGCGGTTCTGATCGGGCGGCCCTGCTGAACAGCCCGGGGGGTGCACAACGCGCATAGATAAGAGCGATTTACTATGCACGTTGTGCGAACATGCATAGCAAATCACCGGATGCTGCATGTCTGATCTGCCGCCGCTTCGGCCCCTCACCCGCTTGCGCACAGCGGACTTCGAAACTCCCTCGATCCTCAAGGCCACCGCCACGGCCGGGCGTCGACTGGCCGAGTTGAAGGGCCTGGCGACCACCATGCCGAACCAGGACATCCTGATCAACACGTTGGGAGTCCAGGAGGCCAAGGACAGCTCGGCGATCGAAAACATCGTCACGACGCACGACGAGTTGTTCCGCAGCTCGACCGGGGCCGACCTGTTCGCCTCCCCTGCCGCCAAGGAGGTGCGGCACTACGTGCAGGCGTTGCGGGTGGGTTTCGAACGGGTCCGGCAGGCAGGCCTGCTCACCACGACCCACATGGTCGAGGTTCAGGCCGAGCTGGAGCAGAACGAGGCCGGGTTGCGCAAGCTGCCCGGCACGGCGCTGAAGGATGGCGCGGGGCGGATCGTCTACACGCCCCCGCAGGACCCGAAAGCCATCGTGGCGCTGATGCGCGACCTGGATCGCTTCATCAACGACGACGGCCTGTTCGATGCCGACCCGCTGATCAAGATGGCGATCGTCCACCACCAGTTCGAGAGCATCCACCCCTTCTACGACGGCAACGGCCGCACCGGGCGCATCGTCAACGTGCTCTTCCTGGTGAACAAGGGGCTGCTGGACGCGCCGGTGCTGTACCTGAGCCGCGCCATCGTGCAGCAGAAGTCGACCTACTACCGCCTGCTGCAGGCCGTGCGCGAAGGGTCCGACGCTCCGGACGCCTGGGAAGGGTGGGTGCTCTACATGCTCGCCGCGGTGGCCGAGACCGCGACGCAGACGCTCGCCACCGTCACCGACATCAAGGCCGCGCTGCTGGACTACAAGCACCGCATCCGCGCGGCGCACCGCTTCTACAGCCAGGACCTCATCAACAACCTCTTCATGCACCCGTACACGAAGATCGAGTTCGTCGAACGGGACCTCCAGGTGTCCCGGCTCACGGCCACAAAGTACCTCGATGCACTCACCAGCGGCGGCTTCCTGCAGAAGATCAAGGTGGGCCGGTCGAACTACTACATCAACCGCGCGCTCAATGCGATCCTGACCCGTGCTGAAATGGTGAAGGGGGCGCAGACATGACGCCTGCCCGGTCACCGCTATCCTCCCGACTTCATGACCGGTGATGCCGACCCCGCGCTGCACCGCCTGACCGACCAGGTGCGCGCCGCGCGTGCCGCCAAGACCCCGCTGCGCATCCGCGGTGGCGGCACGAAGGACTTCTACGGCGGCGAACCGCGCGGCGACGTGCTCGACGTGGCGCCACTGGCCGGCATCAGCAGCTACGAGCCCAGCGAGCTGGTGGTCACCGCGCGCGCCGGCACGCCGCTGGCGGAACTGGAATCGGCGCTGGCCGAGCGCGGGCAGTGCCTGCCGTTCGAGCCGCCGCGGTTCGGCGCCGGCGGCACCGTGGGCGGCATGGTCGCCTCGGGGCTGGCCGGCCCGGCGCGTGCGGGCGTCGGCGGCGTGCGCGACTACGTGCTCGGCGCCACGCTGCTCAACGGCGCGGCGGAGCTGCTGAGCTTCGGCGGGCAGGTGATGAAGAACGTCGCCGGCTACGACGTGCCGCGGCTGCTCGCCGGCTCGCTGGGCGTGCTGGGCGTGATCTGCGAGGTGTCGCTGAAGGTGCTGCCGGTGCCGCCGGCGCGGCTCACGCTGCGCTGGGAGAGGGACCAGGCCGCGGCGCTGGCGCAGCTGCAGCGCTGGGGCGGCCAGCCGCTGCCGATCTCGGCCAGCGCGTGGTGGGAAGGCATGCTCGTCGTGCGGCTCGCCGGCGCCGCGGCCGCGGTGCGTGCTGCGCAGGAGAAGCTCGGCGGGGAAGCCATCGAGCCAGGCCTGGCCGACACCTTCTGGGGCGGGCTGCGCGACCACCGCGACGAGTTCTTCATCGGCGCCCACAAGGCGGTGGAGGGCGGCGCCACGCTGTGGCGGCTGTCGGTGCCGCCAGCCGCGCCGCCACTGGCGCTCTCGGGCGAGCAGCTCGTCGAGTGGGGCGGCGGCCAGCGCTGGCTGTGCACGGCGATGCCGGGGGCCAAGGTGCGCGACGCCGCGGCGGCCGCGGGCGGCCATGCCGTGCGCTTCCGCAGCCGCGAGCGCAGCGACGTGTTCTCCGCGCTGCCGGCGCCGCTGATGCGCATCCACCGCGAACTGAAGCGCGCCTTCGACCCCGACGGCGTCTACAACCCCGGACGCCTCTACGCGGACCTTTGATGAGCCGAGCCGACGTCGTGGCCGCGATGGCCGACTACTACGTGCAGCGCGCCGCCTACTACGAGCGTGTGTATCACAAGCCCGAGCGGCAGACCGACCTGCGCGCGATGGAAGCCTGGCTGCCCGACGTCTTCGAGGGCCGCCGCGTGCTGGAGATCGCCTGCGGCACCGGCTGGTGGACGCCGCACGGCGCCGCGCGCGCCGCGAGCTGGCTGGCCACCGACCTCAACCCCGAGACGATGGCCGTCGCGCAGCGCAAGCCGCTGCCGGCCTGCGTGAGTTTCGAGGCAGTGGACGCCTACACGATGGCCGAGCTCGGCACACTCACCTTCGACGCCGCCTTCACCGGCTGCTGGTGGAGCCACGTGCCGCTGGCGCGGCTGCCCGGCTGGCTCGATCTGCTGCACGCGCGCCTGGAGCCCGGCGCCGTGGTGGTGATGCTCGACAACAGCTACGTGCAGACCAGCAGCACGCCGATCAGCCGCCGCGACGCCGAGGGCAACACCTACCAGGACCGCACGCTCGACGACGGCAGCGTGCACGAGGTGCTGAAGAACTTCCCGACGCCCGACGAGGCCTGCGCGATGCTCGGCCCGCGCGCCCGCGAGCCGCGCTGGATCGCCCACGAGCACTACTGGATCCTCCAGTACCGGCTGGCCTGACCCCGGCCGCACGCCGCCACATCGGATGCAGACCCACCTCGCCCCCGAGTTCCAGGGCACGACCGACGGCCGGGAGGCCGAGGAGATCCTGCGCAAGTGCGTGCACTGCGGGTTCTGCACCGCCACCTGCCCCACCTACCAGCTGCTCGGCGACGAGCTCGACGGGCCGCGCGGCCGCATCTACCTGATCAAGCAGGTGCTCGAAGGCGCGGAGGTCACGCGCAGCACGCAGCAGCACCTGGACCGCTGCCTGACCTGCCGCAACTGCGAGAGCACCTGCCCGAGCGGAGTCCGCTACGGCCACCTGGTCGACATCGGCCGCGCGATCGTCGAGGAGCGCGTCGAGCGTCCGCTGAAGGAACGCCTGGTGCGCGGCGCGCTGCGCGGCGGGCTCACGTCGCCGCTGTTCGGCCCGGCGATGGCACTGGGGCGCGCGGTGCGCCCGCTGCTGCCCGCGGTGCTCAAGCACAAGGTGCCGGCGAAGAACCCGCCGAACGCGCACCGCTGGCCGCGCCGCGAGCATCCGCGCAAGGTGCTGATGCTGCTGGGCTGCGTGCAGCCGGCGATGATGCCCAACATCAACAGCGCCACGGCCCGCGTGCTCGACGCCGCCGGCATCCAGACGCTGGTGGCCGACGACGCCGGCTGCTGCGGCGCGCTGCGCACGCACCTGGCCGACCGCGACGGCGGCCTGGCCGACATGCGCCGCAACATCGATGCCTGGTGGCCGCTGGTGGAAGGCCTCACGTCGCAGGGCCAGGTGGAGGCGATCGTGATGAACGCCAGCGGCTGCGGCGTCACGGTGAAGGAGTACGGCGAGGCGCTGGCGCACGATCCGGCGTATGCGGAGAAGGCGCGCCGCATCGCCGCGCTGACGCGCGACCTCTCAGAGCTGCTGCCCGACATCACCGAGGCGCTGAAGCCGCGCCTGTCGGGCCGCGGCGTGCTGGCCTCGCTGGTGTTCCACCCGCCGTGCTCGCTGCAGCACGGGCAGCAGCTGCGCGGCGGGGTCGAGCGGCACCTGGCCGGGCTGGGCTTCGCGATCCGCCTGGCCGGCAGTGACAGCCACCTCTGTTGCGGCTCGGCGGGCACCTACTCGGTGCTGCAGCCCGAGCTCTCCGAACAGCTGCGCGACCGCAAGCTGCAGGCGCTGGCCGCCGAGCCGGGGCAGACCATCGTGTCGGCAAACGTCGGCTGCATCCAGCACCTGCAGGCCGGCACCGAGCTGCCGGTGCGGCACTGGATCGAACTGCTCGACGACGCGCTGGGCTGACCTCGCGGCGCCCTCAGCGCGCGGTGCGCCTAGACGTGCGCCATCGCCAGGCCGCCCAGAGCCACGCCGATGGCGGCCACGCCGTACAGGCCCCATTCGAGCCACTTGCGGCGCGTCAGCAGCGCGATGGCGGCCAGCGCGATCGACACCTGCAACGCCGTGGTCGCCTGCGCCCAGCGGTGGTGCTCGTGCATCTGGTTGTCGCTCTGCCGGTCCCAGTCCTTGGCCTGCGCTTCGAGCTTCTCGGCGTCGGCCTTGATCTCGGCCTTCTCCTTCTTGTAGCGCTCGACCTCGTCCTTGAAGGCCTGGCGCTTGTCTTCCGGCGCCAGCACGATGGCGAGCTCGGACAGGTTCTGCTTGCTGCTCTTGGCCTGGTAGTAGTTCCACTGGTTCGACGCCTCGGTCTTCTTGATCGCGGCGTTGTTCTTGTAGAGCGTGGCGTTGGCCTGCGTGAGGCCGCCCATGTAGGCGAACAGCGCGCCGATCGTCGCGATGATCGCGGTGGCCACTGCGACCATGCCGCTGAAGCTGTCCTTCTCGCCGTGATGCGCGGCGTGTTCGAGTTCGTGGTCGTGCGGACCGTGCACGTGGAAGCCAGCTCCGGACATGGTTCGAGATGTGATGAGTGACGGGTGGGCGCGATTGTGCGCGGGGCCGACGCCAGGCAGCGCCCCGGGATAATTCCGCCATGGGACGCAGGTCGCGGATCGTGGTGGGGCTGTCGGGCGGGGTGGACTCCGCGGTCAGCGCCTGGCTGCTCAAGCAGGCCGGCCACGAGGTGGTCGGCATCTTCATGAAGAACTGGGAAGACGACGACGATTCGGCGTACTGCTCCAGCAACATCGACTTCGTCGACGCCGCCGCGGTGGCCGACGTGATCGGCATCGAGATCGAGCACGTCAACTTCGCCGCCGAGTACAAGGATCGCGTCTTCGCCGAGTTCCTGCGCGAGTACGGCGCCGGCCGCACGCCCAACCCCGACGTGCTGTGCAACGCCGAGATCAAGTTCAAGGCCTTCCTCGACCACGCCATGCGGCTGGGCGCCGAGAAGATCGCCACCGGCCACTACGCCCGCGTGCGCGAAACGGCTGCAGGCGTGGACCTGCTAAAGGGCCTGGACCCGGCCAAGGACCAGAGCTACTTCCTGCACCGGCTGACGCAGGCGCAGCTGGCGCGCACGCTGTTCCCTGTGGGCGAGCTGAGGAAGACCGAAGTGCGGCGGATCGCGGCCGAGGTCGGGCTGCCCAATGCGAGGAAGAAGGACTCGACCGGCATCTGCTTCATCGGCGAGCGGCCGTTCCGCGAGTTCCTGAACCGCTACCTCGCGCAGGCGCCCGGCCCGATGCTCGACGAACGCGGCCGCACGGTGGGCCGCCACCTGGGCCTGAGCTTCTACACGCTGGGCCAGCGGCAGGGCCTGGGCATCGGCGGCGTCAAGCAAGGCGGTGGCGAGCACGAGCCCTGGTACGTGGCGCGCAAGGAGATCGAGCGCAACGTGCTGCGCGTGGTGCAGGGGCACGACCACCCGTGGCTGCTGTCGCAGGCGCTGGTGGCGAGCGACGCCGCGTGGGTGGCCGGCGCGCCGTCGCGGCCGGGTCGCTATGCCGCCAAGACCCGCTACCGACAGGCTGACGCGGCTTGCACGCTGGAAGTCGACACGGAAGGAAGGCTGCGGTTGCGCTTCGACGAGCCGCAATGGGCGGTGACGCCCGGGCAGTCGGCGGTGGTCTACGACGGAGAGCGCTGTCTGGGCGGCGCGGTGATCGACGCCGCCGAGCCGGTGCCGCGCGAGGCGGTCAGGGCGCCGGCCGCTTCGGCAAGCCCAGCGCCATGACCCACAGCGGGCGGCCGTCGCGTGCCGGCAGGCAGGCGATCGCCGCCTCGGTGTAGGGCGCGGCGAACAGCGTCGCGCAGTGCGCCTCGCTGACCTGCCAGGCGCGCAGCGCGGCGTCCAGCGTCGGTTGGCCTTGCGCGAGGTTCTCCCCGACGCGGGCATAGCGGTAGCCCGCCTGATGCGCCCGTTCGCCGATCGTCTCGCCGCGCGGGCCGACGTGCAGCAGCTCGTCGACCGACACCAGCCATTGCGCCTGCGCGAACGCCATGCCGGCGAGCCGTTCGTTCCACTGCAGCGCCTGCGCGGGCGGGAAGCTGCCGCGCGCGCCGCACAGCGCTCCTGCGGCCCGCACGCGGTTGAGCTTCTCCAGCATCACCTCGCGGTCAGCCGGACAAGAGGCCGCTGCCGAAGCGGTCGCCAGCGCCGCCGCCACGGCCGCCAGGCCCAGCGCGGCGGGGCTGGCGAAGGCAGAAGTCGGGCTGGAACGGCGCATCGGAGACGCAGGGCGGGCGTGGCTGCGAAGTAGGCCACAGCCTGCCGCGGCCGTGGCGCCGGAATCGCGGCGCCGGAGCGCAGCAATTCACCACGGCCCGCGGCGCCTGCGCGCAGCCGGCTCAGACACCCATCGTGTCGATGCTCTTCTTCAGCTGCTGCGCGCGCTCGAGCACCTCCTTGCGGCCAAAGGCCTGCAGGTCGGTGGCGTCGAGCTGCGACAGGCCGTCGTTCAGGCCCGCGCACAGGTGGTTCAGCTGCACGGCCCATTCCTGCAGCTTCTTCTGGCCGGCGCTCTCGGCGGGGTAGTACTCGCGCGCAGCGGTGCGCACGGTGGCGATCTTCACCTTGTCCTTGAACTCCATGTCGTCCAGCACCTTCTGCAGCGCATTGCCGGGCAGCTTGACCTTCGCCGGCGTGCCCCCCTCGAGCAGCGCGTCGACGGCGTCGCCCAGCGACTCGAGCCCGGCGATCGCCTTGTCGAAGTCCTTCTCGCGCTTCTTGAAGGTGTCGGCCTCGGGGCCCTTGTTCTTCTTCGCCCAGTCGGCCAGCGTCAGGCCGAAGACCACGAGGCCCGAGGCCTTGTGGCCCATCGTGTGCACGGCGCCGGCCAGACCCCTCTCGGCCTCGGCGTACTTGCGCAGCCTGCGGGTCATCTCCGCGACGGCGGGTTCGTTGCGGTCCTTCAGCTTGTCGGCCAGGCCCAGCGCCTTGGAGGCGATCACGTCGGTCATGTGGACTCCGTTACCCTGTGGTTGAGATCGAGGATTCGCATCGTGCAGCGCGGCCGTTTCAGGCCCGCTTCCGCGGCCCGCGGCGGCCGTTTCATTTGTTCGGCACCCACCCGGCCTCATCCACCTCTCCGTGATGCTCCGCACACCCTACGCGCCGGTCGTCGCTGCCGAAGCCGCCTCGAACTTCGGCTCGATGCTCACGCGGCTGGCGATCCCGTTGCTGGCCACGCTGTCGCTGGACGCGACGCCGTGGCAGATGGGGCTGCTGCTGGTGGCCGACGTGGCCGCGGGCGCGCTGGCGGCGCTGCTGCTCGGGCCGGCGGTGGATCGCCGCGGCAAGCGCGCGGTGATGCTGGCGTGCGACGGCCTGCGTGCGCTCGTGCTGGCCGGGCTGGCGGCCGCCGCGCTGATGCAGTCGCTGACGCTGGCGCTGCTGATGGTGGCCACCGCGGCGTCGGCGGTGCTGTCGATGGCCTTCGAACTGGCGCGCTCGGCGTGGATGGCGCAGCGTCTGCCCGCGGAAGACCTGTCGCGCGCCAATGCCGCGCTGGCCGCGGCCACGAGTCTCTCGGAGACGGCCGCATTCGCGCTCGGCGGCTGGCTGTTCCAGGCCGCCGGCGCGGTGGCGGCGCTGGCCATCGACGCGGCGAGCTACGTCGCCTCGGCGCTGTGCCTGCGCCGCGTGCAGGAGTCGCCACCGGCGCCTCCCTCCCCGCACGCCGACAGCGGCGCCCTGCGCGCCTGGTGGCAGGAGTCGCGCGACGGCCTGCGCGCCCTGCTGTCCCGCCCTGCGCTGCGCACGCTGGCGGCGATCGAGGCCTGCACCGCCCTGGCGACGAGCCTGGCCGGCACCAGCTACATGATCTTCGTGGCGCGCGACATCGGCTTCGAGCCCGGATTGCTGGGCGTGGTGTTCGCCGCCGGCGGGCTGGGCGCGCTGATCGGTGCAGGCGCGGCGCCGCGCCTGGGTGAGCAGCTCGGGCCCGCCCGGGCCCTCGTGATCGGGCTCGCCGCCAGTGCCGCTGGCGCGGCGCTGGTGCCGCTGGTGCCGGCGGCCGGCGCGCTGGGCGTGGCGCTGCTCGTGGCGCAGCAGATCGTCGGCGACGGCGGCCACACGCTGCACGAGGTGCACCACCGCACGCTGCGGCAGACGCTGGCCGAGCCTCAGGTGCTCGCTCGGGTGGACGCCGGCATCCGCTTCAGCGGGCAGCTGGCCACGCTGGCCGGCGCGATCGGAGGCGGTGCACTGGCCACCGCCACCGGCGCACGCACGGCGCTCGCGATCGCCGCCGCGGTGCTCGCGGCGGCCGCGCTGCTGGCAGCGCTACGGCTGCGCGACTGACGGCGGCCGCGCCGGCGGCAGTGGGGCTGGCGGGGCCGACGGAGCCGACGACGCCGAGGGCGACGGCGTCGGCACCATCACGCCCGGCGCGAGCGGGATCTCCTCGGCCACGGCGACACCGGTCACGTAGTGGCGCGTCTCGCCGAAGCAGGTGGTCGGCAGGCCGACCTTCTCTTCGTAGTGCAGCGCCACGCGCTTGCCCATCGCGCGCGTCACGCGCTCGGCCACGTCGTCGTCGCGGATCGTGAAGAGGAACTTCTCGGGCGCGGCGCCGGGCAGCGACACCAGCGCCAGCTCGCCCTCCCAGGTCTTGCACACCCAGCCCTTGCGCGAGAGCTTCTGCACCCAGCCGGCACGCTCGCCGGTGGAGTAGCTCCACTGCAGCGCGCCCCAGAAGTACAGCAGCACCAGCAGCACGAGCAGGACGAGGGCCGAGAGCAGTCGCAGCATCGCGCCAGTGTACGCAGCGGCCGCAACGGTCCGGCGACGCGCGGCCGGGGCCGGCCCCGCGGGGCAACGACAATGCGCCACCCTCACGCCACCCACCCCGCCATGCTGCTGCTCGTCGTCGGCCTCGTGCTCTTCCTCGGCGTCCACTCGGTGCGCATCGTCGCCGAGGACTGGCGCAACCGCACCCGCGCACGCCTCGGCGAAGGCGCGTGGAAGGGCCTGTACACGCTGCTGTCGCTGGCCGGGCTGGCGGCCATCGTGGTCGGCTACGGCTGGGCGCGCCGCGAGCCTGTGCCGTTGTGGACGCCGCTGGTGTGGATGCGCCACCCGGCCGCGCTGCTGAACCTGATCGCCTTCGTCATGCTCACGGCCGCCTACGTGCCGCGCAACCACGTCAAGGCGGCGCTGAAGCACCCGATGCTGCTGGGCGTGAAGGTGTGGGCCTTCGCGCACCTGCTCTCCAACCACACGCTGGCCGACCTGCTGCTGTTCGGCGGCTTCCTCGCGTGGGCGGTGCTGTGCTTCCGCGCCGCGCGCGGGCGCGACCGCGCCGCCGGCATCACCTACCCGCCCGGCGAGGTGGTGCCCACCGTGCTGACCGTGGTGATCGGCGTCGCCGCCGCGGCGGCGTTCGCGATCTGGGGCCACGCACGGCTGATCGGCGTCGCGCCGTTGTAGCAGCGGCGCGCGCCGCCCCCGCGCGACCCCAACGCCCCCCCGGACGGGGGCCCTCCGCGACCGCCTCCGCCGGGTGATGGCCTGCCGCGGCGGTGCCGCGCAGCATCACGCCATCGAAGACCAAGGAGGCGCAGATGCGGTGGTTCGGCATGACGTGGGGAGCTCCGCGGCACACGGTGCGGCGTCCGCGCCCGCCCGCGTGGGTGGAAGCGGCGGTACGGGACACCCCGGCGGGCGACGACGACGACACGCCACCGCTGGGCTGCGCGTGGTTCGACTCCAGCCACGAATTGCGCACCGGCCTGCTGGTGCGCGAGATGCAACCAGGGCCGGAGTTGCAACTGCTGCTGTGGACGCAGGCTCAGCGGCCCCAGGGCGGCACGGTCGCCGTGCAGCCGGGGCTGCGCTAGGGGCCTGCAGGCCAAGAGGGCGCGGGCTCGGGCAGGCCGCGCCCCCGGGCGCTTGCATTCGGTTGCCACTTGGGAGCGGGCTCGGGTATCTGCGCGCACGGCATCGGCTCTGTCCGACGACCGCACCCTCCGGGTGTGGCACCCCTCCGCCATCAACCCCACAGGAGCTACCCCATGAAGAGCTTGTCCACCCTCACCGCCCTGGCCGCCCTGCTCGGCTGCACCCTCGCGCTGGACGCCGCCGCGGCGACGATCCGCGTGCAGTGTGAAGCCCGGCCCGGGCGCGCGAAGATCTCCGTCGACGCCAAGAGCCTCGCGGCCGGCCGCTACAGCACGTCGGTGATGTCCGGTTCCAACATCGCCACATTCCCGGCAACGGCCGCCGTCGGCGGCGAGATCGAGACCGACTACGACAGCAATCCGGCCGACATCGCGGCTGGTGCCACGGCGATCTCGCCGACTTTCATCACCGGCGGGCTCGTGGTCGCCAAGGTGCTCGATGCCAGCGGCAACACCGTGATCGTCGACGCCGTCACGTGCCGCGTCCGCACGCGCTGAACCCGCCGGGGGCGGCTGCGAGACCGTACCTCGGTCCTCAGCGGCCCCAGGGCAGCACGGTCACCGTGCAGCCGGGGCTGCGATAGCAGATCGTCGCACGCGCCAGCCGCTCGACATCGGCGCGTTCGTTGGGCGGCGACCAGAGCTCGACGAACCACATGCGCGCCGTGTCCAGCGGAAAGCGGGTGCCGTTGACGACGGCGGTGATCGGCGGGCTGGCGGCACCAGTGCCGGTGGTCGCGGCGGCCGCAGGGGTGCCCGCGACGGCAGGCGTTTCCGGCAGGCCCGCTTCGGGCCCCGGCGGCTCGGCCACGCAGACCAGGCGCACGGCATCGCTGCTCAAGTGGCACAGCCACTCGGCGGCGAACGCCGTGGCCGGCGCCAGAGTCAGCAGGACGGACAGGGCGGCGGAATGGGCAAGCGGGCGGCGCATGGCCGGCTATCGGCCTGCGCTGCCGACTCTGCACCCCCCCGCGGCGCCGCGCCGTGACCGAGGCCACGGCGCGCGACGGGCCTCGCGGCGTCAGGCCGGCTGCAGCCGCGCTGCCAGCGCCGGCGTGGCCTGCAGCCGGCCTGCGTGATCAATCACCGCCGCCTGCGCCGCCCCCAGCCGGCGCGCCCGCTCCATCCAGGCCTGCGGCCCCGCCACCAGCAGCGCGGTGGCGGCGGCGTCGGCCAGCGTGGCATCGCGGTGCAGGACGGTCACGCTCGCCAGCCCCGGCTGCAGCGGCCTGGCGGAGGCCGGGTCCAGCACGTGCACGACCCGTTGCCCGTCGGCCACGCGCCAGCGCTCGTAGACGCCCGAGGTCACCACGGCCTCGGCGCCATCGGTCTCGATGCGGGCCGCCAGCCCGGGCCCAAACGGGTCACGCAGGCCCACCTGCCACGGCCGGCCGCCGGCACCGCCACGGGCCGCGAGGTTGCCACCCAGGTTCACCAGCGCGTCGTGCACGCCGGCCGCGGCGAGCTGCTCCAGCGCCCAGTCGGCGGCGGCACCCTTGGCGCAGCCCCCGAGGTCGATCTGCACTGCCGGCGAAGTGCTGCGCAGCATGTCGCCGTGGATCTCGAGTTGTGCCAGCGAGGGGCGCGCGCGCTGCCACGCCTGCACCGTGGCCGCCGCGGGCGCAGGGCCTTCGAGGAGGCGGTCGGCGTGGAAGCCCCATGCGCCGACGGCCCCGCCGAGGGCCGCGTTGTAGGCGCCGGCCGATGCCGTCTCGAACGTCGCCGCACGGCGCAGCAGCGCCACCAGGTCGGGCGCCGCGCGCACCGTGCGGCCGGCTCGCAGGGCGTCGTTCAGGCTTCGCAGTTCACCCGGCTTCCACGCGTTCCAGCGGCGGTTGATCGCGGCCAGGCCGCGCAGCACCGGCGCCACCACCGCGGCCGGCACGCGCGCCGGCAGCAGCAGCTCCACCGGGCCGCCGAAAAGGTACGCCTGCACCCGCTGCACGGCCGCGTGCGCACGCAGCGGCAGCACGATGGCGCCAGCCCCGGCCGCCAGCAACGCGCGACGGCGCAGGGCCAGTGCGGCGCCGAAGGGTGGGCGGGGCATCGGCTGCACGAGGACTCGCGGGCGTCAGTAGCGGATGCGCAGCGCCGCCAGGGCGCCGGCGGCGCGCTCGCGTTCGGCGGCCAGCTCGGCGATCAGCGGCTGCGCAGCCGGCAGCTGCCCGCTGCGGGCATGGTGCTCCAGGCCCTCGCACACCGCCGACAGCCTGCGCGCGCCGATGTTCTGCGCGCCCGAGAGGAAGCGGTGCGCCAGCTGCCGCACCGCATCGGCGTCGCCGCTCGCGTAGGCCTCGCCGATGCGCTGCACGTGCTGCGGCGAGTCGCGCTCGAACAGCTCGATCAGCTCGCGCACGAGGCGCGGCTGCGCGTCGTCCTGCATGCGGCGCAGGTGTTCGAGCCGCGCGACGTCGACCACGTCGGCCGGCGGCATCGGCGGCCCGGGCAACGCGGCGATCTGCCGCATCACGGCCGCCAGGCTCTCCAGCTCGATCGGCTTGGCGAGGTAGCCGTCCATGCCGGCGGCGAGGTAGGCCTCGCGGTCGCCCGGCATCGCGTTGGCGGTCATCGCGACGATGCGCGGCAGGCCGTCGGCGCCGCGCCGCGCGACGATCTCGCGGGCCGCCTGCACGCCGTCCATCTCCGGCATCTGGATGTCCATCAGCACCACGTCGTAGTGCCGCCGGCGCGTGGCCTCCAGCGCCTCGCGCCCATCGGCGGCGATGTCCGCGGCGCAGCCCAGGTGCTGCAGCAGCCGCAGCGTCACGCGCTGGTTGATCGGGTTGTCCTCGGCCACCAGCACCGCCAGCGGCGGCGCCTCGGGTGCCCGTACGGCCGCCACCGGCGCCGGGGCGGGGGCCAGGCCCGGCCGCTCGCCGCCGGCCACCGCCACCAGCGTGCTGTAGAGCTGCGCGGCCTTGATCGGCTTGGTCAGGCACGCGGCCAGTTCGACATGCCCGCCCTCCTGCGACACCAGGCGCTGGCCCAGCGAGGTGAGCATCACGATCGGCAGCTCGATCGGCAGCCGGCGCGCGCGGATCTCGGTGGCCAGATCGAGCCCGTCGATGTCGGGCATGCTCATGTCGATCAGCGCCAGGTCGTAGACCTCGCCGTGGCGGATGCGGTCCAGCGCCTCCACGGCCGAGGGCAGGGTGCTCGGCCGCATGCCCCAGAGCAGCGCCAGCCGCGTGAGGATGCGCCGGTTGGTGAGGTTGTCGTCGACGATCAGGATGCGCTTGCCGGCCAGCGCCGGGGCGTTGCGCTGCAGGAACTCCGCCGGCTCGCCCATCGCCGCGCGCCGCACCTGCAGCTCCACGGTGAACACCGAGCCGTGCCCGGGCTCGCTCTGCACCGAGACGCTGCCGCTCATCATCTCGGCCAGCCGCTTGCTGATCGCCAGCCCCAGCCCGGTGCCGCCGTACTTGCGCGTGGTCGACGGATCGACCTGCGTGAAGCTCTGGAACAGTCGCGGCAGGTGTTCGGCGGCGATGCCGATGCCGGTGTCCTTCACGGCGAAGCGCAGCCGGTGCGTCTCGGCATCCACCGCCTCGCCGTCGACGGCGACGAAGACCTCGCCCTGGTGCGTGAACTTCACCGCGTTGGTCAACAGGTTCACGAGGATCTGGCGGATGCGCGCGGGGTCGCCGACCAGCGCCTCGGGCGTGCCGTCCTCGATCAGGTAGGCGAGGTTCAGGCTCTTCTCGCAGGCCCGCGGCGTGACCAGGTCCAGCGACTCCTCGACGCATCGACGCAGGTCGAAACCACGTTGCTCCAGCTCGAGCTTGCCGACGTCGGCCTTGGAGTAGTCGAGGATGTCGTTGATGATCTCCAGCAGCGTCTCGCTGCTCGAGCGCACGGTGCGGGCGAAGTCGCGCTGGTCCTCGCTCATCGGCGTGTCCAGCAGCAGAGTGGTCATGCCGATCACGGCGTTCAGCGGCGTGCGGATCTCGTGGCTCATGTTGGCCAGGAAGAGGCTCTTGGCGCGCGCGGCTGCCTCGGCCTCGGACTTGGCACGCTCCAGCGCCAGCGACTGGCGATGGCTCTCGGTGATGTCGGTGACGGTGCCGATGTAGCCGTGCAGCTCGCCGGTCTCGCCGTGGCCGGCCACCGCGACCGCGCTGACCCACGTCTCGCTGCCGTCGGCGCGCAGGTAGCGATGGCGCACGTCGAACGGCTGCCGGCCGTCGAGCAGCCGCTGCCACGCCAGCAGCACCGCGGCGCGGTCGGCCGGGTGCAGTGCGCGCATCCAGCCCTGGCCCATCGCCTCGTCGGCGTCGACGCCGGCGATGTCGCACCAGCGCGGATTGACGTAGACCAGCCGCCCAGCCGGATCGGCCTGGAAGATGCCCACCGGAGCGGCGGCGGCCAGCGTGCGGAATCGCGTCTCGCTGGCCTGCAGCGCGCGCTGCGACGCGCGGGCCTCGCTGACGTCTCGCAGGATCGCCGTGTAGTAGGTACGGCCGTCGAGCTCGACGTGCGAGATCGACGCCTCGGCGTCGAACAGGCTGCCGTCGCGGCGGCGGCCGTGGATGTCGCGGCGCTCGCCCATGCGGCGCGCGGCCCGCGGCGAGGCACCGAAGCGCCGCATGTGGGCGCCGTGCGCGCCGCGCACGGCATCGGGCAGCAGCTGATCCAGCGGGCGGCCCATGACCTCCACGGCCGCGTGGCCGAAGATGCGCTCTGCGCCTTCGTTGAACAGCACCACGCGGTGCTCGTCGTCGACCACGATCACCGCGTCGTCGGCGATCGCCAGCAGCCGCGCCAGCAGCGCATCGGCGCCGCGCGCAGGCAGTTCGTGCAGCAGCGGGGTGCGATCCACGGCGCGGATGGCCAGTGCGGGCGGGTGGTGCGGGCGCCGTCAGGACGGCCGCAGCCGTGCCACGCCGCCGAAGCTGCCGATCCAGCGCGTGCCGTCGCGCGCGGTGGCCATCGAGAACACGACGTTGCTGAACAGGCCGTCGTTGACCGTCATCACCTCGAAGCCGCCGCCGGGCTTCATCTTCGCCAGGCCGTTGTTGGTGCCAGCCCAGAGCTGTCCGCGCGGGTCCACGTGCAGCATGAAGACGTGGTTGCCCGGCAGGCCCTCGTGCGTGGTGTACTGCGTCCACTTCCGGCCGTCGAAGCGCGACAGCCCGCCGCCCCAGGTGCCGGCCCACACGACGCCTTCGGCATCCACCGCCAGCGATACGATGTAGTTCGGGTTGTAGGCCACGTCGACCTTCGACAACCCCATCTCCTGCTTCTGCCGCGAGTGGTGCTCGCTGACCTTGGCCGGGTCGTTCTGGTACTGGATCGCGTCCTTCACCGCCTCGTAGGGCGCGCCCAGCCCCTTGGCGTGGTTCCAGTTCTGCCACTGGCCGCCGCGGTACAGCGCCAGGCCCCCTTCGGTGCCCAGCCAGATGTCGCCGTCGCGCCCTTCGGCCAGGCCGTAGACCCAGTCGTTCGGCAGCCCGCCCTTGGACGATTCCACGGTGTGCAGCTCCCACTTCGAGCGGTCCTTCAGGTCGCCACCGCGCACGCGGTTCACGCCCGACCAGGTGGCGATCCACACATCGCCGTTCTTCGCCTTCAGCACGTCGTAGACGAAGGCGTCGCCGAGGCCGTCGGGGATGTTGTAGGTCTGCCAGCGGTCGCCGTCGAGCAGCGACAGGCCACCGCCGTAGGTGCCCACCGCGAGCTTGCCGTCGAGCTTGCCGACGTAGAACACGCCGTTGGACAGCAGCCCGCTCTTGGTGTCGTAGAGCTTGTAGTCGTCGCCCCGCGTGTCGTACCGCACCACGCCACCCGAGGTGCCGACCCACACCACATCGCCGTCGACGTGGATGCGCTTGACGTTCTTGTTGCCGACGCGGAAGTGGGTGAAGGTCTGGCCCGTGTCGGCCCCCTCGGCACCGACCTTGCCGGCGCGCGCTCCGGCCGGCGTGGCGCCGGCGGCCGGGTCGGCCTGCGCCACCATCGGCGTGCCGTGCGGCGACAGCGCCGCGCCCGCTGCGGCCGCATTGCTGCGGCCGAGCTGGTAGGTGCCGGCCAGCACCGCGCCCAGCGCGATCACCGCCAGGCCCGTCATCGGAAGACTCCACCGCATCGCTCGCCGTCCCTTCGCATCCGTCGGTGCCCCGGCCTCAGCGGCCGATGCGCACCACGCCCCTTTTGGTGCCCACCCACACGTCGCCGCCCGGCGCCGCGGCCACCGCGTAGACATGCTCATCGAGCAGGCCATCGGCCTTGCCCCAGGTCTTGAAGGCCTTGCCGTCCCAGCGCGCGACACCGTGGTTGGTGCCCATCCACACATGGCCCTCGGTGTCCTGCGCGAGGCTGTACACGATGTTCCCGGGCAGCCCGTCCTTGCGGCTCAGGTTCGTCCAGCGCTGGCCGTCCCAGCGCGAGACGCCGCCGCCCCAGGTGCCGGCCCAGATGCCGCCGTCGCGCGCGGCCAGCATCGCGAACACGTAGTTCGGGTTGTAGGTGGCCGGCCCCTCGCCGCCCACCGAGAGGTCGTGCCGCGAGCGCGTGCCCAGGCCGGTGTTGGTGGAGATCGGCAGCTGCTCGTCGTTGGGCGCGCCCAGGCCGTTCTTGTGCGTCCACGAGACCCACCGACGGCCGTCGTGCATCGACACGCCGCCCTCGGTGCCGAACCAGACGCGGTCCTGCGCGTCGACGGCGATGCCGTAGACCCACTCGTTGACGAGTTCCTTCACGTAGGTGCTGAAGCGGCCGGTCTTGGCGTCGACGCGGTTCACGCCGGCCCAGGTGCCGATCCAGAAGTCGCCGCTCTTCTGCTGCGCGAAGGCGTAGATCCAGTAGTCGGCCAGGCCGTGCATCGGGAAGTAGGTCTTCCACTGCCCGTCGCGGTAGCGCGAGACGCCGCCGGCGTTGGTGCCGAACCACTTGTGGCCCTGGCGGTCCACGCCCACCGCGAACACGTACTCGTTGGCCAGGCCTTCCTTGCGCGTGAACGTGTTGCGCAGCTTGCCGGCCGAAAGGCCGACCTCGTGCACGCCGGCCGAGGTGCCCACCCACAGTGCGTCGCGCGCAGGCTCCACGGTGAGCGCGCGCACGTACACCGCAGGGCCGACCTCGAACTGCTCCTTCACGCGCTGCGCCTCGGCCGGCTGCACTGCCAGCAGCACTGCGAGCAGTGCAGCGCCCAACACGCGCGACCCCGGCCCGCTCATCGCAACGTCCTCAGGTGGGCGACCAGGTCGAGCAGCTCGGCATCGCGCAGCAGACCGGCATACGCGGGCATCGCGCCACGGCCGGCCTTCAGCGCATCGAGCAGTCGCAGGTCGGGCTTGAGCAGCGCGATCGGCTGCGTGAAGTCGGGCGCGCCCGGCAGCACCGGGCGGCCACCGGCGCCGTGGCACGACGTGCAGTGCAGCCGGTACAGCTCGGCCCCGCGCTGCACGTCGGCGGCGTGCGCAGGCGCGGCGGCGAAGACAGCGGCGGCCAGCATGCCGGCCGAGGCCGGCGCCCTGGCGATGAGTCTGCGTCGTGGTGTGGTCATCGGGTCCGCGTGGGTGCCGAAGCAGCGGGCGCGCGTTGCCTTCGCCAGGCACTCACTTGCGTGTCCCAGCGCGAGGCTTGCGCTGGATCAAGGTCGACGCCGAAGCGGCCGCTGCGGTAGGCCGCCGCCAGCGCCTCGGCCGAAGGCAGGTGGCCGCCGTCGGCCGCGCGCTGCACGGCGGCGCGCGCCGCCGCCGGCTCGGCGCGCTCGTCGGCGCCCCACTGGCCCTTCAGCCACGCGGTGGCGACGACCTCGACCGCATGGCGATGGCCCTGCGCTGCCGCTTTCGAGAATTGCTCGAACGCGGCCTTCTCATCTTTGGCAACGCCCTGCCCGGCCAGCAGCATCTCGGCCCAGCGCACCTGCGCGTCGGGCAGGCCCTGCGCCGCGGCGTCGCGGTACAGCGGCACGGCCCGATCGACCTCGCCGGCACGCTCGTAGACGAAGGCCAGCAGCGCCTGCGACGGCGCGTGCCCCGCGGCCGCCGCCGGCCGCAGGGCACCGATCGCGGTGCTGACGTCGCCGCGGTGATAGGCCGTCAGGCCGCGCTGGTAGTCCTCGTCGGGTGTCGCGAAAGCCACCGATGAGGCGCCCAGAGCCAGTGCCGTGAAGACCATCGCCAACGTCCTGCGTCCCGCGCTCCGCATCGCCGCCCTCGTTGCCCATCGATGGTCAACGAGCAGCGAGAAGCGTGCCAATGGCGCCTCGGGCTGCGCGGAAGCGCAGCCGACCGAGCTTCCCGCCGCGGATCCGGCTTTGCCGGTCCGCCGGCGGACGGCCCCCAGGGGCCACGGTGAGCCCCTATGGGGCCGGGGGTAGCGAGCGCTAGCGAGCTTGGGGGCTCACATCAGTCGGTCTCTTCGAGCTTGCGGTACAGGCTCGACAAGCCGATGCCCAGCCGCTGCGCGGCCACGCGGCGATCGCCGCCGGCCTCGTCGATCGCGCGGCGCAGCAGCGACAGCTCGAAGCGCCGCACGCGCTCGCGCAGCGAGCCCTCGCCGCTGTCGGCCACCGACGCGGCCGCGTCGGCGGCCGCCGGCAGGCGCGCCACCTCGGGCGGCAGGTCGGACACGCGGATGGTGCCGCCATCGGCCAGGATCGCCGCCCGGTGCAGCACGTTCTCGAGCTGGCGCACGTTGCCCGGCCACGGGAAGTTGACGAGCAGGTCCTCGGCGTCGGGCTCGATGGTCAGCTTCGCCGCGCCGGAGGGCATCACGCGCTGCTGCATCAGGTGGCGCATCAGGCCGGGGATGTCGGCGCGGCGGTCGCGCAGCGGCGGCATGCCGATCTGGAACACCGAGAGCCGGAAGTACAGGTCCTCGCGGAAGCGCCCCTGCGTCACCATCGCCGGCAGCTCGCGGTTGGTGGCGGCGATGATGCGCACGTCCACCCGGCGCGGCTGCTCGCTGCCCAGCGGGCGCACCTCCTTGGCCTCGAGCACGTGCAGCAGCTTGGTCTGCATCGACAGCGGCAGCTCGCCGATCTCGTCGAGGAAGATGGTGCCGCGGTCGGCCTGCAGGAAAAGGCCCTTGCGCGCGCGGTCGGCGCTGGTGAAGGCGCCCTTGGTGTGGCCAAACAGCTCGGCCTCGATCAGGTTCTCGGGGATCGCCGCGCAGTTCACCGCGACGAACGGCCCCTCGCGGCGCGACGAGAGCTCGTGGATGCGGCGCGCGGTCACCCCCTTGCCGGTGCCGCTCTCGCCGGTGACGAGCACCGTGCTGTCGGTGGGCGCCACGCGCGTGACCAGCCGCTCGATGGCCAGCATCGACGGCGATGCGAAGCGGTAGCCGCGATCGCCCGTGCCCAGCACCATCGAGCGCAGCGCACGGTTCTCCTCGCGCAGGCCGCGCACCGCGTCGATCTGCTGCAGCCGGTGCACGACCTCCTCGTTGCGCACGGGCTTGGTGATGTAATCCCAGGCGCCGGCGCGCAGCGCGTCGATGGCCGAGTCGACCGAGGCGAACGCGGTGACCATGATGAAGGTCGCCGGGTAGCCGCGCGTGCGCGCCTCCTTCAGCAGCTCGATGCCGTCCATCACCGGCATGAACACGTCGCTGATGACGACGTCGATGCCGTTGCCGTCGAGCTTGGCCAAGGCTTCCGCCGCGGAGGCCGCGGCTTCCACCGCATAGCCTGCCTTGGCGATCGCCGCGGCGAGCACCTGCCGCACGGCGGGCTCGTCGTCGACGACGAGCACATTCAGCTCGGACATCGAAACCTCAATCGCTACCGGCACCCCCGGCGGGCAGCGTGAGTTGTATGCGCTGGTGCTGGCCTTCCACTTGACCCAGCGCAAGTCGACCCTGCAGCGGCTCGATGATCGCGCGCGACAACAGCAGCCCCCGCTGCACGTCGGGCTGCGCGAAGTCCAGCGTGGCGGCGAACTCCATCTGCCACTGCACCTCTCCACCGGCAGCCGCGGTCTCGATGCGCACGGCCTGCGGCCGTGACGCATCGCGCGCCAGCGCATCGGCCACCATCGGCAGCAGGCGCATGAGCAGCTGCTGGATCGCGCCGGCCGAACTCCGCACCGCGGGCAGCTGGGGATCGGGGCGCAGCTCGAAGGCGATGCGGCGGTAGCGCTTGTCGTAGCCGACGAGCTGCACCACGCGCTGCGTCAGCGCGTTGAGGTCAACCCAGTCGAGATCGGCCGTCTGCGGCTCGGCCACCTCGGCGAGCTGGCGCGCGGCCTGCCCGGCACGCTGGGTCTGCGCGAGGATCTGCTCGGCGGCCTGGACCACCTGCGCGTCGGGGTTCGTGCGCAGCTCCTGCGCCACGCCGCCGATCACCGCCAGCGGGTTGTTCACCTCGTGCGCCACGCCGGCCGCCAGCGCCCCCACGGCGAGCAGCTTCTCGCCGTGCAGCCGGCGCTCGTCGTCGAGGCGGATCTGCTGCTCGCGGTCGTCGAGGTCGGCCGACATGCGGTTGACGGCACGCATCAGCGAGCCCAGCTCGTCGTCCCGCTGCACGTCCAGCGCGACGCCGCGGCGGCCCTGCACCACGTGGCGCGCGTGCGTCTCCAGCCGCCGGATGTCGCGCGACAGACGCGTGAAGTACCACGCCACCAGCGCGCCGAACGAGACCAGCCCCACGCCGGCCAGCAGCAGCGAGTCCACCGTCACCGCGTCGTAGCGGCGTTGCCAGCCGCGCATCAGCTCCTCGCGCTCGCCGGTCAGCCGCCGGCGCTGGATCTCCAGGTCATCGGCGGCGCGCTTGAGCGACTCGCGCATGTCGATCCAGTTGGCGCGCACCGGCTGCACCACCAGCACGTCGTAGCTGCGGCCGATGGCCCGCGCCAGCCGCGCGTACGACGGGTCGAACGACTCCAGCGCGGCGAGCAGCCGGCTGCAGTTCTCCATGTACAGCCGCAGCTCGGTGGGCGGCGCCGGCGTGGCCACCTCGGCGCTGCTGCTCTCGGTGACGTCCACCAGCGCGCCGTTGATCGCCTCCTCGGCCAGCGCCACGGCCTTCTCGTGGCGGGCCAGCAGCGACAGCTCGGTCACGTCCTGGTAGACCTCCCCGCGCTCCCATGCGATGTAGCCGCCGGCGGCCAGCAGGTACACGAGCAGCGCCAGCATGGCCGCCAGCCCCTGCGCGCGCAGGCTGCGGCGCACGGCCAGCAGCGGGGGTGCCGCGGTGCTCATGCCGCCCCGGCCGCGGGAACGGCGCTTGCATGCACGGCGGGCCAGCCCCGGAGACCCCCGATGCACGCCCGTCCGCTCGCCGCCGCCATCACCATCGCCCTATTGTCCGCAGCCGGCACGCTGCAGGCCGCGCCGGCCGGCGCCGACCGCCTCGACGAGGCGCACGCCGCGATGCTGCGCAAGGACTACCCCACCGCCGTGCGGCTGCTGGAGCCGCTGGCAGCCGCGGGACACGCGATCGCGCAGACGCGCCTGGGGCTGCTGTACTACCACGGCCACGGCGTGCGCGAGAGCGACGCGATGGCGCTGCGCTGGTTCGAGCGCGCGGCGCGGCAAGGCCATGCCGAGGCGCAGTTCCACCTCGCCAACCTGCATGCCTACGGGCTCAGCGAGGTGCCGGCCGGGCAGGACGCGCAGCGGCTGGCCGCGCAGTGGTACTTCGAGGCCGCGCGGCAAGGGCACGCCGAGGCGCAGTACAGCCTGGGCATCCTGTTCCTGACCGGCAGCGGCGTGCAGCCTTCGCCCGAGGAGGCGCACAAGTGGATCGCGCGTGCCGGCGCGCAAGGCCACGCGGACGCGCGGCGCTGGCTGGAACAGCAAGGGCGCTGAAGGCAGCGCCGGGCCGCCGCGCGCTACAGCGGCTTCTTGTAGGTCACCGCGCCGCGCACCTTGCCCACCGCCAGCCCCACCGCGCGGTCGTGCGGGTACTCGTGTGCGAGCTGCTGCCGGATCGGCTCGCTGATCTGCTCCGCGGGGCCGTGGCAGTGCATGCACGCCGGCTGCATCGGCAGCACGCGCATGTAGCGCAGGAAGCGCCCGCTGGGCTCGGACACCACCTCGTGGTGCTCCATGCCCTCGGCCTTCTCGCCGCGGGCCACGCGCTCGTCGAACTGCATCAGCACGCGTTGCTCCCAGGCGTCGCCCCAGCCCAGCGCCGGATTGCGCGGCGTGAGGCTGACGCGCGTGACGCGCGCGCCGTAGCGCCGCGAGATCGATGACGCGATCTCGGGCACGCTGTACTTGCACACGACGATCGCGCGCAGCGGGCCGCTGGCCTCGATGGCCTTCAGCAGTTCGCCACGCACGCCGGCCACCAGCTCGCCGCTGGCCTTGCGCGCTTCCTCGAGCGCGGCGCGCGGGGCCTCGTCGGCCGGCGCCTGGGCCCGCGCCGGGGCCTGCGCGATACCGCCGAGCGACAACAGCACGGCGGCGTGGAGGGAGAGCAATCGGTGACGCATCGAGACCATCGTGAGCAGGCGCAACGGCGGGATTGTCGACGGGGCGCGGATCCACGGGCAACACCTCGGTGCGGGGGCCGCGTCAGGGCTGCACGCGATCGACGCGCAGCACCAGGCCGCGCGCCGCCGCACCGCGCGGCGACAGCGGTGCGCTCTCGCCGACCAGGTCGCCGGGCGCCGGCGTGGCGCTGCCGCTGCGGCTGATGCGCGCGCTGACGACCACCGACTCGGCCCCCGACAACCGCAGCTGCGGCGTGATCGCCGAGCCGTCGTCGAGCACGAACGACCAGCGCGCCGGCGCCACGGCGTCGAGCGTGCGGCGCTGCACCGCGCGCGGCATGCGTGGCCCGGTGGCCGACCGAGCGCTGACGTACAGCGTGTCGCCCGCCGCGACGCGGGCGGCCAGCTCCGGGCCCAGCTCGACCTGGCCTTCGATGCGCGCCGGGGCCACGGCAGCGGCGGCGGACGCTCCGGGCGCCGAGCCCGCCGCCTCGCCAGCCTCGAGCAGTGCCACCTGCTGCAGGCTGCCGCGCACCGAGCGGGCCATCGGCGAGTCGGCCGGCAGCACGTCGAGCAGCCGCTGCCAGTGGCCGCGGGCCTGCGCGTAGTCGCGCGCCTCGAACGCGATGCTGCCGGCCAGCGCCAGCGCCTTCGGGTGGCGCGGGTCGACGTCGAGCGCGGCCTGCACGTAGCGAGCAGGCTCGCCCGCCAGGCGCTTGCCTTGCGCCATGCCGATCAGGTCGGCGAGGTCGGCCAGCAGCGAGGCGTCGCGCGGCTGCAGTTCCACCGCGCGGCGGAACGCCGATATCGCGTCGCGCCAGCGGCCCAGCGCGGTGTACGAGCGGCCGAGCATGACCCAGCCGTCCAGCTGCGACGGATCGGCCTTCAGCCGCTCGACGAGGGCCGCCACGCGCTGCTCCAGCTCGCCGGACCCGATCTCGTGGCGATCGGCCGCCGACGGCCGCGCGCCGGGTCCGATGGCCTCCGCCGCGCGCAGACGCGGCTCGACCGAATGCGGGCGGCCCAGATGCAGGTACAGCGCCACCACGCCCGCCGGCAGCAGCAGCGCCACCGCAAACGCGGTTCGCCGCGCAGGGGCCGGCTGCAAGGCCACCGCCGGGCCGGCGGCGTCCTCGGCCTCGCGGCGCAGCGTCTCGCGGTCGAGCCGCGCGAGCCCGGCAGCATCGAGCAGGCCGGCCTCGGCGTCGGCACGGGCCTCGCGCCGCTGGTCACCCAGCACGGCACGGTTCACGTCGCCGGCCGCGTGCGGCGCCGGCACCGGCGGGCTGAGCAGCGGCGGCAGCACGAACAGCAGCGCACCGGCGATGAACATCGCGACGACGAGCCAGAACACCGTCATCTCGGCACTCCGGCAATCCCCGCGCGCAGGAAGCGATTCCCGGAAACGGGAACGTCCAGCCGGGGTGACGCGGGTGCTGCGCGGCGCATGCCCCGCACGTTGCAAGACGCCGGCCAGCTTCTCGGCGGGCCGGCGAGCGTGCGGCGAACGTCAGCGCGGCGCCGAGGCCGCGCCCGCGGCAGCGGCCGACTCCCGAGCCGTCTCCCACTCCCACAGCGCGGCGCGCGCGCGGCGCAGGTGCTCCGGCCGCTCGTGGCGCGCCAGGTGCAGGTAGCTGCGCATCGCGCCGGTGGCCATCGCGAGGTCGCCCATCGCTTCCCAGGCCAGCGCCAGGCCGTGGTACGCATTGGCCTGTGCGGGGTCCAGCGCGATCGCGCTGTCGAAGAAGTCTCGCGCCGCCTTCGGCCGCTGCAGGCCCAGCAGCGCGTAGCCCATGTTCACGTGCGCCTCGGGCATCGCGGGGGCCAGCGCCAGCACGCGGTGCAGCGCGGTGGCGGCGTGCTCGTACTGGCGCGCGTGCAGCATCACCACCGCGGCGTCGAAGCGGCGGCGCACCTCGGCATCGTGGGCCGTGGCGCGCGTGGCCGGGCGCTCGGCGGCCGCCGGCTCCGCAGGCGGCGACAGCGCCTCGCGCGTGCGACGGTCCAGCGAGCCCGCGGCGAGCAGCACCAGCGCCAGCGTGCCCAGCGCGAGCGCACGGCGGCGCACCGGCGGCACCGGCCCGATCGCAGCGGCGGGCCTGGGCCTCACAGCGCCCCCTGGTGCGGCGCGGCGCTCAGGAACGGCACGCCGAAGAAGGTCAGGAAGGCGATCACGAACACGCCCGCCAGCCACAGCGCGTGGCGCTTCGCGGCCGGCCCCTGCGCATGGCGCGCATGCAGCGCCGCGGCCAGCGCGAGCCAGGTCGCGAAGGCCCAGGTCTCCAGCGGATCCCAGGCCCAGTAGCGGCCCCAGGCGTCCTGTGCCCAGGCCGCGCCGATCACGAGCATCAGGCTCTCGGCGACGAACGCGGCGCCCGCGAAGGCCCAGGCCAGCGCACCTGCGCGCTGCGCCATCGCCGCCGGCGTGCTCCGCGCGAGCGGCAGCAGCGCCAGCGCCACCGCCACCAGCAACAGCCCGAGGAACAGCTTGCCGGCCACCGCGTGCAGGTACAGCAGCGTGGTGGCGTAAGTGGCCGGGAAGTGGCCGCGCCCGCCGTCGGAGGCCAGCAACCATGCGGCCAGCAGCGCCAGCACCGGCCACGCCGCGCGCCACGCAGCACGCACCTCCGGCCAGCGCGCCGCGGCGGCCAGGAAGATCAGCGCCAGGCTCCAGAGGTTGGAACTCAGCACCTCGTGCAGCGTGGTGAACGGCCCGTGGCCATGGGCGGCCCAGCGCAGCGCCAGCGCGCCGGTGTGCAGCCCCACTGCGGCGGCGAGCATCGCTTGGGCCGCGCGCGGCCAGCGCCCGCCCGCGAAGGCCGCGCCATAGCCCGCGAGGGCGCCCCGAAGCAGCAACGCCTCATCCATCGTGTCGCTCCGGTCGCGCAAGCGTGTCGCGGCAGGCCGCCACCCAGTGCCAGGCCATCGCGGCGCAGGCCAGCAACGCGACGGCCAGCAGCCACGGCAGCGTCGGGTCGTGGCTGATGCGGTAGCCCATCCACGTCGTCAACGCCTCGAAGCGCAGCCGCCCGCCGGGCACCGCCAGCTCGTCGCCCGGCGCCAGCACGGCGCGCACGCCGGCCACGCGCACCACCAGGCGAGGACGCTGCGGCAGGCGGAACACGGCAGGCGCGTCGCGGGCGATCGGCTCCTCGCCGTCGAGGTCGAGCTGCACCCATGCTTCGGCGGCGCCGGGCAGCGTCCACGCGCGCCACTGGCGCAGCTCCTGCGCCGGGTAGCTCGGCAGGTGGACCGCGCCCACCACCGGCTCGCCACCGCCCTCGGGCAGCCATCGCAGCAGCGGCGCATAGCCCTTGTTCGGGCTCGTGTAGATGCGGTGCCCGTCGATCACCAGCGGCCGGTGGTCGCCGATCACCGCGGCATGCGTGCGGCCTTCGTCGTCGAGCCACTCGACGGCGTTGCGCGTGGCGCCGCGCCGGCGGCCGGCCGCGTAGTCGACCTCGAACCCGTGATGCCGGAAGCGCAGCGCGTGCAGCCGCTCGCGGTGCCAGGCGCCGCGCTCGCCGTCGAGCAGTTGGCCGTCGAAGGCCACGCCCTGCGTCAGCTCGAAGCGGCCGTCCAGCGCCAGCAGCCGGCCCAGTCCGACCAGCACCACCAGCGCGACCAGCGCGAGATGCGTCACCAGCAGCGCCGGCTGCCGCCGCAGCCGCGGATGCACCCCCAGCGCCGCCGCCAGGCACGCTCCCAGCAGACCAAGCACCGCGGCCAGCGGCGCCCAGGCCGGCCGCGCGAAGACCACCGCCGCCAGCAGCGCCAGCAGCGCCAGCAGCGTGCGGGTGGAGCCGGCATGCGCCACCAGGCGCCACGCGATGCGGCGCAGCGCGGGGCCGCGCGTGGCCGACGCCCGGGCGATCGACGTGTCGGCGTTCATGGCGGGTTGCTGCACACGTCCTTCATCCAGTCCTTGCCGGTCTGGTTGCTGTTGGTGTTGGTGCCGAACTGCGTGGGCGAGTTGGCCGAGCCGCAGTTGGCGTCGCTCCAGTTGCCGCTGGTGGCGAAGGTGCGGATCTTGACCTTCGCATTGAGGTAGTAGGGCTCCTGGTTGTAGGCATGCGCCGACGCGCTGCTGCGGAATTCGCGGTTGCCGCTGGCGAGTCCCGCTTCCTCGCCGACGTCGTTGAGGTTGACCAGCAGCGCCTTGTTCTTCCAGCCGTGCGGCACGGCGGCGTGGCACCAGTTGCACTTCAGCACGCGGCCGGGGTCGGACGAGAGGATCTTGTTCCAGTGGAACCAGTGCAGCTGGTCGTTGCCATCGCCGCGGCCGCCGCGGCAGCAGAAGCCGGTCCAAAAGCCGCTCTTGCGGCTGTCGCCGGTGGGCGAGTAGACCTCGCGCTCGTGGCACTTGAAGCACAGGCTGGGGTCGCTGGCGTTGAACGGCGCCTTGAGCAGGAAGTCGTTCTGCGAGCCGTGCGGGCCGGCCACGCCGCTGTCGGGTGCGAGCGAGCCGGGCGTCGTCGCGCGCGAGCCGTGGCAGTCGCTGCAATACATCGTCTGCGCACCCACCGAGCCGCTGTTCGACCACGGCAGCACCCACGGGTTCTTGCCGGCGGTGATGCCGCGCCGCGCGATGTCTCGGCCAGTGCTCTCGATCACCGGGTGCCACGAGCGGTGGTTGCCGCTGTTGTAGTTGCTGCCGGCGCCGCCGTTGCTGCCGAGGTTCTTCACGTCGCCGATGCCGCCGCCGCGATGCGCCGCCGGTGGCTGCAGTTCGCGTGCCTGGTTGGTGTAGCGCGTGAGGTTGTTGGTGCCGGAGGACGTGCCGCCGGGCCGACCCAGCAGCGGCGCGGTGTTGCCGTAGGCGTGGTTGCTATGGCACTTCAGGCAGATCTGGTACTCGCGCGTCACGTAGCTCTGGCTCGCCGCGGTGCCCACGCTCGCGCCCGGGTCGCCGCGCTTCACGGTGAAGGCGCCCGGGTCGACGTGGAACGATGCCGAGCCGTACACCGGCTCCACGCCCCAGGCCCCGCGCAGCACGCCGCTGGCGAGGTTGCTGACGGTGTAGCCCGAGGTCGGATCGTTGCGGTGCGTGCCCTTCGCGTCGGGCACGCCGGGGTTGGCGTTGAACAGACGGTTGCGGATCACGCGGTGCGGGTTGTGGCAGTCGGTGCACTCGGCGTGGCGCTGCGCGAGCTTCGTCGCGGGCTCGATGCCGTCGGCACCGCAGCGGTTGGTGGCGGTGGTGCAGTCGATGGCCGGCTCGGAGAACGACGACGATGGATCGTGCGGCTCCTCCGCGGCACCCTGCTCCACGGTGGTGATGGGCATGCGGATGCGCAGCGAGAACGCCGACTCGATGTCGGGCACCTGCACCACGCTGTTCAGCGCCGAGCGCGCCGCGCTGGTGTGGCACTGGTAGCAGGTGTTCTCCAGCGCCGGGCCGCCGCCCTGGCGCGCAGCCAGCGGGCTGCCGCCGATCTGCGCACCGTCCACGCCTTCGCGCGTCAGCCGCCGCGCGCCCTGCGCGGTGTGGGTGTCGTGGCAGTTGAGGCACGCGGCCTTCCACACCGGCAGCCCGTCGGGGAACTCGCGCAGCGCTGCGGACGTGCTGCGGTAGGTCTCCTCGGCCACGTCGGGGCGCGCGTGCGCCGACTGCGCCCAGATGCCGAAGCCGCCGTTCTTGTCGTGGCAGGACAGGCAGAGGATGTCGCCGTCGAGGTTCGGTGCGGCGGTCGGCGCCACCTCCTGGAAGCGAGACGCACGCAGGAACTTCGGGTTGCCCTGGGTGGTGTCGAGCTCGCGCAGGTGCGGGTCGTGGCAGGTGGCGCACTGCAGCTGGCCCAGCGACCCCGCGCCGGTGGGCTCCAGCGGCAGCAGCGGCTTGTAGCCGCTGGCGCGCACGCCGATCACGCTGGCGCTGCCGGTGGAACCCGGCGGCCAGCGCTGCTGGCCGTCGACCACCCGCAGTTCGCCGTCGCGCTGCGCGAGCGCGGTGGTGTAGCTCACCGAGATCGGGTGGTCGTTGCGCAGGTCGGTGCCGAGGAAGCGCGTGAACCCGGTGGTGGCGCCCTGGCCGGGCGGCATCGTGCCGCCGGGGCCGGTGCCCGTCATCGGAATGGTTGCGTTGGCCTGCCCGTTGAGCACGTTGACGTTGCCCAGCGCCAGCGTGCCGTCGTGGCACGACAGGCACAGCTTGCTGCTGCCGCCCGGCGTGGCCGCGAAGCCGTCGGCGATGCTCTGCGCGTCCAGCGTGCTCGAGGTGTACGGCGTGTACGTGGTGCCGGCCGGCACGCGCCGGTTCCACAGCGGCGAGCGCAGCGGCGTGCCGCCCTCGTCCTGCCGCGTGGCGCTGTGCGGCGTGTGGCAGAACACGCAGACCTCGCTGGTGCCGCCGCTGGGTGCCGCGTGCGTGCTGCCGGGCCCGCTGGTGGACAGGTTGTGGCGCGTGCCGCGCACGTCGGACACGCGCTGCGCATCGGCCAGCGGGGCCGGCAGCAGCGACGCCAGCAGCACCGCGCCCAGTGCCACGGCCAGCGGCCATCGCCGCCACGCCCCGGCCCACGCGCGCATCGGCAGCTGGCGCCCCATCGTCAGCCCCCGCCCAGGAACTGGAAGAGCACCACGCGGCCGTTGAACATGTCGGCCACGTGCACGCGGTTGCGCGCGTCCACCCACACGCCGGCGGGCAGGTAGAAGCGCCCGGTGTCGGCGCCGGTGCCGCCGATCGGCAACAGCAGCTCGCCCTGCGCGGTGTACACGAGCAGGCTGTCGTGATAGCTCTCGATCACGTAGACGTTGCCGTCGGCGTCCACGCCCACGCCCTTGGGCCGCACCAGGTTGCCGACGTACAGGCCCTGCTGGCCGATCGAGCGGCGCGGCGCGCCGTCGGCTGCGCCGAGCACCTGCACGCGGTGGTTCATCGTGTCGGTGACGTACAGCTCGCCGCCGGCCAGCGCCAGGTGCGTCGGGTAGTTGAAGCGGCCCGGCTCGCTGCCGCGGCCGCCGATCACCTGCAGCTCGCTGCCATCACGATCGGCATAGACCTTGATGTCGTGGGCGCCGGTGTCGGCGACGAAGAGGCGGCCGCCGGCGGCGTCGCGCGCCAGCCCGGTGGGGCGCTGCAGCCGGCCCTTGCCGAACGTGCGCAGCGGCCGGCCGCTACCGTCGAACTCGAACACCGAGCCCAGCCCGGCATCGGCCACCCAGACGCGGGCCCCGCCGCCGGCGTCGCGCACTGCCGCCACACCCACCGGCGAGACGAATCGCAGCCCCGGCGCGGCCTCGGTCCACACGCGCAGCTCGCCGGCGGCCTCGTCGAACACGAACACCGCCTGCCGGCTGGCGTCGGTGACGTAGAGCCGCCCGGCCTCGTCGCCGCACACCGCCACCGGGCGCTGCAGCACCAGGGGCGCGTTGCGCTCGTCGTCCAGGCCTGCGATGGCGCGGCCGAGCTGCGCGAGCAGCCCGCCGGCCGCCTCGCCGTCACGGCGGAAGTTGGGCTCGCCCACCAGCGTGCCGGCATACAGGTAGCGCGGCACCTCGGGCGCGGGCGGCCACACGAGCTGCCGGCCCTCGGGCGCGTCCTCCATGCCCAGGTGCAGGCGGCCACGGACCGCATCGGGCCCGGCACAGCCGGCGAGCAACGCGGCCGCCACCGTCACTGCCAACGCCGCGCGCGCCAGGGCCATGGCAGCGCGATTCCCAATCACGCCGCCGACCACAGCTGCACGCCGCCGCCGGCGGCATCGGCCACGGCCAACAGCGCCCCATCGGCTGAGATGGCCCCGATGCGCGGCACGCCGAGATCAGACGCCGTGGCCTTCCACGGCGGCGCCTCGCTACCGATGCGATGCAAGGCCTCGCCACCGCCGGCATCGTGCACCCACACGCCGCCGTGGCGCTCGGGCGCCAGCGCCGCGGGGCGCACCAGCGTGCCTTGGCCGAGCGTGCGCAGCACGCGGCCATCGCGCGCCACCTCGTGCACCGCGCCGGCGAGGCGGTCGAGCACCCACAGCCCGGCCCGCGACGGCGCGAGGCCATCGCAACCGCTGATGCGCTGGCCCGAGGCGCTCTCGGGCGACACCGCGCGCACCACGGCGCCGCCGCGCAGTTCCACCCACGCCGCCCCCAGACCATCGGCCACCAGCAGCGTGGCGCCGCCATCCACCAGCACCATCGCGCTCGGCGAGGGCAGCGCCAGCGGTAGCCGCACGCTCTGCAGCAGCCGACCACCGCGATCGAAGCGCAGCACCTGCCGCGCACCGGCATCGAGCACCCAGGCCGACAGGTCGGGGCCGAGCGCCAATTGCACGCCCGGCACCACCGGCGCCCCGGCGATCGCCTGCATCGCCTGCCCCGAGACATCGGCGCGCCACAGCCGCTGCCCGGCGAGATCGGCCACCAGCAGTTCCTGGCCCTGCAAGGCCAACGCGGCCGGCGCCGCCCAGCGCGTGAACAGCCCCGTGGGCGCGACAGGGAGCGGTGGCATCGCCGGATTCGCAGGAGGCCTCGGCGGCGGCACCACCGGTGCCAGGAAGCCGCCCTGCAGCACACGCACGCGCCGCAACGGCACGGCCTGCGGCGGCGCGGCCACGGGCGCTTCCACGGCGCAGGCCGCCAGTGCGCATGCGCCCGCGCCGGCCGCGGCCAGCCACTGCCGCCTGGTGGGTGGCGACGAGCGCGTCACCATCGCCCCGGCCCCGAGGTCTGCGAACCGCCGGCGATGCCCGGCGGCAGCCCGCGCTTGCCGCTGTGGCACAGGTCGCAGCGGTCGGGCCCCCAGGCGATGCGCTCGTTGTGGCACATGCCGCAGAACTTGCCGTCGATGATGTCGGCCATCTGCACATCGTTGGCACCGGCGCGCATGCGGAAGCCCAGCTCGTGGTGGCAGACCTTGCAGCGGAAGCGGATGCGGTGGAACCAGTGCGGGAAGATCACCGGCCGTACGCCGGCGGCGTCGCTGCGGCGGTTGATGACGACGTCGCCGTACTCGGGCCACGAGGGGCCAGGCAGCAACGCCAGCAGCAGCGCGGCGGCGAGCGCGGTGCGCCTCATCGCAGGGCGCCCGATGCGGCGGTCGTGGCGACGGCGGCAGCGCCCGAGGCCGAGCGCGCAGGCACCGACGACGAGGCCGCAGCCGTCGCGGCCGTGGCCGCGGCCTGCCGGCGCAGCAGCTCGTTGGGCACGCTGTGGCAGCGCCGGCACTCGGTGAGCGGGAAGGCCACCGCGCCATGGCACACGCCGCACTGCTCGCCGTTCAGGATCGCCATCATGCTGAAGCGGTTGGCGCCGGCGCGGCTCTTGAACAGGTGCTCGTGGCAGTTGCTGCAGTCCAGCCACAGCGTGTGCTGGCGGTGCGGGAACTTCACCGCGGGCATCGAGCCGTAGCGGGCGATGATCAGCTCGTCGTCGCGCAGCCGCACCACCGTCTCGGGCAGCAGGTTGGTGCGCGGCGCGATGGCGCCGCCGTCGATCGCGCGCACCCAGTTCACCAGGTTGCCGGCGGTGTCGCGCGGCAGCGGCTCGAGCGCCTCGGCCGGCTCCTGCAATTGCGCCAGGCCCGGGTTCGCAGGATCGTGCAGCCCGTCCTTGTGCAGCCGCAGCCACAGCGGCGAGAGTGCCGCCGTGGCCAGCGTGGCGACGGTGAGCAGCAGCACGGCGAGGGGCGACTTCACGCACGGCTCATCCGGGCACGTACAGCCCGCCGGCGCGGATCGCCCGCAGCAGCTCGCCGGTGGACGCCTCCAGCGTCTGCACCGCGGCGTCGTGCCGGCCGTCGCGGGCCTGCCCCTCGGCCTCGCGGCGCAGCGCGGCCGCGCGCTCCACGTGCCCCTGCATCAGCGGCGCCGCATCGGCCGCGCCGCGGTCGCGCCGATCGGCCAGCAGCACCTGGATCAGCATGCGGTGCGTCTCGTTGCGGTCGAGCTCGTAGTCGTACTCCTCGCGCTTGCTGGCGAAGGTCAGCGAGCGCACCAGCGTGTCGCCGCGGCGCATCGACTCGATCGACACGCGCGCGCTGAGGTAGGCGCGCTCGAGCACCGCGCGCGCGTCGTCGAGCCGGCCGCCGGCGGCGAGGCGCTCGGCCTCGGCGAGCTGCTGCTCGATGCGCGCGGCCCCCTGCTCGGCCTGCGGCGGCGCGCCCTTCTCCTGCGCGATGCGGCGCTGCGCGGCCAGCAGGGCGCGCGTGCTCTCCAGCCGCGCGTCGAAGTCGCGCCGCGCCTTCTCGCCGGCCACCTGCTCGGGCCGCGCCAGGCGCGCGCCGGTCATCATCTCGCGCGTGGCCTGGTCGAGCATGCGGGCGGCCTGCGGGCCGTCGCCGCGCTGCGCCAGCGCCGCGGCCTCGCGGTGCAGCAGCCGCGCGCTGTCGCGCCGCTCGCGCGCCGCGGCGTCGCCGCTGGACTCGATCTGGCGCGATGCCGACGACGACTCGATCAATGTGGCCACCGATTGCAGCCGGCGATCGAGCTGCTCGTCGGCGCGGGCGGTGCCGAGCGCCATGGTCGTCAGCAAGGCGACGACCGTCCACGGTCGGCGTGCATTCATGGGGTCTCTCCGATCGGTGCCGGCGTGGCCACGCCGGCAGCCGCCAGCGCACGCTGCAGGTACATCGTGGCGTTGCGCAGCTGGGCCAGCGCCTGCACGGCGTCGCCGCCCTGCTGCCGCTGCACGGCCTGCTCGCGCAGCGAGCGGCTGGTCTCGCCGTAGCGGGTGATGAGGGCCGCGGCATCGGGCCGCGGCTTCAGTTCGCTGACCGCCAGCGGCACCAGGTCGGCCAGGGCCAGGTGGCGGCGCAGTTCGAGGCGGAACTCGTCGTCGGGCGTGGCGGCACGCTCGGTGTAGTCGACCTCGCGCAGGGCGGGCCGCTGCAGCAGCCGATTCATGCCCGCGAGCACGTGGCTCTCGGCCGAGGCGAGCACGTGCACCGATTCCTCGTGGCGACCCTCGCCGGCCATCCAGCGCGCGGTGCCCACGAGCCCGATCGCGGCCACGCGGTCGCCATCGTCGCCCAGGTCGCCGGGCGGCAGCTGAGTGCGCCAGGCCTCGAGCAGCCGCTCGAGGTTGGCGAGCATCTGGTCGTGGCGCTGGCGCGCGGCAGCCTGCCGTGCCGGTGCGTCGGGGGCCAGGCGCCGCGCCAGGCCGAGGTGGCGCAACGCCTCGTCGGCGGCGGTGCGCGCCGCCGCCAGGTCGCCGCGGGCCAGCGCGTCCTGCGACATCGCGTGGTGCAGCCGCCCTTCGTCGAGGTGACCCGCGGCGCGCGCATTGCCGCTGGCGACGATGCGCTGCACCGCGGTGCCATCGCGGAGCAGTTGCGCCGTCAGCGCGATGCGCTGTTCGACCACGGCACGTCCGTCGGGCTGCGCTGCGGCCGGCCCGGGCGCCTCCAGCACCGCGGCCGCCACCAGCGCCGAGGCGATCAGCCGCCCGCGGGCCGTGGCGTTCACTTCTTCTCCTCCGCCACCACCGCCACGGCCTTCTTGCGCGAGTGGCACAGCCGGCACTCCGAGACCGGGAACGCGACCTTGCCGTGGCATGTGCCGCAGGCCTGGCCGAGCAGGATCGACGCCATGCTGATCTGGTTGGCGCCCTTCTGCGGCTGGAAGATCTTGGGGTGGCAATTCGAGCACTCGAGCCACTCGGTGTGCTGCTTGTGCGGGTAGACCACGTCGGGCATCGAGCCCTTCACCTCGCGCACGATGTTCAGATCCATCACGATCGCCGCGGCAGCGGGGTCGGCGCGGTCCCAGCGCGGCGCGATGGCCTTGCTGTCGAGCGCCTTGACCCAGTCGACGTGGTTGCCGGCCATGCTCTTGGGCAAGCCACTGAAGGCCTGCGCTGGCGGCTGCAGCTGCGCGGTCATGTCGTTGGTCGGATCGTGGATGCCCGACTCCGCTGCCGGCCGGTTGACACGCGGCAGCGGGCGCAGCAGCCGGTTGAAGGCGTTGACCTCGGCGCTGGCCGCAGCCGTGGTGGGCGCCGGCGGCGTGGCCGCGGGGGCCGGCGCCGGTGCGCGTGTGACGGCCGGGGCAGGCGCTGCGGCCGGGGCCGGCGCAGGTGCGGCGGCGACCTTCGGGGCCGGGGCCGGGGCCGCAGCCGCCAGCGCCGGCCCGGCCATGAACTCGATGGCGCTGCGCAGCTGCGCGTCGCTCAGGTCCACGCGGCCGCCGCGCGGCGGCATGCCCTTGTCGGTGCCGGAGATGGCGCGCTTGAGCAGCCCGTCGAGCCCGGCCGCGACGCGCGGCTTCCACGCCGCCACGTCGCCGGGCTTGGGCGCGCCGAGCACGCCCGCGCCATGGCACGCGGCACAGGCACCGTCGTACACGGCCTTGCCGGCCTGCGCCAGCGCCGCCGCCGGCGCACAGGTCGCCAGCACGACTGCGAACCGGACCGTCATCCGGGCCGCCGCCGAGGGCATCGTGAGCATCGCGCAAGCCCCGCTCATGGCTTCCTCGCCGGGGCGGCGGCCTCGAGCTTGGTCAGCGTGCTCTCGTGCACGTGCGTGGGCGTGCGCGGCTTGCCGCTGTGGCAAAGGTTGCAGTTCTCCACCGACCAGGCCAGCTCGCCGTTGTGGCAGGCGCCGCAGAACTGCCCGTCGATGATCTTCAGCATGTTGATCTGGTTGCCGCCGGCCTTGAACTGGAAGCCCAGGTCGGCGTGGCACACCTTGCAGCGGAAGCGCACGCGGTGGAACCAGTGCGGGAAGATCACCGGCCGCATGCCGGCGGCATCGGAGTAGTTGTTGATGACGACGTCGCCGTACTCGGCGGGCGACGGCGCCGCCCAGGCCAGCAGCACGGCGGCGAGCAAGGCATGCTTGAACACGGATCGGTCCTCGTTGCGGGTTCAGAAGCGGCGCTGCGCGCGCGCCTGCAGCGCGGCCACGGTGCGGTCGTCGACGCGCGCCACGCGCGCGGCCAGCCGCGTCTCCAGGCGACCGACGTTCCAGTCCAGCCGCGCCTCGAACGAGCGCGTGACGCGCTCGCGCGGCGCCTCGATGTCGCCGAACGCGCGCCGTTCGATCTGCTGGCTGGTGGCCGAGAGCAGCAGCGACAGCCGCAGCCGCGGCACGTCGAGGAAGCGCTGGTGGTCGTAGCTGAGCGAGGCGCTGTGATAGGGCTGCCAGCCCGGCGCGATGCGGCGCCGCTCGCCGGTGAAGGCGTCGACCGTGGTCGACTCGTTGCGCGTGCCCTGCGCGGTGACGTTGGCCGAGAACGCCGCCTGCCGCGACAGCGGCACGCGCTGGCTCCACTGCAGGTTCACGAGCTCGAAGCGGCCTTCGGAAGCGCCCTGGGTTTCCGAGCGACTCACCGACAGCGCGGCGTAGCTCTGGGCGCCGCCGCTGGCGGTCATCTGCCAGCCGATGCTGGCGCCGTGCGCGAGGGCACGCGTGTCGGCGCCGATGCCGTCGGGCGTGCTGCCGGCCTCGTGCAGCCGCGCCGCGGCCTGCGTCGCGGTGAGCGTGAGGTACGACTGCTCGCCGATCTGCCAGTCGCGGGAGAGCGCGTGACCGGCCTGCACTCCCGCGAGCTGGCGCGAGCCCTGCTCGGAGTCGTGCGCCAGGCTCGCGTTGAGCGAGACGTTGGGCGACCAGCGCCAGCCCGCCAGCGGCAGCGCCGGCGGCGCCCACGCGACCGTGCCGCCGAGGTTGGTGGCGGTTCGATTCGGCTGGTGCGTGATGCGCACGAGCGTGGCGCTGGAGGCGACGCTTGCCCGCCAGCCGACGCCGAACTCGTGGCTCAGGCCCACGGTGGTGGCGGTGGTGTCTCCGACGATCTCCGATCCTGGCGTGCGCACCTGCACCCAGCGCGCGCTGCCCACCAGCGTCGGCGTCGGCCCGTCGCCTTCGAACAAGCCGGAATGCGGCAAGCGCCAGGTGCCGAAGGTCGACAGCTGCAGCAGGTCGCTGCCGAAGGTGGCGCCGGCGGCGCCGAAACGCGTGGAGTTCCAGCTCGCCAGCGATTCGAGCTGCACGTCTGGCGACGGCTGGAAGCCGTGCCGCAGCCGCACGGTGGCGAGCTCGGTGTGGTCGTCGGTGTCGCTGCGCACGTGGCCCGACCAGCTGATGCCGCCCTCGAACTGATGCTCGGGCAGGTGCCGCGTGGCGCTGGCGCTGAGCGTGGACAGGCGGTCCTTCACGGCGCCGGCCTCGAGCGTGCTGTGGTCGACCATCAGCTGCAGCAGGTCGTTGCCCTCCTCGGGCCGCCACGACTGCGAGACCGACACGCGCAGCGAGCGCTGGTCGCCGGCCAGCGAGAGCCCGCTGGCGCGGCTATCGCTGAGGTCGGCACGCAGCTCGAACGGGAAGCGGCTGGCCGGGAACACGGAGAGCGCGGCGCGGCCGGTCATCGAGAGGCCGCGCCCGGCGTCGTTGCCGTCGGCCGCGTTGACGCCCTTCGAGGCGCTGCGGCTGGCCACCCAGCCCAGGCCCAGCCGCACCTGCGCGAACCAGGGTTGCCACAGGTAGCTGGCGAAGTCGATGTCGGTGACCTGCAACGCGCTCGTCGAGCGCGTGCCGTCCTCCTGACGCAGGCTGCGCAGGTCCAGTGCCAGCGAGCCACCGACGCGCCACGGCGCGAAGCGCCAGTCGATGCCGCTGCCGGTTGGTCCGCCGGGCTCGGCCGCCTCGGGCAGCACCACGTCGGCTGCCGTGTCGGGCTTGCCCGACGGTGCGAACACCGCGGCGTTCAGCAGCCCCGGCGCGCCGGCGAGCAGCAGCGGCGCCAGCCAGCGGGAACGTCGCCGCGTGCGGGAGGCAGGGCCGGATGGACGGCGCACGGCGGTTCCGGGTCGCGTCGGGCGCGCGGGACGCGGCGTGCGGCGGCGCCCGTCAACCGGCGCGCGGCTTCTCGGTCGGCCCGCGCAGCGGCGCATAGTGGCTCTCGTCGATGCGGACGGGCGTGGCGCGGCGCAGATCGGCCAGCAGGCGCTTCCAGCGGGCCTGGCCCTCGTCGCGCTGCCAAAGGTCGCCGGCGCGCTCGCGCACCTGCTCGAACGGACGCTGCACAGACGGGCGGCGCCCGTCCAGGCGGATCAGCGCCCAGCCTTCGAGCAGCCGCACGGGCTCCGATAGCGCGCCCGGCTTGAGCGTGTCGAGCACGCCGTGCACGCCTTCGGGCAGCATGCCCCGGTGCGTGTAGTCGAGCGCGCCGCCGGCCGCGGCGCTGCGGTCGCCGGAGTGCAGCCGCGCCAGCTCGGAGAAATCGGCACCACCGGCGATCTTCGCGTGCAGCCGCTGCGCCTCGGCCTGCGCCGCGGCCCACACCGGTGGCCGCGAGCTCGGGTCCACCTTCAGTACGATCACGCTGAGCTTGACCTGCTCGGGTTCGACGAACAGATCCTTGTGCTGCTCGTAGTAGGCGCGGGCCACGTCGTCGGCCGGCTCGGGCACGGTCTTCACGAGCTTCTCGAGCCGCGCGGCGAGGCTCTCGGCCTCGAGCTGCGGCACGACCGCCGCCAGCATCTTGTCGCGGTTGGCCGCCCAGTTCGCGCTGCCCTTGTACTGCGCGTCGTAGCCGGCGATGGTGGCCTTGATCTTCTCGGCGTCGGGCTGGATGCCGCGACGGCGCGCCTCGGCGAGCACGAGCACGCGGTCGACCATCTGCTCGCCCACCTCGCGCTGGAAGCGCGCCACCTCGGCCTCGGGCGGCTTGGCGTGGTAGTACTTGTTGCGCATCGCCACGGCGAGTGCGCGCTGGTAGTCGGCGCCGGCGATCACGACGTCGCCGACCACGGCAAAAGGGGCTGCCGCGCGCGCCGCCGCGCCGGAGGCGGCGGGCGGTGCGACGACGGCCGTGCGTGCCGCGGAGGCCGCCGGCGCGGCGGCAGGCTCTGCGGCCTGCAGCACAGGGGCGGCCAGGCCCGCCAGCAGCAGCGCCACCGCCCGCCCGCGGCGGTGGCGCCGTTGGGCGCGTCCGGGGCGGTGCGGTGTGTGCGGCGATGCGGGCTGCATGGCGGTCCTCCGGGCAGGTGCGTCACTTCACGTGACAGGCGGTGCAGACGGCACTGCTGGCGTTGGAGATGCGCAGGAAGGTCTCGCCGGCGGTCTGGCCGGTGCCGGCCGGGCCGGCTTGACCAGGCGAGACGTGCGGGTCGTGGCAGCTCGCGCACTCGACGAGCGGGCCCAGGCCGCCGGTGGCGCGCTGGTACAGCGGCAGGTCGGTGCGCTGCTTGGTGCCCGGCAGCCCGGTATCGACCCAGAAGATCTGGTTGCCGTTGATCACCTGCGTCTGCGGCAGAACGAAGTCGCTGTCCCGACAAGCCCCCGACACCGTGGTGCCCGAGCCGCTCAAGCCGCCGCCGCAGTACTGGATGCCGATCGGGTGGTCGTTCGAGAGGTCCGTGCCGATCAGCGCGGGGCCCGACACCAGGCGGCCGGCCGCGTTGACGGTGGAGCCCGTCCACGTGAAGTTGCGGCCGTCGTTGCCGCCGCCATCGGCCACCACGCCACCGGGCCCGGGCGCGTTGATGATGTTGTCCATCGCCTGCGTGCCGTCGTGGCACGACAGGCACGCCATCGACACCGAGCCCACCGGCGCCACGGTGCCGTCGAGCGACGGCGTCTGCAGCGTGTCGTAGGTGATGTAGGTGCCGCCGCCCGCGGGCGTGCCGCCGGTGCCCAGCCGCTTGTTCCACAACGGCACCGGTGCGGAGGTGTCGCCCCCGTGCGGCGTGTGGCAGAACACGCAGATCTCGGCCGTGTCGCTCACCTGGTTGCGCCCGGCGGGGCCTGCGCCCGAGCCGAGGTTGTGCTTGGTGGCGGCGATGCCGGTTTGCGCCTGTGCGGTGCCGCTGACGGCCAGAAGCAGGGCCACGAAGGACGCCGCTCCCCACACCAGGCGACGGATTGGCGATGCCAGATTCATGTCGACCTCTCGAAGGTTGGTTGAACAGTCGTCAGGTGGCGCACTCCCCAATGCCCCGCATGACACCCCGGGCTGTCAGCAGGTTGTGTGCCATGCGTCACGCGGCGCGCGCCGCGGGGCCACGGGCCGTGCGCGAGGTCGTGGCGCTCCAGCATTCGGGAGCGGCGTTCCCGCCTTCGGGAATCGGGAGGGCGCAGGCGCACGGCCCGCGCGGGGCGATCGATCAGCGCGCGGCGGGTGTCGCGGCCAGGCGCAGGAAGCCGCCTTCGGGCCGCAGCGAATGGGGCCGGAACACGTCGATCTTGCGGAACCACTGGTCGACCATGTAGATGCGGCCGTCCTCGTCGACCGCGATGCCCGAGGGCAGCATGTAGCGCCCGGGCCCGTCGCGCTCGGAGCGCTCGCCGACGAACAGCAGCAGCTCGCCATCGGGGTTGAAGATCTGGAAGTTGCCGAAGGCGGTGTCGACGACGTAGACGTTGCCTTCGCGGTCGACCGCCACTTCCTTGGGCCGCGCGAACTGACCGTACTGCTTGCCCACGCTGCCGAAGCTCGACACGTAGCGGCCCTGGCGATCGAAGATGACGACGCGGAAATTGCCGCCGTCGACGACGTACAGGCGCCCGTCCAGGCCGATCGCCAGGTCGCGCGGCAGGTTGAACTCTCCGGGGCCGCTGCCGCGGCGGCCGATGTCCATCAAGTGCTCGCCGCTCACCGCGTCGAACACGCGCACGCGATGGTTCTCGCTGGTGACGCCGCCGAGATCGACGGCATACACGCGCTTGCCCTCGGGGTCGACGGTGACGCTGGCCAGCCGGGTGAACCACTTCTCCCCGCCGATGCGGCGCAGGTAGCCGCGGTCAGGTCCGTAGACCACGATGGCGCGCGCGCCGATGTCGGCCACGTAGAGGTTGCCGGCCGCGTCGACGTCCAGGCCGATCGGCTTGACGAGCTGGCCCGGGCCTTCCTCCTCGCCGATGCGGTACTGGCGCCCGCCGGGCACGTCGAACAGCTGCACGTGGCGCGCCACGGTGTCGCTGACGTAGATGCGGCCGCGCGCCACCGCCACCGCGTAGGGCTTGACCAGCGGCTCGCCGCGCGCGTCCTCGCCGGTGACCAGCCGTCGCAGCGCGCCGGCACCGGCATCGGGCAGCACGTCACCGCTGCTGCGGATGGTGCGCTCGTAGACGAAGCGCGGCTCGTCGGGCGAGGGTGGGTAGACCAGCGGGCGCGAGGCCGGCTTGGTCTCGGGCGGGGCCGCGCAGCCGGCCAGCAGCAAGGCGGCCGCCACGCCGGGCAGGCCGATCAACGCCAGGCAGCCGCGCCGCCGCATCGCGCAGACCCTACTTCAGCGCCGCCAGCATGTACTCGACGGCGGCCTTGATGTCGTCGTCCTTCAGGTTGCCGTTGCCGGCCTTCGGCGGCATCGCGCCCTTGCCCTTGACGACGGTGCCCACCAGCGCGGCCACGCCGGCGCCGGTGCGCGGCGCCCAGGCGGCCTTGTCGCCGAGCTTGGGCGCGTTGGCCACGCCGGCGGCGTGGCACACCGAGCAGGTGCCGTCGTAGACCGCCTTGCCGTCGGCCGCGAGGGCGGGCGCGGCGACGAGGGCGATGCCGAAACTGAGAACGAGGGGCCTCAGGGTTGGGAATGTCACGGGTGTGCTCCAGGGGTTGAAGGGGGTGGGATCGGGGGTCTGCCGCCTGGGGTGCAAGTCACATGCCATCGCGCGGGTCCGTGTGGCAAGGAAGTTGCAGCAACCGGCCGACGAGGTCCATCACGAGGGCCGGGAGCGAAGCGATGAGGCGGGTGATGGCGGCCGGGCTCGTGGCGCTGCTGGGCGTGCTGTGCGGCTGGGTGCACGCGGCCCCCGACGCCGCCACGCTGTATCACAACTACTGCTCGGTCTGCCACGGCGACAAGGGCGACGGCAAGAGCCGCGCGGCCGGCGCGCTGTCGACGATGCCGCGCGACTTCACGTCGGCCGACTCGCGGCGCGAGCTCTCGCGCGAGCGCATCGTCGCGGCCGTCACGCACGGCCGCCCCGGCACGGCCATGGTGTCGTATCGCTCGCAGCTCTCGGACAACGACATCGCGCAGCTGGCCGAGTACGTGCACACGCGCTTCGTGCAGGGCCAGCCCGTCGCGGCCGCGTCGCAGCTCTCCGGCACCAGGGCCCATGGCGGTCGTGAAGCCGATGCCGCTTCCACCTCCGCGGGCATCGACCTGGCGGCCGGTCTCCCCAACGGACTCAAGGGCGACGCCAGGCGCGGAGGTGCCTTTTATCTGGCCAACTGCGCCACCTGCCACGGCGCCCGCGGCGACGGCGCCGGGCCGCGCGCGTACTTCATCAACCCGAAGCCGCGCAACTTCATCGAGGACGCCTCGCGGACGCGGCTGAACCGCGTGGCGCTGTACGCGGCGGTGAGCGCCGGCAAGCTCGGCACCGAGATGCCGGCCTGGCGCACGGTGGCCACGCCGCAGCAGATCGCCGACGTGTCGGAGTACGTGTTCCAGGCGTTCATCCAAGGCAAGGCGCCGCAGGCCGCGGCCCGCTGACCGATCGGCGAGGACCCGCGTGCCACGCACCGCACCCCTGCTGCGCCGCATCGCCGGCGCGCTGCCGGCCCTGCTGGCCGCGCTCGCCGTGCCGGTGATGCTGGCGGTCGGATACGACGTGGCCGACGGGCATGTCGCGACGGGCATGGCCGCCGGTGCCCCGTCGGCGCACGACCGTGGCGGCGCGATCGACACCCACGAGCGCGGCCGCGCGATCTACAACTTCCGCTGCTACTTCTGCCACGGCTACTCGGGCGACGCGAAGACGCTGGCGACGACCTACCTCGAGCCGAAGCCGCGCGACTTCACCGCGTCGACGCTGACGCGCGCGCAGATCGCCGAAGCGCTGCGCCACGGCCGGCCGGGCACGGCGATGGCGTCGTTCGAAGGCATCCTCGACGCGGCCGATATCGCCGCGGTGGCGGCCTTCGTCGAGCGCGAGTTCGTGCAGGAGCGGCGCGTCAACACGCGCTACCACACCGAGGCCAATGGCTGGCCCGGCCACGAGCGCCACGCGGCCGCGTTCCCGTATGCCACGGGCGAGGTCGCACTGGACGCACCGGTGGAGACGCTGACACCGCCGCTACAGGCCGGGCGGCGGCTGTTCGTCACGACTTGCATCTCGTGCCACGACCGCGCGCGCGTCAGCGACCCCGGCCCCGACTGGAGCGCGCGGCCGGTGTCGTTCCCGCGCATGGGCTTCGAGCCGGGCCAGCCGAACCTGGCGCCGCCGCCCGATGCCGTCTCCAGCGCCAGCGTGTACGCGCGCCACGAGGTGCCCCCCGACACGGGCGGGCTCGGCGCGGCGGAGCGGCGCGGCGCCGCGCTGTTCCAGGCCAACTGCGCCTTCTGCCATGGCGCCGACGGCAGCGGCAAGAACTGGATCGGCCGATTCATGGAGCCGCCGGCGCGCGACCTCACCCGCTACACGCTGCAGACGATGCCGCTGGCCGTGCTGGAGCAGCGCATCCGCGAAGGACTGCCCGGCACGTCGATGCCGGCCTGGCAGCACGTGCTGACGGCCGCGCAGGTCCGCGACCTCGCGCGCTTCGTGGCCGGCGTGCTGTACGGCCGCGCACCCGTGCCGGACGAACCGGCCACCGCCGCAGCCGCCCCGATCGCGCCACGCCGATGAACGCCATCCCGGCCCGCCTGCCGCCACCGCCCGCACGAGGACCCTGCCGATGCTGCCCGAACTCGGCCACTGCGCGCTGATCATCGCCCTCGGGCTGGCGCTGCTGCTGGGCACGCTGCCGATCGCCGGCGCGGCGCGCGGACGCGTGGCGTGGATGGCGGTGGCACGGCCGGCGGCGCAAGCCCTGGCGGTGTTCGTCGCCATCGCCTTCGGCGCGCTGATGGCGAGCTTCGCGCAGAGCGACTTCTCGCTGCTCAACGTGGCCTCGCACTCGAGCACCGAGTTGCCGCTGGCCTACCGGCTGGCGGCCACCTGGGGCAGCCACGAAGGCTCGATGCTGCTGTGGACGCTGATGCTCGCCGGCTGGGCGGGCGCCGTGAGCCGGCTGTCGCAGCGGCTGCCGTTGCCGATGGTGGCCCGCGTGCTCGGCGTGATGGGACTCGTGGCCACCGGGCTGCTGCTGTTCGTGCTGACGACCTCCAACCCGTTCATGCGCCTGTCGCCACCGGCGCTGGAGGGGCGCGACCTGAACCCACTGCTGCAGGACCCCGGCATGGTCTTCCACCCGCCGCTGCTGTACATGGGCTACGTGGGTTTCGCGGTGGCCTATGCGTTCGCCGTGGCGGCGCTGCTGGCCGGCCGATTCGACGCGGCCTGGGCGCGCTGGTCACGGCCGTGGACCACCGCCGCGTGGACCTTCCTGACCCTGGGCATCTCCCTGGGCAGCTGGTGGGCCTACACCGAGCTGGGCTGGGGCGGCTGGTGGTTCTGGGACCCGGTGGAGAACGCCTCGCTGATGCCGTGGCTTGCCGGCACGGCGCTCGTGCACTCGCTGGCGGTGACGGAGAAGCGCGGCGCGTTCAAGGCCTGGACGGCGCTGTTGGCCATCACGACGTTCGCACTGAGCCTGCTCGGCACGTTCCTCGTGCGCTCGGGCGTGCTGACCTCGGTGCACGCGTTCGCCACCGACCCCGCGCGCGGCGCGTTCATCCTCGCGCTGCTGGCACTGGTGGCGGGCGGCTCGCTGGCGCTGTACGCCTGGCGCGCGGCGCAGGTGGGCTTCGGGGGGCGCTTCGAGCTGCTCTCGCGCGAGTCGCTGCTGCTGGCCAACAACATGCTGCTGGCGTCGGCCACCGGCGCGGTGCTTCTGGGCACGCTGTACCCGCTGGCGCTCGACGCCCTGCAGCTCGGCAAGATCTCAGTGGGCCCGCCGTACTTCGAGGCGGTGTTCGTGCCGATGATGGCGCCGGTGGCGGTGCTGATGGGCGCAGCGCCGCTCGCTGCGTGGCGTCACGCGCCGCTGCCCGCGCTGCTGCAGCGGCTGCGCGGCGCGGCCCTGGCCAGCGTGGTGGCGGCGCTGGCGGTGCCGCTGGCCGCCGGCCGGCTGGACGGCGGCGTGGCACTGGGCAGCTTCCTGGCCGCGTGGATCTTCGCCACCGCGGCCACCTCGCTGCTGCAGCGCACGCGCGGCGGGGCGGGCCAGCTCGTCCGCGCGCCGCGCAGCTGGTGGGGCATGGTGCTCGCCCATGTCGGCGTGGGCGTGCTGATCGTCGGCGTGACGATGGTGCGCGGCTACGAGAGCGAGCGCGACGTGCGGCTGTCGATCGGCGACCACGTCGACCTCGCCGGCTGGCGCTGCACGCTGGAGTCGGTGAGCGAGGTGCCGGGGCCGAACTACCGCGCCGCCCGCGCGCGCGTGGACGTGCGCCGCATCGACGGCAGCGGCACGGCACGCGTGCTCGAACCCGAGAAGCGGCTGTACCGCGCGCAGGCGATGCCGATGACCGAGGCGGCCATCGACAGCGGCGTCGCCGGCGATCTCTACGTGGCGCTCGGCGAGATGCTCGACGAGCGCACCTGGACGCTGCGCGTGCACCACAAGCCGTTCGTCGGCTGGATCTGGGGCGGCACTTTGCTGATGGCCCTCGGCGGCCTGCTGGCGGCCACCGACCGCCGTTACCGCATCGCCTTGCCGCGGTCGCAGGCCAAGCCGGCCGCGGGGCTGCACGCGGCCCCGAGCGAGGCGGTGTGAAGGCGATGCGGAGGCGCCTGCTCGGGCCGGTCGCCGGCGCGGCGCTGCTGGCCGCGCTGACCTATCGCGCGTGGCCGCGGGGGCCGAGGGTCCACGCCGCGGCGCAGGTCGGCGAGCCGGCACCGCCGCTGGCGGCCCCGCCGGGGGATGCCGCCCAGGTGACGATGAACGGCCTCGGGTTGATCGGCCGGCCCTGGCTGCTGCACGCCTGGGCCAGCTGGTGTGCGCCCTGCCGCGACGAGCATCCGCTGCTGCTCGACGCCGCGCGCGCCGCGGCGGCGCCGATCGTCGGCCTCAACCCGCACGACGACCCGCGCAGCGCCGCCGAGTGGCTGCACCGCCACGGCGACCCCTACGCGGCGATCGTCGCCGACCCCGATGGCCGCATCGCCGCCGCGTGGGGCCTGCGAGGGGTGCCGGCGAGCGTGCTCGTCGACGCATGGGGCCGCGTGCGCTGGCGCCACGACGGCGCACTGACGCCCGCGCGTTGGCGGCACGAGGTGCTGCCGCTGCTCGCCGGGGGCGCGGCGTGAGCCGGCCTTCGCCGATGCGCCGCGCCGCCGTGACCGCAGCGGCCTGCCTGTCGATGCTGGCCGGTGCCGCGGCCCTGCACGCCGCACCGGCCGTCGACGTGAGCGACGACCCGGCGCTCGAGGCCCGCGTGCAGCGCCTGGCCGCCGAGCTGCGCTGCCTGGTCTGCCAGAACCAGAGCCTGGCCGACTCGCACGCCGACCTCGCGCTGGACCTGAAGGCGCAGGTGCGCGAGCAGCTGCGCGGCGGCCGCAGCGATGGCGAGGTCGTGCAGTACATGACCGATCGCTACGGCGACTTCATCCTGTACAAGCCGCCGTTGCGGCCGACCACGCTGCTGCTGTGGGCCGGGCCAGCGCTGATGCTGCTGGCCGCGTTGGCGCTGGGATGGCGCTACCTGCGCCGCCAGCACCAGGCGCCCGACGACGAAGCGGCCGAGGACGACGCCTACAGCGTGAACCGGTAGTCCACCGTCAGCGGCGCATGGTCGGAGTAGCGCGGCTCGAGGTGGATGTGCGCGCGCTCGGCCTTCGCGGCGATGCCGGGGGTGGCGAGGTGGTAGTCGATGCGCCAGCCAACGTTCTTCGCCCACGCCTGTCCGCGGTTGCTCCACCACGTGTACTGCTCGGGGCGCGGATCGAGGCGGCGGAACACGTCGACGAGGCCACCCTGGTCGAGCAGCGTCGTGAGCCAGGCGCGTTCCTCGGGCAGGAAACCGCTGTTCTTGCGGTTGCCGCGCCAGTTCTTCAGGTCGATCTCGTGATGCGCGATGTTGATGTCGCCGACCAGGATGAACTCGCGCTCGGCGCGCAGCTTCAGCAGGTGCGGGTAGAGGCGCGCGAGAAATCGGTACTTGGCCGCCTGGCGGTGCTCGCCGCTGGAGCCACTGGGGAAGTAGGCGCTGATCACGCTGAACTTGCGGCGCGCGCTGTCGAAGCGCGCCTCAACGTAGCGGCCTTCGGGATCGAACTCGCGGCAGCCGAAGCCGGTGATCACGGCGCTGGGCGCCTTGCGCGTGTACAGCCCCACGCCCGAATAGCCTTTGCGCTCGGCGTGGTGGAAGTGGCCGCGCAGGCGGCCGATCGTGTCGTAGCGGCCGAGCACGTCCTCGGGGCCGGCCTTCAGCTCCTGCACGCCCATACAATCCGCCCCCGCTTCGACGGCCCATTCGACGAAGCCCTTGCGGGCCGCGGAGCGGATGCCGTTGAGGTTCAGCGAGACGAGCCGGAAAGGCAAGGGCGAGACCACCTGATGACTTCAGCCCCGGATGCACTCGCGCAGGACTTCGTGCGCTTCGCCGTCGAGGCCGGCGTGTTGCGCTTCGGCGAGTTCAAGACCAAGGCGGGGCGGCTTTCGCCGTACTTCTTCAATGCCGGCCTCTTCGACGACGGCGCCAAGCTCGGCCAGGCGGCGGGATTCTATGCACGCCGCCTGCTCGCCTCGGCCATGCCGTTCGACATGCTGTTCGGCCCCGCCTACAAGGGCATCACGCTGGCCGCCGGCGTGGCCATCGAACTGGCCCGCCTCGGTCGCAACGTGCCCTATGCGTACAACCGCAAGGAAGCCAAGGACCATGGCGAAGGCGGCCAGCTCGTCGGCGCGAAGGTCGCCGGCCGCGTTCTCATCGTCGATGACGTCATCTCCGCAGGCACCTCGGTGCGTGAATCGATCGCGATGATCCGCGCCGCCGGCGCCGAGCCCTGCGGCGTGGTGATCGCGCTGGATCGCCAAGAGCGCTCGGTAGAGGACGGGAAGGACGCGCCGTGGTCGGCCGTCCAGTTCGTCACGCAACGCCTGGGGTTGCCGGTGGTCGCCATCGCGACCCTTAACGACTTGTTGCAATACTTGTCCGCTGCGGGCGACCCCGCACTGGCCGCCTGTGCCGCACCGGTGCAGGCTTATCGCGAGCGCTACGGAGTCTGAATGTCGCCCTGCCACGCAGCCGCATCGTCACGCCGCCCGGCCCTCGTGGTCGTCGCGGGGGTGGCGGCCGTGCTGCTGCCACTGCTCGCGCAGGCCCAGCCCGCACCCGTCGCGCCGCCAGCCGCCAGCATCTACTCGTGCATCGACGACAAGGGCCGCAGGCTCACGTCCGACCGCCCGATCCCCGAGTGCAACGCGCGCGAGCAGCGCGTGCTGAACCGCGACGGCTCGCTGCGCGACGTGCGTCCGCCCACGCTCACGGCCGAGGAGCGCGCCGAGGCCGAAGCCCGCGAGCGCAAGGCCGCCGAGGTGCGCCAGGCGCAGGCTGAGGCGACGCGGCGCGACCGCAACCTGGTGGCGCGCTACAAGGATGCGGCCGCGCACGGCTCGGCCCGCGCGGCCGCGCTGGACACCGTGAAGCTCGCCATCGCCGCCTCGGAAAAGCGCCTGAAGGAACTGGCCGCCGAGCGCAAGCCGCTGCTGGACGAGGCCGAGTTCTACAAGGGCAAGCCGCTGCCGGCCAAGCTCAAGCAGATGCTCGACGCCAACGAGGTGGCCACCAGCGCCCAGCGCGAGGCGGTCGCCGCGCAGGAGGCCGAGCTGGTGCGCGTGAACCGGCTCTACGACATCGAGCTGGACCGGCTGAAGAAGCTCTGGGCCGGCGCGGCGCCGGGATCGCTCGGGCCGATGCCGACCGCCATGGTCGGCGGCGCGACGGCCACGCGCTGACCCGGACCCGCCGCGGCGCCTGCCTACTTCGCCAACCGCTGCTTGAGCAGTTCGCCGGCCTGCGCCGGATTGGCCTTGCCCTTGCTCGCCTTCATCACCTGGCCGACCAGCGCGTTGAAGGCCTTGTCCTTGCCGGCGCGGTACTCCTCGACCGACTTGGCGTTGGCTGCCAGGACCTGGTCGACGATGGCCTCGAGCGCGCCGGTGTCGTTCATCTGCTTGAGGCCCTTGGCCTCGATCAGCACATCCACGGAAGCGGCCGCATCGGCGGCCGCACCCTCGCCCTGCCACAGCGCGTCGAACACCTGCCGCGCGCCGTTGTTCGACACCGTGCCGTCGACGATGCGGCGGATCAGCGCGGCCAGCGTGGCGGCACCCACCGGCACCGCGTCGGCGCCGATGCCTTCGGCGTTCATGCGCCGCGACACCTCGCCCATCAGCCAGTTGGCGGCAAGCTTGGGCTGGCCGGACGCGTCGCGCACCGCTTCGTACAGCCGCGCCATCGCCAGGCTCGACGTCATCATGCCGGCGTCGTAGGCGGGCAGGCCGTCGTCGCGCTGGAAGCGCGCGGACATGACGCCGGGCAGTTCAGGCATCGCCGCGCGCACGCGCTCCACCCACTCGGGCGCGATCACCAGCGGCGGCAGGTCGGGGTCGGGAAAGTAGCGGTAGTCGTGCGCGTCTTCCTTGCTGCGCATCGCCCGCGTCTCGCCGGTGTCGGGGTCGAACAGCACGGTGGCCTGCTCGATCGGCAGGCCGTCCTCGCGGCGGTCGATCTGCCACTGCACCTCGAAATCGATGGCCTGCTGCAGGAAGCGGAAGCTGTTGAGGTTCTTGATCTCGCGCCGCGTCCCGAACGGCTCGCCGGGGCGGCGCACCGACACGTTGGCGTCGCAGCGGAAGCTGCCTTCCTGCATGTTGCCGTCGCACACGCCCAGCCACACGACGAGCGCGTGCAGCGCCTTGGCGTACTCCACCGCCTCGGCCGACGAGCGCATGTCGGGCTCGGAGACGATCTCCAGCAGCGGCGTGCCGGCGCGGTTCAGGTCGATGCCGCTCATGCCGTGGCCGAGCGCCCGGTGCGAGCCGGTCAACTCGTGCAAGCTCTTGCCGGCATCCTCCTCGAGGTGGGCGCGGGTCAGCTGCACCGAGCGCTCGGCGCCGTCGAGCAGGAAGCGCACCACGCCGCCCTGCACCACGGGGATCTCGTACTGGCTGATCTGGTAGCCCTTGGGCAGGTCGGGATAGAAGTAGTTCTTGCGCGCGAAGATCGACAGCGGCGCGATCCTCGCCTGCACCGCCAGGCCGAAGCGGATCGCCCGCTCGACGGCGCCGCGGTTGGCCACCGGCAGCGTGCCCGGCAGCGCCAGGTCGACCGCGCAGGCCTGCGTGTTGGGCGCCGCGCCGAAGGCGGTGGAGGCGCCGCTGAAGATCTTGCTCGCGGTGGAGAGCTGGGCGTGGGTTTCCAGGCCGATGACGACCTCCCAGCCGCGCACCAGCGGGGCGGCGGGCTTCATCGCGCACCCCCGGCGGCCGGGGCCGGGTCGGGCGGGGCCGCGGCATGCCAGTCGGTGGCCTGCTGCAGCGCATGCGCCGCGTGCAGCAGCGTGCCTTCGCCGAAGTAGTTGCCGATCAGCTGCAGCCCCACCGGCATGCCGCCTTCGCCGCGGCCGGCCGGCACGCTCATGCCGGGAAGCCCGGCCAGGCTCGCCGGCAGCGTGTAGATGTCGGCCAGGTAGGTGGACACCGGGTCGGCGTCCTTCGCGCCGATCTTCCACGCCACCGTGGGCGCCACCGGGCCGGCGATCAGGTCGCACGAGCGGAAGCAGGCCTGGAAGTCGTCGGCGATCATGCGGCGAAGCTTCTGCGCCTGCAGGTAGTAGGCGTCGTAGTAGCCGTGCGAGAGCACGTAGGTGCCGATCATGATGCGGCGCTTCACCTCTGCGCCGAAGCCTTCGGCGCGGGTCTTCTTGTAGAGGTCGAGCAGGTCGGTGTGCTGGCGCGCGCGGTGCCCGAACTTCACGCCGTCGAAGCGCGAGAGGTTCGAGCTCGCCTCGGCCGGCGCGATGATGTAGTAGACGGGGATCGACAGCTGCGTGCGGGGCAGCGTCACGTCGACCAGCGTGGCGCCGAGCCTTTCCAGCTCGGCGAGCGCGGCCCGCACGGCCGCGGCCACGTCGGCGTCCAGCCCTTCGGCGAAGAACTCGCGCGGCAGCCCGATGCGCAGGCCCAGCAGCGGCTTCGCTGCCGTGGCGCCTTCGCGGGGTTGCAGCATCGCCGCGTGGTAGTCCTGCGGCGGGCGCTGGGCACTCGTCGAGTCGCGCTCGTCGTAGCCGCCCATTGCCGACAGCAGCAGCGCGCAGTCTTCGGCCGAGCGGGCCATCGGGCCGGCCTGGTCGAGGCTGGAGGCGAAGGCCACCATGCCCCAGCGCGAGCAGACGCCGTAGGTGGGCTTGATGCCGGTGATGCCGCAGAAGGCCGCGGGCTGACGGATCGAGCCGCCGGTGTCGGTGCCGGTGGCGCCGGGGATCAGCCGCGCGGCCACGGCCGCCGCCGAGCCGCCCGACGAGCCGCCGGGCACGCGCGCGGTGTCCCATGGGTTGTGCGCCGGAAAGTAGGCCGAGTTCTCGTTGGACGAGCCCATCGCGAACTCGTCGCAGTTGAGCTTGCCGACGAGCACCGTGCCGGCGTCGGCGAGGCGCGCCACCACGGTGGCGTCGAACGGGCTCTGGTAGCCCTCCAGGATCTTCGAGCCGGCGGTCGTCGGCAACGCACGGCGGCCGTGGTCGGTGACGAAGATGTCCTTGTGCGCGATCGGCACGCCGGCCAGCGGGCCTGCGGTGCCGGCGGCGATCGCCGCGTCGGCGGCACGCGCCTGCTCCAGCGCCTGCTCCGGGTTCACGGCGAGGAAGGCGCCGAGGTCGCGACGGGCGTCGATGCGGCCGAGCAGGTGCTGGGTGACCTCCATCGCCGACACCTGCCGCTCGTGCAGCGCGCGGGCGAGCGAGGCCACGCCCAGGTCGTGGGTCGGGCTCATTCGATCACCTTCGGCACGAGGAACAGCCCGTCTTCCACCGCGGGCGCGCTGCGCTGGTTGGCCTCGCGCTGGTCGACTTCGGTGACGACGTCGTCGCGCAGCCGCAGTTCCACCGCCTGCACGGCCGACAGCGGCGTGTACAGCGGCTCCACGCCGCTGGTGTCGACCGCGCTCATCTGCTCGACGATGCCGAAGAAGCCGTTCAGTGCCCCCAGCAGCGAGGCGGATTCGGCAGGGGAGATCTCGAGCCGCGCCAGGTGGGCGATGCGGCTCACGTCTTCTGGAGTGAGAGCCATGAAACGGGAGGAAAAAGGATGCCCGTCGACCTCGGTCGCGGACGGTTTTCGCAGGGTGTTCGGGTATTATCCCCGGTTAACTCCAGACCCGACTTCCGGGTGACGCTGTGGTGCTCTGCGAAGCGCGAAGACAGCGCGCTCCGAGCCCTCTTCCGGTACCCCATGTTCCCCTCCCTGCGTCGCTATTTCTCGACGGACCTGGCGATCGACCTGGGCACCGCCAACACGCTGATCTACGTACGCGGCAAAGGCATCGTGCTCGATGAGCCCTCCGTCGTGGCCATCCGCCACGAAGGTGGTCCGAACGGCAAGAAGGTGATCCAGGCTGTCGGCAAGTCGGCCAAGGCGATGCTCGGCAAGGTGCCGGGCAACATCGAGGCCATCCGCCCGATGAAGGACGGCGTGATCGCCGACTTCGTCGTCACCGAGCAGATGATCAAGCAGTTCATCCGCATGGTGCACCCGCGCAGCCTGCTCGCGCCCAGCCCCCGCATCATCATCTGCGTGCCCTGCGGCTCCACCCAGGTCGAGCGCCGTGCGATCCGCGACGCCGCCGAGGCGGCCGGCGCCAGCAGCGTCGACCTGATCGAGGAGCCGATGGCCGCCGCGATCGGCGCCGGGCTGCCGGTGGCCGAGGCGTCCGGCTCGATGGTGGTGGACATCGGCGGCGGCACCACCGAGGTGGGCGTGATCTCGCTGGGCGGCGTGGTCTACAAGGGCAGCGTGCGCGTCGGCGGCGACAAGTTCGACGAAGCCATCATCAACTACATCCGCCGCAACTACGGCATGCTGATCGGCGAGCAGACCTCCGAGGCCATCAAGATGGGCATCGGCTCCGCGTTCCCCGGCAGCGAGGTGAAGGAGATGGAGGTCAAGGGCCGCAACCTCTCCGAGGGCGTGCCCCGCAGCTTCACGATCTCGTCCAACGAGGTGCTGGAGGCGCTCACCGATCCGCTGAACCAGATCGTCTCCGCGGTGAAGAACGCGCTCGAGCAGACGCCGCCGGAACTCGGCGCCGACATCGCCGAGCGCGGCATGATGCTCACCGGCGGCGGTGCGCTGCTGCGCGACCTCGACCGCCTGCTGGCCGAGGAGACCGGCCTGCCGGTGCACGTGGCCGAGGACCCGCTGACCTGCGTGGTGCGCGGCTGCGGCATGGCGCTCGAGCGCATGGAGCGCGTGGGCAGCATCTTCCTGTCGGAATGATGGACTGACGCTGCGCGCTGCCGCCGCAGCACCCGCGTCCTCCCCTCGCCCAAGCACCGCTGCCATGGCCTCCGGACCGCTGGGCACGCTGGACCGCAACCCGCCGCCCTTCTTCAGGCCGGGGCTGTCGGCACGCAGCAAGCTGGTGTTCTTCGCTGCGCTGGCGGTGTTCCTGATGGTGGCCGACGGGCGCTACCGCATCGCCGTGACGCTGCGCGATGCCGTGGCGCTGGTGCTGGCACCCGTGCAGCGCACGCTGGCGGTGCCGGTGGAGCTGGCCACCGGCGGCCGCGAGTACCTGCAGGGCCTGGCCGCCGCGCAGCAGCAGGCGCGCCAGGCGCAGCAGGAGCTGGCCCGGCTGTCCGAGAAGGCCGCCAGTGCCGAGCGGCTGCTCGCGGAGAACCAGCAGCTGCGCGCGTTGCTCGAGCTGAAGCCCGCGCTGGCGGTGCGCGCGATGGCCGCCGAGGTGCTGTACGAGGCGGCCGACCCCTATTCGCGCAAGGTGTTCGTGGGCGCCGGCCTTGCGCAGGGCGTGAAGCTCGGCTCGCCGGTGATCAACCAGCACGGCGTGCTGGGGCAGGTCACGCGCATCTTCGCGCTGTCCAGCGAGGTCACGCTGCTGGCCGACAAGGACGCCGCGATCCCGGTGCTGAACACCCGCACCCAGCAGCGCAGCGCCGCGTTCGGCGGCGTGCAGGGTCAGGGAGCCTTTGTGATGGAGCTGCGCTTCATGTCGGGCAACGCCGACGTGCAGGTGGGCGACCTGCTGCAGACGAGCGGGGTGGACGGCGTCTATCCCGCCGGGCTCCCGGTGGCGCGCGTGGCCAGCGTCGACCGCAAGGTCGATTCGAGCTTCGCGCGCGTGCTGCTGGTGCCCGAGGCGCGGCCCGACGGCGTGCGCCACGTGCTGCTGCTCGAGCCGCTGGGCGTGCAGATGCCGCCGCGGCCGGAGCCGGAGCCCGAGCCGGTCGTGCGGCCGGGCCGCGCGCCGAAGGGGCCGGGACGATGATCCTGCGGCACCGTGGCGGCACGAACATCCGGGAGCACCAGGAGGCGGCACGATGATCCTGCCGCGGAGCACCGACCAGCTGCTGCTGCCGGCGAACCCCCTCTTCATCGCCTTCAGCCTGCTCGTCGCGCTGGTGATCGAGATGGTGCCGATCGGCCGCCATGGCGGTCTGCCCGACCTGCTGTCGGTGGTGATCGTGTTCTGGGTCGTGCACCAGCCTCGGCGTGTCGGCGTCGGCGTGGCCTTCCTGATGGGCCTGCTGATGGACGTGAACGACGGTGCGCTGCTCGGGCAGCACGCACTCGCCTACACGCTGCTGGCTTACGCGGCGATCGCACTGCACCGACGGCTGCTGTGGTTCGGCCTGGCCGGGCAGGCACTGCAGATCCTGCCGATCTTCGTCGCGGCGCACCTGGTGTCGCTGGCGGTGCGGCTGATCGCCGGCGACATGTTCCCCGGCTGGCTGGTGATGGCGGCGCCGCTGGCCGAGTCGGCGCTGTGGCCGGTGGTGACGCTGGTGTTGCTGGCGCCTCAGCGCCGGCCGCCCGACCCCGACGAGAATCGCCCGCTGTAGGCCCCACCACCCGACATGCGCAGCCGTACCGAGCTGAAGAACCTCGAGCGCGAGCTCGGCAGCTTCCGGCTGCGCCTGGTGGCCGCGGCGCTGGCGGTGCTGCTGGCGTTCGGGCTGCTGGCCGCCCGGCTCGTGCACCTGCAGGTGTTCCGCCACGAGGAGCTCTCCACGCAGGCCGAGGCCAACCGCATCGCGGTGGTGCCGATCGTGCCCAACCGCGGGCTGATCGTCGACCGCAACGGCGTCGTGCTGGCCACCAACTACTCGGCCTACACGCTGGAGATCATGCCGTCGCGCGTGCCCGGCGGCGGCGCGGCGCTCGACGGCGCGATCGATGCCGTGGCGCAGGTGATCGACGTCGCGCCGCGCGACCGCCGCCGCTTCAAGCGCCTGCTGGAGGAGAGCAAGAGCTTCGAGTCGCTGCCGATCCGCACCAAGCTCACCGACGAGGAGGTGGCGCGCTTCATGGCGCAGCGATTCCGCTTTCCCGGCTTCGACGTGAAGGCGCGGCTCTTCCGCAGCTACCCGCTGGGCGAGACCGGCAGCCACCTGCTGGGCTACATCGGTCGCATCAACCAGGCCGAGAAGAAGGCGATGGACGACTGGTCCGACGAGGACCAGGGCAACTACAAGGGCACCGAGTACATCGGCAAGCTGGGCCTGGAGCAGAGCTACGAGAGCGAGCTGCACGGCTCCACCGGCTTCGAGGAGGTGGAGACCAGCGCCGGCGGGCGTGCCGTGCGGCGGCTGGCCAGCCACCCGGCCACGCCCGGCAACACGCTGGTGCTGTCGATTGACATCCGGCTGCAGGCGCTGGTGGAGGAGATGTTCGGCGACCGCCGCGGCGCGCTGGTGGCCATCGACCCGCGCAACGGCGAGGTGCTGGCCTTCGTCAGCAAGCCCACCTTCGACCCCAACCTGTTCGTCGACGGCATCGACGGCGACAGCTGGCGCGAGCTCACCGAGAGCATCGACAAGCCGCTCTTGAACCGCGCGCTGCGCGGCACCTACCCGCCGGGCTCGACCTTCAAGCCGTTCATGGCGATGTCCGCGCTGGTCACCGGCAAGCGCAGCCCGCAGACGGTGATCAACGACGGCGGCTCGTTCGTGTTCGGCAACCACACGTTCCGCAGCCACGGCGACCATGGCCTGGGGCCGGTGGACATGGTGAGGTCGATCGTGAAGTCGAGCAACGTCTACTACTACTCGCTGGCCAACGAGATGGGCGTGGACCTCATGCACGAGCAGCTCGATCCGTACGGCTTCGGGCGCAAGGTCGGCATCGACCTCGAGGGCGAGGTGACCGGCGTGCTGCCGTCCACGGCGTGGAAGAAGCGCGTGTACAAGCGGCCCGAGCTGCAGAAGTGGTACGCCGGCGAGACGATCTCGCTGGGCATCGGGCAGGGCTACAACAACTTCACGATGCTGCAGATGGCCACCGCCACGGCGACGCTGGTCTCCGGCGGCCAGCGCTACAAGCCGCGCCTGGTGCGCGAGGTGCGGGACGTCGTCAGCAATGAGCGCCGCACGCTGGCCAGCGATGCACTGCCGCCGATCGCCCTGGCGCCGGAGCACGTGGAGCTGATCAAGCGCGCGCTGCAAGGCGTCACGCAGGAAGGCACTTCGGCGCGGGTCTTCATGGGCGCGCCGTACCGGAGCGGTGGCAAGACCGGCACGGCGCAGGCGGTGTCGATCCGGCAGAACGAGAAGTACAACGCCTCCAAGCTCGAGGAGCACCAGCGCGACCACTCGCTGTACATCGCGATGGCGCCGGTGGAGGCGCCGACCGTGGCGCTGGCGGTGGTGGTCGAGAACGCCGGCTTCGGTTCCGATGCCGCCGCACCGATCGCACGGCGCGTGTTCGACTACCTGCTGCTCGGCCAGGTGCCCAGCGAGGAGGACATGGCGCTGGTGCGGGTCGGCAAGGCCGGCCCGCCGGTGGGCAAGCCGCGGCCGGCTTCCGAGGTGCCGTTGCCGGCCGGCCTCGGCAACGCGGCAGGGGCCGCCCCGGCCACGATCGCAGCGCCGGTGGGCGCGGCACCCGACCGGCTGGCGGCAAGATGAGCACGATGCACGCCGTCTTCGCCCGGCCCTCGCTGTGGCAGCGGATGCGGCCGGTGCTGCTGGGCTTCGACGGCCCGCTGATGGCCGGCGTGCTGGTGCTGGCGGCGATCGGGCTGGTGACGATGTACTCCGCCGGATACGACCATGGCACGCGCTTCGTCGACCACGGCCGCAACATGGCGGTGGCGCTGGCCGTGCTGCTGGTGGTGGCACAGGTGCCGCCGCAACGCCTGCAGCAGCTCGCCGTGCCGCTGTACGTGATCGGCGTGGCGCTGCTCGTGATCACGGCGCTGCCGGGGGTCGGGATCACGAAGAAGGGCGCCACGCGTTGGCTCAACGTGGGCATGGTGATCCAGCCCAGCGAGGTGCTGAAGATCGCGATGCCGTTGATGCTGGCCTGGTGGTTCCAGAAGCGGGAAGGGCTGCTGCGCTGGCCCGACTTCGTCGTCGCCGGGCTGCTGCTGGCCGTCCCGGTGGCGCTGGTGGCCAAGCAGCCCGACCTCGGCACGGCACTGCTGATCCTCTTCGGCGGCGTCTACGTGATCTTCTTCGCCGGGCTGTCGTGGCGCATCGTGCTGCCGGTGCTGGCGCTGGGGGTGGTGGCGGTGACGGCACTGGTGCTGGCCGGCGACGCGCTGTGCGAGAGCGGCGTGCGCTGGCCGGTGCTGCGCGAGTACCAGCAACAGCGAGTCTGCACGCTGCTGGACCCGACCCGAGACCCGCTGGGCAAGGGCTTCCACATCCTGCAGGGCATGATCGCGATCGGCTCCGGGGGCCTCGCCGGCAAGGGCTTCATGCAGGGCACGCAGACGCACCTGGAGTTCATTCCCGAACGCACCACCGACTTCATCTTCGCCGCGCTGTGCGAGGAGTTCGGCCTGGCCGGCGTGCTGACGCTGCTGGTCGCGTTCACGTTCCTGATCTTCCGTGGCCTGATGATCGCCGCCGAGGCGCCGTCGGTGTTCACGCGGCTGCTGGCCGCGGCGATGACGCTGTCGGTGTTCACCTACGCGTTCGTCAACATGGGCATGGTCAGCGGCATCCTGCCGGTGGTGGGCGTTCCGCTGCCGTTCGTCAGCTACGGCGGCACGGCGATGGTGTCGCTCGGCCTCGGCTTGGGTGTACTGATGTCGGTGGCACGCAGCCGGCGCCTGATGCAGACCTGAGCACGCGGGGCGACATGGCTCGGGTGGGCGTCGTCGGCATCGGCAACATGGGCCTGGCCATTGCGCTGAGGCTCGTGGACCGCGGCCATGACGTGGCCGTGCGCGACATCGACCCCGCCCGCGACGCGCTGGCCGCGGGCTGCGCCGTGTGCGCGTCGCCGCGGGACGTGGCCGCGCGCAGCGAGCTGGTGATCGTGGCTGTCGTCGATGCGGTCCAGGTGGACGTCGTGCTCTTCGGCGACGACGGCATCGTGCAGGCCGGCGGCCCGCGCACGGTGATCCTGTGCCCGACGATCGGCGTGGCCGACGTCGAGCGCTGCGCGGCACGGCTGGCCGTGGCGGGGCTGGAGGCGATCGACGCACCGATGTCCGGCGGCCCGCAGCGCGCGCGGCTGGGCACGATGAGCCTCATGGTGGCGGCGCCCGAGGCGCTGGCGGCCCGCTGGCGGGGCCTGCTCGACGACCTCGCCGCGCCGGTCTTCCACGTCGGCACGCGGCCCGGCGACGGGGCACGCACCAAGCTCGTCAACAACCTGCTCGCGGCGGTGAACCTGGCCGGTGCGGCCGAAGCGCTGGCGCTCGCCGAGCGGCTCGGGCTCGACGCGTCGCGCACGCTCGGGGTGATCGAGGCCTCCAGCGGCCAGAGCTGGATCGGCAGCGATCGGCTGCGCCGCGCCATCTCCGGCGATGCGGTGCCGCGCGCGCACGTGTCGCTGCTGGCGAAGGACTCGGCACTGGCGCTGCACGAGGCCCAGGTCGCGGGCCTCGACGCGCCGGTGGGCCGCGCGGCGGCCGCGTGCTTCGCAGATGCCGTGAAGGCTGGGCTCGCCGGCGCCGACGACTCGGCGCTGTGGCGGCACGCGGCTGGCCGCGAGCCCGCCGACCCCACCGACCTCAGCGTCGCGCCGCCACCGGGAACCGCACCGTGAAGCGCGCGCCCGGCCCGTGTGGCGCGGGCTTGTTGTTGGTGTCCTCCAGCGACACCGTGGCGCCGTGCTTCTCCGCGATCTCGCGCACGATCGCCAGCCCGAGCCCGCTGCCGTCGACCTCGGTGCCCAGGGCCCGGTAGAACGGCCGGAACACGAGCTCGCGCTCGGCCATCGGGATGCCGGGGCCGGAGTCTTCCACCTCCAGCACGACCACCTGGCCGAACGGATCGGGCGTGATGCGCGCGGTCACGGTGCCCCCGCGGGGCGTGTACTGCAGGGCGTTGTCGACGAGGTTGCGGACCAGCTCGCGCACGAGAACCGGGTAGCCCGTGAAGCGCAGCGCGACGGTGTCGTCGCTCTCGTCGGGGCCTTCGTAGCCGAGGTCGATGCGCCGATCCATCGCGCGCGGCACGAAGTCGCGCACGGTCTCGATGGTGAGCTTCACCAGGTCCACCGGCTCATGCACCAGGATCTGCCCGGGGTTGTCGGTGCGGGCCATCGACAGCAGCTGGTTGACCATGTGCGCGGCGCGCTGGCTGCTCAACGCGATCTGCTCCAGCGCGTGCTTCATCGCTTCCTGGCTGCCCACGCCCTGGTCGATCTGGCGGCCGGCGATCTCCGCCTGCATGCGCAGCCCGGCCAGCGGCGTCTTGAGCTGGTGCGCGGCATCGGTGAGGAAGTGCCGCTGCGCGGCCATCGACTCGTCCAGCCGCTGCAGCAACTCGTTGACCGCCCGCACCAGCGGGGCCACTTCCTGCGGCACGTCGATCTCGGGGATCGCGCTCAGGTCCTCGCTGTGCCGCTTGCGGATGCGCTGCTGCAGCAGGTGCAGCGGACGCAGGCCGCGCGACAGCGCCAGCCATACCAGCAGCACCGCCACCGGCAGGATCACGAACTGCGGCAGGATGACGCCCTTGATGATCTCGGTGGTGAGCTGCGAGCGCTTGTTCAGCGTCTCTGCCATCTGCACCAGCGCCCCGCGCTCCGAGCCCGGCGCCCCCAGCGGCAGCCAGAGCGTGGCCACGCGCACGGGTTCGTCGCGGACGTAGTCGTCGCGGAAGGCGAGTTCGCCGGAGCTGCCCTCGCCGGCAGGCACGGGCAGCGTGTCGTCGCCGGCGATCAGTTCGCCGCGCGCACCGAGCACCTGGAAGTACAGCCGGTCGTCGGCCTCGCCGCGCATCAGCGCCACGGCACTGCGCTCCACGCGCGCGCGCAGCTGTTCGGCGCGGGGGTTGCGGCCGGATGCGAACTCCAGCATCACCTCCTGCGCGAGCACGCGCGTCATCGCGCCGAGCTCGCTGTCGTACGGGCGGTTGGCGATGCCCTGCGCGACGGCCCACGTGATGGCCAGCGACAGCGGCCAGACGAACAGCAGCGGCGCCAGCATCCAGTCGAGGATCTCGCCGAACAGCGAGCCTTGCTCCTCGACCGGACGGAAGACGCTGGTCAACCGGGGATCTTCTCGAGGCAGTAGCCCAGGCCCCGCACCGTGGCGATGCGCACCGGACCCTGCTCGATCTTCTTGCGCAGCCGGTGGATGTAGACCTCGATGGCGTTGTTGCTGACTTCCTCGCCCCATTCGCACAGGCGCTCGACGAGCTGGTCCTTGCTGACCAGCCGGCCGGTGCGCTGCAGCAGCACTTCCAGCAGGCTGAGTTCGCGGGCCGACAGCTCGATCATCTGGTCGTTCAGGTAGGCCACGCGGCCGGTGGCGTCGAAGCTCAGGGGGCCGTGCTTGATGAGGCTGGTGGCGGTGCCCAGCACGCGCCGGCCGAGCGCGCGCACGCGCGCCTCGAGTTCCTGCAGCGAGAACGGCTTGGCCATGTAGTCGTCGGCGCCCAGGTCCAGGCCCTTGACGCGCTGCTCGACGCTGTCGGCCGCCGTGAGGATCAGCACCGGCACGGTGGAGCCGCGCGCGCGCAGCTTGCGCAACACCTCGAACCCGTGCAGCTTGGGCAGGCCCAGGTCGAGGATCACGAGGTCGAACTCGTGGGCGGCGAGCGCCGCATCGGCTTCGCTACCGCTGCCGACCTGATCCACCGCGTAGCCTGCGCCGCGCAACGCGCGCAGCAGGCCGTCGGCGAGCACCTGGTCGTCTTCGGCGATGAGGATGCGCACGACTAGTCTCCTCGGGTCGTTTCGGCAGATTGTCGCCCTTCGGAGGGTGCCGATCTCACCCGCACGAGGGTACTGTACAGACATCCAGCTTTGGTCATAATGGGGCCATACCGCCACCCCACCCGCCTCCGGAGACCGCCATGGACGCACCCGTCAAAGCCCTGAACACCGAGAAAGCCAAGGCCCTGCAGGCCGCGCTCTCGCAGATCGAGAAGCAGTTCGGCAAGGGCTCGATCATGCGGCTGGGCGATGGCGAGAAGATCGAGGACATCCAGGTCGTCTCCACCGGCTCGCTGGGGCTGGACATCGCGCTGGGCGTCGGCGGCCTGCCGCGCGGACGCGTCGTCGAGATCTACGGGCCCGAGTCGTCGGGCAAGACCACGCTCACGTTGCAGGTCATCGCCGAGATGCAGAAGATCGCCGGCACCTGCGCCTTCATCGACGCCGAGCACGCACTCGACGTGCAGTACGCGCAGAAGCTGGGAGTGAACCTGCAGGAGCTGCTGATCTCCCAGCCCGACACCGGCGAGCAGGCGCTCGAGATCGTCGACGCGCTGGTGCGCTCCGGCTCGGTGGACCTGATCGTCATCGACTCGGTCGCTGCGCTCACGCCCAAGGCCGAGCTCGAAGGCGAGATGGGCGACTCGCTGCCCGGCCTGCAGGCGCGGCTGATGAGCCAGGCCCTGCGCAAGCTCACCGCCACGATCAAGAAGACCAACTGCATGGTCATCTTCATCAACCAGATCCGCATGAAGATCGGCGTGATGTTCGGCAACCCCGAAACCACCACGGGTGGCAACGCGCTGAAGTTCTACGCCAGCGTGCGGCTGGACATCCGCCGCACCGGCAGCATCAAGAAGGGCGAAGAGGTCATCGGCAGCGAAACCAAGGTCAAGGTCGTCAAGAACAAGGTCAGCCCGCCCTTCAAGACCGCCGAGTTCGACATCCTCTACGGCGAAGGCATCAGCCGCGAGGGCGAGATCATCGACATGGGTGTCAACGCCCGCATCCTCGACAAGTCGGGCGCCTGGTTCGCCTACAACGGCGAGAAGATCGGCCAGGGCACGGACAACTCGCGCGAGTTCCTGAAGGAGAACCCCGACCTCGCACGCGAGATCGAGAACAGGGTACGTGAAGCGATGGGCGTGCCGCTGGCCGCCGGAGAGGCCGACGGCACCGCCTGAGGCCCCACCGGCGCCTCCTCGGCCGCCGCGGCGCCTTCCGAAGCCCACGCCGCGAATCGCGCCCCAACGCTCTTGCGCGAAATCCCTCGTGTCGACGCTTTCGCTCAAGGGGCACGCACTGCGGCACTTGGCGCGCCGGGAGCACTCTCGGCACGAGCTCGAGCGCAAGCTGCTCGCCCACCTGGCGTCTGAAGCGCGCGCGGCCCAGCGCGCGCGGCCCAGCGAGGGCGAGCAAGGCGGCTCGGCGTCTGGCGCAGACCGTCAGGCCTTGTCATCCGATGAAGCCGATGCCCTCGAGCAGGTGCGTCGCGTGCTCGACGAGCTGGCCGCGCGCGGTTTGCTCAGCGATGCGCGCGCCGCCGAGTCGCTGCTGGCCTCGCACGCCCGCCGCTTCGGCAGCCGCCGCCTGAAGCACACGATGCAAGCCAAGGGGCGGGCGCCCGACCTGGGGCGCAGGACCGTGCAGCAGTCTTACGCCACGGAGTACGAGCGCGCG
>JAEUPB010000051.1 GCA_016789955.1 Rubrivivax sp. | reverse complement strand
GGCGTAGATGCACGCGCCGATCGCGTAGATGTCGGTCCACGGGCCCAGCGAGCCGTCGCGCCGGTACATCTCGGGTGCCGCGAAGCCGGGCGTGTACATCGGGCGGATGAAGTTGCCTTCCTTGCTCAGCACCTCGCGCGCGGCGCCGAAGTCGAGCATCACCGCCTTGTTGTCGTTGGTGATGAAGATGTTGGCCGGCTTGATGTCCAGGTGCAGCATCTTGTGCTGGTGCACGATGCGCAGGCCGCGCAGGATCTCGTCGAACAGCGAGCGGATCGTCGATTCGCGGAACACCTTGTCGCGCTTCAGGTCGCGCGCGGTGACGATGAAGTCCTGCAGGGTGTCGCCCTGCAGGTAGTTCATCACCATGTAGACCGTCTCGTTCTCGCGGAAGAAGTTCAGCACCGAGACCACGCTCGGGTGGCTGATCTGCGCGAGCGAGCGCCCTTCCTCGAAGAAGCTCTTCAGGCCCAGCCGGTACAGCGGCTGCTTGTCGGGCTTGACGCGCGGCGTCAGCTCGCCGGCGCTGCGCTCGGCCAGCGACGACGGCAGGTACTCCTTCACCGCGATCATCTGCCCGCCCTCGCCCTCGGCGAGGTACACCACGCCGAACCCGCCGGCGGCCAGCTTCTTGATGATCGTGTAGCCGCCCACCACGGTGCCCGATGGCAACGGTGCAGGCTTCAGCTTCGACATAATCGCGAGCGTTCGGGGAGTGGGCTGTGCGGGGGTCGCTGCAACCCTCTGACGCGACGAGCGACGAGGGGCGGAAGCGATGACCATTTATAGCATGACGGGGTATGCCTCGGCCTCCTCGGATGCCTCGGAAACCGGGGCTGGCGCGGGGGCTGCACACGTGGCAGTGCACGTCGAGTTGCGCTCGGTCAACAGCCGCTTCCTCGACCTCGCGTTCCGCATGCCCGACGAGCTGCGCGGCCTCGAGCCGGCCCTGCGCGAGCTGGTCTCCCAGAACTTCCGCCGCGGCAAGATCGAGCTGCGCGCCAGCACCTCGGTCGATGCCGCCACGAGCCTGCCGCAACCGACTCCCGAGCTAGTGAACAGGCTGGTGCACGTCGAGTCCTCGGTGCTCGGCTGGCTGCCGCAGGCCCGGCCGCTGTCGGTCAACGAGGTGCTCCACTGGTGCCGCAGCCAGGCCGCGCCGGTGCGCGCCGACGAGGCCGTGCTCGCCGCCGCGCGCACGGCCGTCGACGGCCTGCGCGACGCCCGCGCCCGCGAAGGCCAGCGCCTCGTGGCCGTGCTGATGGAGCGCGTGCAGCTGCTGCGCAAGCTGGCCATGCAGGCCGAGCCGCTGGTGCCGGCCGTCGTGGCGCGCCAGCAGCAGCGCTTCATCGAACGCTGGAACGAGGCGCTGGCGGCCGCAAGCGCGCAGGCCGCCGTGCCGACCGACGCGCTGCGCGACCGCGCGCTCAACGAGGCCGCCGCGTTCGCGCTGCGCGTGGACGTGGCCGAGGAGCTCGCCCGGCTGCGCGCCCACCTCGACGAGATCGAGCGGCTGCTCGCCAAGGGCGGCGAGGCCGGCAAGCGGCTGGACTTCCTGATCCAGGAACTGCAGCGCGAGGCCAACACGCTGGGTTCGAAGTCGGCGGCGCTTGAGCTGACGTCGATCGCGGTGGAGATGAAGGTGGCGGTCGAGCAGCTGCGGGAGCAGGTGCAGAACTTGGAGTAGTCCCAGGGCGTCCCACACTGACCAGCAAGGGCCAGCTCACCCTCCCCAAGGAGATTCGGGACCGTCTGAAGCTGGACGCCGGAGCGATCCTGGACTTCCAGGTCCAGCCGACAACACGATCACCGCCCGGCACGTCCAGCCCGACGCCCGGCGAATCCGGGGCTTGCTCAAGTCTCCGCACGCCACGCCGCTCTCGGTCGAACAAATGGACGAGGCCGTGGCCAAACACCTGCGCGGCAAGCATGCACCTGGCCAGACGAGCCGCAAATCGGCTCGCCGATGATCGGCATCGACACCAACATCCTGCTGCGCCTTTGGCTCAACGATGATCCGGCACAGAACGGGCGCATCGATGCGCTGCTGGCTGCGCACGGCGGCACTCCACGGTCGTTGCTGGTCACGGACGTCGTCCTCGCCGAAGCGGTCTGGCCGCTGAAGTCGGCCTTCGACCAGGACAAGCCTGCCCAGTTGCTGGCGGTACGCAGCCTCCGATGGCTGGCGCGCGTCCGACGCGGCGCCTACGTCCCCGTGCCGATCGAATCGCCTTCTGCCGACGTGGCGCTCGAAGACCCGTGGTCGGTTGCCATGACCACGTTCGCGCCGTGCTACATGGGCGGCCGGTCTGCCGCGGAACACTGGGGGCTGACCGAGCAGATCTTCCGCTCGGTCTGCGTGGGGCGGCGGCATTCGCCATGTGGCAGAGATGCTGGCCACCCTGCTGCGTGAGCAGCCCAAAGAAGCCCCCAGGCTGTTGCGGCACTTGCCTGAAGAAGTGCTACTTCGAGACCTACCGGTTCTCGGAGGATCTGGACTTCACGCTGCAGGACGCCGACCATCTGGATGAGGATTTCCTTGCCGGGGTCTTCGAAGAGGTGGGCGAGTGGGTTTTCGACGCCTGTACCGCCGGCTAGACCTGCAGCCGGACCGCGCCGTCGTCCGCAGCACGCTGGTCCGCAAATGCGAGTTCAAGGGCATTGCGGTGCCCACCTATGCCGCGCTGACGGACCGCCCCGAGCGCGCCGCCATCGAGGAGGAATGGGAGCAGATGCTCGCCCACCAGCTGCCGACCTGCCCGCCCTTCGCCGAGTTCCGGCAATAGCTTCCGGAAGGCTTCGAGTGGCTGAACGAAGTCATCGCCGCGCCCACCTTCGCTGCCGTGCCGGGTGAAGCGTTCGGGCGCGATGCGCTCGATGCCACATGGCGCTTGCCGCCGATGGTTCACGCGTGGGGTGCCGATGCCGGGTCGCTGGAGACGATTCGCTTTGCCGCTGCCAATCGCCTCTGCGTTCAGTTGGACTACACCAAGGTCAACGGCGAGCCCAGCCACGGTCACGCGGCAAGACTTCCGGCCCCGCTACGTCGTCGAGCTGACCGCATCGGTCCACGCGGGCCGGGTGTCGTCGTCGAGGTCGGCGCGCCACCGCGGCGCCGAGGCCGAACAGCCGCGTGCCGTCGTCGAAGTCGGGCATCTCGTCGGGCAACGCCTGCGGCTGCCAACTGTCGGGCAACTCGACGCTGAAGCCGAGGTCGGCGATGCGGGAGGGGAAGCCGCACAGGACGCTGGGTTCGGCAGACATGTCGGTGAAGGTCGTGGCCGTGTGTCGGCATCGTCGAAGCGCCGGGATTCATCGGAACTTCAGGTGCGCCGGCTGCAACCAACGAAACAGGACGGGCCGCCGCCATACTCGCCGTCATGCCCAGCCGGCGCGCGCCGACGCCATCCTCCGCCACGCCCGCCGCCGCCCCGGCGGCCGACGCCCCCGATCCGCGCCTGTACGTCGCCTCCGTCGAGAAGGCGATGCGCGTGTTGTCGGCCTTCAGCCCCGAGCGGCGCTGGATGCCGCTGGCCGACATCGCCGAGGCCAGCGGCATCGGCCGCAGCGCGACGCAGCGCTTCGTCTACACGCTGCTGAAGCTCGGCTACCTGCAGCGCGACCCGGCCACGCGGCAGTACGGGCTCGCGGTACGGCTGCTGAGCCTCGTGCGCGGCATGCTCGCCGGGCACCCGATGCTCGAGCGCGGCCAGCCGGTGCTGGCGGAGCTGGCGCGCATGACGGGCGAGACGGTGTCGTGGGTGGAACTCGACGGCGACGAGATCGTCGTCGTGGCCAACATTCCCAGCGTGCACGTCACGCGCGTGCACCTGCCGGTGGGCAGCCGCTACGCCGCGCTGCCGTCGTCGTCAGGCCAGGTGCTGCTGTGGCAGGCCGAACCCGCGCAGCTCTCGGCGCTATGGCGCCGGTTGCGCGTTGCCGAGCGCGAGCGCCTGCCGGTGGCCGATGCCTCGGCCCTCGGCACCTGGCTGCAGCGCTCGCGGCGCGCCGGCTACGCGCTGACCGAGAAGCACCTGGACGCGCAGAGCATCTCGCTGTCGGCGCCGGTGGTCGACGTGCAGGGCCGCATCGCCGCGGCCATCAACGTCTCGACGCTGAAGAACCGCCACGACGCCGCCGCCGCACGGCGAGACCTGGCGCCGCTGCTGGTGGACGCCGCGCGCCGCGCCTCGGCCTGACCCAGCCGGCGTTTGACCGGCGCTGCGGGCGTCGGCTACGATGCCTGCATCGGAATCGATAGTCGATTTTTGATATTGCTATTCAATTTCATGTGACTCCCGAGCCCGCATCTGGTCCCCCCGCCGATGTCCGCCTGGCGCCGCCGGGCGACGAGACCATCGCCGACTGGCTGGCACAGCGCGCGCGCCTCACGCCACAGGCCGTCTACTGCACGTTCCGCGGCAACGAACTGCGGTGCGGCGAGCTGGCCCGCGACGTGGAGTTGATGGCGCGCCGGCTCGACGCCGCCGGCGTGCGGCCAGGCGACCGCGTGGGCCTGATGCTGGCCACCGATCCGCTGCACCTGGTGGCGTTGCTGGCGCTGGCGCGGCTGGGCGCGGTGCGCGTGCCGGTGAACATCCACCTGCGCGGCGCACCGCTGCAGCACCTGCTCGCGCAACTGCGGCCGCAACTGCTGCTGGCCGACGCGGAACACCGCGAGGTGCTGGAGGCCGCCGGCCCGCTGCCCCGCCTGCTGTGGCGCGACGCGCTGCTCACCGAGGCCCCGGCCGACACAATCCTGCCGCCGCCCCCGGCGCCCGACGACATCGTCACGCTCACGCTCAGCTCGGGGACCACCGGCGCGCCCAAGGGCGTGCGCAAGTCCGACCGCCACCTGCGCGCCGGCGCCGAGGCGGTGCTGCGCCTCACCGAGGCCGGCCCGGGCGACGTGTTCCTGTTCTGGGAGGCGCTGCACCACGGCGCCGGCGTTGCCGTGGCGCTGGCGGCGCTGAAGGGTGGTTTCCGCCTGGCGATGGTCGAGCGCTTCAGCGCGTCGCGCTTCTGGGACGACGCACGCGCCGCCGGGGCCACGCACGTGCACTACCTCGGCGGCGTGGTGGCGATGCTGATGAAGCAGCCCCCGCGCGCCGACGACCGCGACCACCGCGTGCGCATCGCCTGGGGTGGCGGCTGCCCGCCGGCGCTGTGGCAGGGCTTCGCCGAGCGCTACGGCGTGCAGGTGCGCGAAGGCTACGGCCTGAGCGAGCTGCTGACCTTCGTGACGATGAACCTCGGCGGCCCCGTCGGCTCGATCGGCCGGCCCCTGTCGCACTACGAGCTGCGCCTGGCCGACGAGCACGGCGAGCCGGTGCCGGTGGGCACGATCGGCGAGATCACGCTGCGCGCGCGCATCCCTGGCGTGGGCTTCCTCGGCTATGCCGACAGCCCCGAGGCCGATCGTGCGGCCCGCCGCGGCGACTGGTTCCTGACCGGCGACCGCGCGACGCAGGACGCCGACGGCTGGCTCACCTACGCCGGCCGCGGCAAGGACATGCTGCGACGGCGCGGCATCAACATCTCCGCCTGGGAGGTCGAGCAGGTCATCGCCGGCCACCCCGATGTCGAGGAGGTGGCGCTGGTAGGCGTGCCGGGCGAACTCGGCGACGACGAACTGCTGCTCTACGTGCGGCCGCGCGAAGGCCGCCGCGTCGATCCGCCCGGCCTCGTGCGCTGGGCAGAGAGCCGGCTGCCGTACTTCCAGCTGCCGCGCTACGTGAAGGTGATCGCCGAGTTCCCGAAGACACCGACGCAGCGCATCCAGAAGAAGGACCTCCCGCGCAACACCCACGACGCGTGGGACCTCGACGCCAGCGGCCATCGTGTCGCGCGCTGAACAGCCCGCAGCGGCCTGCCGAACACACCCTGAAGGACCTGCCCATGACCCTGTCCTCCACCCTGCGCCGCCTGCTGGGCCTGGCACTGCTGACCGCCCTCGCCCCGGTGCACGCCCAATCCTTTCCGGAGAAGCCGATCACGCTGGTGGTCGGCTTCTCGCCGGGCGGCGGTGTCGACACGGTCGGCCGCATCATGGCCGAGCTGCTCGGCGCCAACCTGCCGGGTACCGTGGTCGTGGACAACCGCACCGGCTTCTCGGGCAACCTCGCGGCTCAGCAGGTCAAGCGCGCAGCGCCCGATGGCTACACGCTGCTGATGGCGCCCACCACGTCGTACGCGATGAGCGTGAAGCTGCTCGGCGCGGCCGCCGCGGGTTACGAGCTGGTGCCCGACTTCAAGGCCGTGGCCACGGTGGCCGAGCTGCCGCTGGTGCTGCTGGCGAGCAAGACCTCGGGCGTGGCCACGCTCGAGCAGATGACGCGCGCGGTGAAGGCGGCGCCGGGAAAGTTGGCCTACGGCTCGGCCGGCAACGGCTCGACCGAGCACGTCGTGACCGAGGCCTTCCGGCTGCAGACCGGGCTGGAAATGATCCACGTGCCCTACCGCGGTTCGAGCCCGGCGATGGCCGACCTGCAATCGGGGCAGATTCAGTACCTGTTCACCACGCCGCCCACGGCGCTGGCCAACGTGCAGGGCGGCCGCGCGGTGGCGGTGGGCACCGCCAACCGCACGCGGCTGGGCGTGCTGCCCGACGTGCCGACCTTCGCCGAACAGGGCCTGCCGTTCGAGGCGGCGTCGATCTACGCGATCCTCGCGCCCAAGGCCACGCCCGACGCGGTGGTGGCGCGGCTGAACGCTGCGCTCGGCGTGGCGCTGAAGACCCCCGAGGCGCGGCGCCGGCTGGCGCAGGTGGGCGTGGAGGTGATCGTGGCGTCGCCCGCGGAATCGGCACAGCGGCTGGCGGCCGAGGTCGACAAGTGGTCGCGCGCGATCGACGCGGCGCGCATCAAGCAGGAGTGACGCATGGCCGGCACCTCGCATCCGCTGTCGTGCGACGAGCTGGGCATCTCGCTCGACGGCGCCGTGGCGACGCTGACGATGAACCGCCCGCAGGTGCTCAACGCCTTCGACCGCGCGCAACGCCGCCGTTTCGATGCCGCGCTGCGCGCGCTGGACGCCGACGATGCCGTGCGCGTGCTGGTGCTCACCGGGCACGGCCGCGCCTTCTGCGCCGGGCAGGACCAGCACGAGAGCGCGGCGATGGACGCCGCCGCGTCGGCGCAGCGCATCGACGACTACATGTCGCTATACCGAACGCTGCGGGCGCTGCGCAAGCCGATGATCGCGCTCGTCAACGGCGTCGCCGCCGGTGCGGGGCTGCAGATCGCGCTGCTGTGCGACCTGCGCATCGGCACGCCTGTCGCGCGCATCGGCATGACCGAGCTGAAGATCGGCTCGGTGGCGGTGACCGGCAGCTTCCTGCTGCACGCGCATGTCGGCGAGGCGGTCATGCGGCGCCTGGTGCTGCTGGCCGAGGTCATCGACGCACGGCAATCGCTCGAGCTCGGCCTGCTGCACGAGGTGCACGCCGACGACGCGATCGCGGCACGCATGGCCGAGCTGTGCGCACAGCTCGCCACGCTGGCCCCCGGGCCGCTGGCGCTGACCAAGCAGTGGTGGGCCGCGATGTCCGACGAGCGCTTCGAGGCTGCGGCTGCGGCGGCGAAGGCCGCGCACGGGGCCAACTTCGCCAGCGGCACCTACAGCGCCGGCGCGCGGCGCTTCACCCGCGGCGAGAGCCGCTGATCGCCTGCTGGTACAGGCACACCGCCGCCGCGGCGGCGACGTTCAGCGACTCCTCGCCGCCGGGCTGCGGGATCGCCAGCGTCATCGCGCAGCGCTGCTGCAAGGCGTCAGCGATGCCCTGCCCTTCGTGCCCGAAGACCCATGCGGCCGGCGCGGGCAGCGCGGCCTCGTGCAGCAGCGTCGAGGCATGCGAGCTCGTCGCCAGCAGCGGCACGGCCAGCGCCTCCAGCGCGTCGGGCGCCTGGCCCTCGACGAGGTGCAGCGCGAAGTGCGCACCCATGCCGGCGCGCAGCACCTTCGGCGACCACAGCGCCACCGTACCCTTCAGCGCCACGACCTGCCGCACGCCGAAGGCCGCGGCGCTGCGCAGGATGCTGCCGGCATTGCCGGCATCCTGCAGGCGGTCGAGCACCACCGTGCCCACGCGGGGCTCGATCACCGAAACCGCAGGCAGGTCGAGCAGGTAGCCGATCGCGGCCGGCGACGGCAGCGTGCTGACGCCGCGCCACAGCGCCTCGGGCACCACGGCCACGCGCGCGGCGGCGTGCGCCAGCGTGCGCAGCGCCGGATCGGCCCAGCCGGCCTCGCTGACGAGCGCCTGCGGCACCGGCACGCCACGGGCCACCGCGGCGCGGCAGAGGTGGTCGCCCTCGAGCCAAACGCAGCCCAGCTTGCGCACCGCGGCGCCGTCGGCCGCCACGCGGCGCAGCTTGACGAGCAGCGCGTTGTCGCGCGAGGTGATCGGGGTGACGACAGGGGTCACTCGCCCGCTCCCGCGCCTGCCGCGTCGTCGTCGGGCCACGGCGGTGGCGTCACTGGCGCGGCGCCGCAGGCCTCGCGCACCGGCGCGAAGCTGCGCCGGTGATCGGGACAGGGCCCGAGCGTGCGCAGCGCCTTCAGGTGCACCGCGGTGGCGTAGCCCTTGTGCGCATCGAAGCCGTAGCCCGGCCAGCGTGCATGCAGCTCGTCGCACAGGCGGTCGCGCGTGACCTTCGCGATGATCGACGCCGCCGAGATCGCCGCCACACGCGCATCGCCGTCGACGATGGCCCGCACCGACAGCAGCGGCCGCGCGAACTCGGGCGCGCGGTTGCCGTCGACCAGCACGTGGCGCGGCGGCAGCCGCAGGCCGGCCACGGCGCGCTGCATCGCCAGCAGCGTGGCCTGCAGGATGTTGAGCCGGTCGATCTCCTCGACGTTCGCCTGCCCCACCGCCACGCACAGTGCCTGCGCGCGGATCAGGTCGTGCAGGCGCTCGCGCTTCTTCGCCGTCAGCACCTTCGAGTCGTCGAGGCCGCGGATCGGGCGCGCGTCGTCGAGGATCACCGCGGCCGCCACCACCGGCCCGGCGAGCGGGCCGCGCCCGGCCTCGTCGACGCCGGCCACGAGGCCCGGCGGCTCCAGCACGAGCTTGAGCCGCGGCAAGCGGCCCTTGCGGACCTTGCGCGCGCTACGCGGCGCCGATGAGCTGCGCGAGGGCATCGGTGGCGCGCCGCGCGGTGTCGCAGCGCAGCGTGTGGTGGATGTCGGTGAAGCGGGCCGAGACCGCCTGCGCAGCGGCCGGGTCGTCGAGCCAGCGCGCGGTGGCCGCGGCCAGCGCCTCGGGCGTGCAGTCGCCCTGGATCAGCTCGGGCACGACGAACTCGCGCGACAGGATGTTGGGCAGCCCCACCCACGGCTGGTAGCGCAAACGCTTCATGATCTGCCAGCTGATCGGGTGCATGCGGTAGCCGATGACCATCGGGCGCTTGAAGAGCGCCGCCTCCAGCGTGGCGGTGCCGCTGGCGATCAACGTCACGTCGCAGGCCGCCAGCGCCTCGTGCGAGCGGCCGTCGAGCAGCGTGAGGCCCAGACGCGGCGCGTGCTGCTGCAGCTGCTCGCGCACCAGCGGGCCCAGCCCCGGCGCCACCGGCAGCACGAAGCGCAACCCGGGGCGCTCGCGCTGGAGCCGCAGCGCCGCCTGCAGGAAGACCGGCGCGATCGCGGTGATCTCGCTGCGGCGGCTGCCCGGCAGCACCGCGACCACGGTGTCGTCGGCAGCGAGCCCGAGCGCGGCGCGGGCCTGCGCGCGCGGCGGCTCCAGCGGGATCGCGTCGGCCAGCGGGTGGCCCACGTAGGTGGCGGCCACGCCGTGCGCGGCGAGCAGCGCGGGTTCGAACGGGAACAGGCACAGCACGTGGTCGCAGCTCTCGGCCATGCGCTTGGCGCGGCCGCCGCGCCAGGCCCAGATCGATGGGCAGACGAAGTGCACCGTCGGGATGCCAGCGGCCTTCAGGCGCGCTTCGAGGTCGAGGTTGAAGTCGGGCGCGTCCACGCCGATGAAGGCGCGCGGCCGCTCGGCGATCAGCCGCGTGCCGAGATCCTGCCGCAGCCGCGACAGCGCGCGATAGTGGCGCAGCACCTCCACGTAGCCGCGCACCGCCAGCCGTTCCTGCGGCCACCAGGCGTCGAAGCCCAGCGCCGTCATGCGCGGGCCGCCGATGCCTTGCAGCGCGAGCTGTGGCCAGCGTTCGCGCAGGCCACCGATCAGCAGGGCGGCGAGCAGGTCGCCGGAGGCCTCGCCGGCGACCATCGCGAGCCGCAGCGCGGGCGCGTCCACGGCGTCTCTAGCGCACGATGCCGCGCGTGGCGCCGCGCAGGAAGTCGAGCATCAGGCGCACGTCGTCGGCGCCGTCGGAGAGATCGTCCTGCAGCGCCGCGATCTGCTCCATCGCCTGCTCCAGCCGCAGCCCGTCGCGGTACAGCAGCCGGTGCATCTGCTTGACCTGCGCGATGCGCTCCTTGGAGAACCCTCGCCGGCGCAGCCCCTCGATGTTGAAGCCGCGCACCTCCAGCGGATGGCCGGTGACCATCATGAACGGCGGCACGTCCTGCGACACGTGGCTCTGGAAGCCCGTCATCGCATGCGCGCCGATCTTGCAGAACTGGTGCACGCCGGTGAGGCCGCCGACGATCACCCAGTCGCCGATGTGCACATGGCCCGCGAGCGTCGCGTTGTTCGCGAGGATCGTGCGACTGCCCAGCTGCACGTCGTGCGCGATGTGCACGTAGGCCATGATCCAGTTGTCGTCGCCGATGCGCGTGACGCCGGCGTCCTGCACGGTGCCGCGGTTGAATGTGCAGAACTCGCGGATCGTGTTGCGGCTGCCGATCACCAGCTCGGTGGGCTCGCCGCGGTACTTCATGTCCTGCGGCGGGCCGCCCAGCGACGCATGGGGGTGGATGCGGTTGTCGCGACCGATGCGCGTGGGCCCCTCGATCACCGTGTGCGCCCCCACCGTGGTGCCCTCGCCGAGGTGCACGCCGGCGCCGATCACCGCATACGGGCCCACCGACACCGTCGGCGCCAACTCGGCCGACGGATCGACGATCGCGGTGGGATGGACCTGCGCCATGGAGCGGCCGGCCCTAGCGGACCTTCCTCATCGTGCACATCAGCTCGGCCTCGACGGCGGTCTCGCCGTCGACGCTGGCGCGGCTGCGGTACTTGACGATGCCGCCCCGCGCGCGCTCGATCCACGACTCCAGCACCAGCTGGTCGCCGGGCTCCACCGGGCGCTTGAAGCGCGCGCCGTCGATGCCGACGAAGTAGACCACCGTGTCGTCGCCGGGCTCGATGCCGTCGGACTCGAACGACAGCAGTGCCGAGGCCTGGGCCAGGGCCTCGAGCATCATCACGCCGGGCATCACCGGCCGGCTCGGGAAGTGGCCCATGAAGAATGGCTCGTTGATGGTGACGTTCTTCACCGCCTTGATGTGCACGCCCTTCTCGATCTCGAGCACGCGGTCCACGAGCAGGATCGGGTAGCGGTGGGGCAGCTTGGCGAGGATCTTGTGGATGTCGAGCACGGGTGCGGTCATCTGTTCTTCTCCAGCGCGCGCACGCGCTCGCGCAGGGCGTGGAGGTTGCGCAGCGTGGCCGCGTTCTTCTCCCACGAGGCATTGTCATCGAAGGGGAACACGCCGCTGTACTGCCCGGGCTGCAGGATCGAGCGGGTGACCACGGTGGCCGCGGTGAGGTGCACGTGGTCGACGAGCTGCAGGTGGCCGAGGATGATGGCGCCGCCGCCGGCCGTGCAGTGCGCGCCGATGGTGGCGCTGCCTGCCACGCCGACGCAGCCGGCGAACGCGCAGTGCGCGCCGATGCGCACGTTGTGGCCGATCTGCACGAGGTTGTCGAGCTTGACGCCGTCGCCGACGACGGTGTCTTCCAGCGCGCCACGGTCGATGCAGGTGTTGGCGCCGATCTCGACGTCGTCGCCGATCACCACCGCGCCGAGCTGTTCGATCTTGTGCCACCGCCCCTGCGACGGTGCGAAGCCGAAGCCGTCGGCGCCGATCACCACGCCGGGGTGCACAATGCCGCGCACGCCGATGCGACAGCCCGCCTCGATCGTGACGCGCGGGGCCAGCCGCGTGCCTTCGCCGACAGCCGCGTCGCGGCCGATCGCGGCGTGCGCGCCGACCACGGCATGCGCCCCGACTCGGGCGCCGGCGCCGATCCACGCGAACGCCCCGATCGAGGCCGACGGTGCGATCACCGCCCCGGGCTCGACCACGGCACTCGCGTGCACGCCGGGCGGCACGGGCGGGCGGCTCTCGGCAGCCCACCACTGCGTGAGCCGCGCGAAGTAGAGGTACGGGTCGTCGGTGACGATGGCCGCGCCGCGCGCGGCCGCCGCATCGCGCGCCGCCGGCGAGACGATCACGCAGCCGGCCGCGCAGGTGGCGAGCTGCGGCACATAGCGCGGATGCGAGAGGAAGCTGATCGCGTCGGCACCGGCTGCAGCCAGCGGCGCGATGCGCGTGACCACGTGCGACCCGTCGTCGCCGACGAGCTCGCCGCCGAGGCGGCCGGTGATCTGCGCGAGGCTCGCCTGCACGGCGCGGCGCCCGCCGGGGTGCGGCCTACTTGCCGCCCGTGGGCGCGGCGTTCAGCGCCTTGATGACCTTGTCGGTGATGTCGACGCGGGCCCCCGCGAACACCACCTCCTGCAGGATCAGGTCGTACTTCTCGGTTTCGAAGATTTGCTTGATGACGCGGTTGGCACGCTCGACGACGCCGGCCAGTTCCTCGTTCTTGCGCTGCTGCAGGTCTTCCTGGAACTCTCGGCGCTTGCGCTGCAGGTCGCGGTCCTGCTCGAGCAGGTCGCGCTGGCGGCGCGTGCGCTCGGCTTCGGCCAGGGTGGGAGCGTCCTTCTCGAGCTTCTCGGCCGCGGCCTTGAGCTTCTGCGCCTGATCGTTCAGCTCGCGGTCGCGCTTGCCGAACTCGGCTTCGAGCTTGGTCTGCGCCGCCTTGGCCGGGGCCGCGTCGCGGAGCACGCGTTCGCTGTTGACGTAGCCGATCTTCAGTTCCTGCGCGGCCACGGGCGCGACCATCGCACCGGCCGCAGCCACCAGCAACCCGGCCCGCGCAAGGCCACGCACACTCATCGTCTTCATCAGAACGCGGTCCCGATCTGGAATTGGAAGCGCTGGATTCTATCGTTGGGCTGCACGCGCAGCGGCTTGCCCCACGAGAGCTTCAGCGGGCCCACCGGCGAGATCCACGACAGGCCCAGGCCCACCGAGGCACGCAGCGAGGAGGCCTGGATCTTCTCGTCCTCGCGCCAGACGTTGCCGGTGTCGAAGAAGCTGAAGATGCGCAGCGACTTGTCGTTGCCGCTGCCCGGCACGGGGAAGTACAGCTCGGCGTTGGCGTTGAATCGCCGCGAGCCGCCGATGAAGGCACCGGTGGGGTCGATGACGCCCAGCGAACCCTGCTCGTAGGCGCGCACCGTGCCCAGGCCGCCGCCGTAGAAGTTCTTGAAGATCGGGAACGGCTTGCCGCCCAGGCCCTTGCCGATGCCGATCTCGGCGTTCAGGCCGAGCGTGAGCTTGAACGGCAGCGAGTAGTACTCCTGGTACTGCAGGTTGGTGCGCGTGTAGCGCACGTCGCCGAAGGCCGCCCACTCGAGGTTCACGCGCTGGTAGCGGCCCATCGTGGGCGTGAGCAGGCTGTCGCGGCCGTCGCGGGCCCAGCCGATCGTCAGCGGCACCGAGGTCGTGTTGGCGCCGTACAGCTCGCGGTACAGGAAGTAGCTGTTCGGGATGCCGGTGCTGCTGCCGATGCGCGTCTGCTCCAGGCCCACGCCGAAGAACACCGTGTCGAACTCGGAGAACGGCACGCCGAACCGTATCGACGCACCCGGCGTCGCCACCTGGTACTGGTCGCCCTGGCTGTTGTACGGCCGGCTCGTCCGGTAGAAGAGGTCGATGTAGCGCGAGATGCCGTCCACCGTGAAGTACGGGTCGGCCGAGCTGAGCACCAGCGTGCGCGCGCTGCGGCTGGTGTTCACCTCGATGCCGAGGTAGTTGCCCGAGCCGAACACGTTCTCCTGCTTCACCGACGCGGTCAGCGTGAGCTTCTCGGCGTTGGAGTAGCCCGCCCCGATCAGCAGGTTGCCGGTCGGCTTCTCGGTGACGTTGACGATCAGGTCGACCTGGTCGGGCGAGCCCGGCACCTCGTTGTTGTCGACGCTCACGTCCTTGAAGTAGCCCAGGCGGTCGACGCGGTCGCGCGAGAGCTTGATGCGCGCACCGTCGTACCAGCTCGACTCGAGCTGCCGGAACTCGCGGCGCACGACCTCGTCGCGCGTGCGCGTGTTGCCGGCCACCTCGATGCGGCGCACGTACACGCGCCGCTGCGGCTCGGCCACCAGAGTCACGACCACCTGGCCGTTGGTGCGGTCGATGTCGGGGCGCTGGTCGACGCGCGCGAACGCATAGCCGAACAGGCCGAACAGGTCGGTGAAGCGCTTGACGGTCTCGGTGACGGCATCGCCGCGGTACGGCTGGCCCGGGCGCACCTGCACCAGTGCCTTGAACTCCTCTTCCTTGCCGAGGTAGTTGCCCTCCAGCTTCACGCCGGTGACGGTGTAGGGCTGCCCCTCCCGGATCGAGATCGTGATCGCGATGCTCTGCTTGTCCGGCGAGATGGTGACCTGAGTCGACTCCACCGCGAACTCGAGGTAGCCGCGGTTCAGGTAGTACGCGCGCAGCGTCTCCAGGTCGGCATTGAGCTTGCTGCGCGAGTAGCGGTCGGTCTTGGTGTACCAGGTCAGCCAGCCGCCGGCAGTGAGGTCGAACTGGTCGAGCAGCGTCGACTCGGAGAACGCCTTGCTGCCGACGATGCGGATCGCGGTGATCTTGGCCGCCTCGCCTTCGCTCATCGTGAAGGTGACGTTGACGCGGTTGCGCTCGATCGGCGTGACGGTGGTGACGACCTCGGCGCCGTACAGGCTGCGCGTCAGGTACTGGCGCTTGATCTCCTGCTCGGCGCGATCGATCAGCGCGCGGTCGAACGGCAGGCCCTCGCCGATGCCCGCTTCCTTCAGCGACTTGGTCAGCGGGTCCTTGTCGAACTCCTTCAGGCCAACGAAGGTGACGGTGGCGATGATCGAGCGCTCGTCGACGATGACCACCGCCACGTCGCCCTCGATCTCGATGCGCACGTCCTTGAAGAGGCCCGTGGCGAACAGCGCGCGCAGCGCGGCGGCGCCCTTGTCGTCGTTGTAGGTGTCGCCGATGCGGAACGGCAGCGCCCCGAACACCGTGCCGGGGTCCGTGCGCTGCAGGCCCTCGATGCGGATGTCCTTCAGCACGAACGGCGTCACGGCACGGGCCTGCGGCGCATGGGTGGCCGCGCAGGCGACAACCACCACCATCGCCGCGCCGCGCAGCGGCGAAGAAGGAAACATCGGGATCATCGGTTCAGTGCAGGCCCAGCAAGCGGGCCACGTCGTTGAAGAGGGCGACGGACATCATCACCAGCAGGATCGCCACCCCGCCACGCTGCAGTCGGGCCAGCCACAGGTCGGAAACCGGCCTCCCGGTCACACCCTCGAAAAGATAATACAGGAGGTGCCCGCCATCGAGCATCGGCAGCGGCAGCAGGTTCAGCACGCCCAGGCTCACGCTGACCAGCGCCAGGAAGGCGAGGTAGTACGCCAGCCCCTGCTGCACCGACTGCCCGGCGTAGTCGGCGATCGTCAGCGGGCCCGACAGGTTCTTCAGCGAGGCCTCGCCGATCAGCATGCGGCCGAGCATGCGCAGCGTCAGCGAGCACACCTCCCAGGTGCGCTGCGCGCCGCGCCACAGGCCCTCGATGGCACCGTAGTGCACCGTCACCATCTCGGGCGGGCTGCCGATGTAGGCGTCCACGCGGCCAATGTCGCGCCCGCCTTCGGCCGACACCCGCGGGCGCACGGCCAGTTCCATCAGCGTGGGTCCGCGCTGCACCTGCCAGCGCTGCTCGACGCCGGCGCCGTTCTGCACCGAGCCGCGGATGCGCTCGCGCAGCAGCTGCGCGTCGACCACCGGCTGGCCGTCGACCGACACGACCCGGTCGCCCTTCTGGAGCCCGGCCGCGGCCGCGGGCCCGCCTGCCTTCACGTCGCCGAGCACCGGGTCGCTGTAGGCCGGGCCGACGCCCACGGCCTTCATGAAGCTCGCGTCGACGTCGCGGTTGGCCAGCTTCGTCAGGTCCAGACGCAGCTCACGGCGGCCGCGGCCGTCGCGGTCGGTGACGGCCAGGCGCAGCACCGTGCGCTCCAGGCCCGCCTGCGTGACCTCCCAGCGCAGGTCGGTGAGCGAGCGCAGCTCCTGCCAGTCGTCGCCGTCGCGCGCGACGGCCCGCACCCAGTCGCCTGCACGCAACCCGGCTGCCTCGGCCGCGCTGCCGGCCACGCTCGATCCGACGACGGCGCGCGGCTCGCTGACGCCGATCCAGTTGGCCCCCGCGTACAGCAGGATGGCCAGCCCGAGGTTGGCCAGCGGCCCGGCAGCGACGATGGCCACGCGGTGGCGCAGCGGCTTGCGGTTGAAGGTGCGGTCGAGCTCACGCGGGTCGACGTCGCCCTCGCGCTCGTCGAGCATGCGCACGTAGCCGCCCAGCGGCAGCGCGCAGACCACGAACTCCGTGGCGTCGGGCGAGCGCTGCCGCCGCCACAGCACGCGGCCGAAGCCCACCGAGAAACGCAGCACCTTCACGCCGCAGGCCACCGCCACGCGGTAGTGCCCGTATTCGTGCACCACGATCAGCACGCCCAGCGTGAACAGGAAGGCCAGGACGGTGGTGATCACGGCAGCGCCTTCATGGTCTGGCGGGCATGGGATCGGGCCTGCTCGTCCAGCGCGAGCAGTTCGTCGAGCCGGCCGATCGGGCCGAGCGCGGGCTGCAGCGCCTCCACCGTGCCCGCGACGACCCGGTGGATGTCGGTGTAGCCCAGGCGCCGGTCGAGGAAGGCCGCCACGGCCTCCTCGTTGGCGGCGTTCAGCAGCACCGTGCTGCCCTCGCGGGCGGCCAGCGCATCGTAGGCCAGTCGCAGGGCGGGGTAGCGCGAATAGTCCATCGGCTCGAAGTGGAGTCCGGCCATTTGCTCGAAGTTCAACCGGGTCGCGCCGGACTCGATGCGCTCGGGGAACGACAGCCCGTAGGCGATGGGCACGCGCATGTCGGGCGTGCCCAGCTGCGCCAGCACCGAGCCGTCGGCGCAGGCCACCATCGAGTGGATCACGCTCTGCGGATGGACGATGACGCGGATGCGCTCGGGCGGCAGCTCGAACAGCCAACGTGCCTCGATGACCTCGAGGCCCTTGTTCATCATCGTCGCGCTGTCCACCGAGATCTTGCGGCCCATCACCCAGTTCGGGTGCGCCACCGCCTCCTCGGGCGTGACGCCGTGCAGCGTGGCCGGGTCGCGCGTGCGGAACGGCCCACCCGACGCGGTGAGCACGATGTGGTCGATCCACGCCGGCCACTGTGCGCGGTCCAGCGGCAGGCACTGGAAGATCGCGGAGTGCTCGCTGTCGATCGGCAGCAGCGTCGCGCCACCCCGGCGCACCGCCTGCATGAAGAGCGCGCCGCCGACCACCAGCGCCTCCTTGTTGGCCAGCAGCAGCCGCTTGCCGGCCTGGGCCGCGGCCAGGCACGACGCGAGTCCGGCGGCGCCGACGATGGCGGCCATCACCGCGTCGACATCGTCGCGCACGACCGCCTCTTCCAGCGCCGCGGGGCCGACGGCCACCTCGGTGCGCAGCCCGGCACCGGCGATGGCCGCACGCAACTCCTGCGCGGCGGCATCAGTGCCGACGACGGCGAGCTTCGGATCGCAGCGGCGGCACAGCGCGGCCAGTTCCTCGGCGCGGCGGTGCGCGGTGAGCACGATGACCTCGAAGCGGCCGGGATGCCGCTCGACCACGTCGAGCGTGCTCTGCCCCACCGAACCGGTGGCGCCGAGTATGGCCAGGCGCAATGGGCGCGTCATCGCGTCACCGGGCCAGCGACACCAGCGCCATCGCGCACGGGAACACCGGCAGCAGCGCGTCGATGCGGTCGAGCACGCCGCCATGCCCGGGCAGCAGGCGGCTGCTGTCCTTCGCGCCGGCCGCCCGCTTGACGAGCGACTCGACCAGGTCGCCGACCACGCTCATCGCCGAGAGCGCGAGCAGCGCGACACCGGCGCCGACCATGCCGAGCGCCGACAGCAGCCGCGACGTGACGCTCGGGCTGTCCACCGCCGCGCTGCGATCCACCCACAGCCACACGGCGCCCAGCACCAGCACGGCCGCGGCACCCGACAAGGCGCCTTCCCAGGTCTTGCCCGGGCTGACGGTCGGCGCGAGCTTCGTGCGGCCGAAGCCGCGCCCGCCGGCGTAGGCCGCGATGTCGGCCGCCCACACCAGCGCCATCACCGACAGCACGAAGTTGATCCCGACCGCACGCGCCTGGCTCAGCGCAAGCCAGCCGACGAACAGCACGACCAGGCCCAGCATCAGCCGCAGCACGCGCGGCGCATGCGGCCAGGCGGCCGGCCCGCCGTGCAGCACCAGCGCGCCGCCCAGCACCCACACCGCCGCCGCCAGCCACCACAGCGCCGGCGGTGCGCCGGTCGTCCAGCCCGCCGCGTAGGCCGCGGCACCGGCAGCCGCCATCGAGGCACCCATCACCCACGCACCCGGTACGCCTGCACCGTTGAGTCGCCCCCACTCCCACGCCGCCGCGGCGATCAGCAGCAGCGACACCGCTGCGAACGGCCACGCGACCGGCGCGAACAGGGCCGGCAGCAGGACCGCCAGCATCAGCAGGGCGGTGATGATGCGCAGCTTCAGCATCGGACGGTCAGCCCGTCTGGGCCAGGTCCTCGATCACGCCGCCGTAGCGCCGGTCGCGGTTAGCGTAGGCGGCCAGCGCCTTGTCGATCTGCGCGCCGTCGAAGTCCGGCCACAGGCTGTCGGTGAAGTACAGCTCGGCGTAGGCCGCCTGCCACAGCAGGAAGTTCGACAGCCGCATCTCGCCGCCCGTGCGGATGATCAGATCGGGGTCGGGCGCGTAGCTCAGCGACAGCCGCCGCGACAGCGTGTCCTCGTCGAGGGCCTCGGGCGGAATACCCTCGGCCAACGCCTTGCGGCAGGCCTGCAGCATGTCCCAGCGGCCACCGTAGTTGAAGGCCACCGACAGATTGATGCGCCGGTTGCCGGCAGTGAGCTGCTCGGCATGGTCCCAGGCATCGCGCAGGTGCTGCGAGATCGCCGCGCGGTCGCCGACCACGCGCACGCGCACGCCGTCGCGGTGCAGCTTCTCGAGGTACTTCTGCACGCCGATCAGCACCAGGCTCATCAGCCCCGACACCTCGTCGCTCGGCCGCTTCCAGTTCTCCGACGAGAACGCGAACACGGTGAGGTACTCGACGCCGCGCCGCGCGAACTCGCCGATCGCGGCCACCAGCGTGTCCATGCCCTGCTTGTGCCCCATGAATCGCGGTAGCAGCCGCGCCTTCGCCCAGCGGCCGTTGCCGTCCATCACCACCGCGACGTGGCGGGGGATCTGGGGGTCGGACATTCGTTCGGCGTTCAGGGGCAGGACCGCGGCGTTGGAGGTGCGAGGCGGAAGCTTCACACTGCCATCACTTCGGCCTCTTTCGCGTGGACGAGCTTGTCGACCTGCGCCACGGTGCCGTCGGTGAGTCGCTGCACCTCGTCCTGCGCGCGGCGCTCGTCGTCCTCGGTGACGACCTTGTCCTTCAGCAGCTTCTTCAGGTGCTCGTTGGCGTCGCGGCGGATCGCCCGCGCGGCGATCTTGCATTCCTCGCCGGCGTGGCGCACGACCTTGGTCAGCTCCTTGCGGCGCTCCTCGGTGAGCGCGGGCATCGGCACGCGCAGCAGGTCGCCCTGCGCCGACGGGTTCAGGCCGAGGTCGGACTCGCGGATCGCCTTCTCGATCTTCGGCCCCATGCCCTTCTCCCAGGGCTGCACGCTGATCGTGCGGGCGTCGAGCAGCGTGACGTTGGCCACCTGGCTGATGGGCACCTGAGAGCCGTAGTAGTCGACATGCACCTGGTCCAGCAGGCCCGGGTGGGCGCGGCCGGTGCGGATCTTGTGCAGCTCGTTCTTCAACGACTCGAGCGACTTGCCCATCTTCTCGGTGGCGAGCTTCTTGATGTCGGCGATGGTCTGCTGTTGGGCCATGATCTGCTCCTCGGCTGGAACTCGGGCCGGTTCACACGTGGACGAGCGTGCCTTCGTCGTCGCCGCGCACCACGCGCTCGAGCGCCCCGGGCTTGAAGATGCTGAAGACCTTGATCGGCAGCTTCTGGTCGCGGCACAGCGCGAAGGCGGTGGCGTCCATCACCTGCAGGTTGCGCGCGATCGCCTCGTCGAAGCTGATGCGGGCGTAGCGCGTGGCGGTGGGGTCCTTCGCCGGATCGGCGGAGTACACGCCATCGACCTTGGTGGCCTTCAGCACGATCTGCGCGCCCATCTCGGCGCCGCGCAGCGCGGCGGCCGTGTCGGTGGTGAAGAAGGGGTTGCCGGTGCCCGCCGCGAAGATGACGAGCTTGCCTTCCTCGAGGTACTGCAGGGCCTTGGGGCGCACGTACGGCTCGACGACCTGGTCGATCGAGATGGCCGACATCACGCGCGCCGTCATGCCCTCCTGGCGCATCGTGTCGGCCAGCGCCAGCGCGTTCATCACGGTGGCCAGCATGCCCATGTAGTCGGCGGTGGCGCGGTCCATGCCCACCGAGCCGCCGGCCACGCCGCGGAAGATGTTGCCGCCGCCGATGACCACCGCCACCTCGCAGCCGGCGTGCGTGACCTGCTGGATCTCGCGCAC
>JAEUPB010000024.1 GCA_016789955.1 Rubrivivax sp. | reverse complement strand
TACGCCTTCGCCTCGCCGCCAAACTTGGCCGACAGCACCGTCGTGATCGCCGCCGTCAGCGTCGTCTTGCCATGATCCACGTGACCAATCGTGCCCACGTTCACGTGCGGCTTGGTACGCTCAAACTTGCCTTTTGCCATTGGACTTCTCCGTCATCTAAAGAGCATTGCCAGTGCTGGGGTTAAGGTCTCGGCACACAAGCCCGCCACTGGCTGCGGACTTCTCTGGGCGGCGAGACCGGCTGAATTGAAGGCTCAGGTGCCGATCACTTGGAGCGCGCGGTGACGATGGCATCGGCCACGTTCTTCGGCGCCTCGGAATAGTGCTTGAACTCCATCGTGTAGGTCGCGCGGCCCTGGGACATCGAGCGCAGCGTGGTGCTGTAGCCGAACATCTCCGACAGCGGCACTTCGGCCTTGATGACCTTGCCGCCGCCAGGCATGTCGTCCATGCCCTGGACCATGCCGCGACGGGACGACAGGTCGCCCATCACCGAGCCGGCGTAGTCTTCCGGCGTTTCCACTTCCACGGCCATCATCGGCTCCAGGATCACCGGGCTGGCCTTGCGGCAGCCGTCCTTGAAGCCGATGCTGGCGGCCATCTTGAAGGCGTTTTCGTTGGAGTCCACCTCGTGGTAGGAGCCGAAGGTCAGCGTGACCTTCACGTCCACCACCGGGTAGCCGGCCAGCACGCCGTTGGGCAGCGAATCTTCAATGCCCTTGGCCACCGCCGGGATGAACTCGCGCGGCACCACGCCGCCCTTGATGGCGTCGACAAATTCGTAGCCCTTGCCCGGCTCCTGCGGCTCGATCTTCAGCACCACGTGGCCGTACTGGCCCTTGCCGCCGGACTGGCGGACGAACTTGCCTTCGATGTCGCTCACCGGCTTGCGGATGGTCTCGCGGTAGGCCACCTGCGGCTTGCCGACGTTGGCTTCCACGCCGAATTCGCGCTTCATGCGGTCGACAATGATTTCCAGATGCAGCTCGCCCATGCCGGAGATGATGGTCTGGCCACTCTCTTCGTCGGTGCGCAGCCGGAACGAGGGATCTTCCTGGGCCAGGCGACCCAGGGCGATGCCCATCTTTTCCTGGTCGGCCTTGGTCTTGGGCTCGACGGCCTGGGAAATCACCGGCTCGGGGAAGATCATGCGCTCCAGCATGATGATGCTGTCCGGATCACACAGCGTCTCGCCGGTGGTCACGTCCTTCAGGCCCACGCAGGCAGCGATGTCGCCGGCCAGAATTTCCTTGATTTCTTCGCGCTGGTTGGCGTGCATCTGCAGGATCCGGCCGATGCGCTCTTTCTTGCCACGGATCGGGTTGTAGACCGAATCGCCGCTCTTGAGCACGCCCGAATAGACGCGCACGAAGGTGAGCTGGCCGACATACGGGTCGGTCATCAGCTTGAACGCCAGGGCCGAGAACTTCTCGCTGTCATCGGCGCGGCGTGACGCTTCCTTCTCGTCGTCGTCCATGCCCTTGACGGGCGGAATGTCCACCGGCGAGGGCAGGAACTCGATCACCGCATCCAGCATGCGCTGAACGCCCTTGTTCTTGAAGGCCGTGCCGCACAGCATGGGCTGGATCTCGGTGGCGATCGTGCGCGTGCGCAGGCCGAGCTTGATCTCTTCCTCGGTGAGTTCACCGGTCTCGAGATACTTGTTCATCAGCTCTTCGCTGGCTTCGGCGGCCGCTTCGACCATCTGCTCGCGCCACTTCTGGGCGTCAGCTTCCAGATCGGCCGGGATCGGGCCGTACTCGAACTTCATGCCCTGCGAGGCCTCGTCCCAGATGATGGACTTCATCTTGAAGAGATCCACCACGCCCTTGAAGTTCTCTTCCGCGCCGATGGGAATGACCACGGGCACGGGGTTGGCCTTCAGGCGCGCCTTCATCTGGTCGTAGACCTTGAAGAAGTTGGCGCCGGTGCGGTCCATCTTGTTGACGAACGCGAGCCGGGGCACCTTGTACTTGTTCGCCTGGCGCCAGACCGTCTCCGACTGCGGCTGCACGCCGCCGACCGAGTCGTAGACCATGCACGCGCCGTCGAGCACGCGCATCGAGCGCTCGACCTCGATCGTGAAGTCGACGTGCCCCGGGGTGTCGATGATGTTGAAGCGGTGCTCCGGATAGGACAGGTCCATGCCCTTCCAGAAGCAGGTGGTGGCCGCCGACGTGATCGTGATCCCGCGCTCCTGCTCCTGCTCCATCCAGTCCATCGTGGCGGCGCCGTCGTGCACTTCGCCGATCTTGTGGTTCACCCCGGTGTAGTAGAGGATGCGCTCGGTGGTCGTGGTCTTGCCGGCGTCGATGTGCGCGGAGATGCCGATGTTTCGATAGCGCTCGATCGGAGTCTTGCGGGCCATGATCAGGTCCTTTGGATGTACAGGGCCGCTCCCGGGTTGGTGTAAACCCTGGGGAGCGGCCGAAGGAAGGAAGGGGCGTCGGGGAGGTCGGCTTCGGTCAGAAGCGGAAGTGCGAGAACGCCTTGTTGGCTTCGGCCATGCGGTGCACTTCGTCGCGCTTCTTCATCGCACCGCCGCGGCCTTCGCTGGCCTCCAGCAGTTCGTTGGCCAGACGTGCGGCCATCGACTTCTCGCCGCGCTTGCGGGCCGACTCCTTGAGCCAGCGCATCGCCAGCGCCTGGCGGCGCACCGGCCGCACTTCCACGGGCACCTGGTAGTTCGCGCCGCCGACGCGCCGGGACTTCACCTCGACCATCGGCTTGATGTTGTTCAGCGCGATCATGAAGATCTCCAGCGGATCCTTGCCGGCCTTCTTCTCGACCTGCTCGAGCGCGCCGTAGATGATGCGCTCGGCCACGGCCTTCTTGCCCGACTCCATGATGACGTTCATGAACTTGGACAGGTCGACCGAACCGAACTTCGGGTCGGGGAGGATCTCGCGCTTGGGTACTTCGCGACGACGTGGCATGGGAGTCTTCCTTCTCTGGGTTTCAGTTGGTGCCCGGCTCTCGCCTGCACCTCGAAGGGCCATGGGGGCCCTTCACTTACTGGGTTCGACGTGAACCCTTCAGCGGCCCGGCGCGACGGCCGGAACCGCGCTGATCGCAGGCCTCAGGCCTTCTTCGGGCGCTTGGCGCCGTACTTCGAGCGCGACTGCTTGCGGTCCTTGACCCCTTGCAGGTCGAGCGAGCCGCGCACGATGTGGTAGCGCACGCCGGGCAGGTCCTTCACGCGGCCGCCGCGCACCAGCACCACCGAGTGCTCCTGCAGGTTGTGACCTTCGCCGCCGATGTAGGAGATGATCTCGAAGCCGTTGGTCAGGCGCACCTTGGCCACCTTGCGCAGCGCCGAGTTCGGCTTCTTCGGGGTGGTGGTATAGACACGGGTACAGACACCGCGGCGTTGCGGGCAGTTCTGCATCGCGGGCGACTTGCTCTTGATCGCCTCGACCGCGCGCCCTTGGCGCACGAGCTGGTTGATGGTGGGCATGGGTGACTGTTCCCGTTCTTGAAGGCAGTCGCGTCTGCGGCGGCACCAAATCAGTGGCCTGCAGTTGCGGACGGTTTCGGCCACCGCGGGAGACCCCCAGCTGCCGAAAAGCCTTCCATTATATTCGGGATCGCTCCCGAGGCAACGCACTCCGTGGCCACTCCCTGCGACAGCCCTCGGCGACTGGTCATCGACACCAACGCCGCGCTCGATCTGCTGCTGTTCCGCGACCCCCGTGCGGACGGCCTCCGCGCCCTGCTCGATGCGGCCCAGGCGCGGTGGTACGCCCTCCCTGCGATGCGCACGGAGTTGCAGCACGTGATCGGTCGACCTGCTCTGGCGCGATACGAGCCCGACTGTGAGCGCATACTGACAGAGTTCGACAGGCGCGCCTCGATGGTGGCCGAGGTCGCCGTCGCAACCTCGTCGACCTTGCGCTGCCGCGACGCCGACGACCAGATCTACCTGGACCTGGCGCTGCACCTGGGCCCTGCCACGATCGTCACGTCGGATCGCGACCTGCTCGCCCTCGCGCGCCGGGCCGCCCGGCTGGGCATCGCGATCGTGCGCCCGGCCGAGGCGTGCGCAGCCCCGCTGCGTTTACCCGTCGGTCAGTGACCCTGCACGACCACCGGCACCTCGGTGGCCGGTGGCGTGTTGCGGCTGCGGCCGCAGCGCACGAGGCCGTCGATCATCACCATGCCCACGCCGGGCAGGTCGCCCAGGCGCACGCTGTCGAGCAGCGTGCGGCCGGCACTGTGCTGCGCGCGGTCCATGAACACGAAGTCGGCGGCGCGGCCGGGCTCGATCAGTCCGCAGTCCAGGTCGCGCAGCCGCGCGGTGTTGCCGGTGGCGAAGCAGAACACCAGCTCGGCCGGGATGTCGGCCAGGCTCGACAGCATCGCCACCATGCGAAGGATGCCCAGCGGCTGCACGCCCGAGCCGGCGGGCCCGTCGGTGCCCAGGATCACGCGGTGCGGGCACTTGAGCTGCAGCGCCACCTTCGCCGCGGCGATCGCCACCCGCTCGTTGCCGTTGTGCACGATCTCGATCGCCCGGCTGCTCTTCTCGCACAGCTCGCACACGTGCGCCTCGGGCAGCGACGTGTGCCCGCCGTTGATGTGGCCGATGACGTCGGCATCGGCCTCGAGCACCACGTCCTTGTCGATCAGGCCCGAACCCGGGATCGACGGCCCGCCGGTGTGGATCGTGCTCTGGATGCCGTGCTTGCGCGCCCACGCCACCATGCGCTGCGCCTCGTCGCCGGCCTTCACCGAGCCGAGGCCGATCTCGCCCAGCAGCTTCACGCCGGCCGCGGCGAGCTCGGCGAAGTCGCTCTCGACCATGCCCTTCTCGATCACCGGCGCGCCCGCCAGCACCTTCATGCCGCCGGGCCGGAACGCATCGAAGGCCCGCTGCGCGGTGATCGCCAACGCCTTCAGCCCGACGATGTCCTTCGGTCGCCCGGGCAGGTGCACCTCGCCGGCGGAGATCATCGTGGTCACGCCGCCGTGCAGCGTGGAGTCGATCCAGTTGAGCTGGCTCTGGCGCGGCGTCCAGTCGCCGAACACCGGGTGCACGTGGCTGTCGATCAGGCCCGGCGCGACGGTCGTGCCGCGCACGTCGATGAGCGTGTCGGGCGCCGAGGTGTCGCATTCGGCCTCGCGGCCGACGGCCACGATGCGGCCGCGGTCGCAGACGATGGTGTCGGCGTCGAGGATCGGCCGGTCGACGTCGCCCGACAGCAGCAGGCCGATGTTCTTCAGGACGACCTTGCCCGCGGTGGTGGTGGCGGCGACTTCGGCCATGCGTGTGCTCCTGGTGGATCGATCGTTCAGCGGGCGCCGGCCCGGCCCGCCGGCGACGCCGACACCGTACGTTGCACGGCGTCGACGATGAAGGCTTCCCAGTGCGCCAGCGCCTCGGGCGCCTCGAGGTCCTCGCCGAGGAAGGCCGAGAGCGTGTGGCGGTTGGAAAGGTAGAAGTAGCCCAGGGCGGCCATCATCAGGTAGAGGTCGCGGGCGCGGAGGTCCTTGCGGAAGAGCCCGGCCGCCGCACCGCTTTGAAGCACCTGCGCAAGGATACCGATGGCCGGCGACGAATACTCCCGGGCCCGCAGCGAGCGCGAGATGTGCCGCCCGCCGTGCAGGTTCTCGTTGTTCAGCAGCGTGATGAACTCGGGGTTGCGCTGGTAGTAGCGCCAGATGAAGCCGATCACTTCGCGCAGCGCCTCGGCCGGCCGCGACAGGTCCAGCGCCAACGCCGACTCCGCCTCGTTGAAGCGCCGGTAGGCCTCCTCGATCACCGCGACGAAGAGTCCTTCCTTGCTGCCGAAGTAGTAGTAGATCATGCGGTCGTACGACTTCGCCGCGCGCGAGATCTGCTCGACCCGCCCGCCCGCATACCCGTGCTTGGCGAACACCTTGTACGCCGCCTTCAGGATGCTCTCGCGCGTGGCGATGGCCGACTGCTCGCGCACGCCGATGCGCCGGCCCGCCGCGGTGCCGCCGGCCGCCGTGCGGGGCGCCGTGCGCGCGGCGGGTGCCTTGCGGGCCGGCATCGCGGGAGCGCCCGGCCCGCCTACTGCTCGACGAACGCGCGTTCGACGACGTAGTCGCCCGGCGCCGTGGTGCTGCCTTCGACGAAGCCGCGCTGCTCGAGCAGGTCTTTCAGCTCGCGCAGCATCGCCGGGCTGCCGCAGATCATCACGCGGTCGTCGGCGGCATTCATCTCCGGCAGCTGCAGCTCCGTGGCCAACGCGCCGCTGCGGATGAGCTGCGGGATGCGCATCATGCGGCGGTACGGCTCGCGCGTGACGGTGGGCACGTAGCGCAGCTTCTCGCGCACCAGCTCGCCCAGGTACTCGTGGCTCGGCAGGTGCTCGGTGAGCATGTCGTGGTAGGCCAGTTCGTCCTTCTGCCGCACGCCGTGCACCAGCACGATCTGCTCGTAGCGCTCGTACACCTCGGGGTCCCGCACGATGGCCAGGAACGGCGCCAGGCCGGTGCCGGTGGCCAGCAGGTACAGCCGCCGGCCCGGACGCAGGTAGTCGACGACCAGCGTACCGGTGGGCTTGCGGCCCACCACCAGCGAGTCGCCCGGCCGGATGTGCTGCAGCCGCGACGTCAGCGGGCCGTTGTGCACCTTGATGCTGAGGAACTCGAGGTGGTCCTCGTGGTTGGCGCTGGCGATGCTGTAAGCGCGCAGCAGCGGCTTGCCGTCCACCACGAGGCCGATCATCGTGAAGTGGCCGTTGGCGAAGCGCAGCGACATGTCGCGCGTGGTGGTGAAGCTGAACAGCCGGTCGGTCCAGTGGTGGACGCTGAGAACCCGCTCGTGGTGGAACTTCGACGACGGCGCGGCAGGCGCCGCGGCGGACTTGGTGGTCATCGCTCCTCCGCGACACGCGAGACCTGCGGGAACGCCGCCTTGCGGCACGCGGGGCTTTGCGCTAGATTGGATCGCATCTGATGTAGTGTTCACAACATCAACGTTCAGCGGATGCTACATCCGCGGCGGCGTCAGCAGCAAGTTCCCGGTGTCGTCACCACCCCCATGACCGAGCACACCAAGACCGACGGCCTTTCCGAGGCGGCGCCCGAGCCGCAGGTGCTCGAGCGCGCCCGCCCGCGCAACGAGCGCATGGCCGCCGGCAAGATCGAGTGCAACGCCTGCCCGGTTCTGTGCCAGATCAGCCCGGGCAAGGCCGGCGCCTGCGACCGCTACGCCAATCACGCGGGGGTGCTGGTGAGGCTCGACCCGGTGCTGCTGCTGCGCCGCACGCTCGAATCCGGCGACGGTGCCGTGGTGCCGTTCATCGCCCCCGACACCCACGAGCCCGTGGCCCCGGCCGACGGCGACGCCTCCGGCGGCCTGCTGCGCGGCGACGAGGTGTTCGTCACCGGCGTCGGCGCCTCCACGACCTACCCTGACTACAAGCCGGCGCCGTTCATCGTGCAGTCCGAGCACGACGGCGTCGACATGATCACCGTCGTCACCGAAGGCATCTTCAGCTACTGCAGCTTCAAGCTGAAGATCGACACCGACCGCTGGCTCGGCCCCGAGCAGGCCAACGTGCGCTGCCGCGGCGAGGTGGTGGGGCACGTCACCACCGCCGAGTACGGCTCGCAGATGCTGTCGCTGGGCGGCGTGCACCACCTCACCGGCGGCAGCAAGAAGGAAGGCCGCATCACCTGCGACATGATGGCCGCGCTCGGCAACAAGGAAGCGGTGGAACTGTCGATCGACGGCGGCTCGCAGCTCGTCGTGCAGGCCGGGCAGGCGCCCATCGTCAACGGCGTGCGCGAGCAGCGCATGCGCGTCGGCTGCGGCTCGGCCACCATCGGCATCTTCGCGAAGCAGCTCTGGGGCCGCGCCGACGAGGTGGTGGTGGTCGACGACCACATCACCGGCGTGCTCACCGAGCACCAGGCCGGCCGCTGCCTGGACATGCCGGCATCGGGGCTGAAGATCCGTGGCCGCAAGTCCACGCCGGGGCGGTACTTCCAGGTGGCCAACCCGGGCACCGGCTGGGGCGGCACCGACCTCGTCGACCCGCTGTCGATCATCGAGGGCTGGGATCCCGACGTGGCGCGGCCGGGCCTGCGGCTGCTGATGACCTCCACCACCGGCGAGCACGCCGCCTGGTACGTGCTCGACGACGCGCTCGTGCCGCGCGAGCAGCCTATGCCGCCAGAGGTGGCGCAGGTCGTCGCGCGCATCGGCGAGAACTGCGAACCGTCGCTGACCTCGGTGCTGTTCCTCGGTGGTGCCGGCGGCAGCCTGCGCGCGGGCGTCACCGAGAACCCGGTGCTGCTCACCCGCATGATCAAGCGGCTGCTCGTCAACGTCACCTGCGGCGGCGCGCCGGCCTACGTGTGGCCGGGCGGCGGCATCACGATGATGTCCGACGTGCTGCGCATGCCCGACCGCAGCTTCGGCACCGTGCCCACGCCGGCCATCGTTGCGCCCATCGAGTTCACGATGCGCGCCGACGACTACCGAGCGCTCGGCGGCCACATGGACCACGTGCGCACGCTGCAGCAGGTGCTGGCCAGCGGCGCCTGGCATCACGACGGCGCCCCCACCGCGCGACGCTGGGGCCAGCACCCCGATCCCAACCCCTGGCCGATCGGCGCACCGCCGATGCTCGGCTGACGATTCGGTGAACGGCGCGATGGGTCCGCAACGCACGCCGCTCGATGGCCGCCGCTGGCACTGGGTGCACGGCCCGATCGAGCTCGTCATCGGCGCCGACGGCGACGAGCAGGCCGTCGACGCCGCGCACGAGCGCGCCTGGCGGCGCTACTCGACGATCCTGCAGGAGCTGGTCGCCGAGCTGCCGCAGCTGAAGCGCCCCGTGGCCGCCGGTGACCCGTGCCCGCTGCGGGGCCCGATGGCCCGCCGCATGTGGCACGCCTGCGCCGCGATGCCCGCCGACTTCATCACGCCGATGGCCGCCGTGGCCGGATCGGTGGCCGAGGAGCTGGTCGGCTGCTACCGCGCAGCCGGCGTCCGCCGCGCCTGGATCAACAACGGCGGCGACATCGCGCTGCACCTGGCCGAGGGCGAGTCGGTGCGCGTCGGGCTCGTGGCCGACATCGCGCGCCGCCGCACCGCGCTCGACGGCCGCTTCGCGGTGCAGCACACCGATCCGGTGCGCGGCGTCGCCACCAGCGGCTGGCGCGGCCGCAGCCATTCGCTGGGCATCGCCGACTGCGTCACGGTGCTGGCCGCCACAGCGAGCAGGGCCGACGCCGCCGCAACGGTGATCGCCAACGCCGTGAACGTCGACGACGTGCGCATCCGCCGCGCGCCGGCATCGACCCTGAAGGACGACTCCGACCTCGGCGATCGGCTCGTCACCGTCGACGTGCCGACGCTGCCCGCCGCGCAAGTGGAGCAGGCGCTGGCGCGGGGCCTGCGCGTGGCACGCGAGTTGCACGCGCTCGGGCTCGTGCACGACGCGGCACTGGTCTGCCAGGGCCGGTGCCTCACGCTCGCCGGCGACTCCGCCCACCTTCCCCTCGCCGCCTGACCCACGCGCTCCCGCACCGAGGTACCCCCCATGATCGAGATCCGCCGCATCGTCACGCAGCTCGAAGACATCTTCCACGAGGGTGGCCCGGTGGCCGCGCAGCCGCTCAAGCGCGGGGCGATCGGCGCGGTGCTGAAGAACCCGTACGCCGGTCGCTACGTCGAGGATCTGATGCCGATGATGGATGCACTGCAGCCACTGGGCCTGCGCCTGGCCCAGCAGTTGCTCGCCGCGATGGCGGTGCCGGCCGACGCGATCCAGGGCTACGGCAAGGGCGCGATCATCGGCGAGGCCGGGGAACTCGAGCATGGCGCGCTGTGGCACGTGCCCGGCGGCTACGCGATGCGCGAACTGCTGGGCTGGAAGGGCGACCGGGCGGCCTACGCCAAGGGCCAGGCGCCAGAGGGGAAGAAGGCCCAGAGCGGCAACGCGCTGGCCATCGTGCCCTCGACGAAGAAGGTCGGCGGCCCGGGCGCCACGCTCGACGTGCCGCTGACGAACATCAACGCGTCGTACGTCCGCAGCCACTTCGACGCCTTCGAGTTCCGCATCCCCGATGCCCCGCGCTCGCACGAGATGGTGGTCGTGCTCGCCATGAGCACCGGTTCGCGCATCCATGCCCGCGTGGGCGGGCTCAAGGCGGCCGACATCGCCGTGTGGGATGGGCAGCGTTGAACGCCGCTCGCATCGAAGGACAGGGTTGACCATGAAGATCCGCAAGCTCGTCGTCCAGATCGACGAGATCCACCTTGAGATGGACAAGGCCGTCGAGCCCCCGACCCGCAAGGCGCTGGCGATGGCGGTGATCGAGAACCCCTGCGCAGGCCGCTACGTCGAGAACCTCGACGAGCTGATCGCCATCGGCGAGGAACTCGGCGGGCTGCTCGGCCAGCGCTGCGTGCAGGCGCTGGGCATCGCGCCGGAACAGGCGCACAGCTACGGCAAGGCGGCGATCGTCGGCGAGGCCGGCGAGCTCGAGCACGCCGCGGCGATCCTGCACCCCAAGCTCGGCGCGCCGCTGCGCGCGGCCGTCAGCAAGGGCGCGGCCCTGGTGCCTTCGGCCAAGAAGCAGGGCGGCGTGGGCACCGCGGTGGACGTGCCGCTGGGCCACAAGGATGCCGCCTTCGTGCGCAGCCACTTCGACGCGATGGAAGCCCGCATCGCCGACGCGCCCCGTGCCCGCGAGATCGTCGTGGCCGTGGTCGTGACCGACAGCGGCCGCCCCTTGCCGCGCATCGGCGGCCTGCAGGTCGCCGAGATCAAGGGACAGGACGGATTGCGCTGACCCGCCCTCGCGGATCAGCATGAACCCACCACCGAACGCACCGTGAAGGAGATGCACCCGTGACGATCACGACCCGACTCTTCGCCGCCGCCCTGGGCGCCGTGGCGCTGGCCGCACAGGCCCAGGCCCCGATCAAGATCGGCGAAGTCAACAGCTACAAGGCGCAGCCCGCGTTCCTCGAGCCCTACAAGAAGGGCATGGAGCTCGCGGTCGACGAGGTCAACGCCGCCGGCGGCCTGCTCGGCGGGCGCAAGCTCGAGCTGATCACCCGCGACGACAACGCCAACCCCGGCGACGCCGTGCGCGTGGCCGAGGAGCTGCTGTCGCGCGAGAAGATCGACGTGCTGACCGGCACCTTCCTGTCGCACATCGGCCTGGCGCTGACCGACTTCGCCAAGCAGAAGAAGACCTTCTTCCTCGCCGGCGAGCCGCTCACCGACAAGATCGTCTGGACCAACGGCAACGCCTACACCTACCGGCTGCGCCCCTCCACCTACATGCAGGTGGCGATGCTGGTGCCCGAGGCGGCCAAGCTGAAGAAGAAGCGCTGGGCCGTCGTCTACCCGAACTACGAGTACGGACAGTCGGCCGCGGCGAGCTTCAAGGAGCTGCTGAAGAAGGCACAGCCCGACGTGGAGTTCGTCGGCGAGCAGGCGCCGCCGCTGGGCAAGCTGGAAGCCGGGCCCGTGGTGCAGGCGCTGATCGACGCCAAGCCCGACGCCGTGTTCAACGTGCTGTTCGGCGCCGACCTGTCGAAGTTCGTGCGCGAGGGCAACACGCGGGGCCTGTTCACCGGGCGCGAGGTGGTGAGCCTGCTGACCGGCGAGCCCGAGTACCTCGACCCGCTGAAGGACGAGACGCCCAACGGCTGGATCGTCACCGGATACCCGTGGAACGGCATCAACACCAACGAGCACAAGGCCTTCCTCGCGGCGTACCAGAAGAAGTTCAACGACTACCCGCGCCTGGGCTCGGTGGTGGGCTACGCGCTGATCAAGTCGGTGGCCGCCGGCGTGGCCAAGGCCGGCAGCACCGACAGCGAGAAGATGGTCGCGGCCTTCCGCGGGCTGGCCGTCGACACGCCGTTCGGCCGCATCACCTACCGCCCCGAGGACAACCAGTCGACGATGGGCGCCTTCGTCGGCCGCACGAAGAACGAGGGCGGCAAGGGCGTGATGGTCGACTACCGCTACCTCGACGGCGCGAAGTACCTGCCCTCGGCCGACGAGGTGAAGAAGCTGCGCGCGGCGAACTGATGGACCACCCCCGAGGCGCCGACGGCGCCTCCCCCTCGAGGGGGCGCCGCCAGCGGCCCGGCGCAGCCGGTTCCGCGGCGGCCGCTTGATCGGGGCTGTCGGGACACATCGCGATGTCGCTTTCCGGTCTCCTGGTCCAGCTGCTCAACGGGCTGGCCGGTGCGTCCACGCTGTTCCTCGTCGCGGCGGGGCTGTCGCTGATCTTCGGCGTCACGCGCATCGTCAACTTCGCGCACGGGTCGTTCTACATGCTGGGCATCTACATCGCCTACACGGCGGTGGATCGCCTGGCCGGGACGATCGGCTTCTGGCCCGCGCTGCTGGTCGGTGCGATCGCGGTGGGCCTGGTGGGCGCGGTGGTGGAAGTGCTGCTGCTGCGGCGCATCTACCACGCGCCCGAGCTGTTCCAGCTGCTGGCCACCTTCGCGCTGGCGCTGGTCATCAAGGACGTGGTGCTGCGCCTGTGGGGCCCTGAGGAATTGCTGGGCCCCCGCGCCGCGGGCTTCGCCGGCTCGGTGGAGATCCTCGGCCGGCGCTTCCCGAGCTATGACCTGCTGCTGATCGTCATCGGCCCGGTGGTGCTGGGGCTGCTGTGGCTGCTGCTGACGCGCACCCGCTGGGGCACGCTGGTGCGGGCCGCCACGCAAGACCGCGACATGGTCGCCGCGCTCGGCGTGAACCAGGCGTGGCTGTTCACGTCGGTGTTCGCGCTCGGCGCCTTCCTCGCCGGCCTCGGCGGCGCATTGCAGCTGCCGCGCGAGCCAGCCAACCTCGATCTCGACCTGCACACCATCGGCGCCGCGTTCGTCATCGTCGTCGTCGGCGGCATGGGCTCGATCCCCGGCGCCTTCGTCGCGGCGCTGCTGGTGGCCGAGCTGAAGGCGGTGTGCGTGTGGATCGGTCTCGTGCAGGTGTTCGGCATCGAGGTCTCGTTCTCGAAGCTGACGCTGGTCGTCGAGTTCCTCGTGATGGCCGCGGTGCTGATCGTCCGGCCCTGGGGCCTGCTGGGCAAGGCCCAGGCGCCGAGCCGGCATGCGTCGGCGGCCGAGGCGCCGCTGCACCTGGCGGGCCGGCGCGAGCTGCTGGCCGGCGGCGCGCTGCTCGCCGTGCTGGTGCTGCTGCCGCTGCTGACTGCCGGCTCACCGTACGTGACGGTGCTGGCCATCGACCTGCTGGTGGCCGCGCTGTTCGCCGCCAGCCTCCACTTCATCATGGGGCCGGGCGGCATGCACTCGTTCGGGCACGCGGCCTACTTCGGCCTCGCGGCCTACGGCGCCGCGCTGCTGGTGCGCAAGGCCGGCGCGCCGATGGAGCTGGCGCTGGTGCTGGCGCCGCTCGTGGCCGCGGCCTTCGCCACGCTGTTCGGCTGGTTCAGCGTGCGGCTGTCGGGCGTGTACCTGGCGATGTTGACGCTGGCGTTCTCGCAGATCGCCTGGGCCATCGTCTACCAGTGGGACAGCGTGACCGGCGGCAGCAACGGCATCACCGGCGTGTGGCCGGCGCCGTGGCTCGCCGACAAGCGCGCGTACTACTACTTCGCGCTGGCATTCGTGGTGGTGGGCGCGTGGGCGCTGCGCCGCGTGTTGTTCTCGCCGTTCGGCTACGCGATGCGCGCCGGGCGCGACTCGCCGCTGCGTGCCGATGCGATCGGCATCGACGTGAAACGCGTGCAGTGGGCCGCCTTCGTGTTCGCCGGCGCCGTGGCGGGGCTGGCCGGCGCGCTGTTCGCGTTCTCCAAGGGCAGCATTTCGCCGGAAGGCCTGCACGTGGGCAAGAGCATCGACGGCCTCGTGATGGTGCTGCTGGGCGGGGTGCAGACGCTGGCCGGCCCGATCGTCGGCGCGGTGAGCTTCACGTGGCTGCACGACACCGTGGCGCGCAACACCGAGTACTGGCGCGCGATGCTGGGCGGCATCATCCTCGTGCTGGTGCTGCTGTTCCCGCAGGGCATCGCGGGCTACGCGCAGCGCTGGCTCTACCGGGGGCGCGCGGCGTGACGACGCTGCTGCAGGTGCGCGGGCTGACGAAGTTCTTCGGCGGCGTGAAGGCCGTCGACGGCATCGACTTCGAGGTCGGCGCCGGCGAACTGCTGGCGCTGATCGGGCCCAACGGCGCCGGCAAGTCGACGACCTTCAACATGGTCAACGGCCAGCTGCCGGCCGATGCCGGCTCGATCACGCTCGCCGGCCGCGAGCTGGTCGGCCTGAAGCCGCGCCAGATCTGCCGCCTCGGCGTGGGCCGCACCTTCCAGATCGCAGAGACGTTCTCGTCGCTGACGGTGATCGAGAACGTGCAGATGGCTCTGCTGTCGCACGACCACCTGATCTACGCCCCATGGCGCCGCACCGGCGCCCACAAGCGCGAGCAGGCGCTGGCGCTGCTGGCACAGGTGGGCATGGCCGAGCAGGCGCAGCGCCCTTGCAGCGTGCTGGCCTACGGCGACGTGAAGCGCGTGGAACTCGCCATCGCGCTGGCCAACGACCCGAAGCTGCTCTTGATGGACGAGCCCACCGCCGGCATGGCACCCAAGGAGCGCAACGAGCTGATGGAGCTGACGCGCCGCATCGTGAAGGAACGCGGCACCGCGGTGCTGTTCACCGAGCACAGCATGGACGTGGTGTTCGCGCACGCCGACCGGCTCATCGTGCTGGCGCGCGGCCGCCTGATCGCCGGCGGCACCGCGGCCGAGATCCGCGACCACCCGAAGGTGCAGGAGGTCTACTTCGGCAGCGGCAAGACGTTCGAGCGGCGGGGGCCGGGGGCGGTTGCTTCCGCGGCGGTGGGGGCGGCGTGAGCGGCCTCGTTCATCCGCTGGCTTGGTATGTCGACTCTCCGTGGGATGGCGCATGCGCCACCGCCTCGGCGGCAGGTCGACGGCGGACCCTGCGATCTCCGGGCCACGCTCCAGGTCGACCGGTTTCGAGGCTCCACCAGGCTCTCCATCAACACCGCCGGTCGGTGCCACCCATCGTTGGCACCTGGAATGGGCCCTGCGCCTGCAGGGTCCACCGCCGCCCTGCGGCTGCGGAAGCAGACTGCCGCTCGCGCGGGGCGCCCCTCGCCGCATGCGCCACTCGGGCCTGCCGGCCAACCCCTCAGTTCCCGCGAACGACGCGCCTCGCCGCCACTCGGGTGGGTGGATCGGGGGGTCGGGCGCAGGGCCCATTCCGGACTGAGAAGTCGCAGCCCGCGCTGGACCGGTGTTCAGGAGGAACCCTCGGCGAACAGAAGTCGTCGCCCCGGAGATGGCCCGGAGAACGACCCCCCGGTCCGCCCGCCCTGCAGCGGAGCCCCGCGCACGCGCCAGCGGCCCTGAACGACGGCCAGCGAGAACGATGAGTTCGGCAGCCGACATCCTCCTCGACGTCCGCACCCTGCAGGCCTGGTACGGCGCCGCGCACATCCTGTTCGACATCACGCTGCAGGTGAAACGCGGCGAGGTCGTCGCGCTGATGGGCCGCAACGGCGCCGGCAAGTCGACCACGCTGAAGTCGATCATGGGCATGGTCGCGCGCCGCAGCGGCAGCGTCGCCTTCCTCGGGCAGGACATCTCGCGCGGCGAGCCGCATCGCATCGCGGCGATGGGCCTGGGCTACGTGCCGGAGGACCGGCGCATCTTCACCGACCTCACGGTGATGGAGAACCTGGAAGTCGGCAAGCAGCCGCCGCGAAAGGGCCCGGACGGTCGAATGATTCCGCCATGGACGCCCGAGCGGCTGTTCCAGCTCTTCCCCAACCTCGGCGAGATGCGCAACCGCCCCGGCGGCCGCATGAGCGGCGGCGAGCAGCAGATGCTCACCGTCGCGCGCACGCTGATGGGCAACCCCACGCTCGTGCTGCTCGACGAACCCAGCGAAGGCGTGGCGCCGGTCATCGTCGAAGGCATGGCGCACATGATCCTGGAGCTCAAGGCGGCAGGCGTCAGCATCCTGCTGTCCGAGCAGAACCTGCACTTCGCCGAACTCGTCTCCGACCGCGCCTACGTGCTCGAGAAGGGGCAGATCCGCTACCAGGGCACGATGTCCGAGCTGGCCGCAGACGACGAGGTGCGGCGAGCCTACCTGTCGATGTGAGCCCCTCGTCCCGTTCACCCACCCGGAGGATCCGACCATGAGCAGCACCCGTCGTCAGTTCGTCACCACGCTGGCCGCCACGGCCACCGCCGGCACCGGTGCCGGCTGGATCTGGGGCGCCCACGCCGCCAGCCACGGCGGGGGCGGCGGCAAGGTCAAGCCGGGAGCGGATGCGGCGCTGATCGTCGTCGACGTGCAGAACTGCTTCGTCACCGGCGGCACGCTGCCGGTGAAGGACGGCGAGCAGGTCGTGCCGGTCATCAACCGCATCGCGCCGGCCTTCGCCAGCATCGTCGTCACGCAGGACTGGCACACGCCCGGGCACGCGTCGTTCGCCAGCGCACATGCCGGCAAGAAGCCCTTCGACTCGATCATGCTGAAGTACGGCAACCAGGTGCTGTGGCCCGACCACTGCGTGCAGGGCACCGACGACGCCTCGCTGCACAAGGACCTGAAGCTGCCCACCGCGCAGCTCGTCATCCGCAAGGGCTACAACAAGGGCGTCGACAGCTACTCGGCGTTCATGGAAGCCGACGGCAAGACCGTCACGGGCCTGGCCGGCTACCTGAAGGCGCGCGGCATCAAGACGGTGTTCGTCACCGGTCTGGCCACCGACTTCTGCGTCAGCTGGACGGCGCAGGACGCCCGCAAGGCCGGCTTCGGCGTCTACGTGATCGAGGACGCCTGCCGCGCGATCGACCTCAACGGCTCGCTGGCCGCGGCGTGGAAGGCGATGGAGAAGGCCGGCTGCAAGCGCATCCAGTCGGGCGACCTCGCCACCGCCTGAATGAAGCCCCCAAGCTTGCTACCGGTCGCTGCCCCCGAGCCCAGTCATGGGCCCCTTCGTGGCCCTGGGGGCGCTCGGCGGCGGACCGGCCGAGCCGGATCCGCGCCGGTGCGTGGCACTTGTTGCATGCGTCGTGAGCGCCGCTTCTGCATCATGGAGACGGATCGGGTTTCGCGATGACAGGGCTGACACCCGCGCTGACCCCGGGCGCCGACACGGCGATGATCGTCGTCGACGTGCAGAACGACTTCTGCAGCGGCGGCGCCCTCGCCGTGCCGGAGGGCGAGGCCGTGGTGCCGGTGATCAACGCGCTGGCGGGCGCCTTCGGGCTGATCGTCATCACGCAGGACTGGCACCCCGCGGGCCACGCGTCGTTCGCCAGCAGCCATGCGGGCCGCAGCCCTTTCGAGACGACCACGATGCCCTACGGTCCACAGGTGCTGTGGCCCGACCACTGCGTGCAGGGCACGCGCGGCGCCGCGCTGCACGATGGGTTGCAGCTGCCCACCGCGCAGCTCATCGTGCGCAAGGGCTGGCACGCGGGCGTCGACAGCTACTCGGCCTTCGTCGAGGCCGACGGCCGCACCACCACCGGGCTGGCCGCCTGGCTGCGTGCGCACGGCATCACGCGCATCGCGGTCACGGGCCTGGCCACCGACTTCTGCGTGGCCTACACCGCGCAGGACGCGCGCAGCGCCGGCTTCGAGACCTGGGTGATCGAGGACGCCTGTCGGGCGATCGATCTCAACGGCTCGCTGGCGGCCGCCTGGCAGGCGATGGCCGCGACGGGGGTGCAGCGCATCGACTCGTCGGCGGTGGCGCGCCGCTGACCGGGGGCACGCAGATCGGGTCCCAGACATGCCGCCCGCGGTGCCGCTGCTCGAACTGACGGTGAACGGCGCGCCGTTCGCCGCCCCGGTGGCGCGCGAGGCCACGCTGCTGCACGTGCTGCGCAACGATTGCGGCCTGAACGGGCCGAAGTACGGCTGCGGCCTGGGCCAGTGCGGGGCGTGCACGGTGCTCGTCGACGGGCTCGTCGCGCGCGCCTGTCTGGTGCCCGCGCATGGCGTGGCCGGCCGCGCGATCACCACGCTCGAAGGCCTGGGCACGCGCGACGCGCCCCACCCGGTGCAGCAGGCGTTCATCGACGCACAGGCCGCGCAATGCGGCTATTGCCTCAACGGCATGGTGATGGCCACGGTGGCGCTGCTGCGGCGCGTGCCCGCGCCCACCGACGACCAGGTGCGCGAGGCGCTCTCGCACAACCTGTGCCGCTGCGGCGCGCACGTGGAGATCCTGGACGCCGTGCGCCGCGCGGCCCGCGCGATGCAGGCCGCCGCATCGACCGGCGCCGCGTGATGCGCGCCGCCAACGCGCCCGCCACGCGCGCCGGCTTCCACGCCGCGCCAGGCGTGCTGCTGGTCGTGCGCGACCCGCCGCCGCCACCACCACCGGCCCCGGGGCAACCGCCGATGGTGCCGGGCGACCCGGCCGAGGGCGTGGAGATCCTGCTCGCGGTGTGGGACGACGGCAGTGTCAACGGCCTGTGCGGCAAGGTCGACCTGGGCACCGGCGTGCGTACCGCGCTGGGCCAGTTGGTCGCGGAGGAACTGGAGGTCGACCCGGAGCGCGTGGTGATGCTGCTCGGCGACACCGCGCGCGTGCCCAACCAGGGCCCGACGATCGCCAGCGCCACGCTGCAGATCGCCTCGGTGCCCCTGCGGCAGGCGGCGGCACAGGCGCGTGCCTGGCTGCAGGCCGATGGTGGCCCCCTCGCTGGGCGCCACGTCGAACTCGCGCTCGACCCCACCGTCACGCTGAAACCTTCCGACCAGTGGCGCGTGGCCGGGCAACCGCTGCCGCGCGTGGACATTCCGGCCAAGGCGACCGGCGAGCCGAGCTTCGTGCACGACGTGCGGCTGGACGGCATGCTGCATGGTCGCGTGGTGCGCCCGCCGTATGCCGGTGCCGACCACGGCGACCACATCGGCTGCACGCTCCAGGCGGTGGACGAATCGTCGGTGGCCCACGTGCCCGGGCTGGTCGCGGTGGTGCGCAGCGGCGACTTCGTCGGCGTGGTCACCGAACGCGAGGAACACGCGGAGCAGGCCATGCACGCGCTGCGCCTGACCTGGGGCGACTGGCCCGGCATGCCGCCGATGGGCTCGAACGAGGAGCTCGCACAGGCCCTGCGCGACAACCCGGCCACGCCTCGCGTGGTGGCCGAGGCGGGCGATGCCGCCGCCGCCAATGGCGCCGCCCCCCTGCGGCTGCAGCGGCGCTACCTGTGGCCCTACCAGCTGCACGCGTCGATCGGGCCGTCGTGCGCGGTGGCGCAGTGGCACGGCCCGCAAGCCTTGCCGGCGATCACCGTGTGGGCCGGCACGCAGAACCCGCACGTGCTGCGCGCCGACCTGGCGAAGCTGCTCGACCTGCCCGATGCAGCCGTCGACGTGATCCGTGTCGAGGCCGCCGGCTGCTATGGCCGCAACGGCGCCGACGACGTGGCCGCCGATGCCGCGCTGCTGTCGCGCGCGGTGGGCCGCCCGGTGCGCGTGCAGCTCACGCGCGAGCAGGAGCACCTGTGGGAGCCCAAGGGCGCGGCGCAGCTGATGGAGGTCGACGGGTCGCTGGCAGCCGATGGCACGCTGCAGGGCTGGGACTTCCACACCTGCTATCCGTCCAACGCGTCGCCGACGCTGGCGCTGCTGCTCACCGGCAAGCAGCGCGCCGACGCGCAGGCCTACGCGATGGGCGACCGCACCTCGGTGCCGCCGTACCGCGTGCCGAACCTGAAGGTGACGGTGCACGACATGGCGCCGATCCTGCGCGCGTCGTGGCTGCGCGGGGTCTCGGCGCTGCCCAACAGTTTTGCGCACGAGACCTTCGTCGACGAACTGGCCCATGCGCGCGGCGAGGACCCGCTGGCGTTCCGGCTGCGCCACCTCGACGACCCGCGCGCACGGGAACTGCTGCAGGCCACCGCCGATCGCGCCGGCTGGGTGCCGCGCACGGCCCCGCAGCAGCGCACCCCGCAGGGCGACTGGCTGCAGGGCCAGGGCGTGGCGTGGGCGCGCTACATCCACAGCAAGTTCCCCGGCTTCGGCGCCGCGTGGTCGGCCTGGGTGGCCGACGTGCAGGTGCACCGTGTCACCGGCGAGGTGCACGTGCAGCGCCTCGTCGTCGGCCACGATGCCGGGGCGATGGTCAACCCCGCCGGCGTGCAGCACCAGGTGCACGGCAACGTGGTGCAGACCACCAGCCGTGCGTTGAAGGAAGTCGTGCAGCTCGACCCCGGGCGCGGCACCGTGGCCGGCCGCGAGTGGGGCAGCTACCCGCTGCTCAGCTTCCGCGAGGTGCCGGTGATCGACGTGGTGCTGATGCCGCGGCCCGGCGAGCCACCGCTGGGGGCGGGCGAGTCGTCGTCGGTGCCGGGCACCGCGGCCATCGGCAATGCCATCTTCGATGCCACCGGCGTGCGCTTTCGCGAGCCGCCGTTCACGCCGGAGGTGATCCGCGCGTCGCTGAACCCGCTGCCGCCGCCACCGGCAGCGCCCGCGCCGGCGGCCGAGGTGGTCGCCGCCGATGCACCGCCTCCTGCGGGCGCCCTTTGGCCGCGACCGAAGTCGTGGTGGCGCCGCGCCGCTGCGCTCGTCGCGGGCGCCTTGGCCTGCGTGGCCGGGCTGCTGGGCTGGCGGCCGGCGATCGCGCCGGTCAGCCGGCCCGATGCGTCGATCTACACCGCCGCCACGCTCGAACGCGGGCGGCAACTCGCGGCGCTGGGCAACTGCACGGCCTGTCACACGGCGCCCGGCGGCACGCCGAACGCCGGCGGCCGCGCCTTCGAGACGCCGTTCGGCACCGTGCTCAGCACCAACCTCACGCCCGATGTCGCCACCGGTATCGGCGCGTGGTCGTTCAGCGCGTTCCAGCGCGCGATGCGCGAAGGCATCTCGCGCGACGGCCATCGGCTGTACCCGGTGTTCCCGTACACCGCGTTCACGCGCATCGGCGACGACGACCTGATGGCGCTCTACGCGCACCTGATGGCGCAGCCGGCCGCCAAGAACGAGGTGCCGGCGAGCCGGCTGCCGTTCCCGTTCGGCATGCGGCCGCTGCTGGCGCTGTGGAACGCGCTGCACCTCGAGCCCGGGCCGCATAGCGAGGAGCCGACGAAGCCGGCGCTGTGGCAGCGCGGCGAGTTCCTCGTCAACGGCCCCGGCCATTGCGGCGCCTGTCACACGCCGCGCGACGCGCTGGGCGCGGAGCGCCGCGGCACCGAGCAGCTGTCGGGCGCGCCCATCGAAGGCTGGTGGGCGCCGTCGCTGACCACCGTGGGTGCGCGCGGCCTGCCGTGGACCGAAGCGTCGCTGTACGCCTACCTGCGCCGCGGCTGGAGCCCGCACCACGGCGCCGCGGCGGGGCCGATGGCCGAGGTGGTGGCCTCGCTGCAGGGCGCGCCCGACGACGACCTGCGCGCGATGGCGCACTACCTCGCATCGTTCCAGCCCGCCGCCACCGACGCGCCCGTGCAGGCGCAAGCCGACGCCCGCCGCGCCCGGGCCCTGGCCGCCGCGCCGCCACCCGACGCGACGCAGCGCTTCTTCCAGAGCGCCTGCGGCGCCTGCCACGCCGAAGGCCGCGCGCCGGTGGAACTGGGGCAGAACATCCCACTGGCGCTCAGCAGCAAGCTGCGCGCCGACACGCCCGACAACCTGCTGCGCCTGCTGATGGACGGCATCCGCGAGCCGGCCACGCGCGAGCTCGGCTTCATGCCGGCGTTCCGCCACAGCGTGGACGACCGGCAGGCCGCCGACCTCGCGGCGTGGCTGCGGCGCCGTTACGCGCCCGACCTGCCCGCATGGCCCGATCTCGCCGCCGCGGTGGCCGCGGCGCGGTAGCGCATCAGCTGCCGAACCGCGCCCGCGAGATCGACGTGGCCGCCAGCAGCACGTGCGGCAGCAGCTGCTCCCGCACGCGCTCGACGGTCCAGCGCGTGGCCGGCACCGAGATGTTGATGGCGCCGATCGGCGCGCCGTGCGGATCGGTGATGGCGGCGGCGACCGAGATGTCGCCGATCACCGTCTGGCTCTGCGCGATGGCGTAGCCCTGCTCGGCCGCCTCGGCGATGCGGCTCAGCAGCAGCGCCGGGTCGATCTCGGTGTGCGGCGTCACCGCCAGCCGCGGCGTGGCGCGGATGATCTCCTGCTGAACGGCCACGTCCAGCCGCGACAGCATCGCGCGGCCCGAGGCGGTGTACACGGCCGGCAGCCGCGAGCCGACCGCGAAGTCGACGTTGACGAGGTGCCGCCCGACGAATCGCGCGAGGAACACGATCTCGTGGCCGTCGAGTTCGTGCAGGTTGGAGGTCTCGCCGAGCGCGTGCGTCATCTCCAGCAGGTAGGGCGTGGCGCGGTCGATGATCTCGCGCGAGCGCAGGTAGTTGTACGAGAGCCGCAACACCCGCGACGCGAGGCCGTAGTTCGTCGAGTCGGGCAGCCGGCGCAGGTAGCCGAGCTGCTCGAGCGTGTGCACCAGGCGCTGCGTGGCGCTCCGGTCCAGCCCCGCGGCACGCGCGATCTCGGCCATCGACATCACGCGGTGCGCGTCTCGGAACGCCTCCAGCACCTGGAACGCCTTCTCCACCGAGCCGACGAACAGCGTCGAGCGGTCCGGCTGCAGCCGCAGCGGCTGCTGGGCACGCTGGCGCGCGATGCGCGCCGTGCGGGCGTGGCCGGCCTTGTCGGCGCTCACGACAGCGCCAGCCCCGCTTCGATCGCCAGCCGCGCCTGCAGCTCGGCGCGCAGCCGCTGCTGCAGCTCGGGTGCGGCGACGCGCAGCGGCGCGAGCAGCTGCGGCGAGGGGATGCCGATGAGGTCGAGCACCGACTTCAGCGGGCCCGGGTTCGTCTCGGCGAACGCCAGGTCGAGCAGCGGGATCAGCTCGCGGTGCAGCGCGAGCGCGTCGTCGAGGCGGCGGTCGCGCAGCAGCGCGTACAGCCGCTGCCACGTGCGCGGCAGCACGGTGGCGGTGACGACGATGCCGCCGCGCGCGCCGGCGGCCATCTGCACCGGGAACAGCGTGTCCTCTCCGCTCAGCACCGCGAAGCCCGCGTCGACGCCGGCCACCACCTTCAGAAAGTGGTAGAGGTCGGTGTTGCAGGCCTTCATGCCGATGATGTTCGGGTGGCGCGAGAGTTCGTGCAGCACTTCGGGCGCGATGGCGATGCGCGTGCGGTACGGGATCTCGTAGATCAGCAGCGGCCGCGGCGACGCGTCGGCGTAGCGCAGGAAGTAGTCGCGGATGCCCTGCTGCGTGGGCGTGGTGTAGTAGGGCGTGAGCACCATCAGCGCATCGGCGCCGGCATCGGCGAAGGCGCGGCCGGCGGCCAGCGCGTCGTGGTAGCCGGGATCGAGCACGCCGGGGATCACCGGTAGCCGGCCCGCGGCGGCCTCCGCGCACGCGGCCACCATGCGCACGCGCTGCTCGCGCGCCAGCGCGCCGTACTCGCCGGTGCCGCCCACCGGCACCACGCCGGCCACGCCGCTGGCCAGCACGTGGCGCACCAGCGCGCGGGCCGCGTCGGTGTCCACCTCGTCGTCGGCGCGCACGGGGGTGGGCAGCGCGGGATAGATGCCGCGCAGGTGCTCGGCGGTGAGTCGCGGGGTCATGGAGCGGCTTCCAGGGGTTGCGGGCGTTCAGGCCGCGGCGCTGCGCCGGCGCAGCCACTCGGCCAGCGTGATCAGCAGCGCGGCGAAGGCGAACAGCGCGGTGGACACCGCGGCGATCACCGGGGAGATCTGCAGCGTGACCTCGTCCCAGAACTGCTTGGGCAGCGTGGACGTGAGGCCGCCCGAGGCGAACAGCGAGATCGTCAGCTCGTCGAACGAGGTCGCGAAGGCGAACAGGAACGACGACAGCAGCCCCGCGCCGAGGATCGGGAAGGTCACGTGGCGCAACGTCTGCCACGGCGTGGCACCCAGGCTCTGCGCGGCCAGATCGAGCCGCGTGTCGTAGTGGCGCAGCACGGCCACCATCGTCATCACCACGTAGGGCACGGCGATCACCGTGTGGCCGATCATCAGCCCGAGCGGCGTGCCGACGAGGCCGACGCGCGCGAACAGGTAGAACAGGCCCACGGCGATGATCATGCGCGGCACGATCACCGGTGACAGCACGAAGGCCAGCAGCAGCCCCTTGCCGCGCATGCGGCTGCGCGCCAGCAGGAACGCCGCCGGCGTGCCGATCAGCATCGCGAGCAGCGCCGCGCCGACGCCGATGCCGAGCGAGCGCAGCGCCGCCGACACCCACAGCGGCGAGGCCACCAGCGCCTCGTAGTGCTGCAACGTGAAGCCGCTCGGTGGCCAGCGCAGGCCCGTGCGGCCGAACGACAGCGGGATCATCAGCAGCGCCGGCACGGCCAGGAACACCAGCACCGCCACCACCACCGCGCGCAGCGGCAGCGGCGTGCCCTCGCCGGCCGCGGCGCGCCGCCGGCGCGGCCACAGCGCCAGCAGCGCATCGCTCACCGTGCCGAGCAGGCCCAGCAGCGCATCGCCGCCGCGGGGCAGCAGGCCGTCGGCGCCGCGCCGCTGGCGGTCGCGTGCCGACTCGCCGATCAGCGACGACAGGCCGAGCACGCGGTCGTACAGCCAGAACACCGCCAGCACCACGACCAGCAGCAGCACCGAGATCGAGCCGGCGAAGCCCCAGTTCATCAGCTGCTGCACCTGCTCGATGATGAGCTGCGTGATCATCACTTCCTTGCGCCCGCCCAGCAGCTGGGGCACGATGAAGAAGCCCAGCGCCGTGGTGAACACCATGATCGCGGCCGCCGCCACGCCCGGCATCGAGAGCGGGAAGTACACGCGCCAGAACGCCGTGCCCGGCCGCGCACCCAGCGTCAGCGCGGCGCGCGGCAGGTTGCGGTCGATGTTCTCCATCACCGAGAGCATCGTCATCACCGCCAGCGGCATCAGCGCGTGCACCATGCCCACCAGCACCGCGCCCAGGCTGTACATCAGGTTCGACGGCGTCTCCTGCAGCCCCAGCGCAAGCAGCAGCTGGTTGACGACTCCGTTGCGCCCCAGCATGACGATCCACGCGAACGCGCGCACCAGGAAGCTGGTCCAGAACGCCAGCAGCACCCAGAACAGCCAGCGCGCCTGGCGGTCGCGCTGCAGCGAGGCGATGAGATACGCCACCGGGTAGCCCGCCAGCACCGCCAGCAGCGTGGTCCACAGCGACACCTTCAGCGTGATCAGCATGACGCTGACGTACACCGACGAGTCGAACAGCTGCCGGTACTTGGCCAGCGTGAAGCTGCCGTCGACCCACACCGACAGCAGCAGCAGCTGGCCCACCGGGATGACCAGCAGCACCACGAGCAGCAGCACCAGCGGCGCGCCCATCAGCGCGGCGCGCATGCCCTCGGGCCAGCGGCGGCTGGTCGCCGCGCGCACGGTCACGCGCCCTCCGGCAGCACCACGGCGTCGCGGCTGTGCCACTGCAGCGCCACGGTGGCGCCGCGGGGGTGATCGGCGGCGCGGCCCGAGGTGGCGTGGCAGGCCACCACCGGCACCGCGCCAGCCGCGGTGCAGGCCACGTACAGGCGCGTCAGGCTGCCGGTGATCGTGCTGTCGAGCACCGTGCCCGCCAGCGTGTTGACCGCCTCGCCCGCAGCTTGTCCGGCGACGGCCACGTTCTGCGGCCGCACCATCAGACGCACACGCGCACCGGCGGCCACCGGCTCGTGCCAGCGCGCACGGGCGAGGCCCGCGCCATGCGCCAGCCGCACCTCGGCCTCGTCACCGTCCAGCCGCTCCACGATGCCCTCGAGCAGGTTGGATTCGCCCAGGAAGTCGGCCACGAACAGGTTGCGCGGCCGGAAGTACAGGTCGGCCGGCGTGCCCAGCTGCTCGATGCGGCCGTGGTTCATCAGGCAGATGCGGTCGGACATCGTCATCGCCTCTTCCTGGTCGTGCGTGACGTAGACGATGGTCGTGCCCAGCTCGCGGTGTATGCGCCGGATCTCCAGCTGCATCTGGTCGCGCAGCTTCTTGTCCAGCGCGCCCAGCGGCTCGTCCATCAGCACGATGGACGGCCGGTAGACGAGGCAGCGTGCCAGCGCGATGCGCTGCTGCTGCCCGCCCGAGAGCTCCTTCGGGTAGCGCTGCGCCACCTGCGGCAGCCGCACCAGGTCGAGTGCCGCCTGCGCCTGGCGCTTCGCTTCCGCCGCGTCGACCTTGCGCATCTTCAGCGGAAACGCGATGTTCTCGGCCACCGTCATGTGCGGGAACAGCGCGTAGTTCTGGAACACCATGCCGAGGTCGCGCTCGTAGGGCGCGCCGTCGGTCAGGTCGCGGCCGTCGATCAGCAGGCGGCCGCTGTCGGGCGCCGAGAGCCCGGCGATCAGGCTCAGCAGCGTCGTCTTGCCCGAGCCCGAAGGCCCGAGCAGCGTGAGGAACTCGCCGCGCGCCACCTCGAGATCGGTGGGCGCGAGCGCGACGACGTCGCCGTAGCGCTTGCCGAGCCCGGCAATGGTCAGGATGGCCGGGGTCATCTCGGCGGCCGCCCGGCGCCCTACTTCAGGACCCACGCATTGAAGCGCTCGGTCACCGCGGCCTGGTTCTCGAGCCAGTACTTCGCGTTGATCTGCACGCCGGTCTTGATGTTGTCGGGGTGCGTGGGCGAGTGGCGCGCGATCTCCGGCTTCATGTACTTGAAGGCCTCGGGCTGCGTGACGCCGGCCGGATAGAAGTCGCCCTGCTGCGCCATGCGCTTCACGTCGGAGGCAAACTTGATGAACTCGCGGCAGGCCTCGGCGTTGGGCGTGCCGGCGAGGATGGCCCAGTTGTCCACGCCCCACAGGTTCTGTCCCCACGAGATCGCCACCGGCGCGCCTTCCATGATGGCCTGCTGCGGGCGCGACACCCATGTGGCGATCATGTCCACTTCGCCGGTGCTCAACAGTTGCGTGGCTTGCGCGCCGGAGTTCCACCACACGTCGACGCTGGGCTTGATGCGGTCCAGCGCCTGGAACGCACGGTCGAGGTTCAGCGGGTAGAGCTGCGCGGGTGCCACGCCGGAGCCCATCAGCGATTCCTCCAGCGTGTCGAACGGGTGCTTGCGGATCGCCCGGCGGCCGGGGAAGTCCTTCGGGTTCCACAGGTCGGCCCACGACGCCGGGGCCTTGCGGTTCTTGAACGCGTCGGTGCGGTAGGCCAGCACGGTGGCGTAGACGTTGGTGCCCACGCCGTACGGCGACATGAACTGCGCCGGGATCGTGCGCACGTTCGGGTCGTTCTCCAGGCCATGCTTCTCGAGGTACACCTTGCCGCCCTCGGTGAGCAGCAGGATCGCCGGCTGGCTGATCTTGGCCATGTCCCAGGTGTAGCTCTTGGTGTCGACCATCGACTTGATCTGCGCCACCGGCTCGGCATTGGCCTGCACGCCGATGACCTCGATGCCGGTCTTCTGCGTGAAGGGCTTGTAGAAGCACTCGCCGTAGGCCTTGGTGTAGACGCCGCCGTCGTCGCGCACGACGATGCGCTTGGACTGCGCGCGGGCATGGCGCAGCACCGCCGGCGCGGCCAGCGTGCCGAGGGCAGCGGCCGACTGCAGGAGGCGGCGGCGCGAAGGAAGGATCGGACGGTCGACGGACATGGTGGCTCCAGGTGGGTGCGCTCAGCGCGGCGCGGTGGGGGCAGGCAGCAGCCGCCCGGGGTTGAACAGATCCTGCGGGTCGATGGCGGACTTGACGGCGCGCATCAGCTCCAGCTCGACGGCGGGCTTGAACAGGTGCATCTCCTCGGTCAGCACCTGCCCGATGCCGTGCTCGGCGCTGAACGTGCCGCCGAGTGCATGCGAGACCTCGTTGACCGCGTGCTTCACGCGGTGCGACAACGCATCGGCGTCGGCGTAGCCCTGCCAGCGCTCGCGGCTGACCATCGGGATGAAGTGCACGTTGCCGTCGCCGAGGTGGGCGACGATGACGATGCGCGCCTCGGGCTCGATCGCCAGCGCCGCCTGCGTGGCGCGCTCGATGAACGCCGGCACGGCCGAGACCGGCACCGCGCAGTCGGTGTTGATGCCCATGCCGGCAGCCTTGTTGCCATCCGACACGCCGTGGCGGATCGCCCAGAACGCGGCACGCTGCGCGCCACTGGCGGCGATCACCGCGTCGAGCACGTCGCCGCGTTCGCCGGCGGCGGAGAGCAGTTCCTCGAGCGCATCGACCAGCGGCGCCTCGGGCCCGCTGTCGGAGAGCTCGACCAGCACGTGCCACGGGTGCGTGCGATCCACCGGCGCGCGGTGGCCGGGCACGTGGTCGAGCACGTGGCCCAGCTCGATGTCGTTCATCATCTCGTAGGCCGCGAGCACGCCGCCGCAGCGCTGCTGGAAGCGCCCGAGCAGCTCGATCGCCGCGCTCGGCGAGGGGGTGGCGAACCAGGCCACAGCTTGCGCCGTGGGCAGCGGGTGCAGCCGCAGCACCGCCGCGGTGACGATGCCCAGCGTGCCTTCGCTGCCGATGAAGAGGTGCTTGAGGTCCAGGCCGGTGTTGTTCTTGCGCAGCCGGTACAGCCCGTCCCACACGCGGCCGTCGGGCAGCACCACCTCCAGGCCCAGCACGTTCTCGCGCGTGTTGCCCCAGCGCAGCACGCCGGTGCCGCCGGCGTTGGTGGCGATGTTGCCGCCGATCTGGCACGAGCCCTCGGCACCCAGGCTCACCGGGTACAGCAGGCCGTGTTGCGCGGCCGCCTGCTGCACCGCGGCCAGCACGCAGCCGGCCTCGACCTCGATCGAGTGGTTGGCCACGTCCACCGAGCGCACGCGGCGCAGCCGCTGCAGGTTGACGACCACCGAGCCCGGCCCGCCGGCGCGCGGCACGGCGCCCTCGCACAGGCTGGTGTTGCCGCCCTGCGCCACCACCGGCACGCCGTGCTGCCGGCAGGCCTGCACCACGGCCGCCACCTCCGCCGTGGTGGCGGGCAGCACCGCGCAAGCCGCATGGCCGCGGTAGCGCCCGCGCCAGTCCATCTCGTAGGCCTGCAACGCCTCTGAGCCGGTGAGCACGGCACCCGCTGGCAGCAGCGCTTGCAACACCTCGACGATCGACATGGCCCCTCGGTCAGCACGCGGAGGGGCGCATCATCAAATGAGTGCTTTCAAATTGCAAGTGTCCTGCATACGATCCAGACTAATTGTATTGCGATTGATGTCCAATCAATGCGCGAGCTGCACGCGCGCCCGATGCAGCCGCACGTAGAGGTTCTCGGGGCTGATGGCCAGCTCGCGGCACACGTGCGCCGCATCGGCGTCGTCCAGCACGCGCAGCTCCATCACGCGCTTCAGCGGCTCGGGCAGCGCGGCGATGCCCGCCAGCGCCCGCGCCAGCCGCTGGCGCAGCTCGGCCAGATCGTGCGGCCCGGGTGCCGGGCACTCAGGCTCCCAGCTCGACACCGTCTCGCCGTCGTCGTCGCGGTCGGCATCGAGGCTCGTCACCTGCACGCGTTCGCGGATCAGGTCGACGATCTTGTGCTTCAGGATGCCCACCAGCCAGCTGCGCAGCGCCGAGCGGCCGGCGTAGCGGGCGCGGCCGGTCATCACGGCCTCGAAGACGTCGTGCACCAGGTCCTCGGCCAGCGCCGGGTCGAGCAGGCGGCGCTCGGCGTAGCGCACGAGGTGCTCCCGGTGCGGTGCGAGGTCGAGCCAGCCTGGCGCGCCTTCGGGCGCCGGGGCGACGTAGGGGCGGGCGGGAGAGGTCGGAAGGGCGGTGTGCATGGCAGCGCATCGTGCGCAGCGAGCCTCGCAGCGACCTCACCGAAGATCACAGCCGGATAACATCGTCGCGACATCCTGCTGTCAGAACCGCACCCGCCGGCCGACCCACCGCGATGCCCCACCGCGTCCTCGTGGCCGAAGACCAGGCCGACATCCGCGAGCTGATCGTCATGAACCTGCAGGCGGCGGGCCACGACGTGCACGCGGTGGCCGACGGTGCAGAGGCGCTGGCCGCCGAGGCCGCGCGGCCCAGCGACGTGCTGGTGCTCGACCTGATGATGCCGCTGCTCGACGGGCTGGAGGTGTGCAAGTCGCTGCGCGCGCAGGGCCGCCACGTGCCGATCCTGATGCTCACCGCCAAGTCCACCGAGCTCGACCGCGTGCTCGGCCTCGAGCTCGGCGCAGACGACTACCTCACCAAGCCGTTCTCGATGGCCGAGCTGCTGGCGCGCGTGAAGGCACTGCTGCGCCGCGCCGAGCTGCAGCGCGCTGCGCCGCAGGGCTCGCCGGCCGTGGTGATCCGCAACGGCGACATCGAGATCCTGCCGGCGCGGCGCGAGGTGCGCATCGGCGGCCGCGCGCTGGAGTTCACGGCGCTGGAGTTCGAGTTGCTGCTGCACTTCGCCAAACACCCCGGCCGCGTGTTCTCGCGCGGGCAGCTGCTCGACGCCGTGTGGGGGTACCACCACGAAGGCTACGAGCACACCGTCACCACGCACATCAACCGGCTGCGCGCGAAGGTCGAGGCCGACCCGATGGCGCCGCGCGTGATCCTGACGGTACGCGGGGCGGGCTACAAGATGCGGGATTCATGACCCCCCCGTATCGACCTGTCGACGCAGACGATGACGGTACGTGCTCGCTTGGCGCTGGTCGTCTTCCTCACCGGCCTGCTCACGGCGATCGGCGTCATCGCCACCGTGGGCGTGGCGTTCCAGCGGCTCGAGCACGAACGCTGCTACGACCGCGCCAACACCTTCCTCGAGCGCGTGGTGGCCAACCACGCCGACATCCTCGACCTCTACGCCGCGAACCGCGAGACCTTCGTGCCCTGGCTGCGCAGCCTGCTGCTGTTCGAGCCCGACACGCAGCTCTACCTGCTCGACGCAGACGGCCGGGTGCTCGCCACCAGCGGCCGCATGACGCTGCCGCCCGGCTTCGCGGTGAAGCTCGGCCCGGTGGTGCAGGCGGCCGAGGCCGCCGCGCAGCGGCGGCGCGCGCCCTACGTGATGGGCGACGACCCGGAGCACATGAACGCCGACACCGTGGTGGCGGCGCGCGCGCTCACCCGCCCGGTGATCCGCCGCGACGAGCGCGTGGCCGGCTACCTGTACGTGGTGGTGCAGCCGCAGCCCTACGGTGGTCTCGGCGGCCTCGGCGGCCTCGGCGGCGGCGAGCTGTTCCGCTCGGCATTGGCCGGCCCGGCGCTGGCCGCGATGCTCGGCGTGGTGGCGTTGGCCACGCTGGCGGCGCTGTGGCTGGTGGTGACGATCACGCGGCCGCTGGCGGTGATCAGCGACGAAGTGGCGGCTGCCGCGCGCGGCGGCTTCGACGCGCCGCTCCCGGCCGCTGCGCCCTCGAACGACGAGTTCGGCCGCCTGCAGCAGGGATTCCGCATGCTGATGGACACGCTGCGGCAACAGTGGACCCGGCTGCTCGAGCTCGACCGCTTCCGCCGTGAAGGCGTGAGCAACCTCTCGCACGACCTGCGCTCGCCGCTGACCGCCACCGCCGCTGCGCTGGAGACGCTGCGGCAGCGCGTCGACGGCGAGGCCGAGCGCAAGCTCGTCGACGTGGCCTTGCGCAACACGCGGCAGGCGGCCGGCCTCGTGCGCTCGCTCGGCGACCTGGCGCTGCTCGACGAACCCGGCTTCCGGCTCGACGCGATGACGATGGACGTGGGCGAGGTGCTCGACGACATCGTGCTGCGCTTCGCCGAGCGCGCCGCGCGGCAAGGCGTGGCGCTGGCGCACGAGCCCCTGGGCACGCTGCGGCCGATGGCGTCCATCGATGTCGAGCTGTTCGAGCGCGCGGTGGCCAACCTGCTGGACAACGCGCTGGCCTTCACGCCGCCCGGCGGCCGCATCACGGTGAGCAGCGGCGCCGATGGCGACGTGGCGCGTGTCGACGTGGCCGACACCGGCTGCGGCATCGCCGAGGCCGAACTGCCGCGCCTCTTCGACCGCTACTACCAGGCCCGCACGACCACCGCGCCGGCCGGCAGCGACGGCGGCAAGGGCCTGGGCCTGGCGATCGTCAAGCGCATCGCCGAGCTGCACGGCGGAACGATCGACGTGACGAGCAGGCTCGGCGCAGGCACCACCGTGCACCTGCGGCTGCCTCGGGGCTGAGGCATCGGCTCAGGGCTGCACCGCCCACACGTGCACCGACTGCGGCGGCAGGTCGATCTGCAGCCGGCCCTGGGGCCCGGCACCCAGCACGCCGCCACCGGCCGGATACAGCGGCACCAGCCGCGCGCCGGCCGGCAACTGCACCAGCACCGGCGCGCGTTCGGTCCCGTAGTGGATGGCGGTGAGCGTGTGGTCGCCGCCATGTCGGCGCTGCCAGGTGGCCACCAGCCCCTGCGCATGCGCGGCCTCGTAGCTGCCGCGCGCGATCGACGCGTGCCGGTTGCGCAACCCGATCATCGCCTTGTAGAAGGCGTGGATCGACTGCGGATCCGCGGCCTGCGTGGCGGCGTTGTTGGTGGCGACCTGCGGCGCGACCGGCCGGAACGGTCGCCCGGCGGTGAAGCCGGCGCGCTGCGCATCGGGCGTCCAGCTCATCGGGCCGCGCAGCGGCTGGTCACCGGGCAGCCCGGGCAACTGCGGCTGGCCGACCTCCTCGCCGTAGTAGACGAACGGCGTGCCCGGCTGCAGCAGGTAGCCGGCCGCGGCGAGCTTGTAGCGCACGGTGTCGCCACCGACCTGGTCCCACAGCCGCCGGCCGGCGAACAGGTCGTGGTTGGAGACGAAGGTGGCCAGCGTGTGCGGTGCCGTGAGGAAATGCTCCGCCACCCGCTGCACCGACTCGGCGTTGCCGAGCGCGGCGTCCACGTAGTGCCGCGCCTGGGCGAACGCGAAGCTGGCGCCGCACACCTCGGATGACGCGTACGCGGCCGGCTCGGCGGTGGCCTCGCACACCACCCAGCGGTTCGGGTAGGCGGTGATCAGGTCCTGCATGCGCTTGGTCAGCCGGCGGCTCTCGGGCTGGTCGTTCCAGTTCACCGGGCCGTTCTCGACGAGGTGCGGCACCGCATCGAGCCGGTAGCCGTCGAGCCCGCGCTCCAGGCCGTGACGCAGGTTGTCGGCATGCCAGGCCCACACGGCCGGGTTGCGGAAGTTGAAGTCCGGCATGTGCGGGCCGAAGGTGCCGAAGTAGACGTCGCGCGCGCCGGCGGCGGGCCGCGGCAGGTCCTTCGGTTCACCGGTGTGCGTCCACGGTTGCGTGGCGGCGTCGTACCAGGGGAACTTGCCCCAGATATCCCAGGTCGCCGCCAGCGGCTCGCCCGGAGGCTGCCACACGAACCAGTCGCGCCAGGGGCTGGACGACGAGCGCAGCGCGTCCTGGAACAGCGGGTGCTGCCACGACGCATGGTTGATCACGTAGTCGACGATCACGCCGATGCCGCGCGCGTGCGCCTGCTTCAGCAGCTCGTCGAAGTCGGCCTGCGTGCCGTAGGCCGGCTCGATGGCGCGGTAGTCGACGGTCGCGTAGCCGTGGTCGTGGTCGGCGCTGGCGTGCACGGGCATCAGCCAAAGGCCGCGCACGCCGAGATCCTTCAGGTAGTCGAGCCGCGAGATCAGGCCGCGCAGGTCGCCGATGCCGTCGCCGTCGCCGTCCTGGTAGCCGCGGACGAAGATCTCCATGAACACGCCGTGGTGCCAGCCTTCGGGCAGCGCACTGGGCGGGTGGGTGGCCGGCACGGGGCGCATGTCCGTCGCGGGCGGCCAGGCACAGGCCAGCAGCAGCGCGGCCGCCAGCGGCACGAACAGGTGGCGCAGGAGCATCGCGCCAGTCTAGACAGATGCCATTGGGACGTCATGGCCCGGCCGCCGGGCCGCGGGTAAGCCATGCCCGCACGGCGGCCTCGGGGCCCGGGCGTTGCGGCAACATTCGGGGCACGACATCCCCAAGGAGACTGATCGATGTGGCACCGTCTGCGGGCAGCGCTTGCGCTGTCGATCTCGCTGTCGTTCCTGCTTGCCGGGCCGGTGCAGGCCCAGGCGCAGAACTACCCCAGCAAGCCGGTGCGGCTGGTGGTGACCTTCCCCAGCGGGGGCGCGCCCGACATCCTGGCGCGGCTGATCAGCGACAAATGGGGCCTCGGCCAGACCGTGGTCGTGGACAACAAGCCCGGTGCCGGCGGCAACATCGGCGCCGACTTCGTGGCCAAGAGCGCGCCCGACGGCTACACGCTGGTGATGGCCACCGTGGGCACGCATTCGATCAATGGCGCGCTGTACAGCCGCATGCCGTACGACATGGTGCGCGACTTCACGCCGGTGGCGCACATCGCCAATGCGCCGAACCTGCTCGTCGTCAACAACGACGTGCCGGCGAAGAACGTGGCCGAGCTGATCGCGTACATGAAGGCCAACCCGAACAAGCTGTCGTTCGGCTCGCCGGGCATCGGCACCTCGGTGCACGTGTCGGGCGAACTGTTCAAGTCGCTGACCGGCACGCAGATGACGCACGTGCCGTACAAGGGCCGGCAGTTCGCGATCCCCGACATCGTCGGCGGGCAGATCCAACTGATGTTCGACAACATGCCGTCGGCGCTGCCGATGGCGCGCGAAGGCAAGATCCGCGCGATCGCCGTGACCACCGCGAAGCGTTCGTCCAGCGCGCCCGAGATCCCCACCGTCGCCGAGACCGTACCCGGCTTCGAGGCCACCACGTGGTTCGCGGTGTTCGCGCCCGCGAACACGCCGCGCGACATCGCCCTGAAGATCAACGGCGAGATCCAGCGCATCTTCAAGCTTCCCGACGTGGCCGAGAAGTTGAAGACGCTGGGCCTGGAGCCCTGGATCTCGAGTCCGGAGGAACTGGCGAAGTACCAGGCGGCCGAGATCGTCAAGTGGGCCAAGGTCGTCAAGGACTCCGGCGCGAAGGCCGAGTAGCCTCCTCGCCCCGCATCACCTCCTGCCACCGCATCCGACGATGAAACTGCTCTCCGCGCACCGCGCCCCCAACCCCCGCCGCGTGCTGATGTTCATGGCCGAGAAGGGCATCGGCGGCATCGCCATCGAGAACCTGGTGCTCAACGAACAGCAGCACCGTACGCCCGAGGCGCTGGCACGCAGCCCGTTCGCCCGCGTGCCGGTGCTGGAGCTCGACGACGGCCGCTGGCTCTCGGAGACACGCGCGATCTGCACCTACCTCGAGGGCCTGCACCCCGAGCCCAACCTGATGGGCACCGACGCCACCGAGCGCGCCTTCATCGAGATGGCCGACCGCCAGTGCGAGCACTACCTGATGAGCCCGCTGGCGATGTGGATCCGCCACGGCCATCCGGGGCTGGCGGTGCTCGAAGGCGAGCAGGTGCCGGCGTTTGCGGAGAAGCAGCGCGTGCTGGCGCGCGAGATGGCCGCGATCTTCGACGAGCGCCTGTCGCGCCAGCCGTGGATGGCCGGCGAGCGGTTCACGATCGCCGACATCACCGCGTTCTGCGCCGTCGAGTTCGCGCGCGGCCTGATGAAGTTCAAGCTCGCCGAGGCCGGGTACGCGCACCTCGCGGCCTGGCGCGACCGCATGGCCGCACGGCCGAGCGCGGGGGTGGCGTGATGACGACGATGCGCTACGCGCCGCTGGGCCGCAGCCCGCTCGAGGTCTCGCGGCTGTGCCTGGGCACGATGATGTTCGCCGACCAGACCGATGCCGCCGAAGCCGCGCGGATCGTCGACGACGCTCGCGCCGCAGGGGCCAACTTCATCGACACCGCCGACGTGTACACGAACGGCGAGTCGGAACGCATGCTCGCGCCGCTGATCCGCGGCGACCGCCACCGCTGGGTGCTGGCCACCAAGATGGGCAATGCGATGAGCAGCGAGCGCAACGAGCGCCACTACTCGCGCAAGTGGATGCTGCGCGCGATCGAGGCCAGCCTGCAGCGCCTGGAGACCGACCATGTCGACCTGTACTACCTGCACCGCGACGTGGACGGCATGGACCTCGAGGAGCCGCTGCGCGCCATCGAGCAGATGCTGCGCGACGGCAAGATCCGCTACTGGGCGCTGTCGAACTTCCGCGGCTGGCGCATCGCCGAGGTGGTGCACGCGGCGCGGCAGCTCGGCATGCCGCAGCCGGTGGCCTGTCAGCCGTACTACAACCTGCTGAACCGCATGCCCGAGGTCGAGATCCTGCCGGCCTGCCGCCACCACGGCATCGGCGTGGTGCCGTACAGCCCGATCGCGCGTGGCGTGCTCACCGGCAAGTACCGGCCCGGCGAGGCACCGCCGGCCGACACCCGCGCCGGCCGCAACGACAAGCGCATGATGCAGACCGAGTTCCGGCCCGAGTCGCTCGCCATCGCGCAGACGCTGCAGGCGCACGCCGAGAAGCGCGGCGTCACGCTCGCGCAGTTCGCCACCGCCTGGGTGCTGGCGCACCGCGCGGTGAGCTCGGTCATCGCCGGCCCGCGCACGCTGGCGCAGTGGCAGGGCTACGCGGGAGCGGTGTCGTTCGACTACGACGATGCCGACGAGGCGCTGGTCGACAGCCTGGTCGCGCGCGGGCATCCGTCCACGCCGGGCTACTCCGATCCGGCCTACCCGCTGGAGTCGCGGCGCGGCTGACAGGGCGGCGCATGGCCAACGACCTGCACGACTGGCGCCGACGGCTGCAGGTGCTCGTCGAGGCCGGCGGCTGGCGACGCACGACACTCGGCGCGCCGCTGGGCGAACCGCTGGAACTGCTGCAGCGCAATGCCGCGCACGCCGACGCGCCGCGGCTGCTGATCGCCACCGCGCTGCACGGCAACGAGATCGCCGGCCCCTGGGGGCTGCTGGCCTTCCTGCGCGATGCCGACGAGGCATTGCTCGACCGTGCGCACCTCGCGCTGCTGCCGATGGTCAACGCCACCGGCTTCGCGGCCGACACGCGGCTGAACTCGCTCGGCGAGAACCCGAACCGCGGCTACGGCCCGCATGCCGGCGAGCACGCGCCCTCGGCCGAAGGGCGCGTGCTGCTGGCGCACGAGGCGCTTTTGATCGCCGCATCGCGCGACGGCGCCCTGGCCTGCCACGAGGACCTGACGCGCTCGTTCTGCTACGTCTACGCGTTCGAGCCCGGTGCCGCGCCGGGCCCGTTCAGCCGCGCGCTGGTGGCCGCCGGTGCGCGCCACTTCAGGGTGCACCCCGACGGTGTCGTCGACGGGCAGGCTGTGCACGACGGTGTCGTGCTCAACCACCACGATGGTTCGCTGGAGTCGTGGCTATCGGCGCAGGGCGCGGCCGTGGCGGCCTGCGTGGAGACGCCGGGCCGCGCCGACCTGGCGCAGCGGGTGGCGGCGCAAGCCGGATGGATGCGCACGTTCGTCGAACTGCGCTGCCGCAGCGGGCCAGACCCGCTGCAGGCAACGGGAGGTTGATCGTCGGAGGATCTTGACGCGGATCAACATCGGCCCGCGGACGAGATTGCCGGGTCCGGCCGAAGGTGCTCCACTGGTTGCAGCCGGGGCGTGCGTCGCCCGCGAAGGCGCGAGCGGCAGGTTTCGGCCACCGGGAGACCGAGATGCTCGCGCGATGCTTGCGTTCCTTCCTGCGTCATGGGTGTGCCCTGATGCTGGTCGCCCTCACCCAGGGCGCACAGGCGACGGAGATCCTGCCGGTCTTCGTCGAACCGGGCGGCGGCCGTGATGTCGAGTTCCACGTGCTCGGTCAGGTCGGCACGGGGTTCCCCAACTTCACCCTCGACGTGCTGCGGTCGGCCTACACGCCCACAACTGCCGAAGTCTCTGGCCGGTGCACCACGTGGGGCACCATCCACTGCGACTTCTTCGAGGGCAAGTACGCCCTGGTCCTGACTCAGTCCGGCGACGTCACCAGCGACTTCATCACGGTCGACTGGGGCGGCAATCGGACGATCAACGACGACGGCAGCGTCAGCATCGACTTCAGCCTCGCCTACTACTCCCGGCCGTTCGCCGAGGGGTTTGATCAGGGCCTGTTCGACGAGTTTCCGATCGCCCAATCGATGCTGCGGGTGCCTGCGAACCACTGCGAGTACATCGCGGTGCGGCCGGAGGTCTCCTGCGCCTTCGAGGAGGAGTTCTTCTTCCCGTTCGGCCTGACCAGCGGCATCGGCATCGTCGATCTCGCGCCGATCCCTCTGCCGGCCACGCCGGCCCTGCTGGGGACGGCTCTGCTGGGCCTGACGTGGATCAGGCGGCGCCGGTGACCTGATGCGATCGTCGGGGGTGAGGCGGCGCCTGCGCTGTGCGACGATGCCCCCATGGACCCCACCGCCGCGCGTGTGCTGCTGGTCGACGACGACGACGGCTTCCGCGTGGGCGTGCGGCTGGCGCTGGAGTCCGATGGCCACGAGGTTCGCGAGCACGCCGCGGCGCGCCCGGCGATCGCCGCGCTGGCGGCCACCGACCCCGACGTGGTGCTGGTCGACCTGCGCTTGCCGGACCTCGACGGCCTCGCCGTGCTCGACCACGTGCGCCGTGCCGATCCCGAGTTGCCCGTGGTGCTGATCAGCGGCCTGGCGGACATCGCGACGGCCGTGCAGGCGATCCGGCAGGGTGCATACGACTTCCTGGAGAAGCCCTTCGCCCGCGAGCGGCTGCTCACGCTGGTGCGGCGCGCAGTGCAGCAGCGGCGCCTCGCGCGCGACTACGCGCGGCTGCGCGCAGGGCTCTCCGCCAGTGCCGGGCTGGCCTCGGTGCTGGCCGGGCAGAGCGAAGCGATGCGCACGCTGCGCGAGACGCTGCTGCGCATCGCGCCGACGCCGGTGGACGTGATGCTCGTCGGCGAGACCGGCACCGGCAAGGAACTGGCGGCGCGCGCGCTGCACGACTTCAGCGGCCGGCGCGGCCCGTTCGTCGCGCTGAACTGCGCGGCCGTGCCCGAGGCCCTGTTCGAGAGCGAACTGTTCGGCCACGAGGCGGGGGCCTACACCGGGGCCGCGCGCACGCGCGTCGGGCAGATCGAGCACGCCGACGGCGGCACGCTGTTCCTCGACGAGATCGACGCGCTGCCGCCGTCGCAGCAGCCCAAGCTGCTGCGCGTGCTGCAGCAGCGCGAGGTCACGCGCGTCGGCTCGAACACGCCGCGGGCGGTGGACGTGCGCGTGGTGGCGGCCACGCATGCCGACCTGCGCGAGTCTGGCGCCGCGCCCGGCACGCCGACCCGTGGCGGCTTCCGCAGCGATCTCTACTGGCGGCTGGCCACGGTGGTGCTCTCGCTGCCGCCGCTGCGCGAGCGGCCGGCCGACGTGCCGCTGCTGTTCGAGCACTTCCGCGCCGCGGCCGTGCTGCGCTTCGGGCGCGAGGCACCGGCGGCCGACGGCGGGCTCCTCGAGCGGCTGCTGGCCCATCCGTGGCCGGGCAACGTGCGCGAGCTGAAGGTTGCCGCCGAGCGCCACGTGCTCGGGCTGCCGGCGCTGCCCGGCGCCGGCAGCGACACGCCGCGCACGCTGCAGCAGAGCCTGGATGCCGTGGAGGCGGTGCTCGTGGGCGACGCGCTGGGCCGGCACGACGGCCGCGTCGACGCAGCGGCCGCCGAACTGGGCCTGTCGGTGGCCACGCTCTACCGCAAGCTCAAGCAGCACGGGCTGCGGCGGGAGGATCCTGGCGCGGCAGCGTGATCGTGAAGCGGGCGCCGCCGCCTTGGCGGGTGCCGGCCTCCAGCAGCCCGTGCATCGCGCGCAGCGATTCGGCCGACAGCGCCAGCCCCAGGCCCAGCCCGGCGGGCTTGGTGGTGCGGAACGGCTCGAACAGGTGCGGGCGCAGCGCCTCGGGGATGCCGGGACCGAGGTCGTCGACATGCAGCCGCACCGTGGTCGCATCGGCCTCGCCGCTCAACGTGACCACGCGCCGCTCGTCGGGCAACCCGGCCATCGCCTCGGCGGCGTTGATCACCAGGTTGGCCAGCGCCAGCGCCAGCCGCTGCACGTCGGCCTGCACCCACACACCCGCCGGCACCGAGCGTTCCAGCCGCACGCGCTCGGCCGCCAGGCACGGTGCATGCAGCACCTGCGCGGCGGCCAGCGCATCGTCCAGCGCGTGCAGCGCCAGCCGCGGCGGCTCGGCGCGCGCCACGTCGCGCAGCCGCGCGACGAAACGGTGCAGCCGCTGCGATTCGGCCACCAGCGTGTGCGCCGCCTCGCGCGCGTGGCCCGGCAGCGCCGCGTGCGCCGGCCCCTCCGCCGCGCGGTCCAGCGTGGCCGCCAGCGTCTCGGCCAGCAGCCCGATCGCGCCCACCGGGTGCGCCATCTCGTGCGCCGCGCCGCTGGCGATGCGGCCCAGCGCGACCATCTTGCCGGCGTGCACCAGCATCGCCTCGGCCCGCGCCTGGTCGCGCTCGGCCTGCGCCTGCAGCAGCTCGGCGCGCATGCGCTGGTGCGCCGCCTCGGCCAGCGCGCGCTCGGTCTGCTGGCGCACCAGCATCAGGCTGGCCATCGCCTCGGCGCGGCGCGTGTGCATGCGCTCGGTGGCGGCGGCGGCCTCGCGCTGCGCGGCCAGCGCCTGCGCCAGCTCGCCGGCCGCCTCGTGCGCCTGCGACAGCTCGGTCCACCAGGCCGGCGGCACCGCATAGCCCTCGATGCGGGCCGCGGCGGCGAGCGCGTCGTGCAGGTGGTGCACGGCGGCGCTGGCGTGCGGCGAGCCCGGCGGCGCCGGCAGCGCGTGGCGCAGCGCGATGCGGGCGAGCGCGTGCCGGATGCTCACCGCGCGATCAGCCAGGCCGGCCCGTTGCGCGATCGCCAGCGCGCGCGCGGCGCCCCCCAGCGCCGGCTCGACGAGGTCGAGCGCCGACAGCGCCAGTGCGCGGAAGCGCAGCAGGCCGCAGACGACATCGGCCGGATCGTCGCCAGCGGTCTCGTCCAGCGCCTCGTCGCACTGCCGCAGCGCCTCGGCGGGCTCGCCTAGCTCGAGGCAGGCCTCGGCCATCGCCATGCGCGCGAGCAGCGCGTTGCGCGAGGCTCCTTCGCGCTGCACCACCGGCCACGCCTCGCGCAGCAGCTCGCGCGCCGGCGCGGCGCGGCCGGCTCCCAGCAGCACCGAGGCGGCCTGCGCGCGGCACCAGGCCTGCCGGTACGGCCAGCCGGTCGGCGCCACGAGCTTCAGCGCCCGCTCCGCCCACTCGATCGCCCCCTCGTGGTCGCCGAGGATCGACAGCGCCACGCCCAGGTTCTCGGCGAGCGTCAACGCGCTGACGATCTGGCCGCTGGCCAGCGCCGCATCGTGCGCGCGCAGCCACAGCCCCAATGCCGCCGAGCTGTCGCCACGGCTCCACGCCAGCGAGCCTTCATAGCTGAAGCGGAACGCCTCGAGCCCCGGATCCGCACTCGCTGCCGCCTCGCGCAGCGCGGTCCGGCCGGCCTCCTGCAGGATCACGTCTTCGCCGCCCGGCGCGTTGCCGCAGGCCATCCACAAGCCCGCCAGGCGGCGGCGCTGGTCGTCGCCGGCCCTCTTGTAGTGCGCCATGGCGCAGCGCAACGCCGCGTCGCGCCCCGGGTCGCCGCGGGCGTCGAGCACGGTGGCGCGCATCATCTCCGCATCGCCCAGGCCGACGGGGTCGATCGCGGATTCGAACGCGGCCTGAGCGGCATCGATCTCGCGCGCCGAGTCGTCCAGCCGGTGCGCCAGCCAGGCCGCCTCGGCCCGCACCAGCGCGGCCCTGCCGCAGGCCCTGTCGTCGAGGTCGGCCGGCAGTTCGGCGATCAGCGCCAGCGCGGCAGGCGTGTCGCGCTGGCGCAGCATCCACGCGCGCTCGATGCGGTCGACCGGGTCAATGGCATCGGCCTGCCGCGCCAGCTCGTCGTCGGAGCCGTGGTAGCCGGGAGCGGCGCGGTGAAGTGCTGGGGCGGGCATGGCGCGGCCTGGCTGGCGAGTATCGGCCAATCCCCTACGGCAGCACCCACCTCCACACCTCGAGCCGCCCGTTCTGCACGAGCGCGACGAGCGGCCGCTCGCGGTCCTGCATCTTCAACGTCATCGCCGCCGGCCGCAGCGGCAGCGGATCGCCCACCGGAAACCAGCGGGCGGTGCCGCTGCCCGCACCGGGACAGTTGGGGAACCAGACCTGCGTCTGCGTGCTGTCGGCGACGGCCACGCCGAAACCCGAACGCCCGCCGAAGTCGCAGTCGGTGCGGTGCGCGTCGCCATCGTGTGCGAACAGCAGCGAGCCCACCGGCAGCGGCAGCGGGTCGGCGTACACCGGCCAGGAGCGCAGGCCGCCGGACTCGAAGGCCTGCTGGTAGTCGGCCCCGGACAGCGTGGACGAGACCAGCGACGGCGTCGTGCCGCCCTCGCGCCACATCGCCACCGCGCGGGGCAGGCTGCGCTCGGCGCCGAAGCCCAGGCCGACGAGCTGCACCGGCGACGACGACGCCGGACGCAGCCAGTCGCCCAGCGGCGCCCAGCCGGTCTGGCTGCTGACCACCGCCAGCCGGCTCTGGCCCGGGGCGACCACCACGTTGGCCAGCTGCAGTGGAGCCAGCGCACGCCGGCCCATCAGCGCCGCCGGCCGCGAGGCGGTGTCCGGCAGCACCATCGGCGCCGTGCCGGTGTGCGCGGGAGCATCACCCAGCAACACCCATTGCGCGCCGTCCCAGCGCTCGTGGCGCAGCCGCGCGGCGTTGGCGTAGGTGCGCAGCGACAGCGTGGCGATCGCCGTGCCGCCGGCGTTGTCGGACTCCTCGCCGGCCAGGCGCAGCGTGGGACGGCTGATGGCCACTGTCGGTCCGCTGGCCAGCGGCGCGCCGACAGGCTGCCAGGTCGCGCCGTCGAAACGCTTGACGTGCAGCGTCTTGGGTGCCACCGAACCAGCGGCCTCGGTCCACACCACCGCGGCCTGTTCCCGCGACTGGAACGACGCGCAATGCAGCGACGGATCGGTGGCCCAGGCACCTGCCGCGCCGGGCAGCGTGGCCGTGGACATCGGCTGCCAGGCGCCGGCCTCGAGCGCCGAGACGCGCAGCTGCGGCACCGCCGGCACGGCGCTGCTGTTCTCCGCCCACGCCACGAGCCATCGACCGTCGCAGCGCACCAGCGACGGCGCCTGCGTGGCCGCCCGCGTGGACAGCTCGCGCCCCGACAGCAGCGCCCACCCGTTCTGCACCACGTCCAGCCGCGCGCCGCGCGACGGGCGGCCGATGGCCGTGCTGTAGACCATCACGCTGATCGTGCCGGCGTCGCCGCCGGCCACCCCGCGCAGCGTCAGCTCCGGCGCACTCGGCGCACCGGCGATCGCGACGCCGTTGCGGCGCCATTCGTAGCGGGTGATGGCATGCGGCGCGGCGATCTCGGCGCGCACGCGGAACATCACGTCGTCCCCGGCGCCGACGCGGGCCGGCTGCGGGTCTTCGACGATGCGCACGACGGCAAGGAGCTGTGCCGCTGCCGGCAGCACACTGGCAGTCAGCACGACGAAGGTGAGCAAGGAAGGCTTCATGTTTCGGGGCTCCGGGTACCGCCGGGTCAACGGCGAACGTCGACGTACCAGCCGTCGCCGTCGTGGAAGAACACCGCGCGCCAGCCGGCGCGGCGGAACTGGTCGGCCACCTCCTGCGCGCGGCGCGCGGTGGCGTAGGGGCCGTAGCGGCCCGGCCGAGCATCGGCGGCGCCGGCCGCCAGCGAGGTCAAGGCCAGCACGAGCCAGGCGCGCCGCCGCAGGTCGCGACACGGGGGCGGGGGTGGGGGCGAGCCAAGGGCAGACGGGTTCGTCATCGCAGGTCCTCCTTCGTGTGAGCGGGGGTCGGGTCAGGGACGGCGCAGCACCAGCGCCACGTCGTCGGCGTAGTGCCCGTCGAACTCGGGCAGCACCGCGTCGTTGCGCACGTCCTCGTACGCGTAGATCTCCACCAGCACGTGGCGCGTGCCCGGCGGCAGCCGCAGCGTCAGCGCCGCCTGCTGCCACGCCGCCCCGGTGGTGTCCACCACCGCCGCCTGCACCGCCAGCGCGGCGTTGGCGGCATAGCGCGCGGGCACCTCGGACAGCGGGCCGTCGAAGGCCAGCACGCGCAGGTCGAAGCGGCGGTCGGTGCCGGGGCCGCCGGGCACGCGGTGGAACCAGGCGCTGGCATCGGCCTGCACGTCGCCACGCGCGATCTCGGCCGACCAGGCCGACAGGTCGACGACCTGCCAAAGCTGGCTGGACACCAACGCCGCGCTCGCGTCGGGGCCGGTGGCGACGAACTTGAGCATGCGGGCGCCGCCGCGCGGCCGCACGCCGCCTTCGCCGGCCGACGCGCTGGTGGCGTCGCCGGTCCACGCGCCGGCCACCGTGGGCAGACCACCGGCCCCGACCGTCCCCTCGAAGCCAGGGTTCAGCACGAGGTTGCCGGCCGGCAACAGGCTCGGGGGCGGTGGTGGCGGCGGTGCGGCGTCTGCTTCGAAGCGCGCGGTGCACAGGCGCGCGGCCGCCAGCAGCACGTCGGTCGACGGCGCGCTTCCGCTGCAGTCGCCCGCCCAGCCGGCGAAACGCTGGCCCGCGGCCGGCGCGGCGGTCAGCGTGACGCGCGTCGACACCGGCAGCGTGATCGTGCAGGCCGCACCACAGGCGATGCCCGCGGGCACGCTGCTCACGCTGCCGGCACCTTCCACGCGCACGGCGAGCGTCGTCCGCGGCTCCAACGCGAAGGTCGCGGTGCAGCTCTGGGCGCCGATGACCGCATGCACCAGCGTCGCGGCCGAGCCGGTGCAGGCACCGCTCCAGGCGTTGAACACGGCGCCGGGTTCGGGCAGCGCGATCAGTGTCACCGGGCTCGTGCCGCGGTCGCACTCGCCGAGCGAGCCCGAGGACCCGCGCAGGCACACGGTGGTGTTGCCGGGAGTCTCCAGGCGCACGCTGCCCGGCCCGGAGATCGACACGCGCAGCCGCGGCGGCGGATCGTCGGCGAAGCTCACGTCGCACACGGCGCGGCGGCCGGCATCGGCGGCCGGCATCACGACCGTCGCGCTGCCGGGGGTCGTGGGCGACGGCACGCAGTCGCCTCCCCACGCCCGCACCAGCCGCCCCTCGGCACCGAAGGCCCGCAGTTCCACCGTGCTGAGCGCGGGGAACGACGCGCCGCACGACGCCACGCCGAGGCCGCAGGCCAGGCCGGCCGGCGTGCTGGTCACGCTGCCCGTGCCGCTGATGCGCACGATCAGGTCGGTGGTCGGATCGGGCGCGCCTGCGCAGTCGTCACCGAAGCCCGCTTGCCGCTGGACCTGCGGCTCGGCCGCCACGTCGATCCGCCACAGCCCGCCGTCACCCTCCGAGCAGTGGCCCGTGATGACCCAGCCGTTGCCGCTGACGCTGCGGGCATGCTCCAGCGTGCGGACACGCACCGGCGTGCCGCCGAGCGGCCACGACCAGACGCTGCCGTCGACGCGCACCGCGTAGCCGCGGCCGTCGTCGCCGACCGAGTGGCTGACCACCCCGTCGAGGCCCGGGACCGGGGCGGGAGCGGTGGCAAGCCCTCGCTGGCTCCATTGCCACAGGCGCCCGATCGCGTCGCGGGCGACGACGTGCGCGCCGGCGCCGGCAAGCGCGGCGATGTCGCCCGGCAGTCCGGCGACGCGTTCGGCCGGCAATCCCGTCCTCGCGTCCACGCGCCAGACGGCGCCGGAGGCCTGCCGCATCAGCAGCACCTCTCCGGTGTCCAGCGCCTCCGTGAAGCCCACCAGTGGCACCTCCCGTTCGTCGACGAGCGTGGCCACTCGCTTCGTCGCTGGCGCCCCGTCCGCGATCACGCGAAGCATCACGTGCCCATCGGGGCTGACCACCGCCGCGCGGGAGCTGCGCTCGGCCATGGACGTCGCGCCATCGAACGCAGGCAGCACGCGCGGCACGATCTGCGCGTCACCGCTGTCGCCGGCGTAGCCGAGCCACGGCGCGCTGGCATCGCCCCACACCAGCACCTGCCCGGCGTGACGCGCGACCACCGCGCTGGCCGACATCACGATCTGCTCCCAGCCCCCCGGGCCACCCCCTGCTGCCGCATGCTGGAGCGCGATGAAGTCCGGCGCGCGGCGCGGACCCACGGCCATGCGCGACGAGCCGATCGACTCGGGCGCGGCGTAGCCCGAAGCGAGCTGACCGCGGCTGTTGTCGCCGCGCCCGAACAGCCGCACGGAGCCGTCCGGCGCGCGCGCCGCGACGATCACGGTTTCGCCGTCGTCGGCCACCCGCTCGGCGCGGCCGTGGTGTTCGGCCGGCGCCACCACGACCAGCGTGGCCGCCTTGTCGCTCAGCCGCGCCCGCACGCCGATCGGTCGCACGAAGAAGCTGTGGTCGCCCGGCACGGCGTCGCGCGCGGCCTCGATCGACCAGCGCTGGCAGCCGGTGGTGGCCGGCGGCGCGCACGGGGTGGTGTCGATGCGGATGCGCGACGTCGCCTCGGGCAGCGTGATCGCGTAGCCGGTCGGCGGATCGTCGGCCGGCTGCGCGGGCATGTGTACGGTCCACTCGATGCGCCGCCCGCGCAGCAGCTCCGCCGGCCCGCTGATCACCACCTCGGCGGCCTCGGCCGCCGCGTCACCGCCGAGGCCGCCGCCTCCGCCCCCGCCGCAGGCGCCCAGCAACATCGCTGTCACCAGCACACCACCTCGCAGACCTGCGTTCGACGCCATCCCGTTCCCCGATCACCCGTCTTGCCCCGACGGGCTCCCAGGCCTCTACGCGAATGCCGTGCCAGCGAACCGAACCGGCTGTGCGCGCAGGCGTACGCCGCGGTGGCCGGGGCCGCGCCTCGCAGCGCTGCGAAACACCGGCGCCGGCCGGTCGCGGCACTGCGAAGACGGGAGACCCGCGCAGGTTCATCGCCGCGATACGCGATCCATCCGCGTTGGGCCGCGGCTCGTCGCAACCGCCGTGCGCCGGCCTTCGCCGACAGGCACAGTGCATCCATCGCACACCGTGCCACTCGCCCCAGGGACCCCACCATGCACACCCCGCTCGCCCCGCGCCTCGCCTCGATCGCCCTGTCCTTCGTGCTGACGCTGGCCATGCTCGGCAGCATCGACACGCTGGCCACGTCGGCCCCGGAAACGGCCACGCTGGCCCAGCAGTCGGTGCCCGCCGATCGCGCCTGAACCGGCCGCGGCCATGATCCCCCGCGCGGGCATCGACAATCGCTCCGGCACACGCTGGAGCACGTCATGTCCGCCACCATTCCCGTCCTTCAGAGCTACATCGCCGGCCGCTGGGTCGGCGCGACGCCGGCCGCCGCGCTGAAGAGCGCGATCAACGGCCGTACCGTCTTCGACACGCACGCCGAGACCTTCGACACCGCCGAGGCGCTGCAGCACGCGCGCCGCACCGGCACGAAGGCACTGCTGGCGCTGGACTTCCAGGCACGCGCCGCACGGCTGCGCGCATTGGCCGCCTACCTCACCGAGCACAAGGAAGCGCTCTACGCCGTCTCGGCGCACACCGGCGCCACGCGCAGCGACGGCTGGGTCGACATCGAAGGCGGCACCGGCACGCTGTATGCCTACGCCTCCGCCGGCGCCGCCGAGCTGCCCTCGGGCAACCTGATCCACGAAGGCCCGGTGCTGTCGCTGGGCAAGACCGGCGCCTTCGCCGGCACGCACATCCTCGTGCCGCGCGGCGGCGTGGCGGTGCACATCAACGCCTTCAACTTCCCGGTGTGGGGGCTGCTGGAGAAGTTCGCGCCGAGCTTCCTGGCCGGCATGCCGTGCATCGCCAAGCCCGCCACCGCCACCAGCTACCTCACCGAGGCGCTGGTGCGGTTGATGCACGCGTCGGGGCTGCTGCCCGAGGGCAGCCTGCAGCTCGTGATCGGTTCCACCGGCGACCTGCTCGATCGCCTCGACGGACTGGACGTGGTGACCTTCACCGGCTCGGCCGACACCGCCTCGATGCTGCGTGCCAACCGCAACCTGCTGGCGCGCTCGATCCCGTTCAATGCCGAGGCCGACTCGCTGAACTGCGCCATCCTCGCGCCCGATGCCGAGCCCGGCAGCGAGACCTTCGACCTCTACGTGAAGGAGGTCGTGCGCGAGATGACCGTGAAGGCCGGGCAGAAGTGCACCGCGATCCGGCGCGCGATCGTGCCGCGGCGGCACATCGACGCGGTGGCCGCAGCGCTGCGCGAGCGCCTGGCCAGGGTGGTGGTGGGTGACCCGGCGGTCGAGGGCGTGAAGATGGGCGCGCTGGCCTCGGCCGCGCAGCAGCGCGACGTGGCCGAGCGCGTGGAGACGCTCTCGCGTGGGGCCGAGCTGGTGTATGGCGCGCGCGACGGCTTCTCGCCGCGCGGCGAAGGCACCGGCGACGGCGCGTTCTTCAGCCCCACGCTGCTGCTGGCGCGCGACGCCGCGGCGAGCGCCGCTCACGACATCGAGGCCTTCGGGCCGGTGAGCACGCTGCTGCCCTACGACGACCTCGACGAGGCGGTGGCGCTGGCCGCGCGCGGCCAGGGCAGCCTGGTGGCGACACTGGCCACCGCCGACCCCGCCACGGCCGCGCGCGTGATCCCGGCGATGGCCGCGCTGCACGGCCGGCTGCTGGTGCTCGACCGCGAGGCCGCCGCCGAATCCACCGGCCACGGCTCGCCGCTGCCGATGCTCAAGCACGGCGGCCCGGGCCGCGCCGGCGGCGGCGAGGAGCTGGGCGGCCTGCGCGCGGTGCACCACTACCTGCAGCGCTGCGCGGTGCAGGGCTCGCCGACCATGCTGACCGCGGTGACCGGCGAGTACACGCGCGGAGCAACCCTCGTCGAGACCGAGATGCACCCCTTCCGCCGCTGGTACGACGAGCTGCAGATCGGCGAATCGCTGCTGACGCACCGGCGCACGGTGGGCGAGGCCGACATCGTGGCCTTCGGCGGGCTGTCGGGCGACTACTTCTACATGCACTTCGACGAGATCGCGGCGAAGGAGAGCGCGTTCGGCAAGCGCATTGCGCACGGCTACTTCGTGCTTTCGGCCGCCGCGGGGCTGTTCGTCTCGCCGGCGCCGGGGCCGGTGCTGGCGAACTACGGCCTCGACACGCTGCGCTTCGTCAAGCCGGTGGGCATCGGCGACACGATCCGCGCGCGGCTCACCTGCAAGCGCAAGACCGACCGGCCCGCGCGCAAGGGCCAGCCGCCGCAGGGCGTGGTGGCCTGGGACGTGCAGGTGACCAACCAGAACGACGAGCTGGTGGCCAGCTACGACATCCTGACGCTGGTGCTGAAGAAGCCCGCGGCCTGACCGCGACCGCCGCGCCATCACGAGGCCGATGCCGAGCCCGGACGAGACGCCGCTCGAGCGCGCGATCGCGCAGCTGGAAGGCCACCGCGCCGCACTCGGCGACGCGGCCATCGACGCCGCCGTGGCCGCGCTGCGCCGACACGCCGTTGCCGAACCGTCCACGGCCGCCGCGCCGCAGCGGCTGCGCCAGGTCAGCATCCTCTTTGCCGACGTGGCCGACTCCACCGCCATGCTCGGCCGCGTGGCGCCCGATGAGGCGATGGAGGTGCTGGGCCGCGCATTGCAGGGCTTCGCAGACGCCGTGCAGCAGTGGGGCGGCCAGGTGCTGCGCTACACCGGTGACGGGCTGAAGGCCGCGTTCGGCATGCGCGGGCTGCGCGAGCACGAGGCCGAGCAGGCGGTGCGCGCCGGGCTGCAGATGCTCGACGAAGCGGCGCGCCATGCGCAGCAGGTGCGCGACGAGCTGGGCGTGGCCGACTTCCGCGTGCGCGTCGGGATCCACACCGGCGCCGTGCTGCTGGGCGGCGGCGTGGAAGCGGAGCGCACGGCGATGGGCCACGCGGTGCACGTCGCGGCGCGCATGGAGCAGAGCGCCCCGGCGGGGCGGCTGCGGGTGTCCGACGCCACCTGGGCGCTGGTGCGCGGGCTGTTCGTCGCCGAAGAGCAGCCGCCGCTCACGGTGAAGGGCGTCGACGAACCGTTGCGCACGTGGCTCGTGCAGGGCGTGGTGACGGGGCCGGAGCCGGCCGCGCTGCGCGGCGTCGACGGGGTGCGCACACCGCTGGTGGGCCGCGACGACGAATTGCGTGTGCTGCGCGAGCTGCATGCGCGCTGTTGCGCCGAAGGCCGGCCGGTGCTCGCCGTGGTGATCGCCGACGCGGGAGTCGGCAAGACGCGGCTGCGCCAGGAACTGCTGCAGTCGCTCGGGCTGCACGAAGGCGCCGCGGGGCTGCTGCAGGCGCGCGCCCACCCGTCGCTCGCGCTGCAGCCGTACGGGCTGTTGCACCAGCTCCTGGCTCGCCGGCTCGCGATCCACGACGACCTCGACGCCGCCGAGGCGCGGCAGCGCCTGCTCCAGGGCCTGGCGCCCTGGCTCGGCGAGACGGCCGCGCAGGACGGGCCGCGCATCGGCCAGCTCGTCGGCATGGACTTCGGCGCCGACCCGGCCGTGCAGGCCCTGCCCGCCTCGGCGCTGCGCGCGCAAGCCTACGCCGCGCTGAAGCGCGCGTTGCACGCGATGGCGGCGCGCCAGCCGCTGCTCGTCGTGCTCGACGACCTGCATTGGGCCGACGCCGGCTCGCTGGACTTCGCGCGCACGCTGCTCGACGACGGGGCGGTGCCCCTGATGCTGCTCGCGCTGGCGCGGCCGGCGCTGATCGAACAAGGCCACGAGCTGCGCGCTGCCGAGGGCATCGACAGCGTGTCGCTGCGGCTGTCGCCGCTGGGCACCGAGCACGGCGAGCGGCTGCTGCATGCGCTGCTCGCCCGGTTGCCGGAAGTGCCCGACGCGCTCGCGCGGCCGCTGCTCGCGCGCTCGGCGGGAAACCCCTACTACCTCGAGGCGCTGGTGCGCATGCTGGTGGACGACGGCGTGATCGACGCCACTGCCGACCCCTGGCGGCTCGACGCTTCGCGGCTGGCCGCGCTGCGCGTGCCCGAGACGCTGGTCGCAGTGCTGCAGGCGCGGCTGGACGCGCTGCCGTCGCGCGAGCTGGCGGCGCTGCAGCGGGCCAGCGTCGTCGGCCCGGTGTTCTGGAGCGAGGCGCTGGCGGCCCTGGACTCGGCGGCACCGTCGGCCCTGCCCGCGCTGCATCGGCGCGAGCTGGTGCGCCCGCGCGCTGGCAGCGCCTTCGCCGGCACCGACGAGCACCAGTTCGCCCACGCGCTGCTGCACGAGGTGACCTACGGCACGGTGCTGAAGGCCGATCGGCTGGCCGGGCACGCGGCCGCGGCGCGCTGGCTGGCCGGCCGCACGGGTGCGCGTGCCGACGAGTTCCTCGCGCTCACGGCCGAACACCACGAGCGGGCCGGCGACAGCGCGCAGGCGCTCGACTGCTGGGACCGTGCGCATCTCGTGGCCTATCGCCGCTACGCCAACGAGGACGGGCTGCGCACGGTGGAGCGGGCGCTGGCCCAGCCCGCGCTGACCGACCCCCGCTGGCGCTACGCGCTGATGGCCAACCGGCACGAGCTGCTCGACCGCATGGGCCGCGCCGAGGACGCTCGCCGCGTGGCCGATGCGATGGCCGCCTGGGCCGAGACCTGCGACGACGACGCGATGCGCGCCGACCAGCTCGTGCTGCGCATGCTGGTGGCCGACCACGAGGGCAGGCCGGACGAGGCCGAGCGGCTGGCGCGCCATGCGATCACGCTGGCCTCGCGGTGCGACGCGGCAGGAGCCGCCGCCCTGGCACTGGCGCACGGCGAGCGGGCCTGGCTGGCCACGATGCGGCGGGATTGGGCGACCGTCGATGCGTCGATCGCGGACGGACTCGCCGCGGCCCGGGCGGCTGCACGCCAGCCGCGGCGGGCGATGGGCTACGACGGCTACCAGCACCAGCTGCGCGTGGTGCAGATGGAGGCGCTGTCGCAGCAAGACCGCCATGCGGACGTTCTGGCGGCCGTGGAGCAAGGCCTGACCGAGCCGGGCCTGCAGCTGCGCGATCGGTTCAACCTGGTCTTGCAGCGGGCCCGGTCCGCGTGGCTGCTCGGGCGTGTCGAGGAGGCCCACGACGGCGCCGAGCGCACGCTCGTGCTGGCCGCTCAGGCCGGCATGCCGCGCCTGCGGTCCGGACCGCAGCGGCTGCTGGCGCTGATCGCGATCGACGACGGCCGGCTCGACGACGCCCAGGCGCTGCTCGACGACGTGGATGCGATGGTGACGGCCCATCTGCCATCGGACCTGCCCGCGGTGCGCGAGATCCAGGGCCGGCTGGCGCACCGGCGCGGCGACAAGGCCGGCGCGCAGGCCCGATGGACCGAGGCCGCCGATCAGTACGCCGCCCAGGGGCGGACCGCCGAGTCCTGGGGACCGCGCGCGATGCGGGCCGCGCTGGACGCCACCACCGGCATGGACCAGGAGGCGCGGGCTGCCATCGACGCCATGCTGGCGGAGGCCGCCTCGCAGGACGCTCGGCCCCACGTCCGCGCGATGGCCCCCGCGGATCTGCTCGAATGCCACCGCGCCTGCGAGGCCATCGGCGACGCCCGCGCCACGGTGCTGCGCAAGGCGCTGCTCGCGCGGCTGGACGAGCAGCTCGCCTCGCTGCCCGACGTGGCGGACCGGCAGGTGCTGGTCACGGCGGTGCCGCATTGGCGCGCGGTGCACGCGATGCGCTGACCACGTCAGCACAAAGGTCGCCCACAGGAGCCCGGCGCGGCGCGATACTGCTCCGGGGGCTGTCCGTCCCCGGGAGCCACGCATGACCATCGTCTTCCTCGCCTTCTTCGGCTTCGGCGCCTGCTTCGGCCTGGCGAGCTGGTCGCACCGGCACCTGTTCAGCGAGGGCCATACCCGCCCGGGCACCCCGGGCCGCGACGACGGCCCCGCCGCGCGGCTGCTGTGGGTACTGTCGTGCAGTGCGCTGTGGCCGCTGATGCTGTTGTCCGGGCTGTACTCGGCCGGCCACCGGGTGTGGGTGCGGGCGCGCGACGAACGCCGGCAGGGCCGCTGAGGCACCGCGGCGGCGACGCGAGGGCTCGCGCCGCCAGGGGATCAGTGGGCGCGCGTGCCGCCGACGATCGGGCCCTCAGGGCGCATCGTGCCGACCACGTCGCCGAACTGCGCCCAGCCGGGATTCGCGCGGCGCACCCAGGCGTCGTAGCGCTCGCGCACCGCGTCGCCGTAGCGCGCGTAGAGCTTTCGGCCCACCCACCACAGCACGAAGCCCAGCAGCAGCGTGCGCAGCCCGCGGCCCAGCGCCACCAGCGTGGCGATGCCCATGCCCAGCACCACCCACCACACCCACCAGCGGCCGTTGTAGGTCATCGCGTTCACCGCCCAGCAGATGCCGATCACGAACAGGGCCTTGAACGGCATCGTGACGGCCTGGACCACATCCTTGATCGGGTTCATCGCGGCACTCCTGGGGAGTGGAAGTTGTCGATGGCGTGATGGTGCGGTCGCGCGCCGCCCGCCGCGAGCCGCATGTGACGAACCGCAGCGACGCGGTGCGAAACGACAGCCGGGCGGGGCGATCGGGACCGCGCTCGACCCCGCTCGGGCGGCCGCGTTCAGTCGTCGATGCGCCAGCGGTGGTCGCACTGGGCGCAGCAGACGTGCACGCCTTCGCGCGTGGGGGCATGCACCAGTCGCAGCCGGCCGTACGTGCCGCAGGACGCGCACTCGGCCTGGTTGGCGACCATCTCGGCATGGTTCAGCAGGTACAGGTAGCGGCGCAGCGACCAGATGCCGATGCCCGCGCAGATCAGCACCGCGATGATGTTGTTGGCCTGGTCGGTCCAGTCGCGGAAGCGGGTCATGCCTTCGAAGGCAGCGACCACGCCGATGCCGCAGAGGAAGGTGAGCGCCATGCAGGCGTGGCTGCGCAGCAGCTGGCGCTCGTACCACTTGCGGAATCCGTGCTTCTGGATGCCCTCGGCGAGTCTCATCGCCGCAATATTGGCATAGCTCCTCAGCGCCGTGCGGCGTCGACCGCTGCGATGCGCGCCTGCACGATGGCCTCGCCGACCGCCGGGCCGCGGGCCCCGCGAGCCGCCGCCGCGGCCGCGACGGCGGCGGTGTCGATCGCTGCGGCCGCCCGCCAAACCGCGCGCAGCCGCTCCAGCGGCGGCGCCGGGTCCAGGCATTGCGTGGCTGCCAGCAGCGCTTCGAAACGCCCGCCACGGCGCCACGCGTCGCCCTCGTCGAGCAAGGCCACGAGTGCGGCCGCATCGAACGACTCGGCCCGGCCCAGGCGCTCGTGCAGGCGGGCGAGCAGCGCGGCCATCTCGCGGCACGCGGTGTCCACGCGCCACCGCTCGCTGATCGCCTCCACGTCGGCCCCGCCCAGCAGCATCAGCGCATAGCGCTGCGGCAGCGACAGGCCCGCAGCGGCGGCGCGGTCGATGCGCGCCAGCCTTTCGGGGCCGGCGTCCAGCCCCGGCGCCAGCCGCGGGAGCGCACCGCAGGCAGCCAGCAGCTCCAGCATGCGGCTGGGCCGCACCTCCATCAGCCCGCGCGAGCACTCCTGCCACACGCGCTCGGCCACCAGCGCATCGACCTCGCCGTCGTCCACCAGCTGGCGCAGCAGCGCCATCGTCTCCGGCGCCACCGTGAAATCGGGCCAGCGCGCGGCGAAGCGCGCCACGCGCAGCAGCCGCACCGGGTCCTCGGCGAAGGCCGGCGACACGTGGCGCAGCACGCGCGCGCGCAGGTCACGCTCGCCGCCGCAGGGATCGATGAGCCGGCCCTGCGCGTCGCGCGCCATCGCGTTGATGGTCAGGTCGCGCCGCTGCAGGTCCTGCTCCAGCGTCACGTCGGGCGACGCGTGGAACGTGAAGCCGTGGTAGCCGCGCGCGCTCTTGCGTTCGGTGCGCGCCAGCGCCACCTCCTCGCCGGTCTGCGGGTGCAGGAACACCGGGAAGTCGCGGCCGACGGGCTTGTAGCCCAGCGCCAGCAACTCCTCGGGCGTGGCGCCCACGGCCACCCAGTCGCGGTCGGCCGCCGGCCGGCCGAGCAGCTCGTCGCGCACCGCACCGCCGACGACGTAGAGCTGCATCGCCGGCGCCTGCCCGCTCACCGCGCGGTGCGGTAGGGCTCGTCCTCTGGGATGAAGTCGGCCTCGGCGAGCGCATCGGCGATCCAGCGCGCCACGGCCGGTGCCGTCGCGAGCCGCTCGACGTAGGCCGCGGCCTGCGGCGACATCGGCAGCCGGTAGCTGCGGATGCGCATCGCCACCGGCGCGTAGAAGGCATCGGCCGCGCAGAAATCGCCGAACAGGAACGGGCCGCCGCTCGCGGTGAGCGCGTCGCACCACATCGCGTCGATGCGGGTCAGGTCGGCACCGACGGCGGGCTGCTCGGCGAGGATGCGCGCGCCGACCTCAGGGAGCGAGGCCTCGATGTTCATCGGGCAGTGGCTGCGCAGCGCCCCGAAGCCGCTGTGCATCTCGGCGACGATGCTGCGCGCGCGGGCGCGGGCCTTGGAGTCGCGTGGCCACACGCCGGCCTGCGGGAACTTGTCGTGCAGGTACTCGGCGATGGCCAGCGTGTCCCACACGGCGAAACCTTCGTCGACCAGTACCGGCACGCGGCCCGCCGGCGAGTGGCGCGCCACCTCGCGGCGAAAGGCCGAGTCGGGCGCGAGGTCCAGCCGCACGTACACCTCCTCGAAGCGCATTCGCAGCTGCGTCATCAACACCCAGGCCCGCATGGACCAGGACGAGTAGTTCTTGTTGCCGATGATCAGTTGCAGCGACATGCCGGCTCCGCGGGAGGACGAGGCGCGATGCTACGGGCGGGCGCGGGCGCCGGCGATGCAGATGCGTCATCGCTGCGATGACGACCGCGAGGGCGAGCGTGACGCCGCGGCGTCGGGCGCCGCCGAGGTCAATCGCGCCGCGCGCGGGCCCGCAGCGGGTTGAAGCGCGCGCGGCCAGCGTCGGGCGCGAGGTAGCCCGGCGCGATGGCCTCGAGCGCGGCCGCCTCGATGCCGAGGTCGGCCAGGCCCGGCAGGTCGGGCGACTTCACGTTGGGCACCGCCAGCGAACGCAGGTTGTCGCGCGACATCAGCGGCTGCCCGGGCAGGCATTCGAGCGCCATCGCCTGCAGCCGGCCGACCGCCATCGGCAGCGGCACGACCGGCCGCTCGTGCCCGGCCCAGCGCCCGGCCAGCCGCACCAGCTCGGCCAGCGCATACGGGCGCGGACCGGCCAGCTCGTACGTGCGGCCGAGGGTGCGCGGCTCGTCGAGGCAGCGCAGGATCGCCTCGGCCACGTCGTCGACCCACACCGGTTGCAGCTGCGCGTCGCCGCCGGCCAGCGGCGTCACCGGCGACACCGACTGCAGCGACGCGAAGAGGTTCATGAAGCGGTCTTCGGCGCCGAATATCACCGACGGCCGCAGCAGCGTCAGCGCCAGCCCCGCGGCCTGCAGCGCCACCTCGCCGGCGGCCTTGCTGCGCAGGTAGAGCGACGGCGCGTCGGTCGCCACGCCGATCGCGCTGACGTGCACGAGCCGCTTCACGCCGGCCGTGTGGCACGCCGCGGCCAGCTTGCGCGGCAGCGCCACGTGCACATGGTCGAAGTCGGCCGCGCTGCCGTGCAGGATGGCCACCAGGTTCACCACCGCGTCGTGCCCGGGCAGCAGCTGCGCGAGCGCGCGCTCGTCATTCACGTCGGCGCGCAGGATGGTCACCGGCGGCAGGTGCTGCAGCCGCTGCGCGTGGGCCAGCCGGCGCGTGGGCACCGTGAGCCGGAGGTCACCGCCGGCCCGCGTGGCCCGCTCGGCCAGCGCGCGGCCCACGAAGCCGGTGCCGCCGAGCACCAGGATGCGTCGCATCGTCATGCTCACGGCGTGGCGGTGGCGCCGTCACGCGACGTCGCGGCGGGTCCGATCAGGCCGCCCAGCCGGGCCTTCAGCGACGGCGCGCCGGTGCCCAGGATCAGCGCGTAGGTGGTGGCGTTGGCCAGCACCTTCTTCACGTAGTCGCGCGTCTCGTTGAACGGGATGGCCTCGGCCCAGGCCGCGGCTTCCAGCGGCTGGCCTTCGCGCCAGCGCTTGGGCCGGCTGGGCCCGGCGTTGTAGGCCGCCGCGGCCAGCGCCTGCGAGCCGCCGAGGTCGTCGAGCACATGGCGCAGGTAGGCGGTGCCGAGCTGCAGGTTGACGTCGCGGTCGTTGATCTGATCGGGCGCGAACGGCACGCCGATGCGCTTGGCCGTCCACTTGGCGGTGGCAGGCATCAGCTGCATCAGCCCGGAAGCGCCGACATGCGAGCGCAGGTCGGGCACGAAGCGCGATTCCTGGCGGATCAGCCCGAACACGTAGGCCGGGTCCAGCCCGGCGTCCTTCGCGCGCGCCACCACGTCGTCGCGCATCGGCGTCGGGTAGCGCTGCGCGATGTCGACCTCGCGGCGGCTGCGCTCGCTGGTGTTGATGCAGCGGTCCCACACCTCGCGCTCGCAGGCCAGTTGCGCCGACGCGAGCAGCTCGCGGTCGTTCATGCCGCGCAGCGTGTAGTTCCACTCGCGCACGCCTTCGTTGCGCAGGTTCAGCCCGATGAGCTGCAGCGCGCGCGCGAAGCCGGGCAGCGCACGCACGGCGGTGCGCTCGGCGTCGGTCGGCGGCTGGGCCGTCTCCGGCAGGCCGATCGTGCGGCCGAGATCCTCGGCGGCGAGCTGGCCGTAGAAGCCCAGGTGATCGGCCAGCCCTTCGAGCAGCAACTGGGCATTCAGCCGGTCGGCCTCGCCGGCCGGGCCGGGCTTGGCGCGCGCCAGCAGCGCACGCGCCTTCCAGTAGGTCCACGCCGGCTCGCGCCGCTCGGTGGCGCTCATCGCCTCGATCGCGCGCTGCACCATGGCCCAGCGGTCACCGGCCAGGCCGACGGGCGGAGCCGAGCGCAGCACCGCGCGCACGGCCCAGGCCAGCGTGTCGTCGCTCCACCCCGGCGCCTTGCTGCCCAGCAGTTTGAAGGCCTGCGCATAGTGCGCCACGGCCTCGGGTTGCTGCTTCATCGCGGCCAGCTTGCCGGCGGTGGCCCAGGCCTGGGCCGCCAGCAGCGGCGGCAGCCGGCGCGAGAACGACGATGACAGCTGCCCGGCGGCGTACTCGGGGTCGTTGGCCGCGGCGCGCATGAGCGCGAGCACCGCGATCTCGGCACGGTCGCCCGCGAGCGCGCCGGCCTCATGCCGCTTCAGCACGCGCAGCGGCTGCTCGATCAGCTCGTTCACGGCCTGCGCCGCCTCGTTGCCGATCATCGCGGCGGCCAGACGCGCCGCACGCGGCCGGTTGGCGTCGATCGACAGCCGCGCTTCGGTCCACACGTGCTCGGGCCGCAGCTTGCCGGCCTGCACGAGCGTGCTGGCCAGCAGCGTGCAGCCGTCGTCGGCATCGCGCTGGGCGTGCCAGGCCTCGCGCGCCGCGTCGGCCACGTCGTCACCGGCGCCGTGACGCACCAGCAGGTGGTAGCAGGCGACCTCGCGGTCGTCGTTCATGCGGTACGCGGGGTGGTCCTTGGCGAAGTTCTCGAAGTCGCGGCGGCGGCCGAGTTCGAGCAGCCAGTCGTTGCGCAGGCGGTCTTCCACGTAGGTGCCGCTCCAGCGCGCGTAGAACGCGTCGAGCTCGCCCTGCTGCGCGTCGGCCAGGCGGTTGCTCAGCTCCCAGTATTCGACCCACTGCGCCAGCGGATGCCCGGCCGCCGCCTGCCTGAACGCGGCCAGCCGTGCCTTGTCCTTCTTCTTCAGCGCCTCGCGCGCATCGACGATCACGCGGTCCTGCGAGACGGTCGCAGCGGGGGCCGCACGGGCTGTGGCGACCATGCCCACCGGCCCGCCGGCGAGCAACAGGCCCGCAGCACACCACGCGATCGGCAGACGGATCAGCATCACCTTCATGGGGCCGAATTGTGCCGGGCGGGGCCGCAGGCGGAGGTCAACGACAACTGTGTCTGTCGGGCTTCATCCACGAGCCAGCGTTCGAAGGCGGCCAGCGCCGGCCGCTCGCGGCGCGCCGGCCAGCGCACCAGCCAGTAGCGGAACGGCGAGGCCACGCGCCGTTCGATGCCGAAGGGCTCCACCAGGTCGCCACGCTCCAGCGACTCGCGCACCAGCGGCAGGCGCGCCAGCGCCACGCCCTGCCCGGCCAGTGCCGCCTGCACCTGCTGGTAGGTGAAGTTCATGTAGAGCCAGCCGCGAGGATCCAGCCCCGGCGGGGCGTGGGTGTCGAGAAAGTGGCGCCAGCGCAGCCAGCGCGCGCTGGAGCGGTCGTCATCCTCCTCCAGCAGCGTGCACCGGGCCAGGTCGGCCGGGGTTCGCAGCCCTTCACGGGCCACGAACGAGGGGCTGGCCACGGGCGTGACGACCTCGTCGAACAGGTGCTCGGCACCGGGCGGCGCCGCGTCGGTGTAGCGAAGCGCGAGGTCGATCTCCGGGTCGTCGAGGTCGGCCAGCGCGTCGCTGGCGGAGATGCGGATGTCGATCTGCGGGTGCTGCTGCTGGAAGGACTGAAGCCGCGGCAGCAACCACAGCGACGCGAACGACGCGAAGGTGGTCAACGCCACCGGCTGGCGGTGCCGCGTCACGCGCAGCTGGCGGACCTGCGCGTCGAGTTGTGCCAGCCATGGCACCACCACCTGCAGCAGTGCCTGCCCGGCGCCGGTCAGCTCCACGTGCCGCGTGCCGCGCACGAACAGCGGCATGCCCAGCTCGTCCTCCAGCCCGCGGATCTGGCGGCTGATGGCTGGCTGCGTCAGGTGCAGATCTTCGGCCGCAGCGCGGAAGTTCAGCCGTCGGGCCACCGCGTCGAAGGCCCGCAGGGGTTGCAGCGAGAGGGGCCGCGATGGCAAGCGATTCATGACGGGAGATTATCAATGCGGTGGTTCGGACTGATTGGACGCGGCTGTCATCCCCCAGCAAGATGCCGCCTCATTGCAGGAATGGAGTTCGACGATGAATCACGCGGTCATGCACGATGCGAATCAATCCCCCGGCTCGCTCCATGGGCGCTGGCAACTCGGCCCCGACGACGTGCGACAGCTGCCGGCGATGCCCGTCGCGCGCTGGCTGACCGTGCAGCAGGGGCGCCTGTGGGTGACGCCCGACGCCGCCAGCGCCGACGACGCACGCGACATCTGGCTCGAGGCCGGCGATGAACTGCGCCTGCCGCCCGGCAGCCGCTGGTGGGTCGAGGCCTGGCCGCGCGCGCAGGCGCAACTGCTCGAGGAACCGCCCGCAAGGCCCACCATTCGGCCCGGCTTCTGGTCTTCGGTGCTGGCCTGGATGCCCGCCTGGCGCCTGGCATGAGCACTGCGCCGTGGCGGCGACTGGGCGGGCCGCGCGCAGGCCCGACAATCGCGCGCCATGACGCTGCCCTTCCCCTTGCTGCCCACCGAGGACAAGAAGACGCTGCGCCGCCAGTTGCAGGCGGAGCGGCAGGCGATGGTCGACCGCCACCAGCGCTCGGTGCACCTGCAGGAGGTGCTGCGCGTGTGGCTGGTAGGCCGGCCGGAGCACACGATCGGCGCCTACTGGCCGATCAAGGGCGAGTTCGACGCGCTGCCGGCGCTGTACCGCTGGAGCGAGGCCGAGGACCGTCGCCGCATCGGCCTGCCCGTGATCGACCGTGAGTCGAAGCAGCTGCGCTTCCACGTCTGGTACCCCGGCTGCCCGATGGAGGAGGATGCCTACGGCATCCCCAAACCCAAGGACACCGAGGCCTTCGAGCCGCTGCTGCTGCTGGTGCCCTGCGTGGGCTACGGCCCGGGCGGCCTGCGCCTGGGCTACGGCGGCGGCTTCTACGACCGCACGCTGGCCGCGCTGCGGCCCAGGCCCATCACCATCGGCGTGGGCTACTCGCACGGCTACGTGCCGTGGCTCAAGCCCGAGCCGCACGACGTGCCGCTGGACGCCATCCTCACCGACGAAGGGCTGGCCTGGCAGGCACCCGGGCTGTAGTCGGTTGAGGCCGGGCAGCGCCCGGCCCCGGGGTCCGTCAGAACCGCTTGCCGACGCCGACGCTGAACAGCAGCGGGTCGACCTTGAAGGTGCCGACCTTCGTGCCCGACGACTTCACATCGGTCTCGAGCTTGACCTTCTTCACGTCGACGTTGAACAGCCAGCCGCCGCCCATCGGCACGTCCACGCCGGCCTGCAGCGCGAGGCCGACACTGTTCTTCTCGATCGTCGGGTGCAGCGCCGTGACCACCGCCGGCGCGAACGACACGCTGGAGAAGTGCGTGTAGTTCAGCCCCGCGCCGAGGTACGGCCGCGCCGGCAGGCCGGTGAAGTGGTACTGCACCGAGAGCACCGGCGGCAGGTGCTTCAACGTGCCGATGTTGGCGCCGTTGGAGCGGATGTCGTGCTTCTGCGGGTAGGTGAGGATCAGTTCCAGCGCGACGTTGGGCGTCACGAAGTAGCTGATGTCGACCTCGGGGAACAGCTTGTTGTTGACGCTCAGGCCGAGCGGCGTGCTGTCCTTGTTGGCGGAGTCCAGGTACAGCGCACGTCCGCGCACCAGCCACGCACCCTGGTCGGCCGCCTGGGCGAACGCGGGCGGCACCGTGGCGGCCAGCAGGGCGACGGCGATCCAGTGACTCTTCATGACGATCCTCGATTCAGACGGGTACGGTCACATGACCGCAAGACCCATTGAACCGGGCGGGTCGCGCCGGATGTTGCGTTGCAGCAAACCCGGCGCGTGCCCCTGACGTCAGTGTGGCCTTTCCGCTACAGCCAACCGAGGCGCCTGCAGATGTCCAGCGTCAGCGCGCTCTGGTTGAGCGTGTAGAAGTGGATGCCCGGTGCGCCGCCGGCCGCCAGCCGCTCGCACAGCCGTGCCACGACCTCGATGCCGAAGGCCCGGATCGACGCCGCGTCGTCGAGGTAGCCTTCCATCTTCAACGCCACCCAGCGCGGGATCTCGATGCCGTCGCGGGCCGCGAACTGCGCGATCTTCGCGTAGTTGTGGATCGGCATGATGCCGGCCACGATCGGCGCCTCCACGCCCAGCCGCCGCACCTCGTCGACGAAGTGGAAGTAGGCGTCGGGGTTGTAGAAGAACTGCGTGATCGCCGCGTCCGCGCCGGCCTTGACCTTGGCAGCGAAGTGCTCGAGGTCGCGCCGCGCGTAGCGCTGCTGCGGGTGGTACTCGGGATAGGCCGCCACCTCGATGTGCCAGTCCTCGCCCTGGTTCTCGCGGATGAAGCGCACCAGTTCGTCGGCAAAGCGGAACTCGCCGGCGGTGGCCATGCCGCTGGGCAGGTCGCCGCGCAGCGCCACCAGGCGGCGGATGCCCTGCGCGCGGTAGGTCGACAGGATCTCCGCGATGCCCTCGCGCGTGCTGCCCACGCACGAGAGGTGCGGGGCGGCCTCGTGGCCGGCCGCGGCGATGTCGCGCACCGTGGCCAGCGTCTTCTCGCGTGTGGAGCCGCCGGCGCCGTAGGTGACGCTGTAGAACTCCGGCCGCACGGCGGCGAGGTCGGCGACGACGGCCTTGAGCTTCTCGCTGCCCGCCGGGGTGTTCGGCGGGAAGAACTCGAAGCTGATGGGAACGGAGGCACCCATCGCCGGCCGTCAGTAGCGGTAGCTGTCGGGCTTGTAAGGGCCCTGCACCGGTACGCCGATGTAGGCCGCCTGCTCCTCGGACAGCGCCGTCAGCTCGGCGTTCAGCGTCTTCAGCTGCAGCCGCGCGACCTTCTCGTCCAGGTGCTTGGGCAGCACGTAGACCTTGCCGACCTCGTAGTAGTCGCTGTGCGTGTAGAGCTCGATCTGCGCGATGGTCTGGTTGGCGAACGAGCTGCTCATCACGTAGCTCGGGTGACCGGTGCCGCAGCCCAGGTTCACCAGGCGCCCCTTGGCCAGCAGGATGATGCGCTTGCCGTCGGGGAAGATGACGTGGTCGACCTGCGGCTTGATCTCCTCCCACTGGTACTTCTCGATCGACGCGATGTCGATCTCGTTGTCGAAGTGGCCGATGTTGCAGACGATGGCGTTGTGCTTCATCGCCGCCATGTGGTCGTGCGTGATGACGCCCTTGTTGCCGGTGGCGGTGACGAAGATGTCGGCCTTGTCGGCGGCCCAGTCCATCGTCACGACGCGGAAGCCTTCCATCGCCGCCTGCAGCGCGTTGATGGGGTCGATCTCGGTCACCCACACCTGCGCCGACAGCGCACGCAGCGCCTGCGCACTGCCCTTGCCCACGTCGCCATAACCGGCGACGACGGCGATCTTGCCGGCCACCATCACGTCGGTGGCGCGCTTGATGCCGTCGACCAGGCTCTCGCGGCAGCCGTAGAGGTTGTCGAACTTGCTCTTCGTGACGCTGTCGTTGACGTTGATGGCGCGGAACATCAGCGTGCCCTTGGCGCTCATCTCCTTGAGGCGGTGCACGCCGGTGGTCGTCTCTTCGGTGACGCC
>JAEUPB010000101.1 GCA_016789955.1 Rubrivivax sp. | reverse complement strand
CTGCAGCACTTCAAGCCGATCGTGGACGATCCACTACCATCCAACCGGTCGCTCGCGCGCTTCCGTGACCGTCCACGATCACGCTGAAACGACGTCCACGATCAGCCTGAAATGGGCGTCTACGATCGTTGAAATGCGCAGCCGGTCGTCACGGCCGGCAGCGCCGCGGCGTGGAGCGGGCTCCAGCGGCTGGCGGCGCAACCGTCTCGACGCATCTGGTTCTGTGGCGCCTACGCGGCCAGCGGCATCCCGCTGCTCGAAAGCGCGGTGCGCTCGGCGCGCGATGTGGTCGATCGCATCGCGGCCGCAGTGGCCGCGACTCAGGCCGGCTTGCGCGCCGACAGCAGCGTGTAGCCCAGGCCCCAGGGTCGAGCCAGGCGGATCAACGCCGCCGTGCGTGCAGCAGGGCGCCAGGCCGCGGAGCGCGCGTCTGCACCCAGCCGGGCGCCTTGTCGTTGTACGAATCCGGCGAAACCGCCGAGCACGCCGTCGTCGAGCCGCTCGGCCTGCACGGCCTCGAAGCCGATGTCCTCCAGGCGTGTGGTCTGCGCAGCCTCGTCGTCCAGGTCGGCGCCATCGATGCCACAGGCCGTGGCCAGGTGCCGCAGCACCCAGCGGGCGGGCCGCGCGCCGCGCAGCGAGAGGTCGGTGTAGGCGAGCCGCCCGCCGGGTCGCAGCGATGCATGAGCGGCCAGCAGCCAGTCGACGCGCGGGCTCAGCAGGTAGGCCGCATCGACAGACACCACGGCATCGAAGCGTTCCGGCGCGTAGCGGCTGTGCAGCGGCGGTGCCGACTGCGCCAGCACCGTGATGCGGCTGGGCGCCAGCCCTGCTGCAGCAGCCAGTGTATGCGCGGCATGGGCGCAGCCGGCGTCCTGCTCGATGCCGACCGCGGCGCCGGCACCATGCCCGCGCACCCAGTGCAGCAGTTCCTCGCCCCGGCCACAGCCGAGGCTCAGCACGTGGTCGCCATCCGCCAGACCGGCAGCCGCGGCCACGCGATCGGCCAGCATCGCGCAGGCCGCTGGGTAGTCGTCGCGGTCAGCCGGCAGGGCCGGCCACAACCCCAGGTTGCGCCACGACGAGCCGACGCCCCCGCGGTGCAGCAGCTCGCTTTCGGCAGCCGCGTTCACGGGTGGGCGTTGGGTGCGCTCAGCGCGCCGGGCGCGGCTGCGGCGGGTGCTCGCGCTGCCACGCCGCGCGCTCGGCGCGTGCCTGCGCCAGCTGTGCATCGAGCTCGGATTCGCTGATGCGCTTGAGCACGCAGAAGTTGGTCTTGCTCAGCGGACTGGACTCGAACGCGCGCAGCAGCTGGGCGCGATCTCGGCGGGCCTGGTCCTCCGGCGTCCAGGTGGCCGCGGGCGCTGCCTGCCGCGCCGGCCCGTGGGGGTGCTGCTCCGACGGCACGGGGCCGGGGCCGCGGGATTCAGGCCGGGGGCGATCGCCGCGGGGGCCACCGGGTGATCCACGGTCGTGCCGTGGTCGCTGCGGCTGCGGCGGCTGATCCCCCTGGCGGCCTTCGGGTCGCGCGTCGGGTCGGCCGGGCTTGCGGGGCCGGTCCGTGCGTTCTCTCGTGCGATCGCCCTGCGGGCGTTCGGCGCCCGCAGGCCTGGGGCCGCGCGGCGGCCTTGGCCTCTCGTCGGGTCGCTGCGCCTCAGCAGGCGCGGCGGTGCCGTCGGTCGATGCCGGCGGTGCGGAACGGGGAGGCCCTTTGCGCTGCGCGCGCGCCTGCTCCTGGCGGCGCGCCACCACGATGGCCCAGCGCCGTTCGAGTTCCACGGTGGCAGCGGCCAGATGTTCCTCGGCCACCTCGCCGGCCGGGGCGCCATCGAGATCGAAGCGCTGACGCAGGCCGACCATCGACTTGAGGTAGGCCGTGCTGGTGGTGTGCCGATGCAGGAACAACGACAGCTCGCGGCGCCCGAAGACGCCCGGGGCGCGTTCCTGGATGTCCGACTGGATGCGCAGCTTGATCGGTCGCGCGGGGCCACCGAACAGCGACGGAAAGTACTCGGCCAGGCGGGCTGCGGTCTGCGCCAGCGTGGGCGGCGGTTCGCGGCCTCGGGCGGCAGCCGCTTCCACGGGGTCCGCCGGAACATCGGTTGCGACGACTTCGGCGACCACAGCGGTTGCGTTCGCAGGTTCGACAGCAGGCTCGACCGAGGGCTCGGCCACGGGCATGCCCGCGGCCGCCGGCGCGGGCAAGTCATCGGTGGGGGAAGGAACTGCGGGGTTCGCCTCGCTCGCCTGCGGCGGCGTCGGGTCGCTCATGGGGTGAGTGGGGGGTGCTCGCTGGGGGCCACGATTGTCCACCGGCGCGGCGCGAGGGTTCCACCACTGGTTGCCGGGCGACGCTGCCGGTAGGCTCCGCGGCGTGGAGGATGCCGGCGAGTTCCCGCACGAGGTGTACCGGAGGCTGCGTGTGCTGGCACGCGCCCGGCTGCGCGGCGGTGGCCGCAACACGCTGCTGGACACCACGGCACTCGTGCACGAGGCGTACCTGCGCATGGGCGGGACCCGCGCCGCTCCGGAAGAGGGGCGCCGCTTTCTCGCCTATGCCAGCCGCACGATGCGCTCGGTGATCGTCGACGCCGCCCGCCGCCGCCAGGCCGAGCGCCGCGGAGGGCAGGCCTGCATCGTGACGCTCACCGACCACACCGCGCAGAGCGTGCCCACGGCGGCCGACCAGATCGTGCGCGTGCACGAGGCGCTGCTCGAACTCGAGGCGGTCGATGCCCGCCTGTCGCAGGTGGTCGAGATGCGCTTCTTCGCCGGGCTCGGCGAAGCCGAGGTCGCCCGCGTGCTCGAGATCTCCGAGCGCACGGTGCGCCGTGCCTGGGAGAAGGCGCGCCTGCTGCTCGCGCAGGTGCTGCGCGACTGAATGTCGAGGACGCGATGTCCGCACTCGGATTCGACGCCCGCCTGTGGCCACGCGTCAGCGAGCTGCTCGACGTGGCCCTCGAGGTGCCGCAGGCCGCGCGCGATGACTGGCTGGCGCGTCTGGATGGCGACGACGCCGAGACGCTGAGGCCCGTGCTGCGCCGGTTGCTCGCCGATGGTTCCTCCGCCGAACCTGCCTTGCCGGAACTGGACAACGACGGCGCCTACCGGCCCGGCATGGACATCGGCCCGTACCGGCTCGTGCACCCGCTCGGGCAAGGCGGCATGGGCACCGTGTGGCTCGCCCGCCGGGCCGACGGCACGCTGCAGCGACCGGTTGCGCTGAAGCTTCCGCGCGTCGCCGGCTCACCGCGGCTGGCCGAGCGGCTGGCACGCGAGCGCGATGTGCTGGCCGCGCTGTCGCATCCGAACATCGCGCAGCTGCTGGATGCGGGCGTGACGCCTTCCGGGCAGCCGTTCCTGGCGCTGGAAGTGGTGGCCGGCGTGCCGATCGATCGTTGGTGCGCCGAACACGCGCTGCCGTTGGCGGCGAGGCTCGAGCTGTTCCTGCAGGCGGCACGTGCGGTGGCGCACGCGCATGCGCATCTGGTGGTGCACCGTGACCTGAAGCCGTCGAACCTGCTGGTCACCGACGAGGGCCGGCTGAAGCTGCTGGACTTCGGCATCGCCAAGCTGCTGGACACCAGCGACGCTGCGCTGACGCAGGAGGGCGTGCGGCCGATGACGCCGCAGTACGCCGCACCCGAGCAGGTTGCCGGGCGCCCGGTGGACACGCGGGCGGACGTCTACGCGCTCGGGCTCCTGCTGTTCGAGATGCTCACCGGGCAGCGGCCCTACCGCTTGCTGCGCAGCACGGCGGCGGCGCTCGAAGAGGCGGTGCTCACGCAGGAGGTGGCACGGCCCAGCGACAGCGTCACCGATCGCTCGGCGGCCCGTGCGCTGAAAGGCGATCTCGACGTGATCGTCGGCAAGGCGCTGAAGAAGAGCCCTGCCGAACGGTACGCCACGGTGGAGGCGCTGGCCGAGGACATCGAGCGCCACCTGTCCCACCGGCCCGTGCTGGCACGGCCCGACAGCGCCGGCTACGTGCTGCGCCGATTCGTGCGGCGCCATCGGCTGGGCGCTGCGGCCATGGCGGTGGCGCTGCTGGGTGTTCTTGGCGGCGCCGCTGCAGCCGCATGGCAGGCGCACCGGGCGGACCTCGAACGCGAGCGCGCCCGCTCGGTGAGCGACTTCGTCACCACGCTGCTGCGCGATGCCAGCCCGTACCGGCCCGCCGCGGCGAGCTGGCGCACGCACCGGCTGATGGCCAGCCTGATGGGGCAGGCCGCCACGGGCGGGGAGGCACCTCCCGTCACCGCATTGGACCTGCTGCGGCAGGCGGGGCAGCAGCTCGATCGCCCAGACCCGTCGCTGCAGCCCGATGCGCGCGCCGAACTGATGCGCGTGGTGGCCGAGGGGCTGATGGCTTTCGGCGACAACGTCTCCGCCGAGCGGCTCGCCCGGCAAGGCGCGCAGCGGGCTGCGGCCGAGCTGGGCGAGCACCACGCCCAGACGTTGCGGACGCGCCTCGTCGGCGCGCAGCTGTTGCGTTACCGGGGGCAACACGACCTGTCGATGCTGAAGGTGGACGAGCTGTTGCCGTGGCTGCGCAGACTCGCGGGTGCGGGCGAGGCCGAGCCGCTCGCAGTGGCGCTGCAGCTCCGTGCCGCGTTGGCGATCGACGGCAGCGAGTTGCCGCAGGCCCACGCTGCGCTCGCCGAGGCCGCGCAACTGGTGCCGGCGCTGCCGCCGGCGAGCGCCGAGCGGGTGTCGATCCCCACCGTCATGTCGCGCCTGCAGCGCGTCCGCGGCGACGCCGAAGCGGCGCGCGTCTCGGCGGCGCAGGCGCTGTCGACCACCCAGTCGCTGCATGGCGATGCGCCGCACCCGGCTCGCATCGAGGCGCTCGTGGCGCATGCGCGCGCGCTGGGCGACCTCGGGCGCCTGGCCGACGCGCTGCCGACGTTCGAGCGTGCGGTGGCCGAGGCCCGGCTCCTGTTCGGCTCGGACAGCGCGCCGGTGGCGTTCCTGCTGCAGGCCGTCGTGCCGCTGGACCTGGCCCGGAGCGACTTCGCCGCGGCCGATCGCCGCAGTGCCGAAGCCTTGCGCATCGTGCGCCAGCAATCCCGACCCGGCACGTACGCGTACGAGGCCGCTGCCGCGGCGCGCGCGGCAGCGCTGGTCGCGGCTGTCGGTACGCCATCGGCGGCGCCAGAAGCGCTGACGCTCGTGGAGGGCGCATTGCCCACTCTGAAGCGCACGGTGGGGCCGCGCCACGAGCAGACGCTGGCGGCGGAGATCGTGCGGCTGACGGCGCTCGCGCGGTTGGGCCGTCTGGACGATGCACGCGCCGGCTGGGCCGCACTGCAGCCTTCGGCCGCCGCTGCGTCTCTGACGCCGCTGGTGAGCCTGCTGCAGCGCGAACTAGTCCGATGAGGGCTGTCTTCAGCCTTCCTCGACCACCCAGCCGGCGGCGCTGTCCTGCCCCAGCTCCGCTGCGAGCAGCGGCATCAGCTTGCGCAGGGCCGCTGCCAGCGTGTGCGGCGGGTTGGCAACGAACACGCTGCTGCCGAGCAGGCCGTACCCGCGCGCATCGGTGGTGCCCTGCACGGTCAACCGGGCGTGCAGCCAGCCCTTCTTCGCGTGCCCCTGCGCACTGGCCTTCAGGCGCTGCGGCAACTGCGCTGCTTCGAGCAGCGCCAGCTGCGGAATCCAGATCAGCACGATCCCATCGGCGAAGCGAGTGAGCGCTTCGCGCAAGGCGGCGAGCGTCTTCGCGTAGTCGGTCTTCAGCTCGTAGGGCGGGTCGATCAGCGTCAGCCCGCGGCGCGTCGGCGGCGGCAGCACGGCCTTCAGGGAGGCGTAGCCGTCGGCCATCTTCACCTCGGCGCCCGGAACCGACCCGAGGTACGAGGCGAGGATCTTGTGGTCGGTCGGATGCAGCTCGTACAGGCGCAACTGATCCTGCTCGCGCTGCAGCAGCCGAGCCAGCGCCGGCGAGCCCGGATACTGGCCGAGCGTCGGCGAGCCGTTGAACTGCTCGACCAGGGCCAGGTAGTCGGCCAGCAGCGGTGGCAGCGAGGGGTCCCCACGCAGCGGCCACAGCCGGCCGATGCCGCTGGCGTGTTCGCGGCCCTGGTGCGCATAGCCCGACTTCAGCGAGTAGCCGCCGGCGCCGGCATGCGTGTCGACGCAGCGCCAGCCCTTCTCCTTGTGGTTCAGGTGCCGCAGCAAGGCCACGAGCACGATGTGCTTGAGCACGTCGGCATGGTTGCCGGCGTGGAAGGCGTGGCGATAGGCGAGCATGCCCCATGCTGCCACGACTGCAGGCGCCCCTTTCCGGCGCACGCCAGTGCCCGCGGCTCATCGAGCAGACGCGCTCGTCGTGCGGCAAGCATCACGCCATACCGATCTTGCATACATTGCCCGCAGGTGGGTGGTTACCGCGTGATTACAGTGGTCGGAGAATCCCCGTCACCACCGGTCGCTCCAGCGGGTCGGACGCAGGGTCGGCGGCATTCGGCGAACCCCATCGCGCGCAGCGCGGCGGCGAGGCTCGCCCAATTCCGCATCCTCGCATTGCCATGATTGGAGATCCCGTGAATCGTCCCGTGATGGAAGGGCTGCGCCTGAACGTGCCCGCCTATGTGCGCCATGCGCGCCTGGTCGACTGGGTGGCGCGCGTCGCCGCGCTCACCGAAGCCGCCGAGGTCTACTGGTGCGACGGCTCTCAGGCCGAGTACGACCGGCTGGCCGCCCGCCTCGTCGAAGCCGGCACGCTGACGCCGCTGAACCCGACGCTGCGCCCCCGCAGCTTCCTGGCCCGCAGCAGCCCGAGCGACGTGGCGCGCGTCGAAGACCGCACTTTCATCTGCAGCGCCCGCCAGGAAGACGCGGGCCCGACCAACAACTGGGTCGACCCGGCCGAGATGCGCCAGCGCCTGGAGACCGGCCCCGACGCCCTCTTCCGCGGCGCGATGCGCGGCCGCACGCTGTACGTGGTGCCGTTCTCGATGGGGCCGCTGGGCTCGCACATCTCGCACATCGGCGTGGAACTCACCGACAGCCCGTACGTGGCCGTGAGCATGCGCGTGATGACGCGCATGGGCCGCGGCGCGCTGGACGTCCTTGGCGAGCACGGCGAGTTCGTGCCCTGCGTGCACACGGTGGGCGCGCCGCTGGCGGCCGGCCAGGCCGACGTGCCGTGGCCGTGCAATGCCACCAAATACATCGTGCACTACCCCGAGACGCGCGAGATCTGGAGCTACGGCTCGGGCTACGGCGGCAATGCGCTGCTGGGCAAGAAGTGCTTCGCGCTGCGCATCGCCTCGACGATGGGTCGCGACCAGGGCTGGCTGGCCGAGCACATGCTGGTGCTGGGCGTCACGTCGCCGCAGGGGAAGAAGTACCACGTCGCCGCCGCGTTCCCCAGCGCCTGCGGCAAGACCAACTTCGCGATGCTGGTGCCGCCGCAGGGCTACGCGGGCTGGAAGGTCACGACCATCGGAGACGACATCGCCTGGATCAAGCCCGGCCCCGACGGGCGGCTGGTGGCGATCAACCCGGAGGCCGGCTACTTCGGCGTGGCCCCAGGCACCAACCGCAAGACCAATCCCAACTGCATGGACTCGCTGAAGTCCGACGTGATCTTCACCAACGTCGCGCTGACCGACGAAGGCGACGTGTGGTGGGAAGGCATGACCGACGAGCCGCCCGCGCACCTGACCGACTGGCAGGGCCGCGACTGGACCCCGGAGCTCGCGCAAGCCGAGGCCGCCAGCGGCAAGCCGCGGCCTGCCGCGCACCCGAACGCACGCTTCACGGTGGCGGCGACCAACAACCCGGTGCTCGACGCCGAATGGGACAACGCCGCCGGCGTGCCCATCGACGCCTTCATCTTCGGCGGCCGCCGCTCGACCACCGTGCCGCTGGTCACCGAGGCGCGCAACTGGGTCGAGGGCGTCTACATGGCCGCCACGATGGGCAGCGAGACCACCGCCGCCGCCGCCGGCCAGCAAGGCGTGGTGCGCCGCGACCCGTTCGCGATGCTGCCCTTCACCGGCTACAACATGGCCGACTACTTCCAGCACTGGCTGTCGATGGGTAAGGCGATCCCGGCGGCAGCGCGGCCGAAGATCTACTGCGTCAACTGGTTCCGTAAAGGCGCCGACGGCAAGTTCGTGTGGCCCGGCTACGGCGAGAACATGCGCGTGCTCGAATGGATGATCGGCCGCATCGAGGGCCGCGCCGGCGGGCAGGAGAACGTGTTCGGCATCAGCCCCCGCCACGATGACCTGCGCTGGGAAGGCCTGCCCTTCACGCGCGAACAGTACGCGTCGGTCATCGGCATCGACCGCGACGCCTGGCAGCGCGAACTGGCGCTGCATGCCGAGCTCTTCCAGATGCTGGCGCACCATCTGCCGCCCGAGCTGCCGGCCACGCGCGAGCAACTGAGCGTGCGCCTGGCCGCAGGCGCTGCCGCGCCCTGACGGCTTGAAGCTGCAGCTGCTCTCCGACCTGCACCTGGAGAGCGAAGACCACGACCCGCAACCGGCGCCCGGCGCCGAGTTGCTGGTGCTCGGCGGTGACATCGACGCGACCTGGGCCGGCTACGAACGCTTCGCCAACTGGCCGGTGCCGGTGCTGGTGGTGGCCGGCAACCACGAGTTCGACGGCCGCGACCTGGTCGAGGCCTGGCCCGCGTTCCGCGACCTGTGCGAGCGGCTCGGCCTGACGCTGCTCGAATGCGGAACGGCGCTGCTGCGCGATGCCGCCGGCGACGCGATCCGCTTCCTGGGCACCGTGCGATGGTGCGACTTCGGCGCGTTCGGCGAGAGCGGGCGCGAACGCGCCGAGCGTGCCGGCGGCTACTTCCAGCACGTGATGCGTGCGCGGCGGAGCGGCCAGGTCTTCGACGTGGCCGCCGTGCGCGACGAGGCGCTCGTCTGCCGGCGCTGGCTCGAAGCCGAGCTGGCGGTGCCGCCCCGCGGCCGCTGGTCGCGCACCGTGGTCGTCACGCATTTCGCCCCCAGCCTGGCCAGCGCCGACCCGCGCTACGGCCTGCAGCCTGGAACGGCCAGCTTCTGCAACGCCGACGACGACCTCATTCCGCGTGCCGACACTTGGCTGCACGGGCACCTGCACTGCCGCCACGACTACCTCGTCGAGCGGGCCGCGAAGCGGCCCACGCGTGTCGTCTGCCAGGCCCGCGGACTGGTCACGCGCGGCGAGGACGTGGGCTGGGAGCCGCTGCGCCTGATCGACGTTTGACGGCCGGCAAGGGTCTCCCGCTGGCGAGGCGCAGAATCCGACTCCCGAGTCCACCGATCGCGGAGATGCCATGAAGATCCTCGTCGCCGCCGACGGCAGCGAATACACCAAGCGCATGCTGGGCTATCTCGCCGCACACGACGAATGGCTGGGCGAACGCCACGAGTACACGGTGGTGCACGCCGTGCCGCCGGTGCCCCCGCGCCCGGCCTCGGTGCTCGACAAGTCGGTGATCGACGGCTATTACCACGACGAGGCCGAGGCGGTGCTCGAGCCGATCCGTGCCTTCTTCAACCAGCGCGGCCTGAAGGCCACGTTCCTGCACCCCGTGGGGCCGGCGGCCGAGGTCATCGTGCAGGCGGCCGAGCAGGGCCGGCACGACCTGGTGATGCTCGGCTCGCACGGCCACGGCAGCCTCGTGAACCTGCTGCTGGGCTCGGTGGCGACCAAGGTGGTCGCCGGCACCAAGGTGCCGGTGCTGCTGGTGCGCTGAGCGCCGGCGCTCAGCGCGCGGCCAGGCCGCCGAAGCAGGTGGCCACGATCCACTCGACGATCTCGGCGTCGTCGTGGCGGCCAGTGGCGCGCAGCACCGGCGGCACCGGGTCGCAGGCCCGGGCGAACACGGTATAGAGCACGAGGTCGCTCGGCAGCCCGGGGTCGATCGCCCCTTGTTGCTGCGCCGCGACGATCCATTCGCCCAGCCGTTCGCTGACGCGCATCAGCAGGTCCATGAACGGCATGCTGCCCACCAGTTCGGCCCGCAGCGAGCTGTTCTGCGAGGGCAGCGACGGCATCTCGCCGGCCAGCAGCTTGCCCACGCACCAGCGCACCACCTCGCGCAGCTTGTCGGCCGGCGCCAGCGCCTGCTGCGCGCCGAGGGCCTCGATGCGCGCCCAGCCCTGTTCGAGCACGCGCACCATCGCTGCGGCGGCCAGCGCTTCCTTCGACGGGAAGTGCTTGTAGAGGCTGGCCTTGGCGATGCCGACGTCGGCCGCCACCTCGTCGACCGTCATCAGGTCGAAGCCCTTCTCGGCGAGCAGGCGGTTGACCGAGGCGACGATGGCGTCCTCGCGCACGCGCAGGATCTGCTGGCGGAACGAGACGCGGGTCATCGCAGGATTCTAGGAGGCGTGCCCGCGGCACCGCCCCGGACCCCGGTTGCAGTGCCTGCGGCAGGTGCCTACCGCGATGGTGGCGGCCTGTCGGCGCTGCCCTTGCGCGGCGGCGGCACGGGCGTGTCGTCGAGCTCGCGCAGGCTCATGTCGAGCCCGAAGGCCGTGCCCAGGTCGGCGGGATCCGGCTCCACCGGCACCGGGCTCGGCTTGGTCCAGGGCCAGAAGCGGGAACCGGGTCGGGCGGTGGCCATGGCGAGCGGGTGATGCGTGGGGATGGAAGGGTTATCGGCACGGTCTCACTCCGGCGCACAACCGACCATCCCGCGAACAGGTGGCGCGATGGGGCGTAGTTCTCGTGCGGGTGCGGACTCCTAGAATCCGCGCCCCTCCCGGCCATCGCCGCGCTTCGCGCGCGGCCCGCGCGACATGACCCGCGACCCCCGCGACCATTACTGCGCGATCGACTTCGGCACCTCCAACTCCGCCATCGGAGTGCCCGGCGCCGATGGCGGCGCGATGCGGCTGGTGGAGCTCGAGCCCGGCCACACGACCATGCCTACCGCGGTCTTCTACCGCGCCGACGTGCCCGAGCACGGCCCCGAGCCCTGGCGGCTGTACGGGCGTGCGGCGGTGGCGGCCTACGTCGACGGGCTCGACGGCCGCCTGATGCGCTCGATGAAGAGCATCCTCGGCAGCGCGCTGGTGGAGCAGACCACCGACGTGGGCGGGGGCCGCGGCGTGAAGTACCTCGACGTGATCGGTGGCTACCTGCGCCACCTGAAGGCGTTGGCCGAGGCGCAGGCCGGTGGGCCGATCGTGCGCGCAGTGCTCGGGCGGCCGGTCTACTTCGTCGACGACGAACCGGAGCGAGACACCGCCGCGCAGGCCGCGCTGGAGCGCGCCGCGCGACAGGTCGGCTTCACCGAGGTGGCGTTCCAGTTCGAGCCGATCGCCGCCGCGCTGGACCACGAGCGCGGCGTGGCCGGCGAAGAGCTCGTGCTGGTGGCCGACATCGGCGGCGGCACGTCGGATTTTTCGCTGGTGCGCGTGGGCCCGGCGCGGGCGGCAAGGCTGGAACGCAAGGACGACATCCTCGCCAGCCACGGCGTGCACGTGGCCGGCACCGACTTCGACCGGCGCGTGGAGCTGGCGGCGATCCTGCCGCTGCTGGGCTACGGCGCGCTGGGCGTGGCCCGCCCCGGAGAGGCCCCGCGCGAGGTGCCCAGCGGCATCTACTTCGACCTCGCCACCTGGCACCTGATCAACACCGCCTACGTTCCGGCGCGGCTGTCCGAGTGGCGCGGCATGCGCAGCTGGTTCGCCGACGAGCGGCTGCATCGCCGGCTGATGGCGGTGCTCGAGAACCGCTGGGGCCATGCGCTGGCGGCGGCCGCCGAGCAGGCCAAGATCGACGTGGCGATGCACGGGCGGGCGACGATCGACCTCGACGTCGTCGAAGCGGCGCTGGGCGCCACGCTCGACGAAGCCACCGCGGCGGCCGTGCTGGAAGCCGACCTGCAGCGCATCGTCGATGCCGCGCACGAGACGGCGCGGCGGGCCGGCGTCGCTGGCGAACGTGTCGACGCGCTCTACTTCACCGGCGGTTCCACCGGCCTCAGCGCGTTGGTGCAGCGCATCGCCGCCGGATTCCCGCGCGCGGCGGTGGTGCGCGGCGACCGCTTCGCCAGCGTGGCCAGCGGGCTGGCCGTGTACGCGCAGCGCCTGTACGGCTGAGGCGCGAACGGCCGCGCTCGGTCAGCGGCGCCCGCGCCCGCTGCCTGACGGCGGCTTGCCGCCCCGGGTGCCCGCCTTCGGCGCGTCAGTGCGCCCAGGCGCCGGACGCGGCCGCGACACGTCGGCGATCAGCATCACCGCACGCACCAGGTCCTGCACCGCCTCGGTCAGCGCCGTGGGCGGCTCGATCGTGTCGATGACTTCGAGCAGCGCATCGGCGTCCTCGAGGTCTTCGCGCGGCACGTGCAGGTACAGCAGCGCCAGCGGCTCGATGAGCGCCGGGTCGTCGATCGCCATCAGGTCGGGGTACAGGTCCTGCGCGGCGGCGAAGCCGGCCACCCACGGCAGCAGCGCATCGGACGGCGAGCCGTCGTCCTCGACATCGAAGATCCACGGGTCGAACCAGTCGCGCCGCGTGATCGCGCGCTCCAGCTCGGCGTGGCGCCGGCGCGCCAGCTTGTGCAGCTCGGCCGCATCGAAACCGGCGGGCAGCGGCCGCCCATCGACATCGGTGACGCCCGGCAGCCAGCGAGACGCGGCCACCGCGCGCGGCTGCAGGATCACGCCGCAGAGGTAGCCGTCCAGCGCCATCACGTCCAGCGCCTCCAGCGGCGGCGGCACGGCGTCGAGCAACTGCTGCAGCCGCTCGATGTCGGCATCGTTCAGCGGCGCGGCCGGCGCGGTCGCGGGCGTGGGGGTCGGTGCGGGCATCAGCGCATTCTCGCCGCGGCGCCAGGGTCGGCGCGTGTCCACCACCGCGGGGACACTAGACTTCCTGCCCCGCCCCGCCCGCTGCTACAGGAGTCCGCCATGGGTGCCCCCGAAGCCTTCACCGCCACCACCACTGTGGGTCACTGGATCGCCGGCCAGCCCATGAGCGGCAACAGCCCGCGGCGCCAGGACGTCCACAACCCCGCCACCGGGCAGGTGGCGCGCCAGGTGGTGCTGGGCAGCAGCGACGACGTGCGCGTGGCGGTCTCCGCCGCGCAGGC
>JAEUPB010000080.1 GCA_016789955.1 Rubrivivax sp. | reverse complement strand
CCGCATCACGCAGTACGGCGCCGAGGGTCGGCGGCGCTGCCTGTGCCGCCCGATCCTCGAGACCTACCGCAAGCTGTTCCGCTACGCGGAGCTGGAGTGGGCGACACCGCTGTCGATCCGCCGCACGGTGGTGGCTCGCCTGTACGACCGCGGCGCCGACGAGGAGCAGGTCGGCCTTGTGCTGGGCATCAGCGAACGCAGCGCGGTGCGCGAGCAGTTTCCGCGTGCCCGACCCACCATGGCGAGCCTGGTGCAGGAACTGGTCTGAGCGTTGTGCAGCGCTGCTTATCGGCGATTCGACGGGTTGCGGCCGACGTACACGACCACGGGCTTCCCGGCAAAGCCTGCCGGCGCGATCTGGTTCACATCGACGGCCCTGCGATCGAGCCCGTCGAAGGTCCACGAGAACTGCTTGGCGCCGCTGCGGAAGGTCACGCTCTCGCCGTAGGCGACGTTGAGCCGGTCGGTGGACGCCAGGTCGACGACACGCACCGGCACACCCTGCGCCGCCGGCTGCCCGTAGATCGACTGGCCGTTCATGAACGTGTTGCCGTTGGCGGCGAAGCCAGCGAGCGGAAGCACGGCCAAGGCAACGAGGGCAGCGGTGCGGAGTCGATGGGTCGATTGCATGTTCAGTCCTTTCGATGTGGGAGGGGCGCCGGCGGCGCGCGATCACGCGCTGGGCTGGCATCGAAAGGGACTGTAGAAACCGCTTTCCAACAGCCGTTGAACGGGAACATGACAGCTTCGTCATGTTCGCCGCGGCAGGGGCTCAGTGCGTACCGCGGAGGTGGCGATGCGGCGGCGCGGAGGTCGACTGGGCGGCCGCGGTATCGAGCTCGTTGAGGATGCCGCACTGCTCGATCGCATGCGGCGTGCCGCACCTTGCGCGCAGAGCCTTTAGCTCCTTTTGCAGCGTCCGCAGTTCGTGGATGCGGTGGGTGACGTGCCCGATGTGCTCGTCGAGCAGTGCGTTGACCTCGCCGCAGTCCTGCGAGGGCGCATCACGCAGCCGCAACAGCGCCCGAATCTCGTCCAGCGTCATGTCCAGGTTGCGGCAATGGCGGATGAACGCCAGCCGCTCAGCGTGGGCAGCCGTGTACACGCGGTAGTTGTTGTCGGCGCGCTGCGCCGCGGGGATCAGGCCCTCGCGCTCGTAGAAGCGGATGGTCTCGACCGCCGTGCCGGTCGATTCCGCCAGATCGCCGATGCGCATCGTCTTGTCCGTGGTGGATCGAGGGCCTTGACTCTACACCGACTTCAGGGTTTTCAATGGCGGCCATGAGTCAAGGAAGGCACCCGTGAGCACCACCCATAACCATGCCTCTTCCGCCGCGGCCAGCGAGCCCGCCGACGCCTACGGCGCCTGCCACGGGCCCTCCTGCGCCGCGCCAGTGCCGCCGGGCGCCGCCGCACCGGCCGGTTGGGCCCGGTTCCGTGTGCCGACGATGGACTGTGCCAGCGAGGAGTCGGAGATCCGACGCGCGGTCGAGCACATCGCCGGCATCCGCGCGATGAGCTTTCAGCTCGGTCAGCGCACGCTGGCCATTGACGCGCCGCTTGCGTCCGTCGAACAGGCCTTGGCCGCCATCCGCAAGGCCGGCTTCGATCCGCAGCCGGTGTCGGAGAAGGGCGCTGGCTCGACCAGCGAAGCGGGGCCCGAATCGGGGGACCATGAGCACGGCGCCGGATCGGAAGGAGCGTGGCGGCTCGGTGGTGCCCTGCTGCTGGCCCTGGGCGCGGAGGTGCTCGGCTTCTTCGCCCCGGACACGCAGGTCTGGAAGGCCGCGGGCCTCGCCGTGGCGGCCGCCGCGATCTGGCTGGCCGGGTTCGACGTCTACAAGAAGGGGCTGACCGCGCTGCGCCGTGGGCGGTTGAACATCAATGCCCTGATGACCGTGGCTGTGACGGGCGCGTTCGCCATCGGCCAGTGGCCAGAGGCCGCCATGGTGATGGCGCTCTACGCCATTGCGGAGGCCATCGAGGCGCGTGCTGTCGATCGCGCCCGCAACGCGATCAAGGGCTTGCTGGCCATGGCGCCCGAGGAAGCCTCGGTGCGGCAGGCCGACGGCAGCTGGGCGACCGTGCCGGTCGCAGCCGTGGCGCTGGGCGCCGTCGCGCGTGTGCGGCCCGGCGAGCGCGTGCCGATGGACGGCGTGGTATCCGCCGGCAGTTCCAGCATCAACCAGGCGCCGGTGACCGGCGAGAGCATCCCGGTGGACAAGGCGGTCGGCGACCCGGTGTTCGCCGGCACGATCAACGAGACCGGCACTTTCGAGTTCGAGGTCAACGCACTGGCGTCGAACTCGACGCTCGCGCGCATCATCCACGCGGTGGAGGAGGCGCAGGGCACGCGCGCGCCCACGCAGGGCTTGGTCGATCGTTTTGCCGCCGTCTACACGCCGGCGGTCTTTGTCATCGCGCTGGCCGTGGCGCTGCTCGGCCCCTGGCTGCTCGGCTGGACCTGGATGCAGGCGGTCTACAAGGCGCTGGTGCTGCTGGTCATCGCCTGCCCCTGTGCGCTGGTGATCTCGACCCCCGTGACGATCGTCAGCGGCCTGGCTGCCGCCGCGCGGCGCGGCATTCTGATCAAGGGCGGGATCTATCTGGAAGAGGCGCGCAAGCTCAAGGCCATCGCGCTGGACAAGACCGGCACGATCACCGAGGGCAAGCCCAAGCTGGTGGCCTGGGAGGTGCTCGGTCCGGGGGACGATGCCGCCGCCGCCGAGCACATCGCTGCGGCGCTGGCAGGGCACTCCGACTATCCGGTGTCGCGTGCCATCGCGGCGGGCTTTCGGCCCAACAGCGTCGAAGCGAAGGACTTCAAGGCCATCGCCGGTCGCGGGGTCCAGGCCAACATCGGCGGAACCGTCTACGTGCTCGGCAACCACCGGCTGATCGAGGAGCGTGGCCAATGCTCCCCGGCGCTCGAGGCCACCTTGCGCACGCACGAGGAAGCGGGTCGCACCGTCAGCCTGCTGGCCTCCGACGCAGGCCCAATCGCCTTGTTCGCTGTTGCCGACACCATCAAGCCGTCGTCGCGCGATGCGGTGGCATCGCTCAAGGCACTCGGCATCACGCCGGTGATGCTGACCGGCGACAACCAGGCCACGGCCACCGCCATTGCGCACGAGGCCGGGATCGACGTGGCGCGCGGGAACCTGCTG